>CALAME010000041.1 GCA_937925675.1 uncultured Paenibacillaceae bacterium | reverse complement strand
ACAACTCCTCTCTCTACAGCCACCTGCGCTAATCTCAGGTGGCTTTTTTATGCCCAAAAACCTTGAACACAAAAATATTGACACGCCCCTTCTCATATGCTATTATTGTTTCTGCATGAAAAAATGGTGGGGCCATAGCTCAGCTGGGAGAGCGCATCGCTGGCAGTGATGAGGTCAGGGGTTCGATCCCCCTTGGCTCCATATGTAAGCAAGAGGCATGACTGAAAATCGGTCATGCCTCTTTTTTTGTTCACAATCTAGAAACGGAGCGCCTAAAAATTTACATTCTTTTAATCTCTCCTAACACTCTCCTAACATATGGAAGTTATCATTTGGCCTATACAGAAGGACAAAGGATGTGTCGGCCAAATGGATATTCGACAAGAAGCTGTACTTGCTGGCAAAGTCAAAAGTATAGGCGATGCCAAGTCCGGAAAAAAATTAGCGCTTCGTTTCAAAAAGGCGAAAGAAGAACTGATCGCCTATATGTTTCTCGCCCCCACTTTAATCCTTTTTACCCTCTTCGTCTTTTATCCGACGGTGCAATCGATTTATTTAAGTTTGCATCTGACCGATCCGTTCGGTCGTATCTCGAAATTCACCGGTCTGGAAAATTACAAGAAGCTCTTTACTTCCTCTGCTTTTTATGACGGCCTAGCTGTGACCGCCCAGTTTATCCTGTATACCGTACCGACAACGATCTTGCTTGCTTTATTGTTGGCGATCTTGACCCACCGAGCACTGGCCGGCATGAAACTGTTTCGCTTCATCTTTTCCTTACCGGTTGCCCTGTCCGTCGGGACAACGGCCGTGATCTGGCTGCAGCTGTACCACCCGAGCATCGGTATGTTCAACCGGGTATTGAGCTGGTTCAATATAGATCCCGTATTCTGGCTGTCGGATCCGAAGCTGGCCATGATTTCGGTCTCGATCATGACGGTATGGATGAATCTCGGTTTCGTCTATATCGTGCTACTAGGCGGTTTGAATGCCGTGTCAGACGATATTTATGACAGCCTGGCTATCGATGGGGCCGGACCACTTCGCAAATACGGAAGGGTGATCTTGCCGCTCATTTCACCTTCGCTCTTTTTCATCTTCATCGTCTCGATCATCGGTTCCTTTCAGGCGTTCGGGCAATTTCACATCTTGACGAAAGGCGGTCCGATGAACGCTACCAGCACAATCGTGTATCAAATCTATCAGGAAGCTTTCGTCAATTACCGATTCGGCACAGCCAGTGCACAAGCCCTGATTTTGTTCATGGGCATCCTGCTGCTTACATACATCCAATTTCGGGTCGTGGAGAAGAAGGTGCATTATCAGTGAATACACTGGGCAGGAAACTCCATCCGTTGAACGGGTTCCGGTATATGTTCCTTACGATCGTCGCCTTTCTTGTCCTTTATCCCGTGCTGTATACGTTCATCGCCAGTCTGATGACCGCTGAAGAAGCAGGGCGTTATCCGCCACCGCTGTTGCCTGAAAGCTTCTATTTGGGCAATTTTTGGACTGCGCTTCAATTGGCACCGATCCCGCGCTTTCTGCTCAACAGCTTTGTGATGGCGAGCGCAGTGACGATCGGACAGCTCATCACATGCAGCATGGCTGCCTATGCCTTTGCTTTCATGAAATTCAGAGGAAAAGCACTTCTCTTTACGGTGTGTCTGTCCACGATGATGATTCCTTGGGAAGTCACGATGATACCCAATTATTTGACGATCAAGGCGTTGAACTGGACGGACTCTTTTCCCGGTTTGATCGTGCCATTTTTGGCTTCCGCCTTCGGCATATTCCTGCTAAGACAGCTGTTCATGCAGCTGCCGGCGGAATTGATCGAAGCAGCGAGAATCGACGGCTGCGGGCATGCACGAATCTATTTGCAAATCGTGCTGCCTCTGGGAAGGCCAGCGCTCGCCACACTCGGTGTTTACACGTTCTTGAACACATGGAACAGCTACTTATGGCCGCTCCTGGTGACCAACAGCAAGCATATGCGCACTGTCCAGATCGGGATCACCATGCTGCAGTGGGAAGAGTCCATGTCATGGAACCTCGTGCTGGCCGGTGTGTCCATGGTCCTCTTACCCTCGCTGCTGATTCTCATCATCGGACTCAAGCAGTTGGTGAGAGGCATTACAGCCGGTGCGGTCAAAGGCTGAGACCAAATATCAATCAGAATTTCAATCAGAAAAAGGAGAGGACAATGTCATGATCAGAAAAATGCTCTACATCGTATCCATCGCATCGCTACTCATATTAGCTGCCTGTAGCGGTGCCAGCGGCTCTTCTGGAAACAGCGATCCGTTAACGGGCGCAAACGAAACGAATCATTCTCCGGTCAAGGTAGTGTTCTGGCATTCGATGGGGGGCGAACCAGGTCAAGCGATCGAAAAGATGGTCGCGGATTTTAACGAACAACATGACGATGTTTTCGTTGAAGCTGTCTATCAAGGATCGTATGATGAAAGTTTGAACAAGCTGAAAGCAAGTTTAGGTTCGAACGACGGCCCCACGATCGTGCAAGTGTACGAAATCGGCAGCCGTTTCATGATCGATTCGCAGATGATTCAACCGATCCAAAAATTCATCGACGCGGAAAATTATGATCTGTCTCAGCTGGAAGAGAACATTTTGAACTACTATACATTCGATGGCGAACTGTACTCGATGCCGTTCAACTCATCAAACCCGATCCTTTACTACAATAAAGATATGTTCAGGGAAGCGGGGCTGGATCCGGAACGCCCGCCGCAAACGTATGAAGAAGTCGAAGCCTATGCGCGTGCCTTGACGAAGGATGGAAAGTACGGTGTCTCTTTCGCTCTGTACGGTTGGTTCATGGAACAGTTCCATGCCAATGCGGGAGTCGATTATGTGGATAACGGAAATGGGCGTTTTGCACTGGCCGAAACCTCACTCGTCGACGGGGAAGTCGGCGTGCGTACGATGGAATGGTGGAAGCGGATGGTGGATGAAGGGATCGCTCTCAATCTAGGGCGGAAGACATCGGACACGAAAGCCGCATTTGTCGCAGGGCAGGTGGCGATGACGCTGGATTCGACAGCAGGTCTGCGCGGCTATGTCGATGCGGTCGGCGACAAATTTGAAGTAGGAACCGGGTTCTTGCCGAAGCTTGATGGCGCACAAGATGGCGGTGTCATCATCGGCGGTGCCAGCCTGTGGATGATGAACAACCGTCCGGAGGCCGAGCAGCAGGCCGCTTGGGAATTCATGAAATTCCTCGCAGAACCGGAGCAACAAGCCTACTGGCATGTCAATACCGGATACTTCCCGATTACTAAGGCTGCCTATGATCTTGAACAAGTTAAAGAAAATACGCAAAAGTTCCCTCAGTTCCAGACGGCAGTGGATCAGCTTCATGCCTCCAAGCAAAGCACGGCCACACAAGGTGCGGTCATGGGAGTATTTCCTGAAGCGCGGCAGATCGTCGAGACGGCGATGGAGGAGATCATTAACGGCGCAAGAAGTCCAGAAGAAGCGTTAAAGGATGCGGCAGATCAGATCACCGAGCGGATTCGGGAATATAACGCAACGGTGAACCATTAGGGGGAATCTTGATTTCCCACTCCAAATCGATTGTAATCAATATAAGACGGAAAAGAGCAAAAAGAGAGAAGGGTATAACATGATAAACGATTCCCCTCATTTTTACTGGTCACTATTCCGATTTGAACATTGGAACATGTACTTGGTTGCAAGCGAAACTGGGCTGTGCCGTGTTGACACCCTCACCAATGAGCGGGAAACTCCGGAAGAGGAAGCAGAAGAAGCCATCAGGAAATGGATATTCCGTCACTTTTCAAACCGACAACTTTCTGATGGTCAACTCATAAGAAGCGAGGAACATCTCCAACCGTACATGGCTCAATATGAGGATTACTTCGCTGGAAAACGGACGCAATTTACCTTTTCCCTCGACCTACACGGGACCCCGTTCCAAATATCCGTGTGGAAAGCGTTGCTCACGATTCCATATGGCTTAACCGCATCGTATTCCGACGTGGCTGGCAAAATCGGTAAACGCCAAGCTGTACGTGCGGTCGGCAGAGCCATTGGCGCAAATCCGGTACTGATTGCCGTGCCATGTCACCGCGTGATCGGCAAAGACGGAACATTGACCGGCTTTCGTGCCGGATTAACGATGAAACAAAAATTGCTGGAAATCGAAGCAGCAGATTACACGTGCATATCCGCTGCAAGGTGGGGGAATATAAAGGTTGGATCCATGCCTTCTTAGTCAGAGCTTTCGCCTTTTTTCAACAAATTATTCAGTTCCTTCATAAACATATTGATATCTTTGAACTGGCGATATACCGAAGCGAAACGGACATAAGCCACTTCATCGACCGGATATAATTGCTCCATCACCAGTTCACCGATATCCCGGCTGTACACTTCGGATTGCACTTTGTTGCGCAAAGCCATCTCCACTTCGGAAACGATCTGTTCCAGCCGTTCGATCGACACCGGCCTTTTTTCGCAAGCCCGGATCAATCCTTTCAATATTTTCTCCCTGCTGAACTGTTCGCGGCTGCCATCCTTTTTGATAACGATGAGCGGCCTTTCTTCCACCATTTCAAACGTCGTGAACCGTTTGTGGCAATTGTCGCACTCCCGCCTTCTGCGCACAGAGCGATATTCGTTGGCAGGCCGCGAATCCAGCACTCTCGTCCCCAGATGATCACAATAAGGACACTTCATCACCGCATCTCTCCTTTCCCAGCCACGTATGGCTGACGTTTCCTGTTATGATCCCACATCATCTGCACATAATACAGTTACCACCCTACAAGGAGGTGAAGCTATCATGGCACAAGGACAAAGCCGTTCCAGCAACGTACTCGTTGTTCCTCAAGCAAATGCTGCTTTGGATCAACTGAAATATGAAGTAGCACAAGAACTGGGTATTGCCATCCCTCAAGACGGTTATTATGGAAACATGGCCACTCGGGACACGGGTGCGATCGGAGGACACATTACCCGTCGCCTCGTACAAATCGCCGAGCAACAACTGGCTGGACAACAAGGACAATATCAATAACCTCTTTCTAGGATAGTTCGATGAGATAGGAAGCGTTGAACGAAAAACGTTCGTTGAACTGTTTTTCAGTTCAACGCTTCTTTCCATTCCTCACCATAAATATCGTTATATTTTTCATAATAATACCATACCCGGCGTACATAATGTCTCGTTTCCCCATAAGGGATATGCTCTCTTGTTTCATAGTGTCCGTCCCATACACGATCGTTCAGCCATTTGGCTACTGTACCGGGGCCTGCGTTGTATGCAGCCGCCAGCAAGGAAACGGCGTCTTTTGTCTCCATCTCCTTCAATACTGGCGCAAATTGCCGTTTCAATTCCCGCAGGTACCACACCCCCAGTTCAATCGCGACGTCAGGCTGGTGCAATTGTTCGACCGCCTCCGGCGCATATCCGCCGCGCTCAACGATCCATTCTGCCGTTTGTGGCATGATCTGCATCAGCCCGGCGGCTTTTTTCGCCGACACTCGCTCGGGGCTGAAATTGCTCTCGACGCGAATGATCGCGGCGACCAAGAGAGGATCTACATCATGCTCTCGGCTGCTCAACAAAATATCTTTCTCGTAGGATACCGGATACAAAAAACGGGCAATGCCATCAACGTCCGTAAAGAGCCAAACTACAAAGACCGTCAGACAGGTCAGGGCGGCAGCCGCTGTAAGTTTTCTGCGCGATTTCATGGACTTTTTAAACCCCTGTCTTTCCAGAATCGGTCCACTTGCTGCTCGGTATCTTGAAGACTGCCGCTATTGTCAATGACGATATCGGCTTTCGCTTTTTTCAGTTCAATGTCCATCTGCGCCTCGATACGGGCCCTGGCTTCTTCTTCGTTCAGGCCGTTGCGCTCCATCAACCTTTTCAGCTGAACATGGCGGGGCGCGTAAACGACCATCACTTCGTCGAACAGGTGAGCAATATCCGATTCATACAACAAGGGGACATCGGCAACGACTAGCGTGTCGGGGTGCTCCTTTTCCGCCTCATGCATACGCTCCAGCATGATTGACCGGATTGCCGGATGCATGATGCGCTCCAGTTCTTTTCGTTTTTCAGCATCTTGGAATACGATTTGCCCGAGTTTCTGGCGGTCAAGCGATCCGTCTTCCCTTAATATGGCTTGTCCAAAATGTCGCACGACTTCATCCAAAACGGGGTGGCCGGGTGCGACCACCTCCCTGGCGATCGCATCGGCGTCCACCACAATCGCGCCGCGCTCGGCCAGCATGGACGAGACCGTGCTTTTCCCCGTTGCAATCCCGCCGGTGAGCCCTATATTCATGTTCAACATCCTTTCAAAAAAGCTTGAACATCCCGATCAAAATGAGTACAATGCCCGGAAGCAAGGTCAACCGTTGCAGCCGCTGTTTGGGGGCCAACACAAACCCCAGTCTCAAACCGGCAAACAAAAACAGTCCGCACGCGGCACCGATCACCGCAGCTGTCGGTAACGCCGGCAAACCGACGAGACGGGCACCGATGCCCGCTCCGAACGCATCAAGTGACAGCGCGGTGCCCAGCACAACAGCTTCCATCGGTGAAATGTTGCCGGATCGATCCAGATCGGCACGAGCCGGCCTTCTCAATATTTCAATCACCAGCCCGAGCCGGCGCAATTCCAAATAAAGCAATTTTTTCGGTTCCTCAACCTCATCATCATCGCCTGCCTGTTGTATCCAGGCCTGTATGATCGCCCAAATTCCGACTGCAATCAAAATGAACGCGCCTACCCCGTTCGCGGCTCGCTGCGGAAGCCAGTGAAACAGCACATTTCCGAGCTGCATCGACAAAAACATGATCGTAGCGGAACAAATCGCGATGATGATAATAGACAGGGCCGGTATGCGTATTTTCCTGATCCCGTAAGACACGCCGGTACCGAACCCGTCAAAGCTGACGGCCAGAGCCAGGATAAGCATGGTTACTGCCAACATATGGGCGCCCCCTCCTCACCCATAACATATGGGAATCGAAGGAGAGGGGTGACTTCTTAGCAGTCGGTTCAATACCCGAGTGGTTGAATGGGAGTGACTGAATCAGAGTGGCTGACAGTGAGGGCAAAAATGGGTGCCCCTTCCGCCGACAACGATGCGCTCGATCGGTTGGTTGCACGCCGGACAGGGCTGCGCCTTTTTCCCATAGACGTTCAAACGTAGCTGGAACATTCCCATTTCCCCCTGACCGTTTACGTAGGATTTGATCGACGAGCCGCCGCATGCGATCGCTTCCTTCAAAGTGGTCACGATCGCTTCGTGCAGAGCTTGTATCTCCTTTGCATTCAGTTCACCTGCGATCCGCTCCGGATGCAGGCCAGCACGAAACAACGCCTCGTCTACATAAATATTGCCGAGCCCGGCGACATATTCCTGGTTCAGCAGGAACGACTTGATCTTCGTCGTCTTTTTTTGCAACAGCTTTTGCAACAATTCCGGCGTAAAAGAGGGAGAAAGCGGCTCCACTCCTAGTTTTTTCAGCGGATTGTTCTCCCATTCCTCACCTGGTTTAAACAGATGCATCGTACCGAATTGCCGCACGTCCCGGTAGCGCAGTTCGCTGCCGTCCGTAAGCGTAAACCGCACGTGCGTATGTTTTTCCACGTCATCGTTTTTATCATATAAACCGTATCTGCCTTCCATCCGCAAATGGGAAACGAGAATGCAGTCGTTCAACACAAAACGCAAAAATTTTCCTCTCCGTTCTACGGCAGAAAACGTCCGGCCTTCGAGCTGGCGCGCAAAAGCTTCCGGATCTTGCGGCCGCTGGATGATGCGCCTGAGACCAACCTGAACACGTTCGATCGTTTTGCCGATGATCAGCTGGTTCAACGTGCGCCGCACCGTCTCCACTTCCGGCAATTCCGGCATGCTCTCTCCCTCCCGCCTTTATATGTCTGTTTGTTCATCCGTCTATTTCGCTTCATACCAGTTCTTGCCGTAGCTGATGTCCACTTTGAGGGGAACGCTTAACTGGACGGCATTTTCCATCACTTCGCCGACGAGTTCGCGCATCGTGTCCAATTCTGCCAAAGGAACCTCGAAAACGAGCTCGTCATGCACTTGCAATAGCATGCGGCTTTTTAGCTTTTCTTTCCGCAAACGCTCTGCCATCTTCACCATCGCCAGCTTGATCACGTCGGCTGCTGTTCCCTGAATCGGCGTGTTCATCGCTGTCCGTTCTGCAAACGAACGTTTATTGTAGTTGGAGGAACGGATTTCCGGCAAATAGCGACGACGGTTCAACAAGGTGGATACATATCCGTCCCGGCGCGCTTTCTCCACAATCTCATCCATATAGCGACGTACACCCTGGAACACTTTGAAATATTGTTCAATAAATTGCGCCGCTGCCTTGCGGGGAATATTCAGGTTTTGTGACAGACCGTAATCGCTGATGCCGTAGATAATCCCGAAATTCACCGCTTTGGCCTGCCGCCTCATGTTCGCATCGACTTCATCTTCGGACACGCCAAATACATCCATCGCTGTCTTCGTATGAATATCCATGTCCCGCTCAAACGCCTCAATCAGACGTTCATCCTGGGACAGATGGGCGAGCACACGCAGTTCGATCTGCGAATAATCCGCGCTCAAAATGACGGCATCCTCATGGAAAGGAACAAAAATTTGGCGGATTTTCCGCCCTTCCTCAAGACGGATCGGAATGTTTTGCAAGTTCGGAAACTGGCTGCTCAAGCGGCCGGTCGCGGTGATCGTCTGCCGAAAATACGTATGGATCGTCTCCGTATCCTCGCGAATTTCTTTTTTGAGTCCCTCCACATAGGTGGACATGAGCTTCGCCAATTGACGATAATGTAACAGCTCCGAGACGATCTCATGGTACGGTTCCAGCCGTTCCAGCACTTCCGCATCTGTGGAATAGCCGGTTTTCGTTTTTTTGATGACCGGCAGACCGAGCTTCTCAAACAAAATTTCCCCGAGCTGTTTGGTGGAATTGATGTTGAACTCCGTTCCGGCCAATTCATAAATTCGTTCGATTCGCTTTTGCAGCTTTTCTTCCAGTTCCTTTCCATATTCCTCAAGCGCTTTCGTTTCCACCTTGACTCCTTGCTTTTCCATCTCCGTCAGCACTTGAGCAAGGGGAAGTTCGAGTTCATAAAACAGCTCGCTCATTCCGTTTTGTTCGAGATCTTGTTTGAGTCTGTCAACGAGTGCATGGATCGCTTGTGCTTTGCGACATAAATGCTCCCCGAGCACCGCTTCTTCCGGCCGTTTGAATTTGGCCCCTTTTCCGTATACTTCTTCATCGCTGGCAAGCGACGGCAATCCGTATTTGTTCGTCAGGCCGCTCAGCGTGTGATAAACCGCTTCCGTCGGGTTAAGCAGATATGCGGCAAGCAGTACATCGAACGTGACACCGGCAAGGCGAATATCCTGCCACAACAGCGCCGCTTTGGCCATATGCAAGTCGTAGAGCCGCTTCTCCGCTTTCTCATCCGCAAGCCAGGCTCTTACCGGAGCTGCTGCCTCTGTTTTCAGCACCGAAAACGGGACATACCATGCTCTTCGCTCATCTGCAAGGGCCATCCCGACCACTTCCGAGCGATGCGGGGTTTCCCCGAAAACTTCGATATGGACCGTGTTGATATGATTTAGTTCCTGAACCAGCTCATCCATCTCCTCCGCGCCGACCGTTTTCCATTCCAGCTCTGCCTGCTCCGCGACGCGAATCGATTCGCTGGTGAGATCCAATTTGTCGAGCAGTGACTTGAACTCAAGTTCCTGAAACAGTTGTGCCAGCTTCTCCCGGTCATAGCCTGTCCATGCCATGTCCTCCCATTCAAGCTCAAGCGGCACTTCGCGGAAAATCGTAGCCAGTTTTTTGCTCATACGGGCATCGTCAGCATGTGTTCGCACCCGTTCACCGAGTTTCCCCTTCAACTCGTCAGCATGGGCCAACACTTCTTCCACGGAACCGTACTCGTAAAGCAGCTTCAGACCTGTTTTTTCCCCGATGCCAGGTATGCCGGGGATGTTGTCGGAAGAGTCTCCCATCAATCCTTTCAGATCAATGATTTGCGCAGGTTTTAAACCGTATTTGTTCTGAATCGCCTGCGGATCGTAGCGCTCCATCTCGCTGATCCCTTTTCGGGTAAGCGCAATCGTCACCTTGTCGGAAGCCAGTTGCAACATGTCTTTGTCGCCGGTGACGACCAATACTTCCTTCCCTTTTTCATCGGCGATCCGGGTGAGAGTGCCGATAATGTCATCCGCTTCGTATCCTTGCAGTTCAAAACGGCAGATGCCGAAGCAATCCAGCATTTCCTTGATCAACGGAAACTGTTCCGACAGTTCGGGCGGCGATTTCTCCCGTTTCCCTTTATATGCTTCGTATTCCGCATGACGGAATGTCTCTTTGCCCGCATCGAACGCAACCAAAAAATGCGTCGGCTTTTCCTCTTCCACAAGACGCATCAACATCGTTGTAAAGCCGTAGACGGCATTGGTGTGCTGTCCTTTGCTGTTATTCAAAAGCGGAAGCGCGTAAAACGCCCGATTGGCAATACTGTTGCCATCAATCAAGATCAGTTTTTCATGTTTCATTCATACACCCCGTTCCTATCACATCGCCGACACAAAACTTCGCCGAATGGCATAATGTTTAATCTTATCATAGCATATTGTAAGGTTAACGGGTAAATGGGGATGATACCGATGAAAACCATTTTCTCACCGAAAACGAAAAAAGTGCTTTTTTTCGACTGGAACCATACGCTGGTCGACCCGAATCAATCTTTCAAAAAACATTTTGTGTCCCTGCTGGACGAGTTTGGCGGGCGTTGGGCGCACGATGGAGAATGGAACCCGAGCAAGCTGTATCACAGCTACGAAAAGGAATGGAAAAAAATGCGCTTATCACGCCCTAGCGCCAAACCGGATCAGCTGAGACGGTTATGTCTGAAAAAAACGTTGCGGCCGTATCCTTTTGATTTAAATGAAAAATTTTTACGTACATTTTTTCGGGAATTGCGCATCCGGCAACAAAAACAGCCCGTGTTTTTTCCGAAAACACGAGCTGTGTTGAACGAATTAAATGAAAAATACAAGCTGGCGCTCATCAGTAACGGAGGATGCTCCTACTTGGACTCACTCGGAATGAGCGAATATTTTCCGAAATCCCATCGCTTTACCGCCAGTCAATACGGGGTTCGCAAACCGCATCGCGCACTGTTCCAAAAAGCGCTTGAAGGGATGAATGTCAAGGCGGATGAAGCCGTGATGATCGGGAACTCCTGGCGCAACGACATTCGCGGTGCGATGCGCGCGGGGATCGATGCCGTTTGGCTGAAAAAAGGGATGAGCGGCCTGATCCGCAACAAAAAGGGACGCATCGTGGTGCGGGTGCAATCGATCGCCGAACTGACCGATATTTTTTGACATTTTTAGCGGAATTCTCACTAATTCAGATCCGGTTTGACCGCTTTGGACAAATAGACTACATTTTCGCCAATATTCGTCGCATGATCGGCGATTCTCTCCAGAAATCGGGCAACAAAACAAAGATGCATCGCCTGTGAAATCACCTTCGGATTTTCGATCATCAATACGAACAACTCCCGTAAAATCTGACTGTACAAGTGATCGACATCGTCGTCCATCTTCGCCATCTTGTAGGCAAGATCCACATTTTCCTCCAAGTACGATTGCATGCCATCGCCGATCATCGTCCGCACGATTTCAGCCATGCGGGGTATGTCGACGAGCGGTTTCATCCATTCCTCATCCGCCACCCGCTTCGTCACTTCCGCAATGTCCACGGCCAGATCTCCCATTCTCTCCAGATCGTTGGAAATGCGGAGCGCAATGAGAATTTTGCGCAAATCTTTGGCTACCGGCTGCTGCGTTGCGATCAACGAAGCACAAAGTTCCTGTATTTCCCCGTCCATCTGGTTCATCTTTTCATCGTGCCGGATCACCTTGTCCGCAAGCTCGGCATCTTTGTTGATCAGCGATTCGATCGCATCCGCCACCGCTTCTTCAGCCCGTTTTCCCATTTGTATCAACTTCGTTTCCAGTTCATCCAAAGACGTATCCAATGTTTTGCGGGCAGTCATTCGCGCTTCCTCCCTTACTTATGATTATCCAAACCGGCCGCTCAAGTAATCTTCGGTTCTCTTATCGTCCGGAGAGGTAAAAATTTTTTCGGTCTGGTTATATTCAACCAGTTCGCCATGCAGGAAAAACGCCGTATAGTCGGCAATACGCGCCGCCTGCTGCATGTTGTGGGTGACGATGGCGATCGTCACCTTGTCTTTCAGCTCTACGATCAACTCTTCGATATGACCGGTCGCAATCGGGTCCAGCGCCGAAGCGGGTTCGTCCATCAATAAAATTTCCGGCTCGACCGCCAGCGAACGTGCGATGCAAAGACGTTGCTGCTGACCGCCGGAAAGACTCATGCCGGATTCGTGCAACCGGTCTTTCACTTCATCCCACAATGCGGCCATGCGCAAGCTGCGTTCCACAATTTCCGGAATTCTTTTTTTGTCCTTAAATCCGTTCAGTCTGAGGCCCGCTGCAACGTTTTCGAAGATAGACATCGTCGGAAACGGGTTCGGCTTTTGAAACACCATGCCGACGCGTTTGCGTATTTGCACAGGATCCACGTCAGGATCGTACAAATTGATTCCATCAAACCATACTTTTCCTTCCACCCTGGCACCCGGCGTCACTTCATGCATCCGGTTCAGGCAGCGAATAAACGTCGATTTGCCGCAACCGGACGGTCCGATAATGGCGGTCACGCTGTTTTTTTCTATTTTCAGATTGATGTTTTTCAAAATTTGTTGTGTCCCGTACCATGCTTTTAAATCTTGAACGAGCATGTCTTTCGCCACTTCACCAACCCCCCTTAAAAAAACGATCCCAGCTTTCACTTTACGAGCGGTTAATCCAAGACCGGTTAAAACTTTAGCCGAGACGGCTATACTTTCCCCGTGTCAACACACGGGCGATAATATTCAGCATGAGCACCATAAAAATGAGAACTAAAGCAGCGCCCCAGGCTTTGTCAATCCAATTTTGATACGGCGTTGTGGAATAGCTGTATATCAACTTGGGCAACGAAGACGTCGGTTCGAAAATGCTTTTGTTCCAGAACTGGCTGCCAAAGGCGGTCATAATCAGCGGAGCCGTCTCGCCCGCAATGCGGGCAACACCGAGCATCAACCCGGTCACGATCCCTTTGGTTGCATAAGGAATGACGACACTTACAATCGTTCTCCATTTGGGAACACCCAGTGCATAAGAAGCTTCCCGCAACGTATCCGGCACGAGCCGCAAAATCTCCTCCGTCGCTCTGGCTACGATCGGAGCGATCATGATCGCGAGCGCCACACTGCCCGCAAACAAGGAAAAATGCCCCATGGGCCTGACCACGAACAGAAAGGCGGCAATGCCAACGACGATCGACGGCGTTCCGATCAACACATCGATCACAAAACGCACGGAAGAGGCAAAAGCCCCGCTTTTCCCATATTCATTCAGATAGATAGCGGTCAGTATACCGGTCGGAATGCCCATCAAAGAAGCAAGGCCGACCAGTTTCACCGTACCGACAATCGCCGGTCCAATCCCGCCGCCATCCATCGTGGGCGGAGCGGGCAAGCTGGTAAGAAACTCCCAGTTGATGACCCGATAGCCTTTGATCGCGATATAACCGACGATACTGATCAGCGGCGTCACAGCAATGAGCGTCAGGATGACCATGAGCAAGTGCATCGCCACGTTTTTCACTTTGCGGATGCGAATATCCGTATACATGCTGTTCATTGGACAACTCTCACCCCGTTCTTACCGCCGGACACTTTCCAGATCAAAAAGCGGGCGATGACGTTTAAAAGAAAAGTAACGAGAAACAAGAGCAGTCCGATTTCAATCAATGCAGAAACATGCAACGAATGAATCGATTCATTGAACTGGGTGGCGATGACCCCAGCCATCGATTGACCGGGTTCCAATAGCGACAAATTGATCTCCGGCCGATTTCCGATAATCATGATGACAGCCATCGTTTCTCCCAGGGCACGGCCAAGCCCGAGCATGACCGCACCGAGAATGCCTACCCGCGAGTAGGGCAAGATGACTTTTCGCATCACTTCCCATTTCGTCGCCCCCAGCGCAAGCGCTCCTTCCTTCTGCAATGAAGGAACCGCCGAAATGACATCACGTGCCAGTGCCGTGATGATGGGAATGATCATGATCGCAAGCAGCAAACCGGCTGAGAGCATGCCAAGACCGCGCGGTTCTCCCGCAAACAGCGGGATAAACCCGAAAAATTGGTTCAGCGGTACCTGAATATATTCGCGAACGAACGGCATAAACACAAAAAGACCCCATAGACCGAAAAGAATGCTCGGTATGGCCGCCAACAGTTCAATCAAAAAACCAATAGGCGCCCGAATCCAGCTTGGCGCCATCTCGGTCAGAAACAATGCGCATCCGATACTGATCGGCGTTGCAACAAGAATGGCAATGATCGACGAGACGACGGTCCCGTAAATATAGGGCAATGCTCCAAATTCAAGCGTAACCGGATTCCAGGCTGTATCCCAGATGAAACGGATGCCAAAAGTGGTGATGGACGGCCATGATTCCACAACCATCACCAGAATCATGGCCGCCAGCGACAATACGATCAATCCGGCGAAAACAAGCGAAGTCCAGCGAAACAAAGGTTCCATCACTTTTCGGTTTTGGCCGTTTTTATAGAGATCGATCGCAATCTTTTGTTCGGCGACGGCTTCCATTTTTTCTTTCACGTCGTGCGACACCTACTTTCTGTTCTCCCCTGCTGTCCGGAAAAGGGCTTCGGTCCGTCATTTGATTTTGGCCAGATTTCGGTCATTGATCTGTGCGATTTCTTCCGGAATCGGAGCATAGTGCAACGGTTCCGCATGCTTCTGACCTTCCCGGTACATCCAGCTGACCAGATGCTGGATCGCCGCTTTTTTGTCCGGATCCGGATATTCTTTGTACAAGAGCAACCAGGAAGTTCCGACGATGCCGTACGAATCTTTTCCGCCTTTTTCAACGAGCGACACGCGCGTGTCTTCAGGCATGTTGGCTGCTGCATCAGCTGCTGCCAGCGATGCTGCTTCCAGGGAAGGGAATACGAAGTAACCGTCCTTGTTTCTCAGCTGCGCATAGGTCAAGTTGTTTTCTACAGCAAAGGCAAACTCGACATACCCGATCGAGCCCGGCGTTTGCGCCACCTGTGCGGCGACACCGTCGTTTTTGTTGCCGCCAATCCCTGTCGGCCAATCGACTGCCGTGCCGGAGCCGACCTTTTCTGCCCATTCCGGGCTTACCTTTGACAAGTAATCCGTAAAAATCGAAGTCGTGCCGCTGGAGTCGGAACGATGGACAACGGTGATCGCCTGATCCGGCAAGTCCAAATCCGGATTGTCAGCAACCAGCAAAGGATCGTTCCATCTCGTAATTTCTCCCAGATAAATTTTGGACAGCGTCTCCTGCGTCAGCTTCAACCCGGTGTCGATACCTTCGAGATTGTAAATGATTGCGACCGTACCGATCGTAATCGGAATATGAATGACGCCTCCGTTCGGCACTTCCGCCATGTCTTCTTCCGTCATATAAGCATCGGACGCTGCAAAATCAACGGTTCCTTCTTTCAATGCCCGCTGACCGCCACCGGAACCGGTGGACTCATAGTCGACGATAATGTTCGGATATTGTTGGTTGTAGTCGTAAAACATCGACATAAAAAGCGGGTGTGGAAACGATGCTCCTGCACCGCGAAGCGTGACGTTGGCGGTTGGAGGGGCATAGCCTTCTTCTCCACCCTCTGCGTCATCAGCCGCTGAATCCTGTTCGGCTTGATCCTGTTCCGTTGAATCGCTGGCGTCCGTCGGTTCAGTCGTTTCCGTTTGGGCAGGATCGATGCTCTGGCTTCCATTGTCATTGCCCGCGCCGCAGGCTGCTACCAACAGGGCAAGCATGAGTATAGCCAGAAAAAGAAGACCGCCTTTTACACCTTTTTTTTCGGAAAACCGTTTCGACAACATTTGACCACTCCTTCTATCATTCTCCTCTCGCAACCATCATATCGATAGCTTGTTAACTCAGCTCGGTTCTTTTGTAAAATCTGTGTTAAATCTGGGCGATTCCCATTTTGCTGTTTTTGCACTACAATGAAAGGAACCTGGCGGGTATTGGAATGGTAGCGATTGCTTTGCAGGAGGGCTTAAAGCGGTGATCATTATCAACGAGAAAATACGCAAAGATCCTTTGCTTTCCCTGCGGGTGTTTAAACTGCGGCGCAGGCACAACATCTCAAACAAATGGCATTATCATAAAGAGATGGAGATCTTGCTCATATTGGAAGGATGGCTGGAGGTTCATGTCGAGGAGGAAACATACCAGCTGAATGCCGGCGACCTTTTGCTGATTGGAAGCGGCCAGTTGCACCGCGACCGTACGACACGGAATTCCGGACTGCACTATGTCGTCCTTCAGTTCGATCCGGAACCTTATTTCAGTGAAAACTTGCTGCCCTATCTGAAAATATTTGCGCAAACCCAATCTCCGCTCAGTCAATTGAATTATATTTTCGCTGAAAATGCGGTCGCCAAAAAGCAAATTTCAGATGCGGTACTGAAGATTTATCAGGAGATGGAAAACCGGAGAACCGGCTATGAAATCGCCGTAAACATTTTGATCCAGACGATTATGCTGACATTGCTGCGCCATGACAGCCGCCGTTATCTTAAACAGGAAATCAGTCCGGACCTTGTTCGCCTAAAGCCGGTGCTGGAATGGGTGGAAAGAAAAAGTGAGGAGAAGCTGACCGTAAAAGAAGCGTGCAAGCGGGCAAATATGAGCTATTATTATTTCGTCAAATTTTTCAAGCAAACGGTCGGTATGACCTTTACGGAATACGTGCATTATAAAAAAGTGAAAAGAGCGGAACGTATTTTGCTCACCGAAGACGTCAGCATCACTGAAGTTGGCGAACGCATCGGCATGCCCAACATGGCCCATTTCTACAAGGTGTTCAGAAAATACAACCGCTGTTCTCCACATGAATTTCGCAAAAAAATGCGCCGTTGGACAAGCTGATTATTTTACGACCAGCTTGTAGCCGACACCGCGAATCGATTCGATTTTGACATGCTGCTGATTCAGCTCAAGTTTTTTGCGCAGCGAGCTGACATGAACATCCACCGTTCGCTGGCCCCCGATATAGTCAAATCCCCAAACGGCATTCATCAAATCATCGCGGGTGACGACCTTGCCGGGCCGCTCGGCCAGATAGAGCAACACTTCAAATTCCTTCGGCCTGAGCGGGATCATTTCTCCGTTTAAATGCACTTCGTAATTTTCCGGATAAATCTGAAGATCCCCGATCCGGATCACTTTTTCTTCCGCCGTGTCCATCTGACTTTCCCCGCTTTTTGCCCGCCGTATGACCGCGGATACACGCGCCAGCATCTCCGCCACGCCAAAAGGTTTGGTAATATAGTCATCCGCACCTAACTTCAGCCCTTGCACCACTTCTTCCTCTGCATTGCGTGCTGTCAGGATGATCACCGGTGTTTCGTTTCCTTTTTGTCTGAGCCGGGTCAATACTTCAAAGCCATTCATGCCGGGAAGCATGATGTCGAGAATGATCAGGTCGAAGGCCTGTTCAAGCGCCGTCTGCAATCCTTCGCTCCCATGCTCGACCACCGTCGTCTTGTATCCTTCTTGCGTCAAATTGTAGGACAGCAATCTGGCCAAAGTCGGTTCGTCCTCAATGATCAGAATTTCCGCTTGCATTCAAATCGCCTCCTCCAATCGGATGTTGTTGGATGACGGGCAGTTCGATCGTAAATGTCGTGCCCACCCCCACTTCACTCTCCACCGAGATCACACCGCGATGCAGTTCCACAATATGCTTGACGATCGACAATCCAAGACCGGTACCGCCCGAACGGCGTGAACGCGCCTTGTCAACACGATAAAATCGTTCAAAAATGCGCGGCAAATCTTTTTTCGGGATGCCGATCCCCGTATCGGAAATCATGATCACAACTTTGTCTTCCGCCGGATCTTTTTCCGGATGGAGCGTCTTGACCTCGACCGTCACTTTTCCGCCCTCCGGCGTATAGTTGATGGCATTGGAAAGCAGATTGATCAGCACTTGCCGCAGCCGGTCTTCATCCCCTTCCACATATAGCCCGGGGATGAGTTTGAGTTCAAAGGAAATGTTTTTCTTTTGCGCCTCTTTATGCAGCATGCGTACCGTTCCGGTCACGAATGAATGCATCTCAAGCGGTGACAATTGAAGCGGGGCCTGTTTGGATTCGATTTTGGACAATTCGAGCAGATCGATGATCAGCCGGTTCAATCGTTCACTCTCGTCGTAGATAATCTGCACAAACGACCTGGCCGTTTCGCGATCTTCCAGCGCACCGTTGAGCAACGTTTCCGCAAATCCTTTCACTGACGCGACCGGTGTTTTCAGTTCGTGGGAGACGTTGGCCACAAATTCGCTGCGCATGCGTTCCAGCCTGCGAATATTTGTAATGTCATGCAATACAAGCACGAGGCCCCCCCACTCCTCATCCTTTTTCTTAAGGGGAACCAGATTGACTTCCAGCGTTCTTTCTTCCGGATAGTAAAGCGTCATTTCATCCCGGATCGGCTCTTTCGTCCTCACACATTCATCGATCAAGGCCACGAGGTTCACATGCTCGAGCCGGGCATCGGCATAATGATGCCCGATCGACTTCTGGGACAAGCCAAGAATCCGTTCGGCGGTGCGATTTGCCAATGCCAATTTGCCCTCGCGGTCAATCATGATCACGCCGCTGACGAGATTCTCCAGCACGGTGTTCAGGCGCGTTTCATTATCGGCGATGCGCTTCATCTGGTTTTGCAAGCTGGCCGCCATTTTGTTGATCGCTTTACCAAGCTTGCCGATTTCATCGCGGCTTCGGATCTGCACGCGGGAATCGTAACGGGCGTGCGTGATTTGTTCGGCGACTTGCGTAATGCTCTCTAAAGGGCGGGTTAAGCTAATCGATATGCGGTAACCAAAAAGAACGGCCAACAGAAAAAGTAGCAGCATGCCCGCCAAATAGTAAGACCACAAAGAGCGGATGGACGATTCAACCTGGGCAAGACTCATGCCGAGCCGGATGAAACCGACCCGCTCCCCGTTTTCCTCGACGGCCATCGCCACGTTCAAAATGTTGCGATCGACCGTGTCGCTGTAACGGATGGAAAAGCCCGTACCGTCCCCCATCAGGGCTGCCTGAATTTCTTCCCGATCGAGATGGTTGTCCATTTGCCGCGCATCATGATCAGAGTCGCCGAGAACGACACCGTCACGATCGATAAAAGTGATCCGGCTCTCCGTGAACGGGCGCAAATAGGCTGCCTGTTGTTCAAAGTATACGATCCTCTGTTCCAGCGGCAGTTCGGTATGCCAGGGCACTGTTGCGGAAATCAGCATGATTTCACGCTGCAGGCTTTCTTTTAATGTCTCAATGTGGTTTTGTTTCATATTGTGCGCACTGAACAAACCGAGGCCGATTACGGCAATCGTCATAAACAGGATGAAAACCAGCGTTAATTTGATCCGGAATTTGGTCATAAGCATCCCTTACACTCGCTTGATCCATCAAAAAATCCGGAGTGCTGCCGCACCCCGGAGAGTAGCGCGGGTTGTATGCACTTTTATTGAAAGACCGGCTCCTTAAATTGCTCCAGCTTTTCGAGGGAACTCTTTTCCACATCGGCATGCAGGCTGTTGCCGTGCGAATCCATTGTCACCACGGCAGCGAATCCTTCAACACGCAAATGCCACATCGCTTCCGGCATGCCGAACTCCATAAAGTCAACGCCGGTCACTTCCTTGATCGTGCGCGCATAGTACTGGGCGGCACCGCCGATCGCGTTCAGATACACGGCACCGTGTTCCTTCAAAGCGGCGAGAGTCTTGGTTCCCATGCCGCCTTTGCCGATGATGGCGCGGATGCCGAATTTTTTGATGATGTCCGCCTGGTAAGGCTCCTCGCGGATGCTGGTCGTCGGTCCTGCCGCTTTCACTTCCCAGCGGTCCCCGTTTTTCATCATGACCGGACCACAGTGGTAAATGACGGCACCGTTCAGATCAACAGGAGCGTCATGGTCCACCAGGTGTTTGTGGATCGCATCGCGGCCTGTGTAAATAGGACCATTGAGGATAACGACGTCACCTACCTTGAGGCTGCGCACCTGTTCTTCCGTTAACGGTGTATGAAGCACCACTTCTCTCGTCTTTTGCCCCGTCTCCGCAGTCGCCGCAATCTGCGCCGCGCCGGACTGTACCTGCTGGTCAAGCCGCGCTTCTTGCCCCCTCCGGTACAGCCACTTTTTCAACTCGCCGGTCTTTGCGTCCAGCAATGCACCTTGTCTGCGAAACGCCCAGCAGTTGTATGCTACGGATACGAAAAAGCTCGCTGGCAACCGGTTGGCTGCTCCGATCTTGCATCCGAGCAACGTCACTTCGCCACCGAAACCGAGCGTACCGATTCCGAGCTTGTTGGCGTTTTCCATAATATATTCTTCGAGTTTTCGCAAATTTTCATCCGGATTGACGTCATCTACTTCACGGAACAGTTGCTGCTTGGCCAGTTCGTAACCGCTTGTGCGGTCACCGCCGATGCCGACACCGATAAAGCCGGCGCTGCATCCCTGGCCTTGCGCCTGGTACACAGCATGCAAAATGCATTTGCGAATACCGTCCAGGTCACGGCCCGCTCTTCCGAGCCCTTCCAGTTCCGTCGGCAAGCTGTACTGGATGTTCTTGTTCTCACAGCCGCCACCTTTCAAGATCAGTCTCACTTCGATCTCGTCCCGCTCCCACTGCTCAAAATGAATGACCGGTGTTCCCGGGCCGAGGTTGTCGCCACTGTTTTGACCGGTGATCGAATCGACAGAATTGGCGCGCAGTTTGCCGTCCAGCGTTGCCCGGCGAACGGCGGCACGGATTTTTTCCTTCATTTCAATCTGATTGCTGCCCACCGGACAATAGATATAGAAGGTCGGCATACCGGTGTCCTGGCAAAGCGGGGATACTCTTTCTTCCGCCATTTCGATATTTTCCGTAATCGTCGACAGGGCGATCGCCGAACGCGTCCCCTCATTTTCACGCAGTTTCGCCGCATAGATCGCTTCACGCACGTCAGCGGGCAAATTGGTCGATGTTTCCACGATCAACTGATAAATGCTTTCTTCAAAATGCTGCATACCGTTCTCCTGCTCCTTTCTTTGATGCGCCTGAACAGTCCATACCGCAAATCTCTAAAAGACCACTCTTTTTCTCTCATCATATCATAAAACGTCTTTTTTCGTCACGAACTTCCCTGGCGACACTGCGCACGTGGGGAGGCGGCTGTCCGAACAGAATCCACGCGTGATTCCAGTGCCTGAAACTGACATGGACAATGAGGACGGACAGTGTTAACGCTAACAATCCTCCTGCTGCCACCATCGCGTGATAAGCCCAAACTGAACTGGTGATGATCCACGGCCGGTAAACCATCAAAATGAGCGGATGGATCAAATAAATGCCAAATGAATACAGTCCCAAGCGAATGAGAAGCGAGGTCAACCGTTCCGGTAGTTTATGAATGACCCAGAAACAGAAGTGGAACAGGACGAGTGCTGTAGCCAGGGTATGCATATGCCAGACCAGTTCAAACCATTTCGTGTCCAGCGCAATGCCATGAATGCGCCACATGTGGTACGCGTGCACATGCAACAGTCCGAACACGACCCAGATTATCCACATCGCAAATTTCCATCCCCGCTCCATCCAACTTAGAAAATCACGGAAATATACGCCCATCCATGCACCGGCGAAGTAAAAGGAAATATAAGAAAGGGCGATGCTCCCCTTCGCATCGATCTGCCAGAAGTAATGGTTCAGGAGCACGAACAGCCACTGCAGCATCGCTCCTGCCCAAAACGCATGTTTCAAAAGCCGGGGCTTCAGCCAGACGATATAAAGCAAAAGCGGAAACAGTACATAAAACTGGATGCTGACAAAAACAAAATATAGATGAGTGTGCGCCTTCCCGGTCAACAGTTGTACCAAAAAGGCCTTGCCCCTCTCCGTCCAGCTTTGGTCAACCGGAAACATCCAGTCCGACGCAACAAAGTAGACGATGGAGAAAACGAGATAAGGGAGCACGACAAATTTGAGCCGCCTGCGGTAAAATCGATGGATGAGTCCTTGCTTTTGTTTACGGTCGACGTAATTATAAAAAAGTACAAATGCACTCAAAAAGATGAAGGTCGGCGTCCCGTACTTGAAAAAGATGTTCATGAAATTGTAAAACGGATATAATGTCGTTGATTTCTCGAGATCTGCGACCGTTTGCGACGTCGCATGCACGATCAACACGGCAAGGATGGCGAGCGCACGAACCAGATGGATTTCGTTTAGCGTCTCTTTCCTTTTGTCCGTCTGACCATTTTTCTCGGTGTCTGCCGTCTTGTTGTCTTCCGTTCTGCTATTTTCTGTCCTGTTTTCTTCTGCCCTGTTGTCATTTAACCTGTTGTCTTCCGTCTTGCCATCCTTGTTGCCTTCCGCAGGCAAAGGCTCATTCATTTTTCTCCCTCCTTGCCAGGCTGTTTCGGATGACCTTATAATGGATGACGACAACGTTTGAGGGAGGTACGATGGTGGATCATCACTTTTTTGCATACATGTACAGGCTGCGTTACATTGGACGATGGAGTCTGATGCGTAACGTCGTCAAGGAAAACGTGGCCGAACATTCGTATCATGTGGCCCTGTTAACTCACGCACTATGCACGATCGGCAATGAATTGTTTGGGCGTTCGCTCGACGTCGGACAAGCGGTGTGCATGGCCCTGTTCCATGATGCCACTGAAACGTTTACCGGCGATATTCCCACACCGGTCAAGCATCGCAGTGCCGACATGCTCAATCATTTTCGGCAAATCGAGCAAAGCGCCGCAGAAAAACTCGTCTCGATGATCCCGGAACGCTTGCAAGCGGCATATCGACCGCTCATTTTGGGCAAGTATGAAAATTCTGAATTGCAAAAATACGTGAAAACCGCCGATCTGCTTGACGCTTACTTGAAATGTACCAGTGAAATGCTCGCTGGAAACAAGGAATTTGCAACCGCCCAGAAACAGATCCGCGCCGCGATCGATCAAATGGAACTCCCGGAAGCCCAGTATTTTCTGGAACACTTGGCACCCAGTTTTGAAAAAACATTGGATGAAATGACGATGATCGATCGTACTCCCCTATAAAAAAGACCTCCCGCGCTTCCTGTGAAACTCGGGAGGTCGGAATCGATTCGAAGTCAAGAGAAGCGCTATGCGGCCGTCCCCTCTGCTTTATGGTCTATGCTTTATGATTCATGTTATTGGCTATCCACCACTTTGATGACGTTTCGTACGGATTCAGCAGATTTGGCCAACATCGCCTTCTCTTCTTCATTCAGTTCCAGCTCGATTACTTTTTCCATTCCGTTTCCACCGAGAATGGTCGGAACCCCCATAAACAGATCCTGATATCCGTACTCACCTTCCAGCAACGCAATCGCTGGAAGTACGCGTTTTTTGTCCTTCAAAATCGCTTCCGTCATCTCCACCAACGAGGCAGCCGGTGCATAATATGCGCTTCCTGTTCCGAGCAAATTGACGATTTCCCCGCCGCCGGTGCGCGTGCGTTGCACGATGGCATCCAGTCTCTCTTTCGGTATGAGCGTTTCGACCGGTATGCCGGCTACATTCGTGTATCGCGTTAGCGGAACCATATCATCTCCGTGGCCGCCGAGTACAAATCCGTGAATATCTTCAACAGACACATTGAGTTCCTGGGCAATAAACGTTTTGTAGCGGGCCGTATCGAGGACCCCAGATTGCCCGATCACGCGGTTTTTAGGAAATCCGAGCGTTTTGTATGCTTGATAGGTCATCGCATCGACCGGATTGCTGAGCACGATGACAAAACTGTCGGGGCAATACGTTTTGACATTTTCGCAAACCGATTTCATAATGCCCGCATTCGTCGTCACGAGATCGTCCCGGCTCATTCCCGGTTTGCGGGCAATGCCAGCAGTGATGATCACGATATCCGCCCCGCGAGCTTCTTCATAAGAAGACGTGCCGATGATGCGACTGTCAAAACCTTGCACCGGACCGGATTGCAACATGTCCAGCGCTTTGCCTTTGGTCGGATTTTCCAGTTGGGGAATGTCGATGAGGACGATATCCCCCAATTCCTTTTGCGCCAGCATGAGCGCGGTCGTCGAGCCGGTGAAACCGGCCCCGACGATCGCGATTTTCCTGCGGGTAATCGCCATATCCATACCCCTTTCTTTCGGGTTACATGTTTTCAATGATCAAGCTGCCGAACTCGGAACATTTCACTTGGGTTGCGTCGTCCATCAGACGGGCAAAATCGTAGGTAACCGTCTTGTTGGCGATCGTTTTTTCCATTCCTTTGTAGATCAGATCTGCAGCTTCCTGCCAGCCCAGGTGTTCAAGCATGAGCACACCGGAAAGGATGACCGAACCCGGGTTAACAACGTCAAGTCCGGCATATTTCGGTGCAGTGCCGTGCGTTGCCTCAAAAATGGCATGTCCGGTCTTGTAGTTGATATTTGCACCAGGCGCAATGCCGATGCCTCCGACCTGTGCTGCCAATGCGTCCGACAAATAGTCACCGTTCAGGTTCATCGTAGCGATGACATCGAACTCATTCGGACGGGTGAGCACCTGTTGCAAAGCAATGTCTGCGATCGCATCCTTGATCAAGATTTTGCCTGCTTGAAGCGCCTCTTCCTGGGCTTTGTTCGCCGCTTCTACTCCTTCGGCTTCCTTGATGCGGTCGTATTGACCCCAAGTAAACGTCTTGTCCGGATATTCCTGTTCAGCCAGTTCAAAGCCCCAGTTTTTAAATGCACCTTCTGTAAACTTCATGATATTGCCTTTGTGTACAAGCGTGACGCTCTTGCGGTTATGCTTGATCGCATATTCGATTGCAGCGCGAACGAGACGCTTCGTACCTTCTTCCGAGACCGGCTTGATTCCGATTCCCGACGTTTCCGGAAAGCGGATCTTGTTTACGCCCATCTCTTTTTGCAGAAACTCGATCACTTTTTTCACTTCAGGTGTACCGGCCTGATATTCGATACCGGCGTAAATGTCCTCCGTGTTTTCACGGAAAATGACCATATCTACCAGTTCAGGACGCTTAACCGGCGACGGAACCCCTTTGAAGTAACGTACAGGGCGAAGACATACGTACAGATCGAGCTCCTGCCGCAAAGCAACGTTCAGCGAACGGAAACCTCCACCTACCGGCGTGGTGAGCGGTCCCTTAATGGCCACCTTGTATTCACGAATAGCTGTGAGCGTATCTTCCGGCAGCCATTCGTTAAATTTCTTGTAAGCTTTTTCGCCTGCATATACTTCGTACCAGGCGATTTTTTTCTGACCGCCGTATGCCTTTTCTACAGCAGCGTCCAGCACCCGCTGTGCGGCCGCCCAAATGTCCGGCCCCGTGCCATCCCCTTCAATGAACGGAATGATCGGCTTGTCCGGCACTTGCAGTTTTCCGTCTTTCATCGTAATCGGTTCGCCTTCTTTGGGAAGTTCGTACTGTTTGAATTGTACCATTTTGCTTATCTCCTCTCCTTATCTTTGATCCAGTGGAATGTATTCTGCATGAGACGGGCCGGTGTATTCTGCCCGCGGACGAATCAGGCGATTGTCTTCATACTGTTCCAGTATGTGTGCCGTCCATCCCGATACGCGGCTGAACGCGAAAATCGGTGTGAACAGATCTCTGGGAATCCCCAGGGAAGTATATACAGACGCCGAATAAAAGTC
The DNA here is from genome assembly GCA_937925675.1 of uncultured Paenibacillaceae bacterium. Lineage (GTDB taxonomy): Bacteria > Bacillota > Bacilli > Paenibacillales > CALAME01 > CALAME01. Next base: position 78,532 of record CALAME010000041.1, on the reverse strand, counting down.
GACGTTCGGCTTCAGACCTTTTTTGCTATTTACGAGCTCCTCGATTTTCACCGACATGTCATACCATTTCATATTGCCGGTAATTTTACCGAGTTCGCGCGACATCTTCTGCAGATGTTTGGCGCGGGGATCACCGTTTTTATATACACGGTGGCCGAAGCCCATAATTTTTTCCTTGTTGTTCAGCTTTTCTTCGATGTAGCTCTCGATCCTGTCCATCGATCCAATCTCTTCCAGCATCGCCATTACAGCTTCGTTGGCGCCACCGTGAAGAGGTCCTTTCAAGGTGCCGATTGCAGTCGTCACCCCGGAATAAATGTCCGACAGAGTAGCTACCGTTACTCTCGCAGCGAACGTTGAAGCGTTCAGCTCGTGATCTGCGTGCAGCACCAACGCTTTGTTCAGCGCTTCAACGGCCACCTGGTCCGGTTCTTCGCCATTCAGCATATAAAGGAAATTGTGGGCGAGGGATACACCCTTTTTCGGAGCAACCGGTTCCTTATTTTCACGGATGCGGGCAAATGCAGCAATAATCGTCGGAATTTGTGCCTGCAAACGGATCGCTTTTTCCACATTCGCATCACGGCTCATATCATCTGCGAGCGGATCGAACGAAGCCAGGGCCGATACTGCAGTACGCAACACCGCCATCGGATTGGCATCTTTCGGCATTTCTTTCAGCAGACGCACAACGGCTTCCGGAATTGCCGCGTTGGCATCGAGGCGCTGTTTGAGCTGATCCAGTTCAGACCGATTCGGAAGTTTGCCGAACCATAACAGATAGATCACTTCTTCAAATGAAGCCTGTTCCGCCAGATCATCAATATTGATCCCGCGATATGTGAGCACACCGTCAATAATAGAGCTGATGGAAGAGGTGGTGGCTACTATACCTTCCAGGCCCTTTGTAACTGTCATCGATTTCCTCTCCTTTAAATTGGATCGTTTTGATGATAAACACTTTTAAACCATCATCCCATTCTTTATAATAAATCATTATGAATAAGAAGTGAACGGAAACATTATAAAAGTTCATTATCATCCAGATAAAGAAAATTTGAGTCCTGAATGGTACCCTAATGAACGTTCCGCAACTAAAGCTATTTTGGCATTTTTGCGCCGGATCATACATTTGACTTCTCTCCAGGGAGCGCAATCGTTTTTTGCGTTTCCCCTGTAAAAACCTTGGCAAAACCAGTATACTGTAAATCATAAACGAGCATGTTCCGCCCACGCGGGATCGGACCAGGCAAAGAAGGAGGTCATGAACGCCATAATGGATTCTTCCTTGTACAAGCCCGTGCTGCGGGCGGTTTGGGTAGCATTGATCATTATTGCCAGTTTGCTGATCATCGTGTACGTTACCCCATTGGTCTACCCGTTTATCATCGGTTGGCTGTTGGCTTACATCATGAATCCGCTGGTGAACTGGCTGCAAAAAAAAGCGCGTTTTCCCCGCTGGCTTGGCAGCCTTGTCACCATGATTTTATATCTGGGCCTGTTCTCGGCCATCATTACCCTGCTGGTGAGCCGCATCGTCGTCGAAATCAGCCGCTTTGCCCATTATGTCAACAACAACATCAACAACTGGATCCAGAGCTTTGTCACCTTTTTTGAATCGGAATGGGTGCAGGGAGTGCTCGATCAGGTCGCCCATTTTTCTACGCAAAACGAGAAATTGTACGAAACGATCGAACAAAACCTGATCAATGCGGGTGAAAAACTTTCCGGGGAAATCACCGGCATGATCACGGGTTTCGTTGAATTTTTGATCGGAATGGCAGCAGGTCTGCCCAATTTTACCCTGATCATCGTCGTCATCGTGCTGGCCGGTTTTTTCATTAGCAAAGATTGGTACAAACTGGCCGGGATAGTATCCAGACTGTTTCCCCCCTCCATTGCTTCGACCACGCTTGAAATCTGGAACGACTTGAAACGGGCGCTGTTCGGCTATTTGAAAGCACAGATGATCATGATTTCCATTACTGCCGCATTCATCATGACCGGCTTGCTGATCATGAGGGTCAACTACGCGATCACGATCGGACTATTGATCGGCCTCGTCGATCTTCTGCCCTACCTCGGCGTCGGTGCAGTGATGGTGCCGTGGGCGATCTACCTGTTTTTCCAAGGCAATATCTCACTCGGGATCGGGATCAGCATCCTGTATGGGATCGTTCTTGTCACCCGCTCGATGATCGAACCGAAAGTGCTCGCTTCAAGCATCGGTCTTGACGCTTTGTCGACACTCATCGCCATGGTCGTCGGCTTGAAGCTGTTCGGAGTGGTCGGCGTCATCATCGGACCTGTTACCTTGGTCGTGCTGGTAGCGCTGCACAAGGCGAACGTTTTCCGTGACATCTACCATTACATCATGCATGGCCGTCAAGCTCGCACATAGCGGGTTCCACCGCTAATGGCGGGCTTTTTTACGGTCAATGATAGAAAATAAACCACTGGTTTTTCTCCGCATATTTCTTTAATCCTTTTAACAGTCCGGCACGGAAATAACGGCGGGTAAACGGCAGCACGAGCAACAGACCGACAAGATCCGTCAGGAAACCGGGTGTGATCAGCAAAATGCCGCCGATAAATAAACATATTCCATCCAGGATCGATAGTCCGGGAGGCTCGCCGTTTCTCAGCTGATTCCTGGCATAATGCCAAACTTTGCGCGCTTCTTTCTGAACCAGGAGTGCACCGGCCAAGGCAGTCAGAAAGAGAAGGATGAGTGTGTTTAATCCCCCGATTTTTTGCCCGATACCGATCATGATCCAAATTTCCAATGCCGGCACGATAATCAAAAGGGCTATGATGGTCCGTAACATCGGTATCACCCTTATTCTGTGAGCATTTTATACAATTCGGGATATTCCCGATCGATGCGCACCGGTTTCCATTTCGCATTCAGCCAGACATGCCGCGTATTTCCGCTTGCTAACAACTCCGCTTCATTAAAAGGGATGTCATCCCTATTTTCCGGTTTCCGCCTGATCTCGGATTCAAACACAATCTGGAGCCGATTGACTTCGGCAACGCGCGTTCCGATCAGGACGATATCGTCGTATCGCGCCGGCTGCTTGTAATGGATGTTCGCATCGATGACCGGAAGGTAGAGCCCGCTTTCCTCCAATTCGCGGTAGGTGAGTCCGCGGGCGCGGATCCATTCCGTGCGGCCGATCTCAAACCAATTCAAATATTGGGGATGATATACCACCCCCATCCGATCGCATTCCAGGTATCTGACCCTCCACGGGAACACATGCCACTTTTCTTCATGCATAGGATACCCCTCCCGCAACCGCATAAACCGCCGATCCTTCTATTTTTATCCATATATACGTCTAAAAGGCGGGTTTAAGCCGAATCTTTTTCCACAGCCAAAACCCGCCAATCCATGAGTTTGTATCCTTCTTGTTTTACGCTTGATCTGTCATTCTTGATCGTCATGATCGTTTTTGATTGTTGAGCTCAGCTGATCTAAGCCCATCATCCTTCGTTTCTGCATCCTGGGTCTGTCCTAAGTAAATGGCTCCCACTTCCGGATACAGCGTAATTTCCATCCCGTCTTTCAGCACTTTCGTTGCGTTTTTCACCCCGACGATCACAGGTATGCCCAGGCTCAGTCCAACGACGGCGGCGTGGGAAGTAATGCCTCCTTCTTCCGTGACGACAGCTGCTGCCTTTTCCATCGCCGGCATATATTCCTTATCGGTGGACGGCGTAATCAGGATGCAACCTGCGCTCGCCTTTTGAATCGCTTCTTCCGGAGTCAGGGCGATGACCACTTTTCCGCTCACTGTTTTCTGACTGCCGATCCCCTGCCCTTTGGCGATGACATCTCCGACCTGATGGACCTTGATCAGGTTTGTCGTGCCAGAACGTCCGACCGGAACACCGGCCGTAATCACAACCAGATCGCCGAGCTGCACAAAGCCGGCATTCATCGCCGCATTGACAGCCAGGGAAAACATGTCATCCGTGTTGTCCACTTCCTTGCCACAAATCGCATGCACGCCCCATACCAGCGCGAGCTGACGCATGACCCTTTCATCCGTAGACACCGCGATGATCGGCGATTTGGGCCGGTATTTGGACACCATCCTCGCCGTATATCCGCTCTGGGTGGAGGTAATGATTGCACGTACGTTGAGATCGAGCGCCGAGGTGGCTACCGCCTGGCTGATCGCTTCCGTTACCGTCATCTGCTGCGCGTTGCTTTGTTTTTTGTACAGATCCCGATAATTCAGGCTTTCCTCCGCCCGTTCAGCGATGCGCGCCATCATCTGTACGGCCTCAACCGGGTATTTGCCGGCGGCCGTCTCTCCGGACAACATGATGGCGTCGGTTCCGTCAAATATCGCATTGGCGACGTCGCTCGCCTCAGCGCGGGTCGGGCGCGGATTGCGCTGCATCGAATCGAGCATCTGGGTGGCCGTAATGACCGGTTTACCTCTCTGATTGCATTTTTCGATGATCCGCTTTTGCACGAGCGGCACTTCTTCGGGAGGAATTTCAACCCCGAGATCGCCTCTGGCCACCATGATGCCGTCGGATACTTCCAAAATTTCATCGATGTTGTCGACGCCTTCTTGGTTTTCGATTTTGGAAATAATTTGAATGTGTTCTCCGCCGTGCTGCTCCAACAATTCGCGAATCTCCAGCACATCGGTCGCCTTCCGCACGAACGAAGCGGCAATAAAATCGATGCCTTGACTGATCCCGAACACGATGTCATCGGCATCTTTGGGTGTAATGCCGGGCAACGATATTTTCACGCCGGGCAAGTTGACACCTTTTTTGCTTTTCAGCGTACCTCCGTTCAAAATGCGACAATGGACTTCCCGTCCCACGACTTCCTCCACTTTCAATTCGATCAGTCCATCGTCAATAAGCACAATCGAGCCGGGTTTGACATCATCCGGCAGACCGTCATACATGACCGAAATTTTGTGCTTGTCCCCCAAGATGTCTTCTGTTGTCAAGATGATCGATTCACCTTCGACCAACTCGACAGCACTTTCCTTCAGATTCCCGGTACGAATCTCCGGCCCTTTCGTGTCCAGCAAGATCGCCACGTTCTTGTTCAGTTCCCGACGAGCTTCCTTGATCCGTGTGATGCGGGCTCCCTGTTCTTCATGATCGCCATGAGAAAAATTGAGCCGCGCCACGTTCATGCCCGCCATAATGAGTTTGCGAATCATTTCCGGCGATTCGCTGGCCGGACCGATCGTACATACGATTTTTGTTTTACGCATAATGGTTGCTACTCCTCCTGTTCAAAAATAAACTGCCCGATGCCGCGGAACTTGCGGTAGCGGTCCTCCACCAAAGCGTTCCGATCCATCGCCATTAGTTCTCCGAGGTGTTTCAGCAACTTTTCCTTGATTTGCGCTGCCTGATAATCGGGATCCCGATGGGCGCCACCGCGCGGTTCCGGCACGATGTCATCCGCTATGCCGAGCCTGAGAATATGGTCTGCTGTAATTTTCATCGCTTCCGCTGCCTTGAGCGACTGCGAAGCATCCTTGTACAAAATGGAGGCTGCGGCCTCCGGACTGCTGACCGCATAGATGGCATTTTCCAGCATCAACACCCGATTGCCAACACCGAGTGCGAGCGCGCCACCGCTTCCCCCTTCCCCGATCACGATGCTGATGATCGGAACTGAAAACGATGCCATTTCGAATAGATTGCGGGCGATCGCCTCAGCTTGTCCCCTTTCCTCTGCTGCACCACCAGGGTAGGCACCCGGTGTATCGATAAAGGTCACGATCGGTCTTGAAAACTTGTTTGCCTGGCGCATCAGGCGCAACGCCTTCCGGAACCCTTCCGGATGGGGCATGCCAAAGTTGCGGGCGATGTTGTCTTTCGTATCTTTTCCTTTCTGATGGCCGACCACAGTCACCGGAATGCCATCCAGCTTGCCGATTCCGCCAACGATCGCCAAGTCATCCCCATAGCTGCGGTCGCCATGCAGCTCGATAAAATCATCGAATATGCGGTTTATGTAGTCCAGAGTTGTCGGGCGTTGCGGATGGCGCGCAATTTGAATCTTTTGCGAAGTGTCCAAGTTGCGGTAGATCTCATCTTCCAGTTTGGCATAGCGTTCTTCCAGTCTGGCGATCTCCTCGCTGAAATCGATCCCTTTTTCCTCACCAAACTTGCGCAGTTCATCGATTTTCGCCCGCAGTTCTTCGAGTGGGCGCTCAAACGGCATTTCGTTAGCCATGGTCTCACCCTTTCTTTGCCACATGCAGGTCCAGCAATCGGATCAGCGTCGGCCGCATCTGATCGCGAGAAACGACTTTGTCGACCTGGCCATGTTTCAGGTTAAACTCGGCGGTTTGGAACGTATCGGGCAGCTTTTGGCGTATCGTCTGTTCGATCACCCTTCTGCCTGTAAATCCGAAAGCGGCTCCCGGTTCAGCCAGGATGCAATCGCCGAGCATGGCAAAGCTGGCCGGGACTCCGCCGTAAGTCGGATCGGTAATGACAGACACATAAAAACCGCCCGCTTCCGAAAACCGTGCAAGCGCAGCGCTCGTCTTGGCCATCTGCATCAGGCTCAATATGCTTTCTTCCATTCTCGCTCCGCCGGAAGTGGAGAATATGATGAGCGGCATCTTTTTGGCATTCGCAGACTCGATCGCCCTCGTCACTTTCTCTCCGACGACAGACCCCATGCTGCCGCCAAAAAAAGAAAAGCTCATGGCGCAAATGACGACATCAAACCCGCCGATCCGCCCTTCTCCGGTGATGACGGCATCGCGCATTCCGGTCGCCTTGCGGTGTTTCTCCAATTTTTCCTTGTAACCGGGAAACTCGAGCGGATCGCTGGAGGCCATCGTCGCATCGTATTCTTTGAATGTCCCTTCATCCAGAGTGATGTTGATCCGTTCCATGGCGCTGAGACGGAAATGATAGCTGCATTCAGAACAGACCTTCAAGTTTTTTTCCAGTTCTTTGCTGAAATGGATTGCGCCGCATTTCGGGCATTTCGTCATCAGTCCTTCGGGAATATCCCGTGCTTTCGCACTTTTGACGGTCGCATATTTTCTTTTTTTACCGAAAAATTCTTTAAACACGTCGGCACCTCACAAGGCGTCAAATTCCAATCTATCCCGATTTAGGAGTTCAATATCGAATTGAGGATTTCCTGCACATCGTCCAGCTCTCCTTCCGGAACGAGAATTTCGTATTGATTTTTGGATAGGCTGGACGGTCGGATCTTGACCAGAAAACCTTCCTCAGACAGCTTCTGCTCCATCCGCTCTGCTGTTTCTTTGCTGGGAGCAATATAGATCACTGTCCACATCGACACTTACCCTCCTTGGTTTGCGCTACATTTCCACGACGTTGCGATGGATTAATGATAGCATAACTAATCTTTCCCCCGCAAATGCCGCAGACGTCCGAAAGCGGACAGCGACTTACCTGAATCGTACCGAACCTTCACCGCACAGCGTTTCAATGCGATGTAGCAACTCCGGGGAAGGTTCGACACCGTATTTTCCGTTCAGCGCCCGGTAACGGCGGTCCCGTTCATAATATAGCACAACCGAGGTAGATCCTGCATGTTCGATCAACATCTGCCTCAGTTGCTTCAGCTTGTCAGGTTGCTCCAATCCAGCCGGTATGCGGATGTACATTCGCGCCGGTCTTCTTTGCGCGATCTCTTCAAGCGGTCGCACCCGATCCGCCAACAGCTTGACCCCTTCTTCTTCCACTTGCATCTTGCCGCGCACGGCCAACAGGCTGCCTTTTTCCACATACGGAGCGCAAGTGCGCCAGACGGACGGGAAAACGACAACCTCTACCTCGTCGACCCGGTCCTCGAGCTGGACAAACGCCATCGGTTCACCTTTGCGGCTGACGATATGGCGCATGGAACGGACCATCCCGCCGACCGTTACCGTTTGGCCGTCCCGCTTGGTCGACAATTCCACCAGCGGTGTCGCTCCGATCGCTCGCAACGTTTCTTCAAACCGTTCGATCGGATGACCGCTCAAATACAGCCCGAGATATTCTTTTTCGGCCTCCAGCAAGTCTTCTTCCGCCAGCGGACGGACGTCCGGGTATTCGATGCTCCAGTTGATCTCTTCCTCGAATCCGAACAGATGCAGCTGCAGATCCTCCCGCTCCTTTTTCCACTTCTGCGCAGCCTCCATCGTCTCATCCAGCACCGCGATCAGCTGCGCGCGATGCCCCGGCAAGCTGTCCATCGCTCCGCACCAGATGAGGGATTCTACCACTTTGCGGTTGCAATGGCGATGGTCGACGCGCCGGCAAAAGTCTTCCAGGCTTTCGAACGGTTTGCGTTCCCGTTCGCGCAAAATCGCTTCGATCGCATGCGTTCCGACATTTTTGACTGCGGATAACCCGAAGCGGATCGCTCCCTGTTTTCCATCCGCAGCGGCGATCGGGGTAAAATACTTGCCGCTTTCATTGATGTCGGGAGGTAATACTTCAATCCCCATTTTACGACATGCGTCCGCATATTCGGCAATTTTGCGGTGATTTCCCATCGAGGCGGTCAACATCGCTGCCATAAATTGAAGCGGATAGTTCGCTTTCAGATACGCGGTGCGGTAGGCGAGCACGCTGTAGGCGGTGGCGTGCGCCTTCGGAAACCCGTAATCGGCAAAGCGCACAATCATGTCATAAACCCGGTTGGCCACTTCCTCCGAGTATCCGTTCCGCACGCTCCCCTGGACAAAATGGGCCCGCTCCTGGTCGAGAACTTCCCTGATCTTTTTGGAGACCGCCCGCCGCAGCAAGTCCGCCTCACCGAGTGAAAATCCGGCCATCTGGTTGGCGATCTGCATGATCTGTTCCTGATAGACGATGATCCCGTAAGTGTCCTTCAGGATCGGTTCGAGCGACGGATGGGGATATTCCACCTGTTTCCTACCATGCCGGGCTTCGATAAACTGCGGAATAAACTGCATCGGTCCGGGCCGGTACAACGCATTTACCGAGATGATATCCTCAAACCGGGACGGTTTCAGCTCCCTGAGCACGCGCTGCATGCCCCGGGATTCCAGCTGAAACACACCTGCGGTATCTCCTCTGCCGAGCAATTCGTATGTGGCCTTGTCGTCATCTTGAATCTGATCGAAATCGATCTTCACCCCATAATCCCGCTCGATGGACGATACGGTTCTTTCCAAGATCGAGAGCGTGCGTAAACCGAGAAAGTCCATCTTGAGCAAGCCGAGCGATTCCAGGTGCTCCATCGAATATTGCGTAAGCGGGATGCGCTCCGATCCTTCCTGGAGCGGAGTATACTCGATCAGCGGTGATTTGGAAAGCACGATCCCTGCCGCATGTGTGGATGCATGCCGGGGCATGCCTTCGACTTTTCGCGCCACCTCAATCAGCCGTTGCACGCGCGGTTCCCGTTTGTACAGATCCACAAGATCAGGATTGAGGCGAAATGCCTTTTCGATCGTCATGCCCGGTTGGGCGGGGATCATCTTTGCGGTCTGGTCAACGAGCGCATACGGCAGGTTCATGACGCGCCCGACATCCCTGACCGCAGCGCGTGCGGCCATCGTTCCGAACGTGATGATCTGGGCTACATGATCGGCTCCGTATTTGTTCACGACATATTCGATCACTTCATCGCGCCGCTCGTCGCTGAAGTCGATATCGATATCCGGCATGCTCACCCGTTCAGGATTGAGAAACCGCTCAAACAACAGCCCGTACCGGAGCGGATCGACATCGGTAATCTCGAGGGCGTAGGCGACGAGACTGCCTGCGGAAGAGCCGCGCCCCGGACCGACTGCAATGCCCCGCTCGCGCGCAAAGCGGATGAAATCCCAGACGATGAGAAAATAGTCGGCATACCCCATCTTCTCTATCGTGCTGAGCTCAAAAGAAAGGCGTTCCACAAGTTGAGCGCGGAACGATTCGTCATTGAACCGCGGATCAGCGGCATAGCGGCTTCGCACGCCCTGTTCGCACAACTCCCTCAAATAGCCGGCGGAGGTCCGGCCTTCAGGCAGCGGCCGGTACTCCGGCAAAATCGGCCGGTCAAATTCGAGTTCGAGCCAGCATTCATCTGCGATCTTAAGCGTATTTTCCAGCGCTTCGGGCACATGCGCAAACCGCCGCGCCATTTCCTCCGCACTTTTTAGGTACATCTGATCGGTTCGCACGCGCATGCGGTCTTCATCTTCCAGCGTCTTGCCGGTGCCGATGCACAGCAGCACGTCCTGCACAGCATGATCTTCCGCACGGACGTAGTGAACATCGTTGGTAGCCACAAGCGGCACACCCGTTTCCCGGCTGAGTTCGATGAGCGGCTTCAGCACCTGTTTCTGTTCCGGCAACCCGTGGTCCTGAATCTCCAGATAAAAGTCGTTCCCGAAAATTTCTTTGTATTCCGCTACGGCACGCTTCGCCTCATCATACCGGCCATGCAACAGGTGCCAGGGAATATCGCCGCGGATGCAGGCGCTCGTGCAGATAAGTCCATCCCGGTATTGATTCAGAAGCTCTTTATCCACCCTTGGCTTGTAGTGAAAGCCTTCCAGATGGGCGCGTGTGCACAGCGCCATCAAGTTGCGGTACCCCTGCTCATTTTTGGCCAGCAAAAGCAGATGGTAAATCGGCTGATCCCGGCGCGACAGCTTATCTTTCATCGATCCGTCGGTCAAATAGACTTCGCAGCCGATGATCGGGCGGATGCCTGCCTGCTTGCAAGCTTTGTAAAAAGGGATCACTCCGTACATGACGCCGTGATCTGTCAGCGCCAGCGCATTCATGTTGAGCTCAGCCGCACGCTGAACGAGATCCGTGATTCTCGCTGCACCATCCAGCAAGCTGTATTCGCTATGCACGTGCAAGTGTACGAATGAACCCGCCATCACGAATGAGCTCCCTTTGCCGAACTGATATTCTTGTCATCATTTTATCATAAACCCCGTCCCACTTCCCATACAATGATTATGTGACAACCCATGATTGAAACAAAGAGCAACCGAAGGGAAACAAGAAAGAAGGGACCGATCGAACGATGGGCATCTTTCTCGCTCAGATGATCATCCATTTTGCCGTGGCGTTCGGGGTCGTACTCGGTGCGTCACTGATGTCGGGCATCGGTTCGATCCTGACCCTGCAGCCGCCGACCATCACCATGGAAGACATCGCGAAAAATATCAAGATCTGGGCTGTGATCGCCGCAGTGGGGGGAACGATCGATCCGTTCCGCACGATCGAGAGCCATGTCATCGACGGCGAGCTTTCGCCTGCGTTGAAACAGGTGCTGCTCATTGTCAGCGCCTTCATGGGCGCCCATATCGGAACAAAACTGGTCCACTGGCTCTGCAATGGAGAGATGTTTTCATGAGGGTTCCGAATTTCAGCCAATGGGTGGCGTGGTCCCAGGCCTTTGCTCTGCTCGTTTGTGGGATGATCATCGGCGCCGCTCTGTTCATGCTCGTCTACCAGCACAACATGAATGAAATTTTAGCGGCCAACGATACGTTACGCCGGGAAAAAAACGAATTGCTGGACAAGATCAAAGATCTGGAAAAATACAAAAATCAGCATACCGTCATCAAATCGATCGTAGTCGATATCGAAGACGATCCGAACGAAGAGGCGATCAGCGAGGTCATCAAAAACAAAATTATCGAAAACGTCAAGACCGCACTCAGCGTGTTCAAAGGAAAACCGATCTCTTACCTGGCCGACACCCACACATCCCAGATTGCACGAACATTGTTCGGGGAGCGGCGCATTCCCAACATCCATGACCGGGATTATATCGTGGAAATTAAATCGATCATCGTCGTCTATGACGAAATGAAAGTGCGCATCACCGCCCGCGAGTGGAAAGACAAAGATTGATCGCTTGCATTTTCATTTTCGCTCCGGTACGATTTCAATAAAAAATGAAAAGGAAATCAAAGGAGCGAACAACGTTGGCTGAATCCTTGCAATTGCTGCTCATCTTCATCGCCTTTGCCGCCGCCGGAAGTTCCATATATTTCAGTTTCCGCTCACGAAAAGCAGCCCCCGAAGCCAAAGGTCTGCTATTGGCCAACATGAACATCAGCATGGGAATTATGCTCATCTGCCTCGGGAGCATACAGCTTTTTTTCTTTTTTGACACCTGGCTCCGCATCGCGGTCGGCACAGTCTTTATGTTGCTCGGTTTGATCAACCTGATCGCCGGTTGGAAAAATCGCAAACATTTTAAATCTTTAGAGAAGCCGGCATCCGAATGATTGTACCTAGGCGTCAAACTAGATCTGATTGATCGCCTGCGCGGTGACGAGCGCCTTGCACACAAGCTCCTCCCCGCTAAAAATTTCTACATCCACTTTTCCGAACTTGCGGCTGACCTCGAGCGTGCGCGGAATGATTTCAACCGTGGAGTCGATCTGTACCGGACGCACGAAATAGGTCGTCAGGTTTTCCAGCACCAGATCTCCCTTTCTCACTTCCCGAATGGCGGCATACGCCGATTTCGTGATCAATGTCGCCAGGACGCCTTCCGAAACCGTTCCGAGATGATTGGTCATCTGGGGCGAAATCTTGCCGGTAAACTTGAGCACGTTCTGTTCGTCCCGGATGGCGGTGAACGCCGACCAGATCAGATCTTCGAACGTTTCCCCGATATTCGGTTCATTTTGCAAATCCTGCATCGCTTTCAATACATCTTTCCGGCTGATGACCCCGATCAATTTGCGGTGATGGTCTACGACCGGCAACAGCTCAATCCCTTCCCACACCATGAGATGGGCGGCGGAAGCGACCGATGTGTTCGGATACACCGAACTCGGCTGTTTCGTCATCAGTTTGTCGATCGACTGTTCGGGAGATGCACCAACGACGTCTTTGGACGTGATCATCCCCATCACCCGATTCCATTCATCGACGACCGGAAAGCGGCTATAGCCGGTGCGGTGAAACAAATCATTCCAATCCTTCACCTTGCTGGTGCTTTTGAGGGTATGCACCTTGGCATCGGGATCAATGAGATCCTCCACACGGATGATCTTCTTTTTGATGAGGCGGTCATACATGGCGCGGTTGATCATCGAAGCGACGGTGAACGTGTCGTACTTGGAAGACATCAGCGGCAGTTCAAGCTCGTCCGCGCGACGTTTTACTTCCGGACTCGTGTCAAAGCCACCGGTGATCAGTACCGCTGCCCCCTGCTCCAGCGCGCATTGCTGGGCGTCGATCCGGTTACCGACGATCAGCAGGCTGCCGGCCTGTACATATTGCATCATTGCATCGAGCTTCATAGCACCGATCACGAATTTGTTGAGCGTTTTGTTCAGCCCGCGCTCACCGCCGAGCACTTTGCCATCCACCATTTTACAGATGTCAGCAAAATTGAGTTGATCGATATTTGTGCGCGGCTGATTTTCGATACGAACCGTACCGATCCGCTCTTTCGTACTGACTAAACCGCGTTTTTCCGCATCTTTTATCGCCCGGTAGGCGGTTCCTTCGCTGACCCCCATCTCTCTGGCCAAACGCCGTACTGAAATTTTGGTTCCAACACCTAAATTTTCAATATATTTCAAAATCTGCTCGTGCTTTGTAATATGTGGATGCTCCCATCCTCCCAACTGTTACACCTCTTTAACCGTTTCTGTATTTATCTGTACTAATTTGTATTATAGCTTATTGCCGGGGCGGCTGGCAAATTTCCTGTTTTTCCAAATCCCGTACTGGATAGTTGCGGAAGAACATGTTAACATCAACATGTAAATAAACGAGAATAAAAAGCGCGAGGTATGCATGTTGGAATATTTATTACCCGTCGTGACGATCATGTCGGTCTATAGTGCGCCGGCTACGCTCGTTTTCGTAACGTTCAGTCTGTCGGTGCTCGGTTATCCGTTGCGACAGCATTTTACCAGGATCGTCATGTTTTCGCTTTTGGAATCGTTACTTGTCACCGCGCTCATGCCCCTGTTTACGGCAACCGGCCACATGATTTATTCCGCCATCGTCTTTTTCGCTTTGTTTTTATTCATGTTTCGCAGTTGGCCATGGTTGCATAAACTGGGCGTGTCTGTGCTTGCCTACTTGCTGATCTTGCTCAGCCGAAGCGTATGGTTCATTATCGGGCCACGCTATGCCGATGCGGATCTGTTGACGACAAGCGTATCCAAGCTCATCCTGTTTTATTGGCCTATTTTTGCCTTTTTCACCTTGCTTACCATCCTTCTGGTGAGGACGAAACCTGTGGATGAAACCGCCGGGCTGATGAAACGTCTGAGCGGATCTCGCAAAACGCTTATGGCCTGTCTGATCTTGTTTTTTGTGATTCAAGTCGTACTGACGATGATCTACTTTTCGATTCAGTATGAATCGATCCTGTCGCGCGAATCGGTTGTGATGCACACCTTGTACATATCCGGGCTTTTATGCGGGCTGTTCTTGCTTCTCTTTTCTGCGCAATTGATCCGTCTGTCGCGTGAAAGCGCTGCCCGCTCCACGCATGAGTTTTACATACAGGACATCAACAACATGTACAATGCCATCCGCGGACAAAGGCATGATTTTCTGAACCATGTGCAGGTGATCGCTTCCATGCTGGCCAACCGCAAGTACGAGGATGCGGAAAGGTATATCGCCGATCTGGCGAAGGAAACCCAGCAAATTCGCGATTGGATCGACATCGGCCACCCCGGCTTTTCCGCACTCATTCAGGCGAAACTCGCACTTGCGGTCAGCCTGGATATCCGACTTGACTTTGAGTTTTCCGGGCTGGAAAACGTACCGGTCAATATCAAGTCGATCGATGTCGTGCGCATATCCGGCAATTTGCTGGACAATGCCATCGAAGCTGTCGCTTCGCTTCCGAAAGAACAGCGCTGGGTTGAAATTACAGGGATCGCTGCAGAAGACCATCTGTACATCACGGTTCGCAATCCGGGGCCTGTACTGGGAGAGGAAGAACTGCGCCGCTGTTTCTCGCCCGGCTATACGACCAAACGCAATGGAAAAAACAGCGGTCTGGGGTTGTTGATCGTCAGGATGAAAGTGGAGGAATACAAAGGGACATTACAAGCGCGGAGCAACGAAGAAGAAGGTACGGTATTTACCGTAAGGATTCCATTTTGATAAAGCTAGATAATATACCATATCTTTCATCGAATGTCAAAGACTTTTTAAAAGTTTTAATCGGAGTACACTTTAACAAAATCCTCCTTTATTCTAGTAGTATAGACCAGTGCTTTAAGGAGGATTTTTGTCGGATGGAAAAGTCGGATCTCGTGGAGGATCAGGTGCTGAAGATGGCGATCCAAACCGTGTGCCACCGTCGCCGCAACGAACTGGAATCCTTGCTCGCAAGCGGTGACGAAAAGATTCTGGATCACATCGTCAGCGAGATCACACACCGAGCCGTTCAATTTCAAATGATCATCAATGCTGCCATCACTCAATTACAGGAGAATTCCCGATGACTTATTACTCCATTTCACCCGAATTGAAAAGAAGCTGCTATAATTGTCGTTACTTTGAACTCGGGGCGGATATGTTGCATGGAAACTGCCCTCGGTTTGGACGGGTGTCCGCGACAGGCACATGCAATCATTTTTGTTTCAAACCGATGAGCCTGAAAATGGTGAAAGAGGTACAGACCACGAAATCATAACCGCCCTTTCTCCCGTTCCCTGATCCGGTCAGACAGCCATTGCCTGGTTCTCCACTGTTTGTACAGCCGGACTCGATCCATTTCCTGCTGCGTCTCTTCGTCCACCCCCAGCAAGCGATGCAAATGCGCAGCGATGATCAGCAGGATCATACCGAGCCAGACGATGGAGAAGATACCGGACAATGTTAAACCTTGTCCGATTTCAAGACGGGGAACCGCATAAAGGAGCAGGCCCAGCGCCACGCTGAGACAGATGACCGAATAGACCGATTTCATCAAGATCAAAAACCTCCTTGTTCCGGTAATGAACGGCAGCTGCCAATGGGTTTTACCATTGGTGGCTTACACTCGTTGCTATCATATTTATGAGACAAGGAGGACATATATGTCTTGATGTTATCCGCTGAATACATACAGGATCAACACGGACTGGACAAACCCGATCAAGCCTCCGATCAATGCGCCGAACCAGGTAATCGCACGAAATTCCTTGCCGGTCACCTTTAAAATCAGGTCTTCCAGCCGCCCGACCGGAAAACGGATGACCTCGCGTTCAACCAGCTCCGGCAGGTTGATGGATCTCACGAGCGCTTCCACTCTCTCATCGACTTGAGCCAGGATCCACCGGCTCAAGTCCGGAACGCGTTCTTCTAACCAGGTTTTATATTCGGGCCACCACTCGGCAATGTTCACCGTTAACAGTTTACGCGGCCAGCTCTCCGGTTTAACAATCGATTGCGCATTTTGCTTTACCCACGTCCAAGCATCCGTTCCGCTCATCTTCTCGATCAGCTGTTCCACACTGAGTTGCTCCAGCTCATGGAGCCGGGCTGATAACATCTCTGTCAGCCGGCTTTTTGTATTCGGTGATTTTAACAGTTCCAGCAGCATGGCACGCAGTCGCAAGGACAATTTTTGCGTATCGGTCATCAGTTCGGCCAATATCCCCAACCAGCCGCCCCGCTCCAGAAAATGCGTGACGATGTCCTGAACGAACGCTTCCCCCCGCGCTGACCGAAGCTCTTCTTCCGCCATCTCTATCAGCCAGGAAGCCCATTTTTCCGGCAACTGCTCCCGAAATGCAAACTGGTGTGTCCACTGGCCGATCGGCTTTAATCTCCATTCCCCCCGCTCCCACAGCTTATGTAAAAATGAAAAAAAGTTTTCCCGTGTCCAATCTTCACTGGTCCGGATCCACTGTTCATAACGCTCGCGCCTTACAAAACGCAAAATCAGGGATTCTGCGGTTTCTGCTTCATCCAAATGCTTGGCTATAAGCTCAAGCAGCTTGTTGGTAAGCATCTCACGCATGCGTTCTCCGCGAATGACGGTGCGCAGGCCTTCCGAAGTGACCAGATACTCCCCGACCACCTTGCCGAGCGAACGGGCCATTTCTTCTTTTCGTTTCGGAATCACTCCCGGGGTTAACGGAACGGTCTTTCCACCGATTCTCCAAGCACGCTTCGGATGAAAAAGCATCTTGATCGCCACATAATTGGTCATGCCGCCGATCAGAGCCGCGATCGATACGCCGAGCAAAATTTGGAGCATATTGGACAACTTCTTCCCACCGTCCTTCTTTTTCAGGGACGCCTATCACCAAGGGATTTCCGTCCTCATATGATAATGTAACGAATTCGTGCCATGACAGCTGTATAAAGGAGAACACCTATGTCGAAAAAAACAGCCGTTCAAATTCGTTTCGCTGGGACGGCTGCCGGCGACCAAATCGTCCGGCTGCCGGAGTCACTGATCAAGAAAAAAAACATTCCGCTTGAAACTCCCGTTCCATTCAAGTTCGGTGCACTGACGACACAAGTGACGGTTGTTGCAGATGGCCGCGCAAACGAAATGAAAATGGGGGAAGCACTCGCCCGACAAACCGGACTTCCTGCCGGTACGAGCCTTCTCATCGATTACCAACCTGCTTCGGGCACCATCCGGGTCGGCCCGCTAATCGGTGTGTTGATGAGCCGTATATCCCGTTTACATCCCGACAAACCGTTTGGCTCCAACGATGATTTTTGCCGAGAATTGTATGATACATGCCGGACAGTCGGGGGATTTGTTTATTTTTTCACACCGAACGATATCAGCTCGAAATCCGCAACGCTTTCAGGCTGGATTCCCCATGGGACTTGGAGGCGCGGCCGTTTTCCCGTACCCGATGTCGTCTACAATCGCTTGACGACGCGGCGGCTCGAAAACAGCCCAAAGGTGCGCCAGTTTGTGAAGGGAGCAAAGCTACGTTACCATACCCATATCTTTAACGAAAAGTTTCTGGATAAATCCGAAGTTTTTCAAGCGCTTGGCAAAGTTCCCGCACTGCAACCCTTTTTGCCCGAGTCCCACTCGCTGACAAGTTCGCAGCGCTTCATCGCCATGCTCAACAAGTATCCAACCGTTTTTCTCAAGCCGGTCCGAGGCAGTCTGGGCAAAGGCATCATCCGTATATCCCGGCTTGACAAAGGGGCGTTTCAGTGTCAAACCCTCAGTATGAGCGGTACAAAAGTTCGTTCCTTCCGCTCCGCTTCCGCCCTTATCAAAATGTTGGCCGGCAAAATCAAAACCAGGCGCTATCAAATCCAGCAAGGAATCGATCTGATCCACGTGCGAAACAGGCCGGTCGATTTTCGTGCGCTCGTGCAAAAAAACATCGCCGGAGAATGGGAACTGACTTCGATTGTAGGACGGGTTGCCGGCAACAACCAATTCGTATCCAACCTTGCGCGAGGCGGAACGTTGTATCCGGCGCGCACCGCACTCAGGCTGTCCGGAATGGCTCCGGGCAAGGTAAAAAGCGTGCACAGCCGCCTGAAAAGCGCAGCAGTGCAATTGGCCAAAGGACTCGACCAGCAGCTGCCCTATCACTTTGGCGAACTCGGGGTCGATCTTGCCGTCGATCATCACGGCAAAGTCTGGTTGCTGGAGATCAATTCCAAGCCGTCCAAAAATGATAATACGTCCATGATTACGGGAAAAGCAAGACCCTCGGTCAAAAAAGTATTGCAATATTCCCGTTTTCTGGCGGACTTGTAGGTGCCTATGATGCAGAACCGTTATGTCGGCATCCTGGTGTGCGATACGAACGGTCGACCTCCATTTCAGGATCAGGAGTTTTACCGCGAGCTGGCCGCTTTCGGAAACAAGGCGGGATTGTCCGTCTTCATCTTTTCCCCTGCCTGGGTGTCATGGAAGCTAAAAAAAACATGGGGTTACCGGTTTGATTCTGAACGGGGCGAATGGGTGCTGGGCAAATTCCCGCTCCCTGCCCTGATTTACGATCGCAGTTTCTACAAATACAGGCGTCATCTCCTGCAAAAACGACAATTTATGAAAAATATCCGTTCTCTGCGGTTGAGCCGATTGCTCGGTCATAGCGTCGGCAATAAATGGGAGATGCAGCTTATCCTTGCGCGCTCTCCGGACTTCCGCCCCTTTTTGCCGAAAACAACACTTTATCGCTCGCCTGAATCATTATTTAAATGGCTCAAGAAATACAAAAATGCGTTTTTAAAGCCGTTGTCAGGCTGTCAGGGGAGAGGGGTGTTTCATATGATGGAAACATCCGCAGGCACATTCCGCATTCGTGGCAGAGATTCCGCCAATCGTCCTATTCAGTTCGACGTCGATCATATAAGCGGCATCAAGGATCGTATCACCCCTTATCTCAAACAGCGAAAATATTTGATCCAACCCGCGCTCTCCCTGCAGACCAAAAGCGGCCTTCCCTATGATGTACGCGCGCTTGTACAAAAAAACGGCCGCGGCGTCTGGTGCACAACCGGCATCGCCGTCCGCCTGGGACGGCCGGGCAGTGTGACCGCCAATCTGCACGGTGGCGGCATAGCGCTAAAAGCGGAACCGTTTTTGCGTCGCGAATTCGGTGAAACGTTAAGCAGACATTTGCTTGAACGGATTCAACGTCTGTGTAAAACTCTCCCTCCTTACCTGGAGCAATATTACGGAAGAATGGCTGAACTCGGTCTCGATTTTGGGGTTGATCAAAGCGGAAAAGTATGGATTTTGGAAGTCAATTCGAAGCCGGGACGGGCGGCTTTTTCCGGCAGTCAGGCTATCCGCAATGCCGCCATCCGGCAACCTTTGTTCTATGCCAAGTATTTATTGGAGCGGCCATGAGGAGGTTATCGCATCAAAATGACATTAACATCATGCAAGATACATTTCACCAAGCAGGCAAGCAGGTCGATTTATGCCTCGTCGTCCTTGCTCAAGCAGCTGAATCTGAAGCCGACCAAGTCCATTCAGCTTCGACTCGGTAAAAAGGTGACGCGCACTGCTTTGAAACGGATTAAAAAACCGGGTAAACATCTGTACATTCCCAGCACAATCCGCAGCCTCATACACTTTCCCCAAACCGGCAGCGTGTACATCTCCAATCAGGACAATGAAAAAATTGAACTCGGACCGCTGATCGGCATCATGACGACAGCCGACCAAAGAACCGATGCAAGACCGTTCGGACGAAAATCGGGGCTCATCAAAAGTTATTTGCAAGCCGGCAACGGCAAAGCGTTCTATTTCGCCTTCAGTCCGGGTGATATCAATTGGCATAATGAAACGGTCGCTGCCCATTTTCTGAACAGCAAAGGGGGGTGGACGCGAAAAATCGTCCCGCTTCCCGATGTGGTTTACAACCGTGTCACCAACCGCCGCATCGAAAGATCTCCTGCAATGCAGGCATTGAAAGAACGGTTCGTACGCCGCAACATCCCGATTTTCAACTGGAATTTTTATGACAAATGGCAGATTTATAACATTTTGCAAAACGAACCCGAAGTGTCCCGGTATGTGCCGGAATCCTACATCGATCCGTCTCCCGAGCAAATCCGCAAAATGCTGGAAAAACACAAATTCGTCTATCTGAAACCGACCGCCGGCAGTCTCGGCAAAGGAATCTACCGCATCACTCATCTTCCCGGGCGGGGATATTACGTTCGTTACCGCAATGCAGGCCGAAACATTTTGTTGCGTTTTTCCCGCTTCAGCCGCCTGATGGATCTCATCAACAAACGAAAAGGAAAAAAATTGCGCAATCATGTCATCCAGCAAGGCATCCGCCTCATTGAACTGGACAACTGCCCGATCGATTTTCGCCTTCATCTGAACAAAAACGGAAACAATGAGTGGGTGGTGGCCGGCTTCGGTGCCAAAAAAGCGGGCAAGGGCAGCGTTACGACCCATGTTCGCAGCGGAGGGCAACTGATGACGCCGGAGTCTGTACTCAAAAGGCTTTTCAGCGAAAGCCAGGCTACCGAATATTTGAACAAAATGAAGCAAACGAGCATCAAGCTGGCGGAGGCGCTCGAACGCAACGATCCGCACTTGATTGGCGAGATCGGTTTCGATATCGGCATCGACAAAAACGGGGATATCTGGATGTTTGAAGCCAATTCCAAACCGGGACGCTCGATCTTCAAGCATCCGGCCCTTAAACCCCAAGGCAAAGCTTCACTAGCTTATATTTTCGAATATTGCCTGTATTTGAGCCGGTTTTTCCGCGGCAGGAGGATTGAGTGAAATGGTACACAACGATAAATCGATGCCCATCTTCGGGATTTTGACCGTGGCCGACGAGGAGCGGCAATTCCGCGGAAACCGTAACAATTTTATCGACATTATTCGCACGGGTCGGGAGGCGGGGATCGATGTCTACGTCGTAACCGTCTCCGACCTTAATCTTGCCCGGCGCACCGCTGTCGGATACCGGTATGATTTCTCTCAAAAATCATGGCAGAAACTGATGATTTCTTTGCCGCGAGTGCTTTACAACCGCATTCCGCAACGGGAAGATGAATTGCGGCCCGAAGTGAGCCAGGTGCTGAAAGCCTGCTTAAAACATCCCGATATCCGGTTGTTTAACCCGGCCTTTTTTAACAAGTGGAGCCTGTTCAAATGGTTGCGTCAATCGAAAATGACACGCCAATATACGCCGTCAACGCGCAAATTTTCAGACCGTTTGAAATTGAAGGAAGCTTTGCAAAAATATCCGCTTCTTTACTTGAAGCCCGAAAAGGGAAAAGCGGGCCGGGGTATCATGAAGGCGCAATACTTCCGCAAAACCCGCTACCCGTATGTTTTGACCATCCAGGACAAGAAGTCGAGCCGGACTTTCAAATTCCGCACACTCAACCACATGCGCAAAAAAATCAAGGAACATATCGGGGATGAAGATTATATTGTGCAGCAAGGAATTGAGTTGGCCAGTTACAAAGATCGTCCGTTCGACCTCCGCATCCTGGTCCAAAAAAATATTCAGGGCAAATGGTCCATCACCGGGATCGGCGCGCGCGTGGCCGGCAGCCTCAGCATCACCACTCATGTTCCGCGCGGGGGTTCGATCGACGATCCCAAGCGCCTGCTCACCAATGTATTTGGTCCGGTGACGGCGAAAAAAATATTGCTTCGCGTAAAAAAGGCCGCCCTCTCCATCGCCCGCCAGATTGAGAGAGGTTCCGGGCGAAGGCATGGGGAGATGTCCATTGATATCGGTGTGGATAAATCAGGACATGTTTGGTTTTTTGAGGCTAATTCCAAGCCGATGAAATTTGACGAGCCGGAAATTCGCAGGAAATCGCTGCAAAAGCTGATCGAGTACGGATATTACTTGTATACCCGTTCATTTCAAACACAATCGCGAACAAGAAAGTAGGTGCATCGATGGCCCAACCTACACTCGGCGTGATGGCGCTGTACATGAATGAAAAGAAACAGCTGGAAGAGCTGCGTTACTTCAGACGGCTGCTCACCGAAGGAGAGCGGATGGGTCTGAACATTTTTTTGTTCACCCCGGAAGACGTGGATCATGCAAGCAAACGTGCATACGCTTTGTTTTACAATGTGAAAAACGCCAGATGGGAAAGGAAATGGACGCCTTTGCCGCAAATGATCTTCGATCGCTGCCGCTTTCAACGTTCACCCCGCTTTAAAAAGCTGCGCGAATTTCGTGCCCTATATCCGGATTTGCTCTATCTCAACCGACCGCTCGCGAACAAATGGATCATCTATAACGTGCTGAAGGAAAATGCAAAAATTCGCCCGCATTTGCCGGAGACGCTCCTGATCGAAAATTCTAAGCAACTGTTTCAGTTTTTGCGCCGCCACCCCATTTCGTTTTTGAAACCGACAAACGGGACGGGTGGACGCGGAATTTTGAAAATACAGGCCTTGCCCGGTTTGCGTTACCGGATAGAAGGCCGCGATCTGAAACGGAGAATCATTGTCCCCAAAACGTTGACGCCCGTAAAACTGCGCGCGGTATTGCAAAAATGGCGGGCAGGGGTTCCTTACATTGTGCAGCAAGGTATCGATCTGAAACTGAAAAACGGCCGGGTGCATGATTACCGGTTGCTCATCCAGAAAAACGGACAGGGAGAATGGGAAATTACCGGGTGCGCGGGGCGGGTCGGGGCAAAAAACAGCGTCACCTCCAACTTGCATGGCGGGGGACGGGCAGTGCGGGCGGATTCATTGCTGAAAAAATGGTTTTCTTCCAGCGAGGTAGAACAGGTCAAACAGAAAATGAACCAGCTCGGACTTGCCGTTGTGAACGAACTGGAGCGAAATTACAAGCAGATGTGCGAGCTGGCTCTGGATATTGCTGTTGACCGAAACGGACAGCCATGGCTGTTGGAAACGAATCCGAAGCCGGCGCGGGAAATTTTTAACCGGATCGGGGAGAAAGAGACGTACCGCAAGGCGATTATTCGCCCGCTGGAATATGCACTTTGGCTCTACGAAAATCACAAAAAAAAGTGAACCGGAATGCTTCATGAAAGGAACAGGTTGGGGGAGGAGCTTTCAGTCAGCAAGAAAATGCAGAAGCTCCGGAAAGGAGTGGATGACCGCATTTGCTTCCGACAGCTCCTCTTTTTTTCCAAACTGGGCATACCGGCATCCGATCACGTCAAGTCCGTTTTGTTTACCAGCCTCGACGTCCGAGGAACGGTCGCCGACCATCCAGGCCGCTTCGATCCGATAGCGGTCCAATAATAGTCGGACGAGCTGCACTTTGCTCTCAGTACGGAATTCACCCGCACTGTACAACGCTTCAAAATAAGGAGCGATCCCCATATGTTTAACGACGCCCTTTACATATGCTTCGAGGCCGTTGCTTGCGACAAAAAGGCGCACACCGCGTTCGTGAAGTTGTGCGAGCGTTTCTTTGACACCTGGATACAGCTCGCCAATCCCTTCTCGCAAACCTTCCAGCTGGTACTTTAACAGCAGTTCATTGGCCCGCTCCCGCATGCGTTCAGAGGAATCGGGCGCAACATTTTTCCAAATATCTCGGAGCAATAGCCCCAGGCTTTCCAATATGCGTTGTTCCGGCGGCGTTTCGCCACTGAACAACCCTTCCTCACGCAATGTATCAAACGTCCGGTGATAAGCAGGTAGAAGCAACGTTTCCGTCTGAAACAGCGTTCCGTCCAGATCGAACAGGATCGCCTCCGGACGCTTCCATTTCCAATTCATCTCGTATGATCACCTCTGGTAGACAAACTGTTGCAACGAAAAGTACTCGTCAAGTGTCTTAATTAGTGAGGAGGGATGCGAAGGATGTTTGAGAAACTGATTCGGGATGAAACCAAAGTGAACATTTATTATGGCAATGAACAGACGTTCATCTCAGGAGTCATCACCGAATATTTCGAAGAGTACGATCTCATTCGCATCAACACTCAAGGCATCATATTACCGATCAAGTGTATCACAAAAATTGAAATCTTAGAAGATCCGCCTGCATTTGCCCTGCTGGCCGAACAACAGGAACTGATACATGATGTCGATTTTGACAACGCCCGCTACATGGAAATGACGGTTTCGGTTTGGAAAAACGGAGAAAGGATTCACCCGCCGGACGAGCTCGTCTGGCATAACGAGGATTATGTTCAAATCGGGCAGTCCCTATTCGACAAACATGCCCATACATTTATCTTGGAGACGAAACACAATGCCAAAACATCTTCTTCCTAAAAATGGATAAAAAAATTCCCGCGTACCGTGCGGGTGATAAAAAAATATATATTAAAGGGGGGTCTTGTCAATAAATATAACGTAAATTTATTAAGAAGGAGTTAACGTTTTGTTACATTTTTGTTACAAAATTCAAAAAAATTTTTTCTTGCCTTGCTCTTCCTTGAGAATTTCAACCGCTTCTTTGAACCTGAGCGAATGCACGATTTCGCGTTCTCTTAAAAATTTTAGACTGTCCTGCAAGTCGACATCATCCGTCATATCGATCAACCATTGATAAGTGGCGCGCGCTTTTTCTTCAGCCGCTATATCTTCGTACAAATCCGCAATCGGGTCGCCTTTGGCCTGTATATAGGATGCTGTCCACGGGACCCCCGCCGCGTTTTCATAAAAAAGGGCGCGGTCATGATTGACATAATGCGGTCCCAATCCGGCTTCTTCCAACTGTTCCGGCGTCGCATCTTTCGTCAGTTTGTAAACCATCGTCGCGATCATTTCCAAATGGGCAAATTCTTCTGTCCCGATGTCCGTCAGCAATCCGATCACCTTGTCAGGCAATGAATAGCGCTGATTCAAATAACGCAAGGCTGCGGACAACTCGCCATCTGCTCCCCCGTATTGCTCGATCAAAAAGCGAGCCATTCGCGGATCGCATTTGCTCACCCGCACCGGATATTGCAATTTTTTTTCATAAATCCACATCGTTTTACCGATTCCTCCTCACCTAGACGTTTTCGACTACACTTGCCACGGCCACGGCGCTTCTTTCCATTCCCATGGGTATCTGGAAAAACTGTGACCAAACTGAAGCAGCGGCCCGTATTCCAGCTCAAATGCCCGAGCTTTTTGCTGCCTTTTTTGCGCAAACTGGTTAAACTGTTTGATCGCCTCCAAATCATTGGGATGCGTATCGAGGTAAAGCGTCAGTTCCACCAGGACGAAATCGAGCTCTTGCAACTCTTGCAGCAGCTTGTAATATTTTTCGTCCGGTTTTTTCGTCATCGTTTCCCCTCCTTCCCACCCATCCCTCCGGGATTCAGCATGTATTTCGGATCATAGGGGCTGTATAATGCGGGCCACAATGTTCCGCGTTTCAAAGCTTCTGCCGGTGAGAACTGTTCCCATCCCGGCGGCTGAAACTGAATATACAAATTCGGGGGAGTCGAATACGCTTTGACTTTGATGGGGGGACAAGGATCGAACGGACCGATGAACGGCTCGTAAGTTTTATATGGGGTATGGTGCAACAACACAAGGAACGCCTCCTTAAAAAAACAAAATAATCTTGAGATTTGCTCTCAAGATTATTTATGCGAATCATAACTTGCCCTATGCAATTTTTTCTAATTTGCTCATTTCTATTTTGCCCTTTTCAAATTTGTCCCTAATTCGTGATACCCATGGGCTGTGCTTTTCGCTGTGAAAAGTCAACATGCTTGTAGTACATTTCTTTTACGAGCCAGTTCGGACCCGCGCACTGCACCTCGGGGCAATGACAATGAACCTGACGGAAGACCGGATGCTCCAGCCAGCGTTCGAACACAGCAGACAGCGACTCTTTCCGAATGTCGCCGATCGCGGAAAGTTCAGCGAAATCAGTTACGTACACTTTGCCTGTGAACACATCGATATTGAGCCGATTGCGACCGTCCGGATCGTTGCGAACCGTGACATTATCCATCGTCTTCAGCCGTGTCAGCAAGCGTTGATCTTCCTCATCCGCATTGCAGTGATAGAAAGGAAGCGTGCCAAACAGCACCCATACGTCCGGATGCTTATCATCCAGCAGACGGTGGATCGACCGCCGCAGCTCCGCGAGGGACAAAAGCGGCAGATCCCTGGCAAAATCACTCGGGTACATCGGATGGACTTCGTGGCGACGGCACCCCATATCGGCGATCAGATGATGAATTTGCGCGATTTTTTCATGGGTGCGGTAATTGATCATCGATTCCGCTGACACGAATGTGCCGGCTTTACTGAGCTTGCGCGCATTTTCGATCATGCGCGTGTACATTTTCTCCGCAGCAGCAAACGATACAGGATGCGCGGAGCGAGCAAATCCGATCTGGTGAAAATCTTCTGCTCCCGTGTAGTTAAAAGAAATATGCATCACATCGACATAGGGAGCGATTGCCTCATAACGTTCGTATTCTAATGTGAGATTCGTATTGATCTGCGTCATCAGGCCGCGTTGCTTGGCGTATTTCAAAATCGGCAATACGTATCCAAGCAATGTGTCGCGATGAAAGGACGGCTCTCCCCCCGTAATGCTGAGCGTTTTGAGATGTTCCACTTCATCCAGCCGCTTAAATATCTGCTCGAGCGGAAGCCGCTCCGGCTCCAAATGCGTCAGAGCTTCACCGACCGCACAATGTTCACAACGCATATTGCATGCATTGGTCACCGTCAGCTCAACGCTGGTCAACATATGTCTGCCATATTCCTGCAAGCTGTAAATTGGATCCCACAGATCCCTGTCCGGCGCAATCGTACTTGATTTCATCATACACCCTCCCATATCCTGATGTCTGTTACCTGATGTCTTCCAACCATTCCTCCGCCCATTCACTGTCGCCGGTTTCCAACTGATCGACACCGGTGATCATCAGCGACAGCTTTTTCGACAAATCGACCTCATAAGGAGGATGAACCTCCTGACCTTCCGCATCGCGAATGATGCGTACGATCGGCCGTTGCGGATATGTGGAATTCACGTCGACGACAACTCCCGTCTCTCCCGTATTCAGCGTGACGGTGATTCCGAGCGGATAAAGGGCGATTCGATCGCGAAAAGCTTTCAGCTTTTCAATATCGTACAACGAATCCGCACCTGTAAACAAGATCTCCAATGCCCGGTGCGGCAACATTGCCGGCCGGTAAGCCCGGTTTGTCGTCAAAGCATCATACACGTCAATGATGCCGATCCACTGCGCATATTCATGAATTTCTCCACCTTTGAGGCCGCGCGGATAGCCGGAACCGTCCAGTCGTTCATGGTGTTGCAGTGCACAGTGAGCCGATATAAGCGGGATGTTCGGTTCGTCTTTCAGCATTTGGAAACCGACATTGGTATGCGCTTTGACGATGTCCATTTCCGCGTCGGTCAGTTTTCCCGGCTTCTGCAGAATTTCCAGGGGCACCTGCGTTTTGCCGATATCATGCAAAAGCGCGCCAAGGCCGAGCATCATCAGTTCTTCCCGGCTGTAATCTTGTGCAATCCCGAGGACAAGCGCATATGTACATACGTTGACCGAGTGCTGGTACAGGTAATGATCGGAGATACTCATCTCGGTCAGCATCATCATCGCATCTTTGTTATGATATAGGTCATCGATCATCATGTTCAGCACGCGCCGAAAATCTTTGTCCAAGTTGTGCACGCCGCGAACACGCGCAGATCGATCCATCATGGTCCGAAAATGAAATCGCACTTGCCTCAGCGCTTCCCTGCGGGTCTCTTCGGACAACAATTCGGGAATTTCAATATCGTCCGTACGCGGATCATGAACATAAATATAATCGATTCCGCTCTTTTCCAGCCGCTTCAGCAAACTGTCCGTCAGTTCCATCCCTTCCGCCAGCAACACCAGACCTTCTTCGTTTCGAATACTTTTGGCCAGGCGCATGCCCGCGCGACCGTTTCGAACCGATATCAGTCTAATTTCCATCAACCCACTTCATCAAATGCTGAAATTTCTCCTATTATTGTATCAAATTATATCATTTACTCCAATAAATATATCATTTACCCCAATCCAACAGTCGACATATAGATCCAAAAGAGAGCGGCCAACACAAAGCGGTAATAGGCAAAAGCGGACAGCTTCAGCTTTTGCAGCAACTTCAAAAAGGAAACGACCGCGAGCATCGCAACGACGAACGAAACGATAAAGCCCGTCAACATGAACGGCAAATCTTCCACTCCGAACAGATGCCAACTTTTATAGAGATCGTATCCACCGGCTACAAAAATGACAGGAACGGCGATCAAAAATGAAAAATCCGCCGCAGCCCGCAGGCTTGCTCCCGCCAAAAGCCCGCCCGCAATGGTCGCCCCGGCGCGGGAAAATCCCGGCCACAAGGAAAGACATTGAAAGAGTCCGATCTGAAATGCCTGTTTATACGTAATATCCTCCACTTCACGTGCCCTGACAAAGGTTTGCCTTTTTTCTGCCCAGATCATGAAAATGCTCCCGATCACCAAACCGATGAGCACCGTCGTCGGCGTAAACAGATAATCACGGATGATACCATGCAACAAAAATCCGCACACAAAAGCAGGTGTGACCGCAATCACCATATGGGCGAGCGTCAGGCTTCTGCGCCGTTTTAACTCCTCTTCCCCGCGCCAGCCGGTCATGGACAGCAATTTGCGCCAGTACAATACGACGATTGCCAAGATCGCCCCAAGCTGGATCACGATCTCGAACGTTTCCGCCTTGTCTCCTTCAAAACCGAGCAGATGACCGACGAGAATGAGATGTCCGGTTGACGATACGGGAAGAAACTCGGTCAATCCTTCCACAATTCCTTGGATTATAGCGATCCATACAGGATACTCCACGCGTCTTACCTCCCGGGACTGTTTTCATCACAGTGTATTCCCGAGAGGACACGCTTATGACGATGCAGTCCAGTGAACCTGTTTGCTGCGGACGATCGCTTCCTGAAAAATGCTTCGCGAAGAAAGCCGTTCCCTCAATATGTCCCGCAAAAACTCCGGCAAAAAGAAGCGCACGTTGCGACCATCTTTGAGCGATTGATAACCGATGCCGAACGTAAACATGTCGATCGTGCCGACCACATATTCAGCATCGAGATCAAGAGGTTTACCGCCGACAAGGACAGAACGAATTTTTTGGTAAGGCGGCTTGTCAGGATCATAGATCACATCGATTCCGCTCAAACATAAAGACCCGAGCACTTTGCCGCGAAATCCGAAGCCGCGTATCGGCATCATCTTGTATTCGGGCAGCAGCGCTTCTTCCAGCGCAACCTTGATCCTTTCTCCGCTCAACAGCATGCGGCAAGGATTGATTGGTGATGGGCAGATCTCAAGCAGATGGCGCAAGGTGATGTTGCCTGCATTTAGACCGCCGACAAATTGTCCGGCATTGACGATCCCGATGTCTGCCTTTGTCCAGTCGCGTATGCCGTCAGCGAGTAAATTTCCAAGCACGGATTCACCGCCCCAGTCGATCGGCAACGACTCTTTCAGTTCGGTCACTTTCTGCTCCAGCACGCGCGCGCTTTCTTGCTGGAACGTATCGATCACACTTAACACGCCCGGGTCTTCCGGAAACTTAGAAATCGGATGGCAAGTTCCCTCCGCATGTACGATACGACCGGAAGCCGGATCATATTCGAGCACGAGTTCGCCGACAAACTCCCCTTTATAACCTGCCGCACAGATGATCGTTCCGTTTTCGACGAGCGGCTTTTCCAGGAGATGATGGGTGTGACCGCCAAAGATACCGTCAATCCCCTCGACGCGCCGCGCCAGTTCCCGATCTTTGTTCAATCCGAGATGCGAAAGCACGAAGATGAGATCCACGCGGCCGCGCAATTGGGACACGGCTTCCGCCACCGCTTGAAACGGATCGAGTATTTGTAAACCGATCATTTTATAAAACGTGTTGAAATCGATCGTGACCCCGATAATGCCGATGCTGAGTCCATTTTTGTTCACAACGAGCTGGGGAACCATCCAGGACGGTCTCTTTCCGCTGTCTATTTCGACGACGTTGGTTCCGAGCACAGCAAATTTGGCATGGCGCGCATACATTTCTCCGAGTTGGGCGGGAACGAATGTCAGTCCTTCATTGTTTCCCACAACGACCGCATCGTAACCGGTTACATTCATCACTTCCACATTGGCACGTCCGCCGCTTCCTTCAGTCTCCATGCGCATTCGATCCATATGATCGCCGCAATCGACGACCAGGGTCGCACCGCGGGAATGTTTATCGCGCAATTGGCGAATCGCTGAAGCGATGTTGGGCATATTTTCGAAATGACTGTGCACATCATTCGTATAGAGGACAGCCAGTTTTTTGTTCTCTGTACTCAAATTCCCCTCTCCCCTTTAACTGCGGGATACTTATAGGATAACATTTACCGATAAAATATGATATGCTTCAAAATGCAGAAAAGCATGACGTTGTTGGAGAAAGATGGAAACTATCTTGAAAAAAAAGAAGGTGGCGTATACTCCACCTTGAATCATCAAAACGTCTCGGCTCCAGTGTAATCCATCGATTCATCCATCGGTTGATCCATCGATTCATATCAGCCTCTTGGCTTTGACAAACGTACGTTTCCAATATTCCTTGTTGATATCCGTAATTTGCACCCCGTTTTTCGGCTCCGGAGAAGCGTGGATCATTTTCCCGCCACCGGTATATATGCCGACATGACCGATCGTATCATTGGTGCGAAAACGGCCGGGAACGTAAAAGAACAACAGATCACCCGGTTTCAGGTTTTCACGGCTGACCTCGCTGCCATATGCGGCTTGAGCGCGCGATTCGCGGGGCAAGGAAATGCCGAATTGTTTAAACACATGTCTGACGAATGATGAACAATCAAATGCTTTGGATTGTTCATAAGGAGCAGCCCCAAATTCATATTCGACACCGATATATTTCCGCGCTTCCTCAATCAGTTGCTGTTCATCCACATCGGCACTTTTCATAAAGGGACGGACATCTTCATCCGCCATCTCGGCAAAGTCAGAAATCGCACCCGCCGTTCCGGGTAAGACGGCATTTTCATCAAACCGGCGCAAGGGATCCGCTGACGGTTCAAATACGAGATGGTTGTTTTCCAGATGAAAACGTACCTCTTTTCCCAGCAGTGTATCAACGGCCTGCGGCGTCATCCAGAGTTGACCGTCACGCCAGATCGGTGCCTCTGTCAAGGACACACGGTCCTGGCCAGCCGCTAAAGCCGTAGCGTCATCCGCACGCACTTTATACAAAATATCGGTATCACCAAAAGCCAGTTCCTTTTTTTTCTCGTCCAAGATCCACTGATATTCCGCCTGATTCAGCAATGTCGTCAACGATACGTATGAAACTCCTTCCCATTCCCGCATCGTCATGTAAGGGGACATGCGGTGATCCTCGATCTTGGGTTCTTCATAGCTCAATTCCTGTTTGAGCGGAGTACAGGCGGATACGGCAGCAATCCATAGCGCAAACAACAGCAAAAACGCCCGCCTAAGCCTGAAAAGGATCGAAAAGGTGTTGCATTTCATGAACAGGTTCGTCTCCTTTGCACAGATGTAAATAAATGACCAGCCATATTTCTAGCCAAATTGCATGGAAGTTCCATTTTAGCATCTCATGAATCGTTGGTTTTTATTCAGTAGTTTATTTTTATATTAATTTATTAATTTTTTTGTTAAAATAAAGGTATCCATACATTGGGAATGAAAGGAGTCGGGATCCTTGTCCACCCAAAAACAGAGAACGTTATGGCTCGTTGGAGGAGCAGTGCTCGTTTTGCTGGCGGGCAGCATCCTAACGATTGCCGGTTTAGATGGATTCCCCATGAAAAGCAAGCGGCCGCCTCTCGGAAAGAAGCTGGAAATGAGCGGGGATATCGGTGATTTCATTCCCGGGGAACGGGATGACCCGGTGCATGATCCGACCTTGTTCCGACATGATGGGACTTACTATGTTTTTTCCACCGGCATTTTACGCCAACCTCCCCACCAGCCCGGAGGCATTTATGCCCGCTATTCCGCAGGATCACTCGCCGGCCCATGGCAAAGTCTGGGGGAGATCGCCGTTCCCGAATGGACACGGGACTATAACATCCAGCATGTATGGGCTCCGCACGTGGCAAAGAAGGAAGATACCTATTATTTGTACTATGCGGTTTCCTCCTTTGGCACCAACCGTTCGGCCATCGGGGTGATGCAAAGTCAAAATCCGGGAGATCTGAACAGCTGGATGGATCTCGGACCGGTCATCACCTCGGATCCCGGAGTCAGTTACAATGCGATTGACCCGATGGTGTTTGAAGATGAAGGAAAATGGTGGATCGTTTTCGGTTCTCATTTTGGCGGCATTTACCTGCAGCAACTGGAAGACATGAAAACGCCGACGGGAGAACTGTACCGGATCGCCGCCCGCAGTGGAATCAATGCAATCGAAGCGCCCACCATCATTAAGAAAGACGGATATTATTACTTGTTTACTTCCTGGGATGCTTGTTGCCGAGGAGTGGACAGCACATACAAGATCGCAGTCGGCAGGGCTGAACAGGTCACCGGCCCCTACCGGGACCGCAACGGAAAATCGCTCACCGCTGGCGGAGGTGAGATCCTATTGGAAAGCGAAGGAAACCAAATTGGCCCGGGGGGACAGGATGTGTATGAAGAAAACGGCGTCTACTATCTCATTCACCACTACTATGATGCACTTAAAAATGGTGTCATCCGCATGCAAATCCGCGTTCTCGACTGGGATGAAGAGGGATGGCCTGTTTTCCATAATTAGGATTTATATCTATATATAGGTCTGTGATTAACATTCACATTGACCCTTCTTCTCGCACTGTATTATAATGATTGTCCAGATGATCATATTAGCACCGGAGGAAACTATGGAGATTGAAATTTCTGAAAAATATTTGCCTGTATATGAAGCTCTCGCCAGCAAAGTGAGGATCAAGGTGATCCAGCTTCTTGCCGAGAAACCGATGAATATCAAAGAACTGGCGCAAGCGGTCGGGGTCAGCAGCGCCATTATGACCATGCATGTGCGCAAATTGGAAAACGCCGGTATCATCGATGCCAAAATGATCCCCAGCCGCGGCGGCGTGCAGAAAGTTTGTGTGCTCAACAATGATGACATCTTGATCCGATTCCCGCGGGGCGAAAACGAAGAAAGATTGTACCATCAATACACGATTTCCGTCGGCCATTATACGGATTTCCAAGTTGAACCGACCTGCGGCCTCGCTACACCGGAAAAAGTGATCGGTGAATTTGATGATCCGCAATACTTTTTGGCGCCGGAGCGGGTCGAAGCCAAAATCTTGTGGTTCAACAAAGGATATGTGGAATACAAAGTAGCTAACCGCCTGTTGGCCAGCCAGATTCCGGAAGAGCTCGAGATTTCCCTGGAACTTTCGTCGGAAGCACCGTATGCCAATGAAAACTGGCCATCCGACATCTCGTTTTTCCTAAACGGCGTTCATATCGGCACATGGACGAGTCCCGGAGACTTTGCCGACCGCAAAGGGCGCTATTCGCCAGACTGGTGGTTCCCGGATATCAACCAATACGGATTGTTGAAGGTGATACGCATCAATCGGGAGGGGACTTTTCTGGATGGAAACCCTCTGTCCGATGTAACGCTGGACCAGGTCCAAATTGAACAGAAACAATGGACATTCCGCGTTGCGGTGCTCGACGACGCCAAACATATCGGAGGCGCAACGCTGTTTGGAACCGGCTTCGGTAACTACAACCAGGACATCGTTATGAAACTGTATTACACCGAAAAAAAGAACAAATCGGAAAAGGCCGAAAAGACGTAAAAAATAGGGGAATACCTTACGAAAGGACGATTTCAAATCCAATCAGGGGCTCCAATTGGGACTTCAGTCGAATCCTTTCCGGTATTCCCTTTCTTTTATTCAGATCACCCTTTGATACCGGCATAGTGAACAGAATTGATAAAATGCCGCTGGAATACAAAGAAGATGACGAAAAGGGGAATCATGGATACCAAGGATGCTGCCATGATCAGCGGAAAATCGTTTTGGATTTCGTAGTAGGCGTTGAAATTGGCGATCATGAGCGGCAACGTCTGCTTCCGCGGTGTATGCAAATAAATGAGCGGTCCGACATAGTCGTTCCATATGCTCATCAACCACAATATCACCTGCGCGGCAACAGCGGGTTTGATGAGCGGGAACATGATCCTCACCAATATGCCAAAATAGCCGGCACCATCGATTTTCGCCGCCTCGATCATTTCATCCGGAATACCGTTCATGTATTGCCTTAGAAAAAACATCATAAACACATGCCCCAGCATTTGTGGAATGATGAGCGGCAGTAGCGTGTCGATCCAGCCGAGTTTAACAAACAAAACATAATGAGGAATCATCAGGGCAGGAAAAGGAATCATCATCGTCCCCAGCAAGGTGAGAAAAATGATATCCCGCCCCGGGAATCTCATTTTGGAGAAGGCAAACGCTCCGGCAGCTGTGAAAAACGTACCGAATGCGAGCACGACCACAGCGTAAATCGCACTGTTCAAAAACCCGAGTAAAAGCGGAGCCTTTTCCCATATTTCCACATACTTGGTCCAAACGACGGGGTCCGGTATCCATTGCGGAGTGCTGGTCCGTGTCTGAATCGGTGTTTTCAGTGAAGTGGAGATCATCCACACGAGCGGAAGCACCATCGTGATGGAAAACACCGAAAGCAAAATGACCACAACCGTATCCGCCACCCTTTTGGCGGTCTTTTTGCTTCGCAATGACATCATGTTTTCCATCCTCCTTCCTACTGGTGGACCCACCGTTTTGACATTTTAAAGTTGATGACGGTCAAGATGAAAATGGTGATGCCAAGGATCCAGGAAGCTGCACTCGCATATCCGAGGGCGTTGTATCGGAATCCTTCCTGCCAAATATAAAACACGATCGAAGCCGAACTGTAACCGGGACCGCCATCCGGAGTCATAATCTGGATTTCCACAAAGATTTGCATCGTATTGATCACACCGGTGACGACGAGAAAGAACGTCATGGGCGTAAGAAGCGGCATCGTTATATAGCGAAACTTGTGCAGGAAATTGGCGCCCTCCAGGCTTGCCGCTTCATACAAAGATTCGGGAATGTTTTGCAAGGCCGCCAGGTAGAAGATCGTGGAAACCCCCAAGCCTCTCCATACGCCCAATATGATAATCGCCGGTTTCACCCATGTGCTGTCCCTCAACCAGTTGATGCTTTTAATCCCGAATGAATGGAGCAGATGGTTGATCAATCCGAATTCGTAATTGTACATCCATTGCCACAAAATCGTCACCGCGACGATCGAGGAGACAACCGGCAAATAAATCATAAAGCGAAAGATGGAAATGCCCGGAATGCCTCGGTTCATCCACACGGCCAAAACCATGGAAATCGATAGGCCGATCGGAATCCCCCACAGATAGAAGGCCGTGTTTTTCATCGCTGCCCAGAATCGTTCATTTTGCAGCATGTTCAAATAGTTCTCCAGCCCGACAAATCGGGCATTGCCGAATATGTTCCAGTCTGTCATGCTGATATATAAAGAATAGATAAGAGGTCCGATCATGAATACGATAAATTGCAGACAGAGCGGGAGAATAAACAAATATCCGATCCATTTTTCCTTTCGGCTCAATGCGTTCACCAGTCTCACCCCGTTTTCTTTTCTCGGATCTCGTTTTTTTGGGGTGATGATTAACGCCGCGACTGTTCGATGGCGCGATCCAGCAATTCTTGCAACACCGGTTCATACGTCTCCACGTATTCTTCCACCGTCAATTCGCCTCTCCACAGCGCATCCACCGTCTCGTGGTAGCGATCCCACCACTCCGGATTGTAGGTTCGTTCATGCGGCTGCGGTCTGCCATATTCCTTGATCGTGTCAATCCAAACATGCTTGTTGTAAGGCAAATGATCCAATTGAACGAATTCGTCAGCCAGGCTCATCAAATTCGGCACTTGCAGCCCCATTTCCATCGCCCGCCGCTGCGTCTCTTCATCGACCGACAGGTAGGCGACCAGATTGAACGCTTCCTGCGGATGCTCCGTATTAGAACCAACGGCGATTCCCAATGAACCGAGCCACGTTCTCGACTGCATCGTCTTCGGATGCGCAGGCCAGGGCATCAGCCCATATTCAAAATCCAGTTCCCAAAACGCCGCCTGGTCCCAGGGCCCGATCGGGAACATTGCCACCGTCCCTTCCAGCCAGCGCACATAACCACTGGCAGCATCCGCCGCCTCATAGGAGGGAACAACATGGTATTTGTGGCGCAAATCGTACATAAACTGCAGCGCCTCTTTGAACTCGGGAGTATTGATCGTCACTTTCGTAGCGTCCTCGTTCAGCCAGTCCGCTCCTGCTGACCAGACCGCTGGCTCCGGCCACCAGAAATCGGCTCCGTACTGGACTATATTGTTGGGATCAAACTGGGGACTCTTCGCATTGTTCCCATTCGCATCGATGGTGAGCAGTTGTGCGATCTCTATATATTCATCCCAAGACATCGGCTGATCCGGGTCCGGCAGGTCCAGTCCCGCTTCCTCAAACAGATTCTTG
Organism: uncultured Paenibacillaceae bacterium; assembly: GCA_937925675.1. Taxonomy (GTDB): domain Bacteria; phylum Bacillota; class Bacilli; order Paenibacillales; family CALAME01; genus CALAME01. The sequence goes on along the minus strand of CALAME010000041.1, from coordinate 41,576 downwards.
TTATAACCATAGGCGAAAGGACCGACATCTTTCGGCAGTGCATAGATCCGTCCATCCCGCTTGTACCGGTTAATGCCGCTTTCCCAAATATCATCCAGATTAAAAATTCCCGTTTCCGAAATGAAGTCTGTAATATCCATGATCTGGTTGTTGTCGATAAGAATGTCCAGATTGCCCGGCTGTACGTAAAAGACGTCCGGCTGCGTTCCGGCTCCCAACCTGGTTTGCATTTGCTGCCAAAAATCATCCGGAGGCAAAAACGTCGCATCAATTTTTACGTTCGGGTAATCCGCTTCAAACTGTTCAAACAGCTTTTCATAAATTTCCTGTTCTTGCGGTTGGGCAAAAGCAAGGTATTCCAGTACAACAGATCGTTCTCCTCCATCCGATGAATCCTCCTTTTCCCTGTTCTGGCTTTCACTTCCTCCGCTACTACAAGCGCTTACAATAACAATAATGAAAACAATTAACAATGCTGACAACAAGCCATCCTTCCGTACGTTCAACGCCATTCCTCCCTTATGAATTTAAATTAATATAATTATTAATTGTGTAACGTAAATATTTATATATTTTAAATTACTATAAACCCTTTGCTTCGTCAATCTTTTTTTCTTTTTGGTGATGCAATTGAAACGGATATTTTTCCATGTACTGCAAAAACTACTTGAAGAAATGTATGACATATATAGGGGAGTCATCGCTGATGAAAACAGAAACGAAGAAGAATGATGTTACAACGAAAAGTGTCGTGAAAGAGCTCAATTCATTTTTGGAAGGAAACTACATGGCCATTCACGCCTACGAGAACTATATCCATCACATCGAAGATGAGAAAATCAAGAAACAGTTGCAGGAAATCCAACAAAATCACAAACAGCATGCTGCCATGATCGCCGAGCGCATCCAAAATCTCGGCGGTGTTCCGGTGGACGATGCCGGATGGATGGGCAGCATGGCCGAACTGTTCCAGTCCATTAAAGGCGCAACCAAAGATCCGGTTCACATCTTAAAAGATGCGATCGCAGGTGAACAGCGGGGAATCAAAAAATCGCAGCAACTGCTTGATGGCGATCTGGATCCGGAAAGCTTGGCGCTGGTGAAAAAGATCCTCGCGGCTGACGAAAAACATATTGAAACACTGAAACAGTTGCTTCCCCAGGAAGAGCTTTTATAATCGCATGAAACCGCAAAAAATAAGACGCGCTCCCCCTGTATGCCCCGCTATGCAAGGACATACAGGAGGTAAGCGCGTCTTTTAGCGCGTCTTGATCCGATCTGATCCGATCGAAAAACGTCAGGATGGATCAAGGATTAACCAATGGATCCTTCCATTTCGAACTTGATCAATCGGTTCATTTCAACCGCATATTCCATCGGCAATTCTTTCGTAAACGGCTCGATGAAGCCCATGATGATCATTTGCGTAGCTTCCGCCTCGCTGAGACCGCGGCTCATCAGATAGAACAACTGCTCCTCGGACACTTTCGATACTGTCGCCTCGTGCTCGAGGATGATGTTGTCGTTTTTGACTTCGTTGTACGGGATCGTATCGGAAGTCGACTCATTGTCGAGAATGAGCGTATCACACTGCACGTTCGCTTTGGAACCTTCGGAATTCCGACCGAACGAAGTCAGTCCGCGGTAAGTCACCTTACCTCCCTGCTTGCTGATCGATTTCGATACGATGGTCGAAGTCGTTTCCGGTGCCAGGTGAATCATTTTTGCACCTGCATCCTGGTGCTGACCTTTGCCGGCGACAGCAATGGACATGACGTGTCCTTTGGCGCCGCGTCCTTTCAAGATGACGGACGGATATTTCATCGTCAGCTTCGAGCCGATATTTCCGTCGATCCATTCCATGGTTGCATTTTCTTCAGCAACCGCCCGTTTTGTCACCAGGTTATAAATGTTCGGTGCCCAGTTTTGAATCGTCGTATAACGAACGCGCGAATTTTTCTTACAGATGATTTCCACCACAGCGCTGTGCAGCGAGTTTGTGCTGTAGATCGGTGCTGTACAGCCTTCCACATAGTGCACGAAGCTGTCTTCATCGGCGATAATGAGCGTTCTTTCAAACTGTCCCATATTTTCCGAGTTGATACGGAAGTATGCTTGCAACGGAATTTCACATTTGACGCCTTTCGGCACGTAGATAAAGCTGCCGCCCGACCAGACCGCACTGTTCAAAGCTGCAAATTTGTTGTCTGTAGGAGGAACGACCGTTCCGAAATACTCACGGAACAGTTCCGGATACTCCTGGAGCGCCGAATCCGTGTCCATAAAGATAACGCCTTGCTCTTCCAGATCTTTTTGGATGCTGTGGTAGACAACCTCCGATTCGTACTGAGCCGAAACACCGGCCAAAAACTTTTGCTCTGCCTCCGGAATCCCCAATTTATCAAAGGTCTCCTTGATTTCCTTCGGCACTTCTTCCCAGGTTCTGCCCCGTTTTTCAGCCGGTTTTACATAGTACTGAATATCATCAAAGTCCAGATCGTCCAGATTGCCTCCCCATCTGGGCAGAGGCATCTTCAGGAACTGTTCGAGCGATTTCAGACGAAATTCCAGCATCCATTCCGGTTCATTTTTCTGACGGGAAATCTCAATGACGACATCTCTGGTGAGACCTTTCCCCGTCTGGAAAACCGCACGGTGCTCGTCGCGAAACCCGTATTTGTACTCTCCCAGTTCCGGCATTTTTTTAGCCATACCGACTCCGCCTCCTTCATTTCAATTTTACTTTCGATATTTGCTCTCCACGACCCCTTTTTTCAAGGCGTTCCAGGCTAACGTTGCACACTTGATCCGGGCCGGAAATTTATTGACTCCGGATAACGCTTCAAGATCCTCATATTCAAATTCGACATCTTCACCTTGCATCATGAGAGAAAACTGCTCGGCCATACGCAACGATTCATCCAGATCTTTACCCTTGATCGCGTCCGTCATCATGGAGGCGGACGCCAGGCTGATCGAGCAGCCTTCCCCCTTGAAACGTGCCGCCTGTATCTTGCCATCCTCCACCTTGAGCTGCAATTGAATTTTGTCGCCGCAAGATGGATTGTTCAAGTGGACGGTTACAGCACCACCTTCAATTTCTCCCATGTTGCGCGGATTTTTGTAGTGATCCATGATCACCCTTCGGTATAAATCATCCAAGCGCATGACCGAAATACTCCTTCGTTTTTATTAAAGCTTCGGCAAGACGGTCGATGTCCTCTTCCGTGTTATACAGATAGAAGCTCGCCCTTGCCGTTGCGGTCACGTTCAGCCAGCGCATCAGCGGCTGGCAGCAATGGTGACCCGCCCGAATGGCCACTCCTTCCGCATCCAGCACCGTCGCCACATCGTGCGGATGCAGATCACCGAGGTTAAAGGTAACGAGCCCGCCGCGCTCCTCTGTCGGTCCGTATATGCGAATGCCCTCAATTTCACCGAGGCGCTCCAGCGCGTACTGGGTCAGTTTTTTCTCGTGCTGTTCGATCTGATCCAGCCCGATCTCCTGCAAAAAATCAATCGCAGCGCCCAAACCGACCGCACCCGCGATAATCGGCGTTCCTCCTTCAAACTTCCAGGGCAACTCTTTCCAGGTGGATTCATACAGATCAACATGATCGATCATTTCGCCACCGAATTCGACCGGTTCCATCGCTTCGAGCCATTCTCTTTTCCCATAGAGTACCCCAATCCCGGTCGGACCACACATTTTATGCCCGGACAGTGCGAAGAAATCACAGTCGAGTTCCTGAACATCAATCTTCATATGAGGAGTGCTCTGCGCCCCATCCACGAGCAGCAACGCACCGTGTTTGTGAGCGATCCGGGCGATGTCCTTGATCGGATTGATCGTTCCGAGCACATTGGAGACGTGGGTGATCGCCACCAGTTTCGTATTGGCCGTAATCTGTTTTTCGACATCGGCCAATGCGATCGTGCCATCCGGTTGCAGCGGTATATATTTTAATGTAGCTCCCGTAGCCTTGGCCGCTTGCTGCCACGGGATCAGGTTGCTGTGATGCTCCATCGGCGTGATGACAATCTCATCGCCCTCTTTCAGATGAGTGCGGGCATAGCCCATGGCGACGAGATTGATCGCCGTAGTCGTTCCGCGTGTAAAAATGATTTCTTGAGGCGAGCGAGCATTCAGGAAACGAGCCACTTTTTCCCTAGCGCCCTCGTAAGCATCGGTAGCGCGTGCACCGAGCGTATGCACGCCCCGATGGACATTGGCATGATCGTGTTCATAGTACCGTTTGATCGCCTCGATCACCGATACCGGTTTTTGCGAGCTGGCCGCGCTGTCGAGATAGACGAGAGGGTGGCCGTTGATCTCCTGCTCGAGAATCGGAAATTGCTTTCTGATTTCCAGTGCATTCATCGCTCGAGTTTCCTTTCCACCAGTTTTTGCAACTGTTCGGATACTTCCTTGAGCGGAATGCTCTTGACGATCGGTTCAAGGAAACCGTAAATGATCAACCGTTCCGCCATCTCGCGGCTGATTCCCCTGGACATCATATAATAAATCTGATTTTCATCGACCTGACCAACGCTTGCAGCATGGCCTGCGGTTACTTCGTCCTCGTCGATCAAAAGCATCGGGTTTGCATCACCGCGAGCTTGCGGGCTGAGCATGAGCACTCTTTCCGTCTGCTCACCGTTGGCATGGGTTGCTCCGTGTTCAATCTTCGTAATTCCGTTAATAATGGCGGTCGCCTGATCCTGCATCACGGCGCGGGTAACCATATTGCTGTCCGAATGTTTCCCGATGTGAACAGCGCGGGTCGTAAGATCGAGCTGCTGTTCACCCATGCCGATGCAAACGGCTCGGGTATTGGATTTCGATCCGTTTCCTTTCAAGATCGACGTCGTGTCCGAAAGTCCGTTGCCATCATTCATTTCGCCGATGATCCAGTCGATCGAACCGTCATTTTCGACAACGGCGCGTCTGATGCTGATATCAACGATTCCTTTGTTCAAGTGGTGCACGCTGGCAAAGGTCACCTTTGCCCCCGGTTTGACAAAGACCTCCACAGCGCGGCTGTGCACCAGCTCTTTTACGCCGGGGCCGGAGACCGTGTTGTCTACATAGGTAACGGAACTATTATCTTCAGCTACAATCAAAATGTGCGGCGCACACGTCGTCCCCTCTTCATCCGCAATGAACAGTCCCTGCAGCGGAACTTCCACTTGAACATTGCGCGGAACATACAAAAACACGCCCCCGCTCCAGTACGCAGCATGCAAAGCGGTCAGGCGATGTTCGTCTTTTCCGATCGCCTTGAACAGATATTCGCGTACAAGTTGTTCGTGATCGCGAACGGCTGCGGACAGGCTGGTAAACACGACGCCTTTGGCCTTCAGGTCTTCTGCCAGTTTATCATAAACCACTTCCGCATTTCGCTGCACAAGCAAGTTGGTATCCGCTTCGGATGCTGTGAGCAAATCAAGCGCTTGCTGCGGCAGCGAATCAAGTGAAGTGAGCTTTTCCTCTTGCCGGTAGCTTCCGTACGCATCGAGTTTCCAGCGACGGATTGCTGTTTTCTCCAGTTTCGGCAACTCCAACCGCGTGGCCGCCTGCAACGCTTCGAGGCGCAATTCAGAGAGCCATTCAGGTTCGTTGTTTTGTTTCGAACGTGAGATCACAGCCTCCCGGTCGATTGGAAGCACGGTTTCTGTAGTCATTCGTTAGTCCTCCTATCCAGCGTTACTTCTTCATCAAAGATTCGGGAGCGATCGTATTCATCGGAACTTTGAACTCTTCCTCGTCGTTGCCGACGGTCACATCTTCGATACCGAGTTCTTCTTTGATCCAGTCATAACCTTCTGCTTCAAGACGTTCAGCCAATTCCGGTCCGCCAGATTTGACGATACGCCCCTGCATCATGACATGCACAAAGTCCGGTTTGATGTAGTTAAGCAAACGCTGATAGTGGGTAATAATCAAAAAGCCGCGTTCCGGTCCACGCATTCTGTTCACGCCTTCGGCCACGATTTTGAGCGCGTCGATATCCAGTCCGGAGTCCACTTCGTCCAAAATCGCGATTTTCGGTTCCAGCATGGACATTTGCAAAATTTCGTTCCGCTTTTTCTCACCGCCGGAGAATCCTTCGTTCAAATAGCGGTGCGCGAATTCCGGATTCATTTCCAGCTCTTTCATCTTTTCTTCCATCTTGCGGATGAACTTGATCAGCGAAATCTCATTTCCTTCTCCCAGACGTGCGTTGATCGCGCTGCGCAAAAAGTCAGCATTGGTCACACCCGTAATCTCGCTCGGGTACTGCATGCACAAAAACAGACCGGCACGAGCCCGTTCGTCCACTTCCATCTCGAGAATGTTTTCACCGTCCAGCGTCACTTCACCAGCGGTGACTTCGTATTTCGGATGACCCATGATCGCCGAAGCCAGCGTACTTTTACCGGTCCCGTTAGGTCCCATGATGGCATGAACTTCGCCGCCCTTGACTTCAAGGTCAATCCCCTTCAAAATTTCTTTACCTTCAACGGACGCTTTCAGCCCGCGAATGACCAAAGTAGGTGATTGGCTCATTGCTGTAACCCCTCCAGCTAAATATTGTTGATTCATCATGGTTTGAAAAATCTATAAAAACAGACGAATTGTCTGTAGTTTGCATCATTTTCTGTATTTTGTAACATTTGATGGTTCTTAAACCATACTCGATTCTCATAAGATTCTCAATTTGAATTATTTATAATTTATTATATCGTACCTGAAAACATTGTGAAAGTCTAATCACCTAATTTTTAAACATTCATGTTTAATAAATGTTTGACCGAATCTGCTTTTTCTTTCCATTCCTTATCCGTGAGCACCGGTCTCAAACCGTCCATTCCGGACAGGTCCACATCTGTTTTCAGCTCAATCCAGGATTTGCATCCCCCATATTCTGGCAGGACCGGCAACCTTATCGGCTCATTAAGCTCATACACCCGCAACAATAGCACGTGCAGAGGCTTCGTGCGTTTCCAACGCAAACGTTCGCTCGCAAAATCATCCGTCCAGATATGGTGATCCGCGATACGCCGCAATTGTTCATCCGAAGACACTTCAATATCCTCAATCAGCTCGGCAAAACAACGGATCTCCACAGTTTCCGGCGCTGGAGAGACCATTTTAAGGGTTTCCCTGTATTCCGGTTTCAACAGATGCGCTTTCTGGTGTTCATAGGTCGGATACAGAAAAAAGCGGTCACTCTTTATAGTAAATTCCCGGGTTTCTTCGGCAATCCCGCCTTTTCGCATCAACAGGATCTGCCGTCCTGACAAAAGGGCTTCCACTGCGACGGCCCATTCTTTCAACGCAATCGGACCTGGCAAATCGTCCACCTCCAATGGCAGAAAAACAGTACTTTTCCAAGCAGGGCACACGCCTATCATTATAGGGGCAAATACCCGTCTATTGCAAACGAACCTTAAACTTCCTGTTTTTCAATCCAGGTGTGATGCACTTTGTCCTTAAATCGTCTACAATGTATAAGGAAAAGAGGAGGTGCATCTGGCTTGAAGCAACATAAAGGGCTTTGGATCACATTAGCGATCATTTTTGTCGTCTGGATTTTTTTTATTGCGGTTCCGCTCACCTTTCATCCGCCCAAAGATTTGAGGGTGGTCATTGAGCATACATATGGTGTGTTCATCGTTCCTCCCTGCTTTGACAAGGTGGATACGACCAACAACTTGTCCGAAACGACACTGGGCAGAGCGTTGGAAAGAGGCTATGAAGCTGACCCGGAATGTTCGGCTGCATTCATGAAGCCTGCCAAACAGACGCTGTGGCATAAACTGCTCGAAAAGATCGGTCTGATCCCCTCTCCCTGGGACTGGAAATGAGCGAGCAAAAAGGGTCCGCGTCACAAGTCCCCACCCCTGACTTGTGTAACGGACCCATATCGGTTTCCTCCAAGCTTTTAATTCACTCTTCTTGATCCACTTCTCAATCCACTTCGAAACCGAAATATTCTTTCACATTGTAATAGCAAATATCCTGAACGACAGTTTTCAGCAGCTCCTCATCATTCGGGATCTCGCCGTTTTCTACCCACTCGCCCAGCATGTTGCAGAGCAAGCGTCGGAAATAGTCATGGCGTGTATAGGAAAGAAAGCTGCGCGAGTCGGTCAGCATACCGATAAAGCGGCTCAAAAGCCCCATGTCAGCGAGCACTTTCATCTGATACTTCATACCTTCAAGCGTATCGTTAAACCACCAGGCTGCGCCCAGTTGCATTTTGCCCGGAATGCCTCCGCCCTGGAAGCTGCCCATGATGGTGGCAAGAATCGGAAAATCGTTCGGGTTGAGCGAATACAGGATCGTTTTGGGCAAAGCGTTCTCGCTGTCCATCGCATCGAGCAGACGGGTGAGCGGATAGGCGATGCTGCTGTCGTTGATCGAATCATACCCCGTATCCGGTCCCAACTTGGCGAACATACGGCTGTTATTGTTACGGTGAGCATTGATATGATATTGCATGCCCCAGCCCAGTTCAGCATAGCGCTTGCCAAGATGGACCAAAAGATGCGTTTTGTACTTCTGCTCTTCCTCGAAGGAAACTTTTTCTCCCTTCAGCGCCTTGGCAAAAATGGAGGCTGCTTCATCTTTGGACGTTTCAGCGTACGGGACATAGTCCAGAGCGTGGTCCGATACGCGGCCGCCGATCGAATGGAAAAAGTCGATGCGCGCATTCAATGCTTCCAAAAGATCGTCGTAGTCAGCGATCGATTTGCCCCATACTTGCTCCAGTTTCTTGATCCAGTCATGGAACGAATCCCGGTTCAACTCCAGCGCCTTGTCCGGACGGAACGAAGGCAATACTTGTACATCAAAAGTCGTATCTTCCTTGATTTTCTGATGATATTCCAGGGTGTCGGCCGGATCGTCCGTCGTCACGATCACTTTGACGTTGGAACGGGTGATGAAATCACGCGCGCCCATTCCGTTTTCACCCAGTTGGGCATTGGCCCGCTCCCAAATGCTCGGTGCATTTTTCTCGTTCAGCAGATCATCGATCCCAAAGTACATTTTGAGTTCCATATGCGACCAGTGATAGAGCGGATTCCCGATCGCCATTGGAACCGTTTTCGCATAGGCCACGAATTTTTCGTAATCGTTGGCATCTCCGGTCACTTTATCTTCCGTAAAACCTGCAGCACGCATCAAGCGCCATTTGTAGTGATCCCCGTACAGCCACGGTTCCGTAATGTTTCTGTACTTTTTGTTCTCGTAAATTTCCTTCGGATCCAGGTGGCAGTGATAGTCGATGATCGGCATCGATTTGGCATACTCGTGATACAGTCTGACCGCCGTCTTGTTGGAAAGCAAGAAGTCTTCGCCCATAAATGTTTTCGTCATACGGCTAACCTCCACGAAAAGTTGTTCATTGCAAGGCATTGTTCACGTTAACAATCCTCTATGTATATACTACCCTTTTTCTAGAAAAATGCAATGAGAAAATGCACACCTCCAGAAATGACCAGCTGTGGAAAAAAAGGGGATGCGGTTTAAGCCTAACACCACCGAATCCCCTTTTACCAATCTCAATCGCATCCTTTTCGGGTTACATCATTTTCAGCAAGGCATCCCGGCCTTTCATACCCGGACGGATCCCTCTTTTTTCTGCCTCTAAAGTCACCGATTCGAGCGGCGCTTCCAACAAATCCTGGAGCGAACGCACCCCGAGCGCCCGCCCGGCAACAATGCGCCTTTCTGCCAACCGCTCGTTCAACAGTTTGACATCAAGCGCACCGCACATAATGTAGCCGTGATCGGTCTTGATGGCGATCAGGGACGTGCGTGGAAGTTCAACCACGATGCCCAGCACGGTTCGGTCACCGACAGTAATCGGTTCAACATGAATCATAACCATGCATCTCCCCTTCTTCTTGCATATGGGCCCTAGCATACGGCTCCGCCAACATCACAGTCATAGTGCAGTATATGAAAGGGAGATGAAAAAGTGAGGGTGTTTGTCCTGATCCGCATCCCGCTTAAATTCTGGCTCAACTTAAGAATTCCAGTAGCGGAAAGCTGAAATGGCGAGCAGGATCCAGGCGACGACAAACATGACGCCACCAATGGGCGTGATCGCTCCCCAGGCGCGCACGCCGGACAGCGTCAGCACATACAAACTGCCGGAGAAAATGACGGTCCCCGCCACAAACAGCCAGCCCGCAGCATGAAGTAGCGAACCGCCGCCCAACTGGCGAGCCAGGATCGCAACCAACACGAGAGCGATCGCATGATACATCTGGTATTGCACGGCGGTTTGAAAAACGTCCATATAATACGCGTCCAACCGCGGCTTCAGGACGTGAGCTCCAAACGCGCCTAGCGCTACCGACAACCCACCAAACAAACCACCTAGAACTAAAAACGGCATCGATACCATCCTCCATACTGGATCTTTGTATGATAAAGCTGTGTGATTTTTTTGCCAACATCGTTTACAATAAAAGCAACAAAATAAAGGGAGGTTTCGCCTTTGAGCAGTCCTTACCACGAACAGGACGAAAATCGAAACGACGATTCGTCCGCACAAGATGCGGATAAACAAGCGGAACAACCAACAGCAACGGATCGTGGTACACCTTCGGACCGGCAGCAGGAAGAAACCGGGCCGCTCAAACATTCCGGCGCCGGTATCGCTTCCTTTGTTATTGCTGTCATCGCATGGTCAGCAGCCATCATTACGATGATTTCCGCGCTTCCGCCATTGATCGAATTCTCGAAGGGCTTCGATCCCGTTAATCCTACATTTACCGAAGAGGAAGTCATTGAATGGCTCGATGAAAATCCATCCATTCTGGCCCTGTTTGCGGTCATGATGTTAACAGGAGGATTATCTTTTCTCGGTCTTGTGCTCGGGATCATTTCCCTGTTCAGTTACCGCCGGAAAAAACTGTTTCCCATTCTCGGCACGGTATTCAACGGATTGCCCGTGCTCGGTTTCTTAGTGATGTTCCTGGCGGGCATGACGGTAAGCTGATCTTCCATCATTATAACCGAACTGACTCTCAATCAAAAATGAATGAAAAAAACGCGCAAAGCCGGACCCATACGGATCCGGCTTTTTGCATGTTTCATGTTTCATTCCAGAAAGCCACTTTTTTACGGACAAGTTCCGTGTATTCCCGTTCCATCTGTTCCACACCCGCTTCGATCAGTTCGGCCATAAACTGATCCCAAATTTCATCGAACTCAGAAGGATCAGCCAGCACAGCCTGCGGAATGCGCCTTTTCATGATATCGTCGCAGCGCTGGAAAATGACGCTCAGATCGGAACCGGTCGGCATCTGAATCTGCCACGCGGCTCCCCATGGCCGGACCGGAAACTCCTCTTCGCTGGGGAACAGATCTTTCCAGGTAGTGGCGTTATAATGGGCCAGCACTTCTTTTTCCACCTCATTATAACTTTCCACGATCTGTTCCGGAAAGTTGGTCGTAAAGTAGTTCCCCGTCGAATCGAGCACACCGTCACCATATTTGGCCGAAAACATTTCATACAGCCCGATTCCGGATGTGCGCTCGAACTGGGCAGCGTTGTTCCGTTTCTCTTCCATCACTTGCGGCGGAATCACCCGCTTGCCGTCCACCACTTCATAATGTTCACCTTCGATGCCCCAGCGGCGCAAAATTTGCCCTTCTTCCGATGCGAGCCAATCCAGGAACTGAATCGCCCGAACCGGGTCCGGGTTGGAAGTCGTAATGCCGATGCCCCAGCCTCCCATAAAGCCGGTTCCCTGGAAGTCCTTGCGCACATATTGTTCATTCAGAGTGACCGGGTAATGACCGTAGCCGCGCTCGTATTTCCCTTCCGCTTTCAAGGCATTTTCTCCATCCTGGAACTGCCATCTTTGATCCGTCAAGGCCAGCACCCGGCCTGAAGCGATCTTGGCCAAATATTGGTCATATTTTTGCACAAAGCTTTCCGGGTCGAGCAAACCGGTTGCATTCATATGGTTCAGCCAGCGGAAATACTCTTTTTCTTCCGGTCTGCGGTAATGATATGTCGCCTCAAATGTTTCCGGATCGATGTAAAACTCTCCATCATCCGGTGCCCCCGTCGCATAGAAGGCGTTGTTGGTCACCGAAATGAGAATGCGCCAGTCATCGGCCAACAGAGACAGTCCAATGGTCGGCTGACCATCGATCGTCGGGTGCCGTTCCATATAAGTGCGAATCGCATCCTCAAAGTCTTTCACCGTCCGGATCTCCGGGTAACCGAGCTCCTGCACAACCGCATGTTGCAGCTGGAACCCGCCACCGGCATCGAAATACGTTTGTCCAACGCCGTCATAGGTCGGCAAGAAATAGATGGAAGGATCCTCTTCACTCCATCTTAAACGCGGCAAATATTCACCGTACACTTTCTTCAAGTTGGGTCCATGTTGTTCAATCAGATCGGTCAGATCGATCATTGCTCCTGCACTCACGAGCTGGTCAGCACTGCCTTTCGGTGAGATCAAATCCGGGTAATTCCCGCTCGCAGCGATCAAGGAAATGCGATCCACACCACTGACAGCAAACTCCGCATCAATCGTCACACCTGTTTTCTCAGTAATGACTTTTCCGACTGCATCCTGCATGTTGTTCCAGTTTGGACTCGGATCTTCAAAATAAGCGGTGAATGTAATCGGTTCCAATCCGCCTCCAGACGAGTCCCCTGCTTGTTCATCTCCGTTTTCCGACTCAGCCGCGCGATGACCAGGCTGTTCGTTCTGCGCACAGCCTAACAGGGAAAAAATCAGCACCGCGACAAGGATGAGTCCCGCAAGCGAAAAATCATGTTTTTTCATTTAACCTACTCCCTCCCCGTTTGTTTTGGAAAGAACAAATTCAGCTTTTGACCGCACCGAGAGTCATCCCTTTGACGAAATACCGTTGCAAGAACGGATAGACGAGCAAGATCGGCACTGTGACGACAATCGTAATCGCCATTTTTACGGATTCCGGCGATACCCGCGCCATCACTTCGGTCATGTTCTGGCCGCGAAAATCCTGACTGCTTCCTGAAGTCGTCGTACTTTCCAGCACTTTCATCAGTTCAAACTGCAGCGTGGTCAGATGCCGCGCCGAACCGTTGTACAAATAGGTGTCAAACCAGGCGTTCCATTGGCCGACAGCGATAAACAGGGCGATTGTCGCCAGCACCGGTTTGCTAAGCGGCATGATGATCCGCCAATAGATAACAAAGTCGTTAGCCCCGTCCAATTTCGCTGATTCTTGCAGGGAATACGGCAACCCGTCGATGTAGGAACGGATGACGAACACAAAAAAGGCATTGACCATCCCCGGAAACACATAGACCCAGAAAGAATTCATTAGACCGAGATCCCGGATCAGCATATAGACAGGAATGAGGCCGCCGGAGAAGTAAAGGGTGAGCGCAAGGAACACCGAGATGAATTTGCGGGCCTGAAAATCTCTGCGGCTGAGCGTAAAGGCCAGCATCGATGCACTGATCAAACCGAGTGCTGTCCCGACGATCGTGCGCAATACGGAATTGCGGAAGCCGGTGAGCAAGGTGTCATACTGAAAAATCACCTCGTAGTTAGCAAGCGTAAATTGCCGCGGCCAGATGTGGATTCCTCCGCGTACAGTATCTGTCGAATCGTTAAGGGAGATGGCCAAAACGTGTAAAAAAGGGTACAAGGTGATCACGAGCACGAATATCATAAACATGAAATTGAACAGATCAAAACATCTGTCCGGCCAACTTCTGCTGAACCAAGTTTTGCTCCCCGCCATTGAACCGAATCTCCCTCCCTACATGACGCTCTCGTTGGCGTATCGTTTGAACAATCCGTTGGCGATAAAAAGAAGTGTCACACTGATGACGGAATTGAAAATGCCGATCGCCGTCCCGTACGAAAATCTCGCCAGTCCGATACCATAATTGAGCGCGTACAGTTCCAACACTTCCGCGTATTCTCGAACAAGCGGATTGCTCAGCAAAAATTGTTTTTCAAATCCGATACTGATCAAATTGCCGATCGACAAAATCATCAGCACAAAAATCACCGAGCGGATGCCGGGCAGCGTAATATGCCAGATTTGCCGCCATCTTCCCGCACCGTCCACACGCGCTGCTTCATAGAGTTCAGGATCAATCCCGGCGATCGCGGCCAGAAATATAATGGAATTCCAACCGGTTTCCTTCCAGGCGTCAGCCGCCGTTACGATCCACCAGAACCATTTTTCCTTGGCCATAAAAGGAATCGGCTGGTCGATGATCCCCAGCCAGAGCAACCATTCATTGACGGCGCCGCGATCGATCGACAGCAACTTGATGACGATCCCCGCCACGACGACCCAGGAGACAAAATGGGGCAAATAGGCGACGGTTTGCACTGTCCGTTTAAAAAGCGACCCTCTCAGTTCGTTCAGCATAATGGCAAAAAAAATCGGCAGCGTAAATCCGACCGCAAGTCCCATCAAGCTCATCGCCAACGTGTTGCGCATGACGGTATAAAAATAGCGATCGGTAAACAGATCCAGGAAGTGTTTCAGTCCGACCCATTCCTGTTCAAAAAACGGCAGCCCCGGACGGTAGTTCTGAAAGGCCATAATCCAGCCCCATACCGGAACGTAGTGGAAGACGAACACCCAGATCACAAACGGGATCGACATCAAGTACAAATAGCGCTGCTGAAACGCCTTTTTGCAAAAAGACCTCCACTTCGTATCGTTGCTTTTTGCCCCTAAAGATGCGGATGCCGGCGGTGTTTGCGCTTCCAATCTGCTTTCCTCTCCTTTCCGCTTTCATGATAAACGCTTTCAATCGTCGTTCCTACCCGACGAATCGGTAAAAAAATCATATAAAAATTAGTGGTGCTGAACATGCAAAAAGGATCGGCAAAAGCCATAAGGCAAAGGAACGAATGAACGGCAAAAGGAAGAACAAAAGAGCGAAAGGGGGAAGAAAAGAGCGCCGGATGGAAAACCGAAAGGGAGAAAAGAAAGTAAACAATGAGGGAAAGAAGGTTGAAAAAACAAAAACGGGGAGGGAAATACGCCATTAGCGTATCCCCTCCTTTTTCCGAAAGTCGGTCGGGGAAAGACCAACATATTTTTTAAATTTGCCATGAAAATAATCGACACTGCTGTAACCGACCCGCTCAGCGACTTCGTATACTTTCCAGCCCTGCAAAAGAAGCTCCTTGGCTTTCTGGATTCGCACCTTGTGCAAATACGTATTGAAGTTTTCCCCGGTATGTGCCTTGAACAGTTTGCCGAGATAGGCACTGTTGTAATGAAACAGTTCGGCCATCGTTTCCAGCTTGAGCGGATCGTGAAAGTGCCGATGGATGAAATCGAGCATTTTTTTCACCAGAATATCAGCGGTCTGGCGTTCCCTGGTTTGCATCCACAGGTCTATGAGACCGTCCAGATGACGCTTGAGCGCCGACCAGTGCGGCTGCTCATAAATTTCAGCGACTTTTCGCGCAAAAGAGCGCTCCATCGCAGCGGGTAACGCATGAGAGGCATTGAATTTGCTGAATGCCACCGCTAACGCTTGCGCAAAATTTCTTCTGACCACGGCGGCCTGAACCCCATGTTCAGCCATCTTCCGGCCAGCTTCGGAAATCCATCTTTTCGCCGCTTCACCTTCAGCCATATCCAGAGCATAAAACAGTTTTTCCCCAAGCTGGGTGGCATCGAAAATTTCCCCGGCCACCTGGCTGCCATGTTGGTCATGACCGTCGGCATGCCGGGCGTCACAGGCGTCGCCATGATCCTTTTGTTCAAAATGCGCCGGAACCGCGTCAGGCCATTCACAGAGTTGTCCGGCTTCCAGGAAAAATTTTCCTTCCAGCAAACGGAGAGCCCGTTCATAAGACCTGCAAACATCCGTCACCGAATCTACTGCAGGACCTGACACGGCAAAAAAAGACGAATCGCCAATTATACTTTTGAGCCATTGCGGAAGCTTGGACAGCGTCTGACGGTGTCCACCTCTTTTTCGTCCGACATGATCGGAACAGAGCAAAAATCCGACTCTGTCATTCAAAACAAAGGGAAGGGTGCCGCCGATCGATGGTAATTGCGCAAACAACCTGTCCCGGATCTGTTCCCGTTGCTCCGGTGTCCATCCCCATTCATCCGCTTTTTCGAGCAGAATGACGCGACACGGACCGATATGGTTCATTTCCTTTCGCATGCGTCCGTCGAGCATCATGTCCCCGTTTTTTTCATGGTTTTCTTTCCCGGCTTTCGTTTCAGCTGCGGATCCTTCAGCTTGAGTCAGCAGACGATACATGAGCGCATTTGCACGCTGGAGCAACTCCCGCTCCAGCTTCGGTTTTAATTCCAGCAAATAGCTAGACAATTCATCTTCTTCCACCGGTTTCAGCAAATATCGATCCACCTGGTACTCGATCGCCCGCTTCGCATAGGCAAAATCAGCATAGCCGCTCAAAATGAGAAAATGCTGCCACGGATCCTGGCGGCGCACGTTTTTCACCAGTTCCAGTCCGTCCATTCCCGGCATCCGGATATCGACGATCATCAGGTCCGGAACAATCTGCTCGTATTTTTGCAAGGCATCCGCTCCATTCACCGCCGTACCCGCTACTGTAAATCCATATTGATTCCAATCCACGATCGTCGTCAGTCCGTCGCGTATGATCGACTCATCATCCACAATCAGCACTTTGAACATACGGGCTCCTCCCCATTGGTAATGCAAGCTGCACCGTTGTCCCTTGTCCCGGTGCGGATTCGATCCGGATTCCATACGGATCGCCGTATTTGAGTTTAAGACGCATATGGACGTTGCGCAGCCCGATCCTCGCATTCTCCCGATCCTCTTCGCTGTCATTTAAACGGCTTTCAATTTCGCTGAGACGGGTACGTTCCATGCCGACACCGTTATCTTCGACTACGATCCGTAACTCCCCGTTCTCCACCCGAGCCGTCACACACACCCAGCCGTCTTCCTCACTGTTTTCCAACCCGTGCACGATCGCATTTTCCACCAGCGGCTGGACGATCAGAGGCGGAACCATCACCGCATTCGCTCTAGCGTCAGCATCGATTTCATATTTGAGCCGTTCCCCATAGCGAAATTTCTGGATTTCCAGGTAACAGCGCACCATATCCAGTTCATTTTCCAAGGAAATATCGCTGCCTCCGATCTGCAAGTTTTTGCGCATCAGCCGGCCCAACAATTTCACGACATGAGCGATCTCTTTTTCGTGATGCATATGCGCCTTCATGCGGATCGACTCCAGCGCGTTGAACAAAAAATGCGGATTGATCTGGCTCGCCATCATCTTCAGCTTGATTTCATTTTGCTGGATCAACAGCTGGTTTTTTTGCCGGTTGGATTCATGTACCTCTTCCAGCAAAGATTTGACACTGTCGACCATCATATTGAATTGGCGCGCGAGCAAACCGATTTCGTCATTGCCATCGATCGAAAGCGACGTGTTCAAGTTTCCGGTTGACACTTTGTTGATCTGCTTGCTCAATTTGAGCAGCCGCTTGGTCAACAGACGTGAGACACCGTAGATGAGTACGAGCGCCACAACGAGGCTGATCATGATCACGAAAATCCCCTTAAGGCTGATGCGCTCCGCTTCCTGCACGATGCTATCAATGGAAAAGACACTGACGATCTTCAAACCGTTGTATCCGATGGCGTGATTCAAGTCATCGACGATCACCATGGACGCCCGACCTTCCACTTCCTGTTCATAAGAACCGGGTGACAGCGTCTCCATCTGCAATTCAGCCAGTGACCTGCCGATCCAGCCCTGGTTGTTGGATGCAACCACATTCCCGTTCTGATCGGCGATCATCGTCCAGAACGGCTCCTGGCTCAAAATATGGTTTAAATGGTCGCCATCCAGACTGATCACTAACACGCCGTAGCTGTTGTAATTGTAAAAATGGATTTTGCGCACGAGTGACAAATATTCGCGATTTTTCTTCGTTTCGTCACGTACGTAATGCCAGCCGATCATCCCGTTATGTTCCAAGGCTTCACGATACCATGCAGAACTTGTAATTTCTTCATCCGGCCGGATAAATTCCCAATTGTTTAACAAGGTCGGATTGTCCATATAAAAACGAATGTTGGCAATTTCCTTGTTCAGGCCGAGCCATTTTTGAAACTCATCGTATTCGCGGTAAGCCGCGACCACATCATAGGTACGTTCATACCGCTGATTGACGACCCAATGGAATCGCTGATCAAAAAACAGCCCGTTGGAAATATCGACCGCCACTTTTAAAATGTCCGACGTTCTTTTCTTCACCCGTTCCACGTTCTGCTGCGTTTGCTTGATGGCATTATCCAGCGTCATCTGCCTGAATTCGGCCGTCAGATACAGCCCGACCATAAGCACCGGAACAAACACGACAAAAACAAATGAAAAAATCAGTTTGTTTTTGAGGCGAATATCGTTCATTTTCCTCAATAAATAGGCGACCAACGCACGCGCCCCCTTTAGCGGCCGGAACCAAAACCTGGTAAACGTTTACAGATCTCATTATATATCAACATGAAAAAGATGGAAAGAAGGCCAAACCTCCTGTACCGATTTGCCGTTCCCCGTTCACATAACCGTTTTGCACGTGAATATATTGAAGAATAAGCACCTTGATGCACCTTCCTGAATTCGGAAAGGAGACCGATATATGCGGGATCGCTCATTTATCGTGTCCAAGGAAGACTGGTCTCTGCACCGCAAAGGTTATCATGATCAGACCCGCCATAAAGAGAAGGTAAAGGAAGCGGTTAAAAAAAATTTGCCCGACCTTCTGACAGATGAGAGCATCATTATGTCGGACGGTCGCAAAGTGGTCAAAGTGCCGATCCGCAGCCTGGATGAATATCGCTTTCGCTATAACTTCAACAAAAGTAAACATGTCGGACAAGGAGACGGCAAAAGCAAAGTCGGCGACGTTATTGGACAGGAACCCACACCGGGAGCAGGCAAAGGAAGCGGTGCGGGAGATATGCCTGGTGAAGATTACTACGAAGCTGAGATCGATCTGGAAGATTTGGAGACAATGCTGTTTGAAGATCTTGAGTTGCCGCGCCTGAAACCGAAGCAGAAGGACCAGATGAAAGTTCGCAGCATCGAATTCAACGACATCCGCAAGACCGGCATCATGTCCAACATTGATAAAAAGCGCACGATCTTGCAAAATTTGCGGCGCAACGCCTTGGCAGGCAAACCGGGGATTTACGGGATCAGCCCCGATGATTTGCGTTTCAAAACGTGGGAAGAAAAAGAACAGCCTCACTCCAATGCCGTTGTCATCGCCATGATGGACACATCGGGCTCGATGGGGCATTTTGAAAAGTACGTCGCCCGCAGCTTTTTTTTCTGGATGACCCGTTTTTTGCGGCAGAAATATGAGAATGTGGAAATCGTCTTTATCGCGCACCACACCGAGGCCAAAATCGTAACGGAAGAGCAGTTTTTCAACAAGGGAGAAAGCGGAGGCACCATCTGCTCCTCGGCGTACAGAAAAGCAATCGAACTAATTCATGACCGCTATCCGCCTGCGTATTACAACATCTATCCGTTTCATTTTTCGGACGGCGACAATCTCACGTCAGACAACGAACGTTGTGTGAAGTTGATCCATGAACTGCTGTCCCTAAGCAACATCTTTGGGTACGGTGAAGTGAACCAGTACAACCGCAGCAGCACGCTCATGTCCGCTTACCGTCATATTCGCGACCCCCGATTTCGTTACACCATCATCCGCGAGAAAGGCGAAGTGTACAAGGCGCTCAAAACATTCTTTTCTCCGGAAGAAGCGGAGGTGTCACCATGAACGAAAGCGAGATAAAGGAACTGGAACGGGCGATCGAAGAAATCACCGACATCGCCGAACAGTTCGGCCTCGATTTTTTTCCGATGCGCTACGAAATCTGCCCGGCTGACATCATCTATACATTCGGCGCATACGGCATGCCGACCCGCTTCAGCCATTGGAGTTTTGGTAAGGCATTCCATAAGATGAAAATGCAATACGATCTCGGTTTAAGCAAAATCTATGAGCTCGTAATCAACTCAAATCCGTGTTACGCCTTTTTGCTTGAAGGCAATACGTTAATCCAGAACAAACTGATCGTCGCCCATGTGCTGGCTCACAGCGATTTTTTCAAAAACAACGTACGTTTTTCAAACACGAACCGCAAGATGATGGACAGCATGTCAGCCACCGCGGAGCGGATCAGTGCATATGAATACGAATACGGCAGTGAAAAAGTCGAGCAATTTATCGACGCCGTACTGGCCATTCAGGAGCATGTTGACCCTTCACTCTTCCGTACTCGCCGTACAACTTCCTCCAAAAAGTCCTCAACATCCAGCAACACACAGCGCCGCTCGGAAAAACGGCCACGCCACGAATATGAAGATTTGTGGGAACTGGACCCCGATTATAAACGTGAAATACCCGAAGAACCGAAAAAAGAACCTTTTCCTCCCAAACCCGAAAAAGACATCGTTCTCTTTATCCAGGAACATTCCCCCAAACTGGAGGACTGGCAGCGCGATATCATGTCGATGCTGCGCGATGAAATGCTTTATTTCTGGCCACAGATCGAAACGAAAATTATGAACGAAGGTTGGGCTTCCTATTGGCATATCCGGATTATGCGGGAATTGGATCTCACCCCGAATGAAGCGATCGAATTTTCCAAACTGAACGCTTCGGTCGTTCAGCCTTCCCGATATACCTTGAATCCGTACTATCTCGGGCTCAAAATTTTTGAGGACATTGAAAAGCGCTGGGGTCGCGAAAAAATTTTCGAAGTGCGTGAATTTGACTCGGATATTTCGTTCTTACGCAATTATTTGACCAAACAGCTGGTGGAAGAACTCGATCTGTACGTTTATCAAAAGCAGGGAAACCAATGGAAGATCGTGGAGAAAGAATGGGAAAAGGTGCGGGATCAGCTCGTATACGCCCGCGTCAACGGGGGTTATCCTTACATTGTGATCGAGGATGCCGATTACAACGAAAACGGAGAACTGTATTTAAAACATCGCTATGAATCGATTGAACTTGATCTGAAATATGTCGAAAAAACCCTTCCTTATGTACAACAATTATGGGGAAGGAAGGTCCACCTGGAAACGGTCGTGGAAAACAAAAAAGTTTTGTTCAGTTATGACGGGGAGAAACATTATCGCAAATTTTTATGACTGAAGAGAGGAAGCAGGCCGTTTAGACCCAGTCCACGGGTCCAAAACGACCTGTTTCCTTTTGCCAGAATTTCAACATGAAAACAGATGTAGAAAATATAGTAGATTCTATGTATAATGTTAAGAAATCAGTCCTAAAACATATAAGCAATCAGACTCACAATCTATGAGACTCAGATTCTGCTCAATCCCAGGTGATGGACTTGAAATGCAATGCCGTCAAGGCGACCGTGTTCGTTACGGCGGTCATTTTGGCTATCGTTTTATTGATCATCATTGTGATTCAGGTTTACAAACCGACTGTCCCATATGAACTCAAAGGAGACGAAAGCCCTGTTTTTACATTTTTGGTCAAACATCTGCTTGATGAAAGCGGAGGCGTCTATACCAATCTGCGGGACGATCAGGACTTCAAGCCCGATATCGCCAATAACCACCAGATGTTGTCGGAATCGACAAGCTTATTGATGGAATATGCTGTTCGGTCCAACAATGAGGAACTGTTCAAGACCCAATACCGTTTTTTGCTAGACTATCTGTTGACAGAGGAAGGATTCATCCGCTGGGTGCACGATCCTGCAGGCAGACGCGAAGACGTACATACCAATGCCACGATTGACGACTTGAAAATCATACACGCCCTGCTCAAAGCCGCACAATTGTGGCAAGAGCCAAAATACGAGCGAACCGCATTACGGATTGCAAATACGTTGAAAGAGCAAGTGCTGCAAGATGACGGCTTCTTGCCGGATTACTATGATTGGCAGCTACAAAAAGCAGCGGTTACCGTCACTTCATCCTATCTGGATCTTTCGGCGCTGGGTAAACTGGCCGAATATGACGCTGCATGGGAAAACGCCTATCTCCGCGCCAAACAATTGCTCCACGAAGCGAAGCTCGCCAATGGTCTGTTTAAAAAAACGTATCAGATTGAATGGCAAGCATGGATGGAGCAGACCGACTTCAACATGATCGACGTCCTGTACGCTGCCTTGCATTTAACAGAAGCCGGCCATCATGCTGATGCGACCTGTTCGTTTGTTGTGCAAAAGTGGAAGCGGGACCGGAAACTGTACGCCGCATACGATCGTGACGGGACAGCCATGTCCGAAACGGTTTCGCCTGCCGTTTACGCCCTTGCGCATCGTCTGTTGGTGCACTGCGGATTTCAGGAGATCGCCGAACAAATCTACAACGAATTGATGCAATTGTCCATTCAGGACGAAGAATCTGCCTATTACGGCGGATTTGTGGAACTGTCCACTTTGGAAGCTTATTCATTTGACCATTTGCAAGCATTGCTTTCGCAATTAGAGTAAAGGGGAAGCATGTCCGTGAATGCCTCATTACTAACGAGACGTACACGCCGCAAAAAATCGAATAAAACCTCAGTGACGCGTTCAAAAAATAGCCCGAAGCAGATGGCCCCCGGAACCGGATTGTACATTCGCTTGATGCTGCAATTTTTGACGCTGGTTCTCGTGTTCATGTATCTTTCATTTACGATTTCCATCTATCCTCTCAACTATATTTGGGTCATCCTCTTTTTGATGATTACGATCATCGGTTTTATTCGGGGACTCATTACCGCATTGATCAGTTCCATGTTTGCTGTGTTCTGTTATGGATCGCTGATCCTCTACCACTTGTATATCGTACCGACCATCTCCACTTTGGAACTGAACGATGTCATCTGGTTGCTTGTATTCCCACTGGGAGCTGTCACTTCCGGAGTAAATGGCCAGGAAATTCACCGGCTGCTTCATGAATATCATTTGTACCGCCAGATGGTTAGTGAGCACGTGACGATAGACGCTGTGACCGGTTTCCCAAACGAGCGGCATTTCCGCCGCGACCTGTCGATGGAAATATCCAGGACGTTGAGATATGGCCATTCGATGACCGTTTTGCTGGTGGAAGTTGCCTGGTTCAATGAAATGTTGAAAGATTACGGCAAAGAGACGACAGATACTCTGTTGAGGGAAATCAGTGACAAAATTCAGACCGTGCTGAGAGACGAGGATAAAAAAGCGTACCTGGGTCATGGCCGCTTTGCACTGATTTTGCCTGAAACGAATATGGAGCGCGCAGAAGTTGTGATTGAGCGGCTGGATGAACACATCCGAACCATCACCATCGAGTCAACAAAAGGGAAGAAACAGATTGAAGTGCAAATCCGTTACGGTTACTCTGGATGCCCGGAAAAATATACGACGGCAAATGAACTTTTGGCCGATGCCGATCGGATGTTGGAAGGATATGCGACCGGATAATTTCAATCGATATCAAGCCTTGTCTGTCATCTTGGGGCGGATTGCCTTCAAGAGCGCAGCGGCTTTCTTGTTTGCTTGCCTGCTGGCCACTACTGCAAACGCTCAATCTGCTGACCGCAACGTAAGCGTCGATCGAATGAACATACTGGTGATCCATGCTGGCCAAGCCGGCAACGACAGAACCGTAAACATCGTGCTCGATATGCTTAGACATTTTCCGGTGCATACAGAGGCACTTCAGATTGAAGAAGTGGACAAAACGAAGCTGTCTCGTATCGACAGAGCCATCTTGATCGAAGAAGGTGGAACATCGACAGCAGGCGCTTCCATCAGCGACCATTTGCGGAAAACCGGTATTCCGCATATGTGGATCGCCTGCGGCCAAATAAATGATCACATCCGTCCCGTTCAATTGCATTACCGTGGCAAAACGTTTCCCGTCGGACATATGAAAGCATACCGACTGAACGAAAACGTCAAATTCGGCGCAGACAACGTGCTGGCTTACGCATCAGATGGGGCAAACTCCACACCTCTTATCGTGCGGGACAAAGAGGTATGGTATATCACCGCTGGAATTGAAAATATGCGGATGACCGCGATTGTTGCCGATCTTCTGCATGATTTTCTCGAGCATCCTCACCGCGATGCACGACAGGGACTAATGATCATTGAAAACGTCTATCCGCTTGTACCGCCCGAACAGCTCACCGCCATTGCCGATCTTCTTTCCGATCATCACATTCCGTTTGCGATAGCGGTCAATCCGGTATACCACGATAAGGTGAACGGAATTGTCTATTCGGCATCGGATCATCCCGGTTGGGTGGAAGCGATCTTGTACATGGCATCCCGAGGCGGTACGGTCATCGTGGGCGGCAACGATCTTCCTCTTCACGTTGAAACTTTTTCCGATCGGTTAGAGCAAAACCTGGCCGTTCTCTCACACCTGTCGCTCTATCCGATCGCGATCGCTTTAACGGAGGAGACACTGGCTGCCATTCATGCCGAATCGAATGCCGTTCATTTTTCTACCGTGTACGGAAGTGGCGCCTTGAAATCGCAAATCCCTTACGTCACTTTTCTGGAAACAGGAATCCGCGTCTTTCCGCATACAGCCTCAGCCGGAACGGTCATGAAGCCGCACGACCTCGGTCTTTACATTTCCGAATGGGATCGTCTAGATACGGTGCGGGATGCGTGGTTCGGGTTCACCTACGACGCGGAAAGTCCTGTCGAGTTGCTGGAAGAATGGATTTTTTATACAGAAGACAAGCCTGTGCGCTGGATCGATATCCGCCACGAACCCCATAAAGTTGAGAGCGAATGGATCCGGATCGTGGCACCCGGCGACGGTACACTGGAAGTGTCCGTCATCGATAAAGAAAGGTTGTTTGCCCTGTCGCAGGTGGAGGGAAACAAAGCGCGTTTGGAAGGATTCGCTTTTTATTCATCATGGCTGCTCGTCGGAATCGTTTTTTCATTTATCGTTTTGTTCGTGCTGTTCACCCTCATTTTGCATCTGCGAAGAAGAAATCGCCTGTTTACGGAAAAGGAGTTGCCTTGATGAATGCCAATTGGCTGTTTTTGATCGCGTTAAGCTGTATTTGGATCATGCTACTGTACCATATGTTTTTGATGCTGGGCGGCTATTTATATGCCGAACAGATGGAAAAGCGCAGGCGGAACCAACCGCTCACCCGACTGCACCGAGAAGACTGGCCGAAAGTATCCGTCCTTATTCCAGCCCACAATGAGGAACTGGTTATCGATCTGACTTTAAAAGCAATGTGCCGGCTGGATTATCCAATGGACAAGCTGGAGATCATCGTGATCAACGACAACTCCTCCGACCGGACCGGCCATATCATCGAACAATTCGCTCAAAAGGATCCACGCATCAAACCGCTGCACCTGAAACCGCCACATGCGGCCAAAGGCAAACCGAATGCACTGAACCAGGGACTGAAGCTGGCCACAGGCGAATATATCGCGGTATATGATGCTGACAATATTCCGCACGCCAATGCGCTCAAGCATCTGGTCACGGCCATCCTGGAGGATCCGAAAGCGGGGGCCGTTATCGGCAAATTCAGAATCATAAATGCGAAAAAAAATTTGCTCACCCGCTTTATCCATATCGAAACGATCAGTTTCCAATGGTTGACACAGGCCGGCAGATGGTATTGGTTTGGCATCAGCACGATACCGGGAACGAATTTTCTGATCCGCAAAAGTTTGATTGACAAGCTGGGAGGATGGGATGAATCCGCATTGACCGAAGATACGGAGATCAGTATCCGCATTTATGATGAAGGATACCGAATTCGCTTCTATCCGCTAGCGGTCACCTGGGAACAGGAACCAGAAAAGTGGAAAGTATGGATAAAGCAGCGCACCCGCTGGGCGATCGGCAATCAATACGTCATATACAAGAACATCGGCAGGCTGTTCAGACGGAATCCCAGCAAAGTGGTTTTTGACCTCATCTATTTCCTGTTTACATATTTCATCTTTTTAGGCGCTGTCATCCTGTCCCACCTTCTCATGTTGTTAAATGTGTTCGGATGGATCCATATCACCTTGCCCGGACCGTTTTTGCTCATCTGGCTTCTTGCCTATATTTTGTTCGTTGTGGAGATCATGGTCACCTTGGCGATTGAAAAAACAGAACTGACGATCGAAAACTTTTTGATCGTTCTGCTCATGTATGTGACCTATTCACAAATGTGGCTTTACTTGATCGTCCGCTCAATCGGCTTGCAAATCCGTTCCGCCATTTATAAAGAGGAGATCAAGTGGGACAAAACCGAAAGGTTCCGGTCCGTTTCCGGCAACGATTTTTATTAATGTTTCTTATTTATGTAAGTAATAAGGAAGGGTATGATTCATGTTGAAAAAAATCATGGTCACTTCCATGCTCCTCCTCTTTCTGGGGCCCCTTCTGTTAACAGGGCCGGTACTGGCTGAAACCGAGCCAACCGGGAAAACCAACCAGACTATCGACATTTTGGAACCTTTGGCTTCCGCTGCACATGATAAAACGGCAGAAAACTTGTTTTTATCAGAAACCGATCTCGCCATGCAAGGCGTCACACATCGGCATGAGTTTTATTTTGCAATTCCCTCCACAAGGCGGGTTGTCGATGGTTCGTATCTGGAATTGTTTTACAGTCATTCTTCTGTTCTCAAGGGGGATCGCTCAACGATCACAGTGATGCTGGACGATGTCCCGCTCGGTTCCCGCTTTCTGGATCAAAACAGCGCCAAACAGAGCAGCTGGCGACACGATCTAAATCATTTGAACCTTGGCCCGGGCTTCCATAAGCTGACGATCCTTTTGCACATGGAAGTCACGGACAACGTCTGCATGGATCAAAACAACCCGGCGAACTGGTTTGTTCTGAACAAGGAAAGTGTCATCCATTTGCGCTATGAACATCAATATGAACGGAGCAACTTGGCCTCGTACCCGGCACCCTTCATCGAGCAGGGAAGTCAGAATCCGTATAACACTCTGCTTGTCGTACCCGATGAACCGACACCGAACGAGTGGAAAAGTCTGGGCATGCTTTCACGGTTTTTTGCCTCGTTAGCATCTGAGGCGGACCTCAGGGTGATCCGGGAAGCGGACATTCCCGGCGCTGACGATCTGATCCGTTCCCGCCATCTCGTTTTTATTGGCGCTCTTTCCTCCTGGAAGGATGCCGGCGCTGCATCAGTCATACAAGCGGTCAACACAATGGGAAAGGAATCGGCTGCAGGCGGATTTGTGCATACGGGACCATCTGCCTGGAACAGCAACTACGATATGCTGATCATAACCGGGGATGACGACGGGATTCTGAAAGCGGCCAGGTTATTGACGGATGAACAGGGATACCGACAACTGTCAGGAAGCAGTGCGACGGCGGCATCATACCGCCTTGTCGAGGTGAAATCGGTTGGTCATCACGACGAAGGCAGCATCGCTTTGTCTGAATTGGGATACGATCCGCTCGTCATCGAAGGCCATATGGGCGGCAGCGCCCGCATTTCATTCAAAATTCCACCCGAATGGGACGTATCCCGGGGCGGAAAGGTCACTCTCCGTTTCAGTCATGCTGAAACGGTTCATCTGGCTCATGCACAGGTGACCCTCCGTATTAACGACATTCCGGTCGCCAGCAGTGAATTGAGTAAAGAATCAAGCCAATTCGGCACCCTCGTAGCGGATATTCCGCCGGCTGCATTGAAAGGAGACTATATCGTCGCCGATATATCCTTTCGCTTTGCTCCATCTCGGGACGAGTGCGCAGACATCGCACAAATTGAAAATTGGGCGGTTGTCCATGGTGATTCTTCCTTCCGCTTTTCCAGATCACCCAACCGCACATTGAATCTGGGTCTTCTTCCATATCCGTTTGTAAAAAACGGTGTTTGGCAACAAACGACCTGGCTGGTTCCGGAAGCGCCTACCGCAGAGGAGTTGTCTCTATTCGCCATGATGCATGCCCTGCTCGGAGGAAATGTACACTTTGATCATCAACTGCGGGTTATCCCTATCCCGCGATCGATCCATGGAGATGAGGAGTGGAAGGACAATAATCTGATTGTGACAAGCCTTGCAAGCAAGCTTCCCCGCTGGCTGGCAGGAACAGATACGGCAATCCCGCTAGCTTATAGCGAGCAGGGATGGCAAGCGGTAAACGACCAGATTCCACTGACAGATTCGTTGCGCCAGCGCTCCGTTGTAATGCAGCTGTTCCCCTCTTCGTTGCATCCGGAAGCCGACGTATTGGTGGTCGCCGGCTCTACGGACGAAGACTTGAAGCGGCTCCGAACCGCTATGATCCGGCACAAATGGGGCGAGTCTCTGGATGGCCAGGTTGTCGTTTGGGATGAACGGGCCCGACATCATACTTTCCATACCGGCCAGTATGAGAGGGAGCATTCCGTCTGGTACAACGCCCTGGACGATTTAATCATGGAAAATAAACCAGTGCTGCAACGCGTGATCATGATCGCTGTGATCCTCGTCGTTCTAGCTGTTTTTGCATTGATCGTGTGGTGGGCAAGCCGCCATAAATTCCGCACTTGACTTCAGATGCAGCCGTCTTAGTCGGAATCAAAACATGTTTACCCAATCCTGCCTTCCTCCAGGCGAATCGTTCTTGCACACATGTCGGCGTTTTTCGGATCATGCGTGATCCGATAGAAAGCGCAAATGCATGCATAAAAATGCGCAAAAAAGAGACCCGGCGTTCTTATCGCGCAGGGTCTCACGATTAAATCCTTTGTCACTTCACATCGCTTGTTTGACCGTAGTAGGCGTTCTTGCCATGTTTGCGGAAATAATGTTTGTCTAACAGCGCCTGATCCATCGGCGTGATGCCCGGATTCAACATTACGGTATGATAGGCCATCTTGGCCACTTCCTCCAACACGACCGCGTTGTGCACCGCATCATCAGCATCTTTTCCCCATGCAAACGGTGCATGCTGGTTCACAAGAACACCCGGCATGCCGAGCGGATCGATGGAAGCAAACGTTTCAACGATGACATTGCCCGTCTCCAGCTCGTAATTCCCTTCAATTTCTTCCCGCGTCAACTTGCGAGTACACGGAATTTCCCCGTAAAAATAGTCGGCATGCGTCGTCCCATATGCCTGTATGGGCTTTCCAGCCTGTGCCCAGATCGTCGCCCACGGAGAATGGGTATGCACCACTCCACCGATATCTTGAAACGCCTTATAGAGCACAAGATGCGTCGGCGTATCGGAAGAAGGCCTCAAGTCACCTTCAACGACATTACCGTCCAAATCGACAACCACCATATGTTCGAGGCGCAATTTTTCGTACGGGACACCGCTCGGTTTGATCACGACCAACCCCTGCTCGCGGTGAATCCCGCTCACATTCCCCCAGGTAAACGTAACGAGCCCGTGTCGGGGAAGTGCGAGATTGGCCTCCAACACTTGCTCCTTCAATTCTTTCAACATGACGGCCCTCTCCTTCCAACCCTTTTTTCACGTTCTTTTCTTTTATTATAAACTTGTACGTACAAATTCGTCCATAGTTCTTTCCGTTGTTGCTCATTTTACGAACAGGTTGAACGAATTACAAACGCGGTTCTCCCGTTGAATCGCGCACGATCAGCTCCGGTTCGAACACGATAGTGGGGGCGCGTCCTTCCCATTTTCCTTCGATCATTTCCAGCAAAATCTGCGCTGCCTTTTCACCCAGTTTCGCTTTCGGATGAACGATTGTAGTCAATTTCGTTTCCGTTGCTGTAGCGAGTGAAGAATCATCAAAAGAAGCCATTGACAAATCTTGCGGTATTTTTTTACCCTGTTCGCGAATAACATCAAGCAGATGTACGGCCAACTCATCGTTATAACAAAACAAGGCGGTTGGCGCATTTTCTGCAGCAAGCAAACGCACTGCCGCCTCGCGGGGAAAAGTCCATTTCTGTTCGGTTGTATAGCGCACGACAAGTTCCGGCAGCACCGGTATTCCATATTGTTTGTGTGCACGGAAATAGCCTTTCATCCGCTCGACACCTTGCAGGTCATCCGTTTTGAAAAAGCCGGCGATATGCCGGTGTCCGAGTCGGATCAGATGTTCTGTGGCCAAGAACGCTCCCTTTTCATCATCGATCCGCACCGAGGCGCAATCGAGCTCCGGATATTTGGCGTTGATCATCAAATAGGGGATTCCTTGAAATTCTAATGACAAATAGTGGTCGAGATTTCGGTTCGGTTCCGCACTTTTCGTCGGTTCGATGATGAGACCGCTCAAGCGGTACTCCGCCATCCGTTCCAGGCTTTCCCGCTCCTTATCTTTATCATTGTCCGTGCTGGACAACAGCAATCGGTAACCCTTGTTGCGCAAGTAAGCTTCTGCACCGCGTATGATGGAAGGGAAGATGTAGTCCGAAATGTATGTCGTCACAAGCCCGATCGTCTTCTCTCCTTCTTCCCTTCCTTTCTGCCCCTTGACAAACGTTCCGCTGCCTTGCACCCGATATAAATAGCCTTCATGCACCATCTCTCCGATCGCCTGCCGCACCGTGTGCCGGCTGATGGAAAACATCTCGGCCAATTCATATTCCGTCGGCAGCTTCTCGTCCGGTTTTAATTTGCCCTCTTTCAACCAGCGGAGGATTTCCTGTTTGAGCTGCATATATTTGGGCTGGTTTGATTTCATCCCATAACCCCCCAACGCACTGACATCGTCGACACATATCCTTGCAACCGAACCGAAACCACTGAACCCCATCAATCGAGCCAAATCAACCAGACCGAAAACACCGGCCCATATGGCGGACCATCGCCGTACATACGGACCAACATCATTTCATCATATTCGGACCAGTTGTACGTACAAATTCACACATATATTTTTTCCGATTCTTCTTGAGCAGAACGGGCACTCTTGATGGTGACGCTCGCCCAGTCCGTCCGGTAAAAACGGATCATTACGCTGATTCCGAAGGCGGTCAAATACGTGTACAGGGCGACCCAAGCGCCGATGCTTCCCCAATCGAATACGAAAATGAACAAATAGGACAACGGTATAAACATAAAGATGCCGAGCAAAAAGGAAGAAAAGACCAGAAACGTAGTGTCACCAATTCCGCGCAAACCGCCCGCATAGAAGTTCAGCCATCCGTCTACAACTTGCCAAAACGCCGAAATCATGATCAAGAGCGCAGCCAGTTCGAACACAGCCGGATCGGTGCTGTAAATTTTGGCGATGGGCTCGGCCAGCCAGAACTCAATGGCACCGATCGCAAGCAAAAACAGGCTGCCGATCACCGCCGTTTCGGTTCCGTATCTGCGTGCATTAAGCGGATTGTTGCGTCCGATTTCCTGACCGACCAGGATGGTGGCCGTCGCTCCGAAAGCAAAGGCCGGCATAAAGCCGAGCGACATCACGTTCAATGAAACTTCGTTGGCGGCCAGCGCAATATGACCGAGTCGGGCTACAAACATTGTAAAGATGAGCATGGATGCGCTCATGCAAAACTCCTGCAGACCGAGTTTTCCGCTTTCCTTCAGGATCAGCGCCGATTCAGCACGATCGACCTTAATGATCCGCCTCGTATTGTAGCGGGGATGGAGTCTGACAAAATAAACATACATGCATCCGATGGCTCCAAGCGCTTCACCGATCAGAAAAGCATAGCCCGCTCCGGTAAGACCGAGTTCCGGAAATCCGAAGTGACCGTATGCCAGCGCATAAGTCAGAAACACGATCGTGACGTTTGCGATCATGGACAGGATCATCGGCGTGCGCGTATCTCCAATCCCTCTCATAAAACCGTGAAATACAAAATTGTATATACCAAACGCCATCGCGAAAAAACGCAATTGCATATACGTGCCGCCGACCGCAATTTCACTGGACGCTTCTCCGCCGATCAATCGTAATACGTCACCGGCAAAAAACAGCCCAGCCAAAGCGATCAAAACGGAGATGATTCCGGCCATGATCAGCGTCAAGAACGTGCGTTCAATCGCCTTTTCCATATCGTTCGCACCGTAATTTTGCGCCACCAAATAGTTGAGCGTATGACCGAAGCCGGAAAAAAGGGCAAACACATTATACATCACGATATTGGCGACCCCTACAACCGCAATCGCCACGACATCAATGTGTCCAAGAATAATAAGGGTCAACGTACCGGTCAACGTAATCGATGCGTAAGAAACGAGAGAAGGTAATGCAAGCCGCAAAATTTTCAACCATCGTTTCCACATAAATGCTTCACCTGTTCCCTCTTCTAGTTGAAATATGCCCGAATAAAAGTATTGTCCATACAATAAGACCTTTTGTCAATGGATGGAGCGGCTTTTCTCCCTCATGTTTTGTATCCCCCACAAGCAACAAACATTATGTTACAATAGGTATAATTATTGGAAAGAGGTGAATCAATTCTCCAAGATTGATTTGAACGGAAAACCCGGGTTCCCCTTTGTGGTAGGAAGATGGTCGCATTGCGATGTAAACCCCAGCGTATGTTATAATGATCCCTGATAAATTTTCGGATATAACGGGGGAAACCATCATGCACATTATTCGTCGAATTGCAGTATTCTTCCTGATCGCAACTGCACTACTCTGGTTGACAACGGGATGCCAATCGGATGAAGGACGTGGAGCTATGTTGGATGAAACAAACGGAAATACGAGTGACCAGGTCGATCAGCCGGCTTCCGGTACAGGAGGAAACGCAAGCGAGGACGGGGAAGAACAGGGTAACACCGATACCCCGGACCATGAAATAGAACAATTGCGAATCGATCCGCCGCAAATTGCATTGGCCCCAGGGGAATCATGGGAAATTCAAGCATTGAAGGAAACCCGAAAAGGGGAGGAACCGGTCCAACCGTCCGAACTCCAGCTTACCAGCAGTCAGCCGCAATGGGTGAGGGCCAATAGTGACGGAACGATCACCGTGGCAGAAGAGGCGCCGATCGGGGTGAAAGCCGAGATTATCGCCACTTACGGTTCATCCAGCGCAGTGTTGGAAGTGACGGTCAAATATTCCCTGGAACAAACGGTAATGGCGACTAACGATGCCCTGCCTGTCGTCACCAATCCCGACAGCATTGCTGTCGTCGTCAACAAAGAACGCAGCTTGCCCAGTGATTACCGGCCTGACGATCTTGTTGAGCCGAATGTGCCCTTCTCTTTTGCTGAGAAGCATGACAAGCGCCTGCTGAGAAAAGAAGCTGCCGAAGCGCTGGAACGGCTATTTGCCCAGGCTGAGCAGGAAGGCATTCAACTGTATGCAGTTTCCGGTTTTCGCGCATATGAAACCCAGCGTTCCATCTATGAATGGAACGTGAACCAGTACGGTGAAGAACATGCCAACCGCTTCAGCGCCTACCCGGGTACGAGCGAACATCAGACGGGACTGGCGATGGATGTTTCAAGCGCCAGTGTCGGCTACCAGCTGGAACAACAATTTGGTGACACGAAAGAAGGACAATGGCTTGCCGACAATGCGCACCTGTTTGGCTTCATTATCCGTTATCCTGAAGGCAAGGAACATATTACCGGCTATGCCTATGAGCCGTGGCACCTGCGCTATGTAGGAGAATGGATCGCAAGAGAGGTGTACGAAAACGACATAACGCTCGAACAGTACTTCGAGGAAACCATCCCGGTCTGGGGAGACGGACGATAACACCGGCGTGTCAAACTGCCCTTCAGATGGTCCAGGTACCGCCCGCTTAGACTTTGAAGATTACCGTTCGAGCCGCGCCATGACGACATCGCGGTATCGCTCCAGCGCCTTTAACCCTTCCTCAGTGATTGCATAAGTGCCGCGGCGGATGCGCTCAAACCAGCCGTAATAATTGTCCGCCAAAATGCGCTGGGTTTTCGGTTCGCCGCTCGTATTGCGCAAATCGGCTACGGTCTGCGGACCGCGTTCTTTCAGCAACCAAGCCAGATGAAGCGCGGCCTCCCGATACACGGTGACGATCGGACGGTTGTGCGCTCCGCCGAGGTTAAAATCGCCGCTGCGGGTGAAAAATTCTTGTTTGAGCCTTTGCTGGCGCAGGCTCAGCTTGCGGCGCGACTTCCTTCCTTCTGCTTCCGCCGCCGATGGCGGCGGATCGGCCCACACTTCCACCCGCGGTTCTTTTCTGATGAACATCTTCACCGTCAACAATCCCATTCCTATTTTTTGGCACAGTCGGGCTAAATCTGGCCAGCCATATCCATGCTTCTTGCGGCTGCGGGGCTCAAACGGAACAGCAACATACACGCGGCCTCCCAGCTCCAACCTGCGCATCCCTTGCACCAGCAACGGAATGTTCAGCCGCTTTTTCAGCTCCACAATGACCGGAGGCTCATCTTCATCGCGATAAGCAACGAGATCGCAATCGTTCACTTCTCCTCTTACGATGTACCCTCGCTCTTCCCAAAATCGTTTGATCGGTATGTACAGTTCACTTTCATGGCGCAAAGATGAATCCATCTCCTCTCCGGTTCCTTTACTTCCACCGACTTTTTCTTCCATCGGTCAAATGCCTGGAAGTTGGCAACATCCTTCTATCCTCCGCATAGTTATTATAACACGAGACCCATATCTACAAGTGGCAGCCGGGAGGAGGACTTATGGACATTTTCAAAAGAATCGAGGAATATCGCGCGGAAGAAGACAGGTTGTCCTGGACCGGAACCTTTGCTGATTATATTGAGATTGTCAGAAAAAAGCCGGAGGTGGCAAGAACTGCGCACGCCCGTGTGTATGACATGATCGTCTCACACGGTGTTTACGAAAAAGACGGGGTAAAGCGGTACCGCTTTTTTGAAAATGAAATATTCGGTTTGGATCATACACTGGAAAAATTAGTTGAAGAATATTTTCATTCTGCAGCCAAAAGACTGGACGTTCGAAAAAGAGTGTTGCTGCTGATGGGTCCGGTAAGCGGGGGCAAGTCGACAATCGTCACGATGCTCAAGCGTGGTTTGGAGAAATATTCACGAACGGATGAAGGTGCGCTTTACGGAATCAAAGGCTGTCCGATGCATGAGGAACCGTTGCACCTCATACCGCATGAATTGCGGCCGGAAGTGGAAAAAGAGCTCGGCGTTAAAATCGAAGGCAATTTGTGCCCTTCGTGTCAATTGCGTTTGCAGGAAGAATATAATGGACGCATTGAAGATGTGCTGGTGGAGCGGGTCATTCTTTCTGAAGAAAAACGGGTCGGGATCGGCACGTTCAGCCCATCTGATCCAAAATCCCAGGACATTTCCGATCTGACCGGCAGCATTGATTTTTCCACCATTACCGAATACGGTTCCGAATCGGATCCGCGTGCCTACCGGTTTGACGGGGAATTAAACAAGGCGAACCGGGGCATGATGGAATTTCAGGAAATGCTCAAATGCGACGAGAAATTTTTGTGGAACTTGTTGTCGCTTACACAGGAGGGGAATTTCAAGGCCGGCAGGTTTGCGCTCATTTCGGCAGATGAAGTGATCATCGCCCATACGAACGAAGCGGAATACCGCTCTTTTATCGCCAACAAGAAAAATGAAGCTTTGCAATCCCGCCTGATCGTCATGAGAATACCCTACAATTTAAAAGTATCTCAAGAGGAAAAAATTTATGAGAAATTGATCAAGGAAAGTGATCTGAAACATGTGCACATTGCTCCTCACACACTGCGGACGGCCGCTGTGTTTTCTATTTTGACGCGTCTGCGCGAAACGAAAAAACAGGGGATGGATCTGATCAAAAAGATGCGCATGTACGACGGAGAAAATGTAGAAGGTTTCAAGGAAGCCGATCTGAAAGAAATGCAAAACGAATACGAGGAAGAAGGCATGACCGGCATCGATCCGCGCTATGTGGTCAACCGCATTTCCAGCGCGCTGGTCCGCAACAATTCGGACCATATCAATGCCCTGGACGTTTTGCGCTCGCTGAAAGACGGCCTGGATCAACATTCATCAATCACGAAGGAAGAAAGGGAAAGATATCTGAATTTTATTTCCATGGCCCGCAAGGAATACGACGAGCTGGCGAAAAAGGAAGTGCAGAAAGCGTTTGTCTATTCATATGAAGAATCGGCGCAGACGATGTTCGAAAATTATCTGGATAACATCGAAGCGTATTGCAATGAAAGGAAAATCAAAGATCCGATCACGGATGAGGAACTCGAACCGGACGAAAGGTTCATGCGTTCCATCGAGGAGCAGATCGGCATCTCCGAAAATGCAAAAAAGGCGTTTCGCGAAGAAATTTTGATCCGGATGTCCACCTACTCGCGCCGAAACAAAAAATTCACCTACAACAGCCACGAACGGTTGCGTGAAGCCATTGAGAAAAAACTGTTTGCCGATCTGAAAGACATCGTCAAGATCACCACATCAGCCAAGACACCGGATGAAGAACAACTGAAAAAAATCAACGAAGTGACGCGCAGGCTCGTTGAAGAGCACGGCTACACCACCGCAAGCGCCAACGAGTTGCTGCGTTATGTTGGCAGTTTGTTAAACCGCTAAAAAGCGAAAGCAAAAAAGAGGCGGACTTTGGAGTCCGCCCGACTTTTTTGTCCACCCTTCTTTTATCCCTTCTTCTATCCATTGAGTTTTTTATTCCGCTTCGGCCATAATGCGTCCGAATTCATTTAACATTTGCTCCCGATCCATCTCTCCCGCGATGTAGGACTGCATCGCCGCCGCCAGCTCGCGGCTCGTTCCGGAAGCACCCGGGAATTTATGAAATACCCAGCTGATCGTACGTCCCTCCTGACTGTAGGCCATAATGTCGTTGGCCAGATCACCGAGTACATCCGCCTCGACGTCAATGTTGTCGACGCCGGGAATGAACTTGAATTCCTCGGTCAAATAGTGTTGCCCGGTTTCTGAAGTGACGAGCCAGTTCAGGAAATGTTTCGCTTGATCCTTGACCGGTGAATGCTTGTAGATCACCCAGTTGCTCGGCACCCCGACTGGCAGGCGGTCCATCGCATCGGCGTCATCGTTGATCGCCATCGGCAAAAATCCGATGTTGATGTCCGGATTGATGCTGGATATTTGCACTTGTGTCCAGTTCCCTTGCTGGATCATCGCCGTCTCGCCGCTGGCAAACAAAGTGACCGACGTATTGTAATCCGCCGTAAGCGGGTTCGGATTGCCAAATTCCAGCGTCAGATCAAGCAGATCAACCCACTGCTGAAAAATTTCATTGCTGGCGAAATCCACGTTGCCTTCACGCGCAGCCTGTATAAAAGCGTCGGGATCGTCCTGCAGGGCAAACGGAATATTGACCAGGTGGTTGCCGAGCACCCACCACTCCGCATAACCGTTCGAAAACGGCGTAATTCCCTGGGCTTTAAGCATCTCAGCCGCTTCCCGCAATTCCGTCAGCGTTTTCGGCAGTTTCTCAATGCCTGCGGCGGCAAAAATATCTTTGTTGTAAATGTATCCGTACCCTTCCAGACCGACCGGCATGCCGTACAGCCGACCTTCGTGGGTCATCGGCTCGCGGGCAAAAGGGGGAACGTTTTCTGCCCAAGGTTCGTCGGTCAAGTCTTCCAGATGTTCCAAATATAATTCAAGATCGGTATAACCGCCGTTGTTGAAGATGTCCGGATAATCCCCTTGCGCAAACTTCGCTCTTAAGGCATCCTCATAGCTGGCTCCTCCTCCCACCGTTTCCAGCTGAATTTCCACACCGAATTCCTGCTCATAAATTTCTACCAGTTTGGCCAGCTGTTCTGCGATTTCCACCTTATAGTTGAACAGTTTCAACGTCGTCGCTCCGCCACCCGCGCTTGCACCCTGCCCATTCGAGCGGGTGCCGTTTGCATCTGAACCTCCGCCCCCGTCTCCGCTAATGCCACCTCCCGAAGAACAGGCGACGGAAATCGCCACTAGAAGAATGAACATCATCCCTAAAAATCCTTTGCGAGCCATTTTCATTTATTTCATCCTCCCTGATCTTCGTCACTTTGTAACGGGTGGAACACCCTTTGGATCAAGACAGAGTTCGCTTCCCAGTATAAGCGATGATACCGATCCACGGTAACCGATGAAATTGAACAATAGGGTGTACTTTATTGACCTATCCTTTGACCGAACCGGCGGTGATTCCCTCGATGATCCGTCGTTGCAAGGCCAGGAAAAAAATGATGATCGGGGCGACGCCCATGACGAGCGCAGCCATCGCGAGATCCCACTGTTTCGTATATTCACCGAACAGGGCGAACGTCGAAAGCGGGATCGTGCGCAACGATGGCGAACTGTTCACCATCAAAAACGGCAGCAAAAAGTCGTTCCATATCCAGAGTGCGTTCAAAATGACAACCGTTGCGATCATCGGCTGAAGCAGCGGAAACACGATCCGCCAAAAGACGCCGTAGGGAGAGCACCCGTCAACCACCCCCGACTCCTCGATCTCTCGCGGAACCGATTTGATAAAACCGTGAAACAGGAAGATGGCGAGGGACACGCCGAAGCCGAAATAAGCGCATACGAGTCCCCAGCGGCTGTTTAACATCCCGAGCTGGCTCGTCACTTTCATCAATGGGATCATGATCGACTGAAACGGAATGACCATCGCCGACACGAACAGTGAAAACAACAATTTGTTGAGCAGACTCGGATGACGCACCATTCGATAGGCGGCCATGGCAGCCAAAATGACGATCCCGGTGATCGCCGCTACTGTGATAATGAGCGAGTTCATAAACGCGACCGGATAATTCATCACGTCCCACGCCCGCAAATAGTTGTCCCACACGAATTCGCGCGGCCAGGCGGCCGTTTCGGTCAAAATCGCGGCGAACGATTTGACGGAATTGATCAGAACAAAATAAAACGGGGCGAGGATGACCAGCGCGATCGCGACCGCCAACAATTCCAGACACAATAGGCGCCATGAATATTTATCATCCGTCATGTCAGGCTTCGACCTCCCTTCGTTTCGTAAGGGCAACCTGGACCATCGTCACCGCAGCGACGATGATGAAAAACACGATGGCTTTCGCAGAGCCCAGGCCAAAATGGTTGCGCGTAAACGCCTCGAAGTAGATATCGAGTGCAACCGTTTCTGTCGATTTGAACGGCCCGCCCCCCGTCAGGGACAAAATTTGATCGAACGCTTTAAAACAGTTTGAAATGGTCAAAAACAAACACACGGTCACCGATGGCATCACGAGCGGCACGACGATGCGCCGGATCAGGGACCACCCGCTGGCACCATCGATTTTGCCCGCCTCCAAAAGTTCTTTCGGAATGCTGATGATCCCGGCGATATAGATGACCATCATATAGCCGGCCATTTGCCACACACTGATGATGACCACCGCCCAGAAGCCGGTCCCCGCCGTACCGAGCCAGGGCAATTGAAACAGGCCGATTCCCGTCAGCTCCCCGAGCGCCGGGAATCCGCGCGTGAAGATAAATTGAAAAATATAGCCGAGCAACAAGCCGCCGATCACGTTCGGCAAAAAATAGACCGTACGGTACAGATTGCGCAGCTTGAGCGCCCGGGTGAGCAACAGGGCCAGCAAAAACGCGATCGTGTTCGTGATGATAACCGTCACGATCATAAACTTTACCGTAAACAGAAAGGCGTTCACGAAATGGCGATCACTGAAGAGCCGTTTGAAATTGTCCCAACCGACCCACTCCACCGTTGTTGAGATACCATTCCAGGAAGTGAATGAATAATAGATGCCGAAAAAAAAGGGGATGAGTACGATGATGCTAAAAAAAATGAACGCGGGGCCGACAAAAACAAGCTGCTGCAACCACTGATTGCCCTTGGGTCCCCCCATTTGCACCGATTCTCCTTTCCATTCCGAAAGCGATTTCGTCTGCCAAAAAATTATACCGTGTTGATTTTCCAGAAAACACCGACGATAATGAGGAATAAGGTGGAAAATATTGACCTCTATCGGATAGAAAGGGGGAACCATCCACCATGTTTCGTAACCGCTTACGCAACAAATTGCTCACCCTCCTTCTGTTGGCCGTCGTCTTTCCCTTTTCGCTTTCGATCGCCATCACGTACAACCTGACAAAAGAATCGGTCAAAAACAAGACGATCGAGGAAAACACGAAACTGATGTTCCAGGGAAAAAACAACTTGCTGCACTATTTGGATATCATCAGCCAGGCTACCTTGTCCGTCTATGACGAAAGTGTGCACACCGCGCAAACCGGGTCACTGTTTCGCATCTTCCAACGCGGGATCAACAACCATCTGAGCCGCAACGAAATATACCGCGCCCTGCAAAACATGGCGGGAACCGTGGATGAAATTTTGCAAATCTATGTCTATGTCGATACCGGTCCTTTCGCCTACCTGTATGTCAACGGCATCCTGAAACCGGGAACCGTGCTCGGTATCGAAGAAATTACCGGCAAGTCCGGATCGTTCGATCTGTTCATCAGCCCTACCCACATCAGCCGCAATTACGGGACTGCACTTTCACACCCGTACACACCGCCGGAATTGGTATTCACATTGCACCGGCCGGTTTACGATGTGCCGTCCCACCGAATCCTCGGTGTCGTTTCGGTAGATGTTGGAATCGGTTTCATCCGCAAGATCAGCGATCAGTTGTATACGCCCGAAGAAGAACAATTTTATTTGCTCGATCAAGACGGCACCGTCATTTATGCTTCAGAACCGGAATGGATCGGGCAAAAACCCGAACAAGAATGGGTCATCAAAACGCTTCAGGCCAGGGAGACGTCCGGTTATTTCGAAAGTGAAAGCCCATCGTTTCAAGGCATTTATTTGTATGATCGCATGAGCGCCCCCTATGGCGAATGGACGCTGGTCAAAAGAATTCCGTACGATTCCCTCTACCGGGATGCACGGCAGTTGACGACGATCAACAGTCTGATCCTGCTTATCTCACTCATAGTCGCGACACTGGCGATCATCGGAATCACCCTGAAACTGACCGGAAGAATCAAGCATTTGTTGCGGGCGATCAACAAAGTGGAAAGCGGCAATATGGAATTGGAACCCGACATCGGATCCGATGATGAACTTGGAGTGCTGTCCAAGCGTTTTTACCAGATGGTAGACCGGCTCAACCAGCTTGTACTGAAAGAATACCGGCTCGAACTGGCCAATAAAACGAACCAGCTGCGGGCACTGCAAGCCCAGATCAATCCGCACTTTCTGAACAACGCCTTGCAATCGATCGGCACGCTTGCCCTGCAAAAAAACCAGCTCCAGGTATATCGCCTGATTTCTTCGTTGGGGAAAATGATGCATTACCATACCAACAACGAGGAAGCCTGGGTTTTGCTATCACGGGAAATGGAACACGTCAAGGCATATCTCCATTTGCAGATGCAACGTTACGAACAAAATTTGAGCGTACATATCGATGAAGACACTTCTGCCCACGACTGTCAGGTGCCAAAAATGATTTTGCAGCCCATCGTGGAAAACTATTTCAAACACGGATTTGACAGCCGCCAAAAAGAGGCCAGTCTCCATATTACCACCCGCCTTGAGGCGGACAGCTTGCACATCCGGGTCGAAGACAACGGAAAGGGGATGGCACTGAGGCAGCTGAATCAATTGAACACTGTGCTTAAAAATCCGTCCCATTCCTTGGCGATGGAGAACCCTTC
>CALAME010000040.1 GCA_937925675.1 uncultured Paenibacillaceae bacterium | reverse complement strand
AAGTGTTAAAGTTTGCCCATGATGTGTGGGAGAAAGGGGAAAAAATATGAAAAATACAAACAAAGAAGACTTATATATATGGGAAACGAATGCTGACTATTGGGATAGTAAAATGGGTGATCATTCAAACTATTTTCATCGTAACCTTGTTCGCCCGAATACCGAAAAGCTGCTGAATATAAAAGAAGGCGACTTTGTTCTGGATATTGCTTGCGGAAACGGAAACTTTTCACAAAGACTTGCGCAAAATGGAGCCAGGGTAGTAGCCTTTGATTTCAGCAGCAAGCTCATTGAGCATGCTAAACGGCGCAGAGCGGATGTGTTGGATCGGGTTGAATTTGTCGTATGCGATGCCACGGATTATAGCCAGTTGATGAAGCTAAAGCGAACAGAACCGTATAACAAGGCCGTTTCCAATATGGCCATTATGGATATTGCTGATATTGAACCGCTATTTGAATCGGTTTATGATATGCTGGCCGATGATGGAATTTTCGTATTTACCACTCATCATCCGTGTTTTAC
Source organism: uncultured Paenibacillaceae bacterium (assembly GCA_937925675.1). Taxonomy (GTDB): domain Bacteria; phylum Bacillota; class Bacilli; order Paenibacillales; family CALAME01; genus CALAME01. The sequence goes on along the minus strand of CALAME010000040.1, from coordinate 11,249 downwards.
ACATCCGGAAGGCAAATATCTTACTGAATGTATGCATAAGGGCGAAGCATTGAGGGGGCAGCCTCTTTTACAAAATTATTATCATAGACCGCTGCAAAACATTTTGGGTCTTGCTTTTAAGCTAGGGTTTGTACTGGATGCATTTTTGGAGGTCGCTGACGACAACCCGGAAATACCCATATTGATGACTGTCCGTCTTTGCAAACAGAAAAGAAAAAAATAAAGATTTGACAAGCCGTATCTGTATTGATCTGGCCTAAAGCCCAATCCTTTTGAGGAGTGGGCTTTTGTTTTTTATAAATTCTTTATAATTGGCTGTTAAAGTTTAAATCACAAAAGAAATAGGTCCATCAATGGAAAGGGTGGTGCAAAATGTCAGAATGGTTACTTGAAACCAGGGGTCTTAAAAAATATTACGGAAAGCAGCTTGCTGTCAATGATGTTTCGCTTCAAGTACCGAAAGGTTCTATATACGGACTTCTCGGACCCAATGGAGCAGGAAAGTCAACAATTTTAAAAATGTTAACCGGGCTGCTGCGCCCTAGCGGGGGTGAAATCATTGTGTTTGGAGAACCGTGGGCTCGAAAACATTTAGGACGCATAGGAGCACTCATAGAATCACCAGCCTTGTATGGGAATCTAACAGCCTTTGAAAATCTCTTAGTTCACGCCAAATTAATGGGTCTTCCCCAAGAACGTATTTATGAAGTTCTGGAAATCGTTGAACTCAAGGATGTCGGTAACAAACTCGCATCTCATTTTTCAATGGGAATGAAGCAGAGGTTGGGGATTGCAATAGCACTACTTGGCCATCCGGAGCTTTTGATTCTGGATGAGCCTACGAACGGCCTTGATCCTATCGGGATTAAGGAGCTCAGAGAATTGATCCGTTCTTTCCCTGAAAAAGGAATTACCGTTATCCTTTCGAGTCATATATTGGCAGAGGTTTCCCAAATCGTCGACCATATCGGCATTATAAGCGAAGGAGAACTCAAGTTCCAAGGTGAGGTAAGCCTGGCCGAGGATCTTGAAGCGTTATTTATGAAAGTAGTCAGAGGATGGGAAATGCCATGATGAATATATTGCAGTCGGAGCTTCTAAAGTATAAAAGAACTTTTACAAGACGACTCATTTTGTTTGCGCCTTTGTTTTTTATATTCATCGCACTGCCGCAAAAAATGTTTATGCCGGCAAACTATCTTAGGCCATGGCAGCTTATTCTTGATCTGGTATTCAACTGGTGGCCTGTTGTTTTCATTCCGATGGGCTTGGCTTTGTTTGCTGCCTTGATCGCATCACAGGAGAAAAAGGCAAGCAATTACAGAAGCCTTCGAACACGTGAAATTTCACCGGCTCGTTTATGGATTGCCAAAATCGTTATAATGGGCTTTCATACGCTCATATCCACGTTAGTCCTTATTGGGGCTACCGTGATATCAGGTCTCATTACAGGGAGTGGCAGCATTCCGTGGTTTAAAATTGTTGCCGGCGGCTTTACTACATGGATCGTGTCACTTGCCATAATCCCACTACAATTGTGGATGGCTGTATGGAAAGGGACCTTTGCTAGCATGGCAATGGGGGTTTTTGGCCTGATTGCAGGCGTTATTGCGGCAGCAGGGCCATACTGGATATATGTGCCATGGAGCTGGCCTACGAGGCTGATGAGTCCGATTATAGGAGTTCACCCTAACGGGACACTTTTGGAATCCACAAGTCCGTTGCTGGATGCCTCGGTAATACCAAAGGGCATTATCGTTTCCATTGTATCCTTGATAATTTTTACTTATATCACTTCGGGATGGTTTAAAAAGAGGGAGGTGGGATGATGAACATATTATACGCAGAGTGGCTGAAAACAAAACGGACAGCCGTAAGGCGGCTTACATGGAGTATGCCTGTGGCTTATACGGTACTGATTATCGGATATTTCGCTTTAAGAGGTATTGACAACATTAATCAAATCCTAGTTTTTAAGGCGTTTTTTGAGGTATGGACAGCGTGTGTTATTCCATTAGCCATAGGCATCCTGTCAGGCTTAATCGTGCATTACGAAGAACTGGCCGGTAATTTCAACGGACTTCTGAGCAGCAAAGTTTCCCGCTATGGATTATATTGGTCAAAATTCCTTCTCACCGTTCTCATAATGACCGCAAGCACTTTAATTGCAACTATTGGACTTGGGTTGGGTTTAGCAGTATTCCTTGATTTTTCTATGAACTGGTTGATTTTCCTTGCGGCGTCTATACTTGCTATTATGGGGACGATTCCGCTCTTGGCTATGCATTTATGGGCAGGCTTTAGATGGGGAATGGGAGCATCCATCGGAATGAGTATTTGCGGATTGCTCATGGCTGCTTTAATGGGAGCAACGAGTCTGGGCGATACAATCTGGCAGTTTATACCTTGGTCATGGCCGGTAAGGTTGGCCATACTTCCTGGAGCATACTTACAGTTTGCAGAGGAACTTCAATTCCCACCGGAAATTATTTCGTCAGGTTTTGTGTGGAACCAGTTGGCAATGGGCCTTGCAGCATCATCGCTATGCCTCGTTGCCGCATTAATGGGAGGATTCATCTGGTTTAATAGGTGGGAGGGGAGAAGATCCTACGAATGAATAAATCGCTGGTATATTTGGAATCATGCATGGAGGTGATCTATTGAGTAAGATACTGATCATTGATGATGAAAAGGAACTTGTTATGCTTCTTGAGGATGAGCTGAAGGCGAAGGGGCATGAAGTACTGGTAGCATACGATGGTCAAGAAGGTATAAAACTGTCTAAAAGTCAGCCTGATCTTATCATATTGGACATTATGATGCCCGAAGTCAATGGATTTGATGTTTGCCGTGCTATCAGAGATGAAGTATTGTGCCCCATCATTTTTTTGAGTGCCAAACAATCGGAGGCCGATAAAATCAGAGGGTTAACTCTTGGCGGGGATGATTATGTAGTCAAACCGTTCGGACTGAGAGAACTCATGGCGAGAATAGAAGCCAATCTGCGGCGGGAAAAGCGATCGCAATATATCAACGCGGAAAACAAGCGCACTAAACTGTATTTTGGAGAACTTAGCTTGGATATAAAAGAACGTACTGTAAAGATCAATAATGAGCCTATTGCGCTGACGAAACGCGAATACGATATCGTTGAATTGCTGGCGCTTCATTCGGGACAAGTGTTTTCGCGTGAACATATTTACGAAAAGGTGTGGGGGTATGATTCGGAGGGTGATTCGGCGACAGTGGTGGAGCACATAAAAAAGATACGGGCGAAGTTTGCCGCTGTTACGCCATCTGTTGAGTACATTTCTACGGTTTGGGGCATTGGGTACAAATGGAATAAGCTTTAAGAAAGGGGGGAAAACGGAAGATGAAAAACCGATCGCTTGTAACCCAGTTCAGGTTTACATTTGCCTGGATCGTGATAGCCAGCATAATTGCAACGGCTATCACCTATGCTTTAGCTGCCGTGTTATATGTGAAAGCCCAGTACAAGAGTATCTATCCGGCAAACTATTATGAGAGACAAATCCCGGATATTGACGCTTATATCCGTGATAAAAATACGGCCCTGCTCTTGCCGTCAGGGGAAGAGGAGCTGCGAAAAATCATCAGTGGAAATGGCATATCCTATCAAGTTTTGGACGGCGAAGCCCATTTACTGTACGGAACGAATGAAGATAAAATCTTCAATGATAAATCCGAGCTTTATAGCCGGCTCAATACTACGATGAAGAAGCAAAATTACTATGTACACACGGTTCCCATTATTGATGATCATGGACAAGTTTTAGGTGCAGTCGCTCTCCTGTACCAGTTAAAAATTTCATATGTGGGAGTCCGTGGCTGGTGGGTGATTGTTGCTCTTACCATTGCCTTCATTTCTCCTTTTCTCTACATCGTTGGCTTTACTATGTTGTTTTCCAGGATTTTTGTAAATCGTATAAATAGGCCACTGCAATTATTGATGGATGCCTCCCGGAAAATTAAAGAAAAAGACTTGGACTTTGAAATTGACTATGATTCAGACAATGAGCTTGGCAAACTTTGTGTTGCTTTTTCCGAAATGAAAGATGCGTTAAAAAAATCATTATCCGCACAATGGAAAATGGAACAGGAACGGGTGGAAATGGTTGAAGCACTGGCTCACGATTTAAAAGCTCCCCTGTCTATTATAAGGGGATATTCTGAAGCGTTAATCGATGCCAATATTGACGGCAATGAAAAATTAAGTAAGTACCTGGAGATCATTAAAGGCAATGCAGAAAAATGCTCCAATCTTGTACAGCAAATGCAATATACCATGGATTTGGAAAAAGCCGATGTGCCATTGCAGCTTGTTCCTGTAAAATTATCTGAATTTTTAGAACAAAAGGTGCGCCAATACGAATTACAGGCAAAGCAAAAGGGCATTACCATTAACTTAAATATGCAAGGTGAAACCAAAACACCCATTTTCGTGGATAAAGATAAGCTGGAACGTATTCTTGATAATATCGTATCCAACAGTCTGCAATATACTCCAGCAGGGGGCAGAATTAACATCGATGTAAAAGCTGAAAAGGAAAACGTATTTTATAAAATATGCGATTCCGGCAGTGGGTTCAGCAAAAGAGATTTAGAAAAAGCTTTTGACAAGTTCTACCGGGGAGATGAAGCTCGTAGAAGCAAAGACGGTCATTCCGGTTTGGGGCTTTTTATTGTCAAGCAATTATTAGAGCAGCTCGAGGGGTCAATCAATTTAAGCAATACGGAGTCTGGCGGAGCCTGTGTAACATTCCAGCATAAAGTGTTTAGGAATGTTTTTTAATTCGGAATGTTTAATTCGGAATGTTTAATTCGATATATATCTTTGTCAGGAGCTCAAGGAATGATATGATTAATCTGGAATGATGCCAATAACTTCCCGCCAGGCGGAAAGAAGGAGTGGTGGTTCTGTGGAATATCATGTGGCGGTGACAGGTGATGATCGAGCGCGAGGAACAGCTGATCAACCTTTCCGCACCATATCGCGCGCCGCGTCTCTTGCACAGGCTGGCGATACGGTGATCGTTCATGCCGGAGTTTACAGGGAATGGGTCAATCCAGCTCATGGAGGAACCGAGGAGCATAGAATCGTATATCGATCGGCAGGGGACGGGGAAGTCGTCATCACAGGGGCTGAACGCATTACCGATTGGAAGGACGAAGGAGACCATGTTTGGAGCACAGAAGTGCCCAATTCCATATTCTCTGTACGCAATCCCTTTGAAGTCGAGTTGAGTGGAGACTGGCTGTTTGATGGAGCATTCCCCGTTCATCTTGGCGATGTATATCTTGATGGGAAATCCTTGTACGAATGCGAAAGTCTGGAGAAGGTGCGCAAGCCAGAGATTTGGCCAGACGCCAAATATCCCGAGGATTCTCTGCTCACATGGTATGCCGAAGTGGGTGCTACGACAACGAAGATTTGGGCAAATTTTGGAGGGAAGGATCCCCGCAAGGAAAATGTCGAAATTAGTGTCCGCCCATATTGCTTCTGGCCTGATCAACCAGGAATTAACTACATAACCGTAAGCGGATTCACCCTGCGTCAAGCAGCTCCTCAATGGGCGCCGCCAACTGCCTACCAGGAGGGATTAATCGGACCCCACTGGAGCAAGGGGTGGATTATCGAAAACAATATCATCTGTGAATCCAAAAGCGTTGGCATCAGCCTGGGCACTCCAATCGGTACAGGCCACGCCAAGGTCAACGGCAGACACATGAAAGGCGGTACACAACGTGAGCAGGAGGTCATCCTGCGGGCACTGCATCATGGAGGATGGCACAAGGATCGTGTAGGCAGCCACATTGTCCGGGGCAATATCATTCATGATTGTGAACAGGCTGGCATCGCCGGACATATGGGCGCTGCTTTCAGCCATATCTATCAAAACCGGATCTACAATATTCACCACAAGCGCCTTAGACATGGCGCTGAAGTAGCGGGAATCAAGCTGCATGCCGCCCTGGATACTCAAATTAGTGAAAACACCATTTATAGCTGCTACCGTGGACTGTGGCTCGATTGGCAGGCACAGGGTACGCGCGTCAGCCGCAATATTTTCTTTGATAATCTTTCCGAGGACTTATTCGTCGAGGTCTGCCATGGTCCATATATGGTGGATCATAATCTGTTCCTTTCGCGGATGAATTTCAGAAATATGTCACAGGGCGGAGCCTTTGCCCACAATTTGTTCGCCGGCAGATTCGTGGTTCGGTCCGAGCTTACCCGTACGACGCCATACCATTTCCCTCATGAAACGGCCATGGCAGGCTATTCCAATATTACTGGAGGAGATGACAGGTACTACAATAATATCTTCTTGGGAGATGATGATCCAAATAAGGAGCCAGTCCCCATCACTTTCTTCGAGCATCTCCCGTTGAAGCCGAGGGATGAAGTTGGTGAGGACGGGAAGACTGTCATGGATGGGGTTCCGGACAATTCCATCTGCTATCTGCACCCTGTAGGTCTGGGGGGCTACGATCAGCATCCGAATGTGAACGATAAAAAGTGGTGGGAATACACAAAAGAGGAACTGGCTGAGCTCAATGAAGACACCAAGCGAATGATCTTTACAGGCAATGCCCCTCTTCCTGTGGCGATGGGCGGAAATTTGTACCTTAACGATGCGGTTCCAAGCCGTCATGAACCGGACGCGAAAATCTATAGGCAGAAGGGGATTACTGTCGAGACCAACGCCGCACAAGGCAAGGTGCGCATCCGAATCGATGAGCCCGAACTGCTCCGTGGAGCTTCCGCCATGTTGGTGACCACCGATCTGCTCGGGAAAACCTATCACGCAGAGATGAAGTTTGAACACCCGGACGGCACGCCTTATCGCTTGGATTACGACTTCTTCGGGAACAGGAGACCAGATGCGGATGTCACAGCCGGTCCCTTCGAAATCACCGGTAAAGGTGTTATAGAATTTGAGTTTTAAAGAAAATGGAGTTTAAAGTCAACATTTCAAACTTCAACTAACTGGTGCAGAAGCTTTTTTGCTTCTGCATTTTTTTATTTCAAGATAAACTGACGCTCCGCTGACGCCAAAGGCCATAGTGGGGACTATAAGATCAGAGCTCTAAGCTTTTTTATGCCCGCTAATTGACGGGTAATCCATCAAGGTTATAGGGTATCTGTTTCGTTGTTCCTGTAATACGTTTCGTTTGGATCCCTTAACCATCTTTTGATCGATGTATCTTATTGTAATATAATGTACTGGTACGATAAGTACACTTGATGGGAAGTGACTTTAATTTGGAAATCATCATCAGCAATAATTCGAGCAAGCCCATCAAGGAGCAAATCTCAAGCCAGATCAAAGCATTGGTGATGAGTGGAAAGCTGCAACCCGGTGACCCCATTCCCTCCATGCGTTCACTCGCTAAGATGATACATGTCAGCGTCATCACCGTGCAAAGGGCCTATGAGGATTTGCAACGTGATGGATTTATCGAAACGACTGTAGGCCGTGGAAGCTTTATATCCGCGCATCATCGCAATGTGATTCATGAAGAACACCGGAGGAAGATGCATGAACACTTGCGGTTGGCTGTGGAAGCCGCTCGTATGAGCGGAACCACATTAGACGAGCTGACAAGGTTATTAGTGATGTGTTACGAGGAGGACTGCCAATGAAATATAGTTTGGAAGTAAGCAATTTGACAAAGGCTTATCCGGGGTCAGATTTCCGTCTGGATAATGTTTCGTTCGCCGTTCCGCAAGGGAGCATCATGGGATTCGTAGGCGAGAATGGCTCAGGGAAAACGACGACGATCAGTTGCATTTTGAATACCCTCAAACCGGACAGTGGCGTGATCAAAATCTTCGGTGAGGAAATGACGGAAGAACGTACGGATATCCGCGAGCACATCGGAGTTGTATTTGATGCCATCAATTTCCCCGAGGCGCTCACGGCCAACAAGCTGGCGTCGGTGTTTAAAGATATTTACCAGCATTGGGACGGAGGGCTTTTCCAGCATCTGCTTCAAAGGTTGCAGGTTCCGGCTGATACCAGAATCAAAGATCTGTCCCGGGGAATGACGATGAAGTTGGCTACAGCGGTAGCTCTGTCCCATGGGGCGAAGCTGTTGTTGTTGGATGAGGCTACATCCGGCCTTGACCCGGTTGTCCGGGAAGAGATGCTGGGTCTGTTTCTGGAGTTTGTAGAAGACGAAGAACATTCGATTCTCATCTCCTCGCATATAACCAGCGATCTGGAGAAAATCGCGGATTATATCACTTTTATACACAGCGGCAGAATCATCCTGACGGAAGACAAGGATATCTTGTTACACCAATACGGCATAGCCCGCTGCACGGCGGATCAGTTCCAAAGTCTTGATAAATCGGAATATCTATCATCCCGGAAGAGAGGATTTCAGGTTGACGTATTGATCTCGGATAAAGAAAGCTTCTCCAGGCAACACCGAGACATTACCGTCGATAACACCACTATTGATGAGATTATGCTCTTGCTGGTTAAGGGGGATCAATAGATGAGGGGACTTGTCCGAAACAACTTTTATTCCATGTCAAGCAACATCTATCTGTCTTTCATCATCGCGGCGGTTTTGGCCCTCGTGTCGGTCATCTTCCGGGAAGCCCAGTTGACATCGATGATATTGGCGGTGCAGATTTTTATTTTCGTTGTTAATACGGGAGCTTCGTTAAGGGTAGATGAAACATCGAAATGGAGCAAATTTGAACTGACGCTGCCTATCCGACGACACACTATCGTCGGCGCGAAGTACGTGTCCTTCGCATTCCTCATACTTTATGGGGATCTTGTCGAGTCTACTTACCCTCGCGGCATGTTACGTTACGGGACTGTCGCTTGATCCGTCAATTGTCACATTCAGCTATGGATTCGGGCTGACCTTAGCGATCACATCAGTAGCCCTCATGTATCCCATCATGCTGAAGATCGGTACGGAGAAGAATGAGCTGATTGTATTCTTTTCCGGGTTTGTAGCGATAGGGATCATGCTGCTGCTGGCCGCGCTTCTCGCTCCGTTTACAGGAGGCATGCAGTTCCGTCATCCGCTGGTCAGCATCGTGTCTGCTTGTACGTCGTTGCTGCTGTTTATCATTTCCTACCTCGTGTCCATTCGCATTCATCGCACGAAAGAGTTCAGGTAATCGGCCGTCCGCCATAGCAGCAAACCGTAGTTCTGAAACAGCATGACGCATCTACGGCTTGGTTTCGAACCCGATGAAGTACTACGATGGCTTGGAGAAGCTTCACTTGAAAGCGCAGCGGACGGACGGAGGGTATGTGATATGCGGCCATCTGGGCGTCGTATCCAATCTGGGACCGGATCATTGGTTCGGGATCATCGCGGAAGTGGATGATCGTCAGCGGATCATGGCGTATGTCCCGTGCAATGCCGAACGGCTGGAGCTGATCCCCAAGGCGGAATTTATGGGGTTAAACGGTAGCGCCACGTTTACCTGCAAATTTGACACGGTCTTCATCCCCGACCGGTTGATCATTTCTCGCGATGCCGATTCGTTTGTGCCGAGGATCAAGCCTTATTCCGTCCTGTATCAGGTGCCGCTTGCCCTTGGTATTATCTGCGAATCGATCCGGGCTATCGAGAAAGTCCGCAACAGGCAGTTCGGCTGCAATGCTTATCTGAGAATCCAGGGGGATGAGCTGGAGCGTGAGTTTGCGGATCTTCGTGATCGATTCTATCTGCTGGCGGGTTCGGTCGATCTCGCGGAACGGGTTGAGGAACTGATGCGCATCCGATTGGACGCTGCCTACTTGTCCCTGAAGGCTGTCCACGCTTGCATGCTGCATCAGGGAGGAGCTGCTTATCTGAAACACAGCGATGCTTCGCGGAGGTTAAGAGAGGCGTATTTCTTCGCCAATCTGACACCGACGATCAAGCACCTGGAGAAGGTGCTCAGCAAACGGCCATAATGGCTGTCGGTATGCCATTTACCGACAAGATCATGATTTGCTCAAACGAGCCTTCTTTTCATCATTAGAAGGAAGCAGCAGAAGAACGAATCAGGCTGTTGCGGACCAGGAAGCGGCCGTCGAAGATGATCGGGACGCCGACGCCGTCTTTCTCCGCATGGAGGTGCAGATGCGGCTCCGAAGTATTGCCCGAGTTGCCCACGTTACCAATCCAACTGCTCTCATCCACTGCATCTCCTGCTTGAACCTGGATGCTGCCCTTTTTCATATGGGCGATGTAAACTTCCACACCGCTGCATTCGATGACCACATGGTTTCCCGCGGCAGGTGTCCCGTCGGGCAATCCATTCGCATAGTCGGAAGGCACCCGGTCGTCAAATCCGTCCACCGTCGAAATCACCGTTCCCTGGCACGGGCTGTATAGACGGTCGCCGTAGATGGCATATCGTTGAAGGTCATCCGGATACAAGCCGACGGCCCGGTACCCCCATGGGTTGATCTTCACAATATCCAGTGCATATTGCTGCGGCTGGTATTCGTTGTGATAGTTGACGACGGGATGGCTTCCGCCATGAGCAACGTAATAAGTTCCATTCTTCAATGGAAAATGAAGCTCTAGCGGCTCTTCCGTATAATATCTTCCGAAAAGTGATCCGACCGTGATCAGCATAAACATCATGCTCAGGGCGAACAGGAAGATGACATTGCCCCAGGTTATGATCGAACGCTCCGGCCACCATGGCGCCCGCCTGTTATTCCGGTATCCCCGGTAAACGGCAAACGCCAGCCCTGCAATCCATACATATCGAATATAATACCCGAGCCAATCCCAGCTTCCCGTCAAATAAATGAATCCGATATAAAACACGCTCAACAGCAACCAACATAAGCTCTCCAGTTTGGTTCTTGAAGCCTTGCTGAGGTATACCAAGAAGGCGATCGGTATCAAGACATGGAGACTGACAAGAGACAGGATCTGTAACCACAAAGCTATCATTCTCCTATTCCATACATTGATTTGCGCTCGACAGGTTCAGTATTTATGAAACTTACACCCATGAAAAAAACGTCACCTTAACAGAACACTAACTGAATCTTCTGGTAAGGATCAAAAAAGCAGTCGCCCCCAAATTGTCCCTTTTCATTGCTGAATTCGAAAGAGAACGGGAACAAAGTATTATAATGCCTGGATTCCCATTTCCAGATATAGTATCAGCTTGAAAGGTCATTTTATCAACTAAAAAAATCACTATACCACATAATAAGCTATACCACATAATAAGAATAATA
>CALAME010000039.1 GCA_937925675.1 uncultured Paenibacillaceae bacterium | reverse complement strand
AAATGGAGAGTCACTTTAGGTCTTATGGTTTTGCTGTTGTCCTTATCATTGATTGTTGCATGTTCCAGCAACAATGGAGACAACGGAGGACAAGCGTCTGCAGGTGAGGGGTCAAATGCGGGTGGTGGAACGGATGAAGTGGTAGAGATTGAAGTTTGGACATGGCCGAACAATGATGCGACATTTGAGAAATTAACCATTCCGATGTTTGAAGAAAAATTTCCTCATATCAAGGTCAATGTTCAAGCTTTTGGTGCGGATGTGTACCAAGACCGCTTGTCGACCGCTCTGATTGCCGGAGAAGGTCCGGATGTAGCGATGGTTTTGATAGAGGCTACAGCTAACTTCCGTGAAATGGGCATGTTTGAGGACTTGAGTCAAGAACCTTACAATGTCCATCAATATAAGGACAAATATGTAGATCTCGTCTGGAACTACATAGAAGATGAGAATGGTTACGTATTTGCTTTGCCGAAAAACCCGGCACCAGGGGCTATGTTTTACAACAAACGCGTCTTTGAGGAAGCCGGACTCCCCACAGATCCCATGGAAGTTCATGAAGTTCTCAAAACTTGGGATGATTTTATCGCTGCGGCAGAAAAGATCGTCATTCCGGGACAACGTTGGATGCTCGGTACGCCGAACCAAATTCGGGATGTGATAAGCCATCAAGCTGCTTCCTCCTATTTCACCGAAGATGGCGAAATCGACATCGATAATCCCGTATTTATGGACATTTATCGTATCGTTCAAGAATTGCATGAAATGGGCGCATTTGCTCCTTTTCATGAATGGTCAACAGAATGGAACGGAACGATGCAGACGGGATCGGTTGCGGTGTACATGTATGGTAACTGGTTTGGAAGGTTCCTGAAAAATAATGCTGAAGGAACGGATGGAGACTGGGGCGTCACTTTTGCGCCGGCATATAACGGTCAACATTCTTTCAATAACGGCGGAGATTTTATCGGTATCGTCAGCACGAGCAAACATAAGGAAGAAGCTTGGGAATTTATCAAATTTGTTTCGCAAGATCTGGGTAACTTGGAAGCGATGTATGTGGAAGACGACTTGTATCCGGGCTGGATTGAAGCCCTCGATCTGGAATGGATGAACAAGCCGGATGAATTTTTCGGTGGCCAGGTGACAAATGAAATCTTTTCAGTCGTAGCGGAAGAAATGGCGGCGCCGCGCGTCACCAAGTATGACCCGATCGCCAAACAGGTGACGGAAGACCTGTTGATGAACATTACCCTGGGAGGCATGGATATCGAAAGCGCACTGGAGTGGGCGAAAGAAGAATTAAGGGCTCATATGGAAGATTGACGGCCATATGCAATTTCAAAAGATAAATAACCGGAGCTCGCGTTCCGGTTATTTATCTCTCTAGGGGAGTTGTGCAACCGATGAAAAGGGATATTCATCCAAAAAGCCATGTTTTCAGGCGGCTGAAACAAAACTATATGTTCTACATTTGTATACTGCCATTCTTTACGATCTTTATCTTATTCAGCGCTTTTCCGATCGTAGCTTCATTTTTTCTGGGATTCACACGTTGGAAAGGTTACGGGATGCCCGAGTTTGTTGGCTTGAGAAACTATAGTCGTCTATTTAATGATCCTGCTTTCATAAAATCACTAACAAATACTTTATACATGTGGTTTTTTTCCACATTGATCACATTGGGGCTGGCTTTGATTTTAGCTTTTTTGGTGAACCACTATATCGAAAGAGGGAAAAGTTTTTTCCGCATCGTGTTTTTGTTTCCGTTGCTCGTTGCTCCGGCGTTGACATCGATCATCATCAGTGTTCTTTTTTCAGCAAATGCAGGGTTGGTTAACGCCATCATCAGCCTGTTCGTTGAAGGGAACTTTACGTACAATTGGCTCGGTTCGGCATTTTGGACAAAACCATTGATCGTTCTCATTATCGTTTGGCGGTGGACGGGATGGCATTTTATCGTCATGCTGGCAGGATTGCAAACGATTCCTACCGATCTGTATGAAGCCGCCAAAATCGATGGTGCCAATGGCAGTCAAATCTTTCGGCATATTACGTTGCCGCTGATGGCCCCGATCGTTCTCGTTAGCGCCGTGATTGCTACGGTCGGAGGCATTCAGTTGTTCGATGAGCCGTATGTCCTGACACAAGGTACCGGTGGCGTGCTCAACTCCGGTTTGAGTATGGGCATGTACCTTTACAAGACCGCATTTGAAAACTTTCAGTTCGGTTTAGCCGCTGCCCAATCCTTTATCTTGTTTGTCATCATTTTATTTGTATCTTTGCTCAACTCATGGATTTTGCGGAGAAGAACTTAAAAGGGGGGAGTGCGAATTGAAGGCCACCAGATTCATACGAAAATATTTTGCAACGGGTTTTGTGACGGTATTGATGATCCTGTTCGTTTTTCCGCTCGTTTGGATGGCGCTGTTATCTACGCAAACACGGCAAGCGGTATTTCGTTTTCCGCCCCCCATTTTGCCGGGTACAGCGCTCGCGGACAATTTCCGGGGACTGCTTGCGCAAATACCGTATTTTCAAAATTTATGGAACAGCTTTTACATTGCGGCTTTGAATACCTTATTGATCCTGTTCGTTTGCTCTCTGGCTGCTTACGGTTTCGCCAGATTTAAACGTGCACCCGGCAACAAAATATTATTTTATATCGTGCTCGGTTCGCTTATGGTCCCGCCGTTAGCCGGCATCGTGCCTTGGTTTTTGTTGATCAGCAAGTTTGGTTGGGTAAACAGCCATTGGGCTTTGATCATCCCCCCGGCTGCCAATGCGTTCGGAGTGTTCTGGATGTATCAATTTATCCAGCAAGCCGTTCCTCATGATTTGTATGAAGCAGCCAAAATCGATGGTGCTTCCGACATCAGGGTGTATTGGCAAGTTGTGCTTCCTCTGATCAAACCGGGACTCGGTGCGCTGGCTGTGCTTTCCTTTCTGAATTCATGGCAAAACTTCCAGATGCCTTTAATTGTGTTGACCAGTACAGAAAAGTTTACCGTCCCTTTGGCTTTGTCCAATTTGGCAGGCATGTATGGCACCGATATTCCTGGCACCATGCTCGGAACGACGATCAGTATCATCCCGATTTTTATCGCCTTCTTGTTTGGA
>CALAME010000038.1 GCA_937925675.1 uncultured Paenibacillaceae bacterium | reverse complement strand
GTAAGCGTCAAACCTTACCCACCTTCAACGCCTCATAACGTTCATGAGAAAATACAGGCAATCGACGCAAATAGGAGGTTGCCTGATGACAGACAAAGAACAGCGCCGTCAATTGTGGGCTGCACGCATAGCAGACTTTCGAGCCAGCGGCCTTACCATGTCCGCTTGGTGTACCGCGAATCAATGCTCCATCGATCAACTGAAGTATTGGCTTTACAAGGCAAAAGACAAATTGCCTTCCCCTTCAACGAATTCTTCTCTCCGTTGGGTACCGCTTGAGGCGATAGACAGTCAGCCCGTCGCCCCCGTCTCGTCTTCTCTGGTTGTCTGGATCGGACAAGCTCGTATCGAGCTTCATCCGGGTTTCAACCCGCAGCTGCTTCGCGAAATCGTCCAGGCGCTGGGTGAACCGTCATGCTGACGCTGGCTGGAATCCGGCATGTCTATCTCGCTTGCGGACCCACCGACCTGCGCAAATCCATCGACTCCTTAGCCGCGCTCGTTCAAGAAAATTTTGGCCTTGACCCTTTCTCCCCGTGTCTGTTTGTGTTTTGCAACCGCGAGCGCAACAAGCTCAAGATCTTGTACTGGGAACATAACGGCTTCTGGTTGTTCTACCGTCGTCTCGAACGCGGCACGTTTCGGTGGCCCTCCGGCAGCGAAGGAACCGTCACCGTCACCAGCCGCGAACTTCGCTGGCTACTCGACGGACTTGAACTCCGTCAGCGCCAGGCACACCCGCAAGTCATCGCCGAAACCGTCATTTAACGCAAATGTTCGGATTTTCGCCATATCTTGCAGCAGGCGTAAAGGGTGCGGCGGCGAATTGCAAGGTATGGAATATCGAGCGGCTAACCCATCCACAATTGAAGAACTGAGCCGGCAAAATGCCAGACTGGAACAGCAGGTGGCCGAACTTTCAGCCAAGCTCAAATGGTACGAAGAACAGTTCCGGCTGGCGCAGAAGAAGCGGTTTGGCGCCTCCAGCGAGAAGACGCATCCGGATCAGATGGAACTGAACCTGTTCAACGAAGCGGAAGTGCTGGCTACGCCCGAAGGCGAGGAGCCGCCGACGGAGAAAATCACGTACGAGCGCCGAAAAACCAACGGCAAGCGCAAAGCCGAGCTGGATCGGCTGCCCGTGGAGACCGTGACGTATGAGCTGGATGAGGGGGAGCAGGTCTGCTCGTGCTGCGGTGGTGCGCTTCATGAAATGAGCACGGAGTCGCGCAACGAAATCGAGATCATTCCGGCGGAAGTGAAAATCGTGCGTCATGTGCGCAAAGTATATGCTTGCCGCCGCTGCGAGCGCGAGGAGATCCGCACGCCGATTGTCACCGCTCCGATGCCGAAGCCGGTGTATCCGGGGAGTCTGGCCTCCCCCTCCAGCATGGCGTATGTGATGACCCAGAAGTATGTGGACAGTCAGCCGCTGTATCGGCAGGAGCAGCAGTTTGCCCGCCAGGGACTTTCGATCTCGCGGCAGACGATGGCCAACTGGATGATTTACGGCGCGAACCGGTGGCTGTCGCTCATTACAGATCGCATGCGCGCGCATCTGCTAGAGCAGGACATTCTGCATGCCGACGAGACGACGTTGCAGGTATTGCGTGAGCTGGGCAAGTCGGCCGAAACGCAGTCGTACCTGTGGTTGTATCGGACCGGAAGAATGGGCCCGCCAATTGTCTTGTACGACTACCGCCCAACGCGTGGTGGCGAGCATGCGCGAAACTTTCTTTCGGGATTCCGCGGCTACTTGCACGTGGATGGGTATTCCGGCTACCACAAGGTGCAAGGCGTCACGCTCGTCGGATGTTGGGCGCATGCGCGCCGCAAGTTCGACGAGGCGCTGAAGGCACTCCCCGCCGGACAAGACAAATCCGGGACAGCGGCCCAGCAGGGACTGAAGTTCTGCAACGAATTGTTTGCGATTGAGCGGGAACTGAAGGACGCCGCGCCGGAAGAACGCTATACCGTCCGAATGGAGCGAAGCAAGCCCCTTTTGGAGGCTTATTTGGCATGGCTTCGTCAGCAACGATCCCGTACGTTGCCGAAAAGTCTGCTTGGACAGGCGATTGCGTACAGCTTGAACCAGTGGGATAAGCTGACGGCATTTTTGAAGGATGGCCGCCTGGAGATCGACAACAACCGCAGCGAGCGATCCATAAAGCCATTCGTGATCGGACGGAAGAACTGGCTGTTCGCCAACACGCCCCGCGGGGCAAAGGCCAGCGCGACGATCTACAGCGTGATCGAAACGGCGAAAGAGAACGGGCTGAATCCGTTCCAATACTTGAAGTATCTGTTTGAGCAGCTTCCACAGCTTCCGGATCCGAAAGATCCGGAGGAACTGGACCGGCTCTTGCCCTGGTCGTCCTCGTTGCCGCTGACTTGCCGGGCGTCTCAACTTTAAACCAGTTTATCAAAGCCCTCATCTGATTGACAGGTGGGGGCTATTTGACGCTTACCCTTATACGTACTCAACTCATATGGTGCGTCTTGTGTGAATAGACCCTGTCAAGCGTCTGTGAAAATGTCAGGTTAATTGTTCTATGAAAATGTCAGGGATGATGGCCGATAAACAACCGCTGCCCTCTTGCAGACTATCCGGATCCTGTGCTACGCTGTAATTGCTTGCTGGAGAATGCATTTCTCAAAGGATGGTTTGCAGCGGGCTTGCGGGGGGACGCAGGCCCCGCTTCTTTTTTGGCCGTTGTTGGCGCTGGGGTCTGTGTGGCCTGCGTCTCCACACAAAGTCAGGCCCGCCCCTGATCCCACAACCACACTTGTCCATCCATGCCGACACGTACTTCGATTACGCTCTTGGCTTCCCAGCGCGGGACACCGGGGACGGGCTTTGGCATGTAGCATTTTCCTTTCCAGGAGAACGTCTGCCCGCCGCTGATTCGCCGGTGTTCCCGTCGGGTAAAAATATGCTCCAAAGGCGTTTTGGGCAGCGGTCGGAAGGCCGGTTCCGCTTCTTGCGGCGCGACGGCAAACAGGCGATTGTGTTTTTCGATCAACTTCGGCAGAACCCGGTTGGCTTCCTCCATCGTGCACACGTTGCACAGCCGAAGTTCGACCACCAGGCGATCCTGCAAGGTTTGCCATAGTCGTTCGATCCGTCCTTTGGCTTGGGGGGACAGCGC
Organism: uncultured Paenibacillaceae bacterium; assembly: GCA_937925675.1. Taxonomy (GTDB): domain Bacteria; phylum Bacillota; class Bacilli; order Paenibacillales; family CALAME01; genus CALAME01. Next base: position 2,726 of record CALAME010000038.1, on the reverse strand, counting down.
CTCGATATGGGGGATGCCCAGATCGGCGATGGCCTGTCCGAAGGTGGAAAGCGCCTGCAGCTCACCGGCTAGTTCCTGCTCGAGGGTTGGTTTGCCCTTGGGCGGATGAAAGAGGAGTGCTGATCGCTGTAGAGCGCAAGCGGAACGCCCTTGCGCTTAAGTCCCTCCATCATGACGGGCACGGAGCCTTCCAGAGTTTCGGTTGGGCGGAAGGCGGCAGCGACCACTTCCCCGGTGGCGTCATCGATGATGCCGTGCAGGGTGAGCATGGGACCGCGATCCTCCAGCCAGGCATAGGGAGAAGCATCGATCTGCCACAGCATGCCCGCCTGAGGTTTGCGGGGCCGGGGTCGGTGAGCCTTCGGACGACGGCGCAGCCGCGCGGAACGCAACCCGCCTTCCAGCAGAATGCGGCGGACCGAAGAGACGCTTAAATGAATGTTTTCGTGTTCGGCCAACAGCTCGGCAAAGTGGGTGGCATTGCTTCCGAAGTAGCGCTCCTGATACAAGAGCTGCACGCGTTGTTTAAGCGAATCGGCCAAGGTGTGTGCGGGTTTACGGCCCCGATTCCCATGGGCGACGGCTTGTGCACCTCCGTGACGATATTTGGCCTTGAGCCGATACGCTTGCCGAATACTGATGCCAAGAAGGCGCGCGACATCTTGTTCTGCGAGACGGCCACCGATCCAATTTTCAAGAACCATAACACGCTTAAGTTCGCTCTTCGTCAAGGTGATCTGTTCCTTACCCATCACAGCACAACAACACTTGTGTGAATAGACCCTTTTAAAATATCTTTGAATATGGTAATATATGGTCATGTATGCTCGTAGTGTCTTTCGTAGAAATAATAGTGGTTCCATGACTGCGTATATCTTGCTGGCGCGTAAAGAGTAGGGATCTAAATTGGTGAGTCTTTCAAGTTCAAAATAACCTAAGTGAATCCAATCGACGTTTCGGCGCGTTGGAGAAGCTTACGGAATTATAGTCAATTAATTTTCGTAGTCTGTAAAAATTTACAGATGAAATAGGAAAGTTGTGTCTAAAAAATTTAATCTTTTGTTTACTAGAAGCCTCTGTCGAAATTGTCATCAGGTTTTCGACGGAGGTTTCATTATTTACCCTCTTTCAAGAACGGAATTTTAGCTCTGTCCAGTTTGTGGACACCATTTTGCACCATTGAACATAAAGAGATACTCATTTAGCTTAAAGGTTCGCAAACAAACTGTCATTCTGATCTCAAGTGAGGGGTGAATTAATCAGATATGCCGATGAAATGGTACGGATGAACGCTGTTTTTAAAGAATGGGCATGTCAATGAAACCAAAGTTTATCGGTTTTTCAAAGTTCGCCACCATCAAGACAAAGATTCCTAACCATCCCGCAACGGATGTAAGCCGGTTTTATTTCATCTCTTAGAGCCATGCATCCGCGTGCGTCGTGGGCGAAATCCAGAATCGTTTCTTCCAGCTTCCATTACGGGTACCAGTGACAAAGCTTGCGGTACCGGCAAATCCAAAACATCGTGTCATGTTGGCTGGCACGGAATAAACGAGGCGAAAGTGCCGGGTATCGCCGAGTAAACTTCTCGTACGTCCTGACTTTTGTGGGGTGAGGGTGCCTTCTAAACCTTTCAGAAGAAGTTGTAGAAAGTGTTAATTTTGGGCGTAGCGCCAGGGAGCAAAACAGCTGAGAATGCATAATCAGGCGTGGTGCCGGACGCACAAACCCAACCGTTTGTTCGCATTCCTGTTTTAGAGTAAAACAATAAAAGACCCTGGGTGAAAATCCAGAGTTAATGGAAAGAAGATTACTAACCTGTCAGAGGTGAATATCCATGAGTTCAAGTAGTATCAATATTATTGAAGTTAATGAATCAAATGTTGAGCAGTATGGTTTTTTTTGCATGAGAAGCAAGAAAAAATCGGATGGCTATCAAAATAAACTTTCATGGTTGAAAAGTAGGTTTCAAGAGGGATTGAAACTAAAGTTAATCAGAAATGGAGAATTTCCTCTTGGATTTATCGAATACATTCCCAGTGAATACTCGTGGCGATCTGTTGTAGCTGACAATATGTATGTCATACATTGTTTTTGGATATTGGGAAAAAGCAAAGGAAAAGGTTACGGCAGCATGCTTTTGCAGGATTGTGAATCAGATGCGAGACAATCTGGAAAAGTTGGTGTTGCCACGGTAACAAGTAATCAAACATGGCTACCTGATAAACCCTTTTTTCTGAAACATGGATACAAGGTGGTTGATTTTTCTCCACCGGCATTTGAACTGCTTGTCAAAAATTTTGAACACTCTCCTAATCCTCGCTTCATCAGAGATCATGAGCGGGAAACAATGCACTTTAACGACGGATTGACAATCTATTATTCCGATCAGTGTCCCTATATCCATTCCGCACTCGAGATCATATCTGACGCATCCAAAGAACTTGGATTGGAAATCAACATGATTCAACTGACCGACGCGCAGCAAGTGAAAAAATTTGCACCAACCGCATACGGCGTGTTCAACGTGTTCTATAACAATCAATTGATCACTTACCATCCGGTAACCAAACGGGAATTCCTCAAATTGATTTCTCCACACCTCAATGATGCTGGTAGGGGGTAATGGGCATGGACCCAATCTGTACTTATCCACTAACGCGTGCTCAAAAAAAAATTTGGAATATCGAAAAACTGTTTCCTTATACTCCAGTGCACAACATTGG
>CALAME010000037.1 GCA_937925675.1 uncultured Paenibacillaceae bacterium | reverse complement strand
CAACCCGGACCTTGCTTTCGCATCCGGTTTTGAAAGAATAAAAGGGCATCTATAAAGAGGCTGTCTTCTCTGGAAGGCAGTCTCTTTTTGTTCTGTTTTTGTTAGTTCGTTCTGTTTTTGTTATGGTCTTGTTCGGTTTGGTGATGTCGCCCGCGCTCCTTGCCCCATTTGTATGAAAAACCGGCACTCCGTCAACAATAAAAGAAGACATCGGTTGCTTTATGGAAAAAGAAATGAAAATTTTCTCACAACCCCCTTGTAAAAAGGAACCAGGTTGTTTATAATTGAAATAGTCAAAGAAAGTCAAAGTCAAGAAAACGTCAAAATGATGGTCGGCAATCATTGTGAAGCGGCGGGAGGGACGAAAATGCGCAATATTTCCGACATCATTGAAAGGCACATTAAAAATATATTGCATGAAAGTCCGGACAGAGTGGTCGAAATTCAGCGGAATGATTTGGCTGACCAATTTCGGTGCGTGCCGTCGCAGATCAATTATGTGATCAGCACTCGCTTTACGATCGAAAAAGGATATCTCGTACAAAGCAAACGGGGAGGAGGCGGATATATTCGCATTCAGAAAATGTCGCTTCCGTCCCAGAAGGATTTGCCCGGTCATATTTTCCGTACCATCGGGGACAGAATCGACCAGACGGCAGCGGAAGGTTTGATTTACCAGCTGGAGGAAGCCAAGGTAATTACCGAAAGAGAGGCAAAACTGTTTCGGGCCGTCGTGTCCCGGGACTCCCTTCCTTTCAAACTGCCGTTGCGGGATGAGGTGCGGGCAAAGCTCCTCAAATCCATGCTTGCGTCGATCCTGGCCAAATAGATAACGCCAGGTTCGAAGGTTAAGATGTCGTCAGGCGTTCAGAGGTTTCAGCTCCAAGCAAGGAGGAATCGAGCATGTTTTGTCAGGAGTGTGGTAAAAAGCCGGCGACGCTTCATTTTACGAAGATCGTCAACGGTGAAAAGACCGAATTTCACATTTGTGAATCGTGTGCCCGCGAAAAAGGGGAATTTATTCCGGGAACGCCGAACAGCTTCTCCATCCATCATTTGTTGTCCGGACTGCTGGATTTTGAACCGACCGCTCCCAGCGGGATGGCGAAACCGCAGGAAGGACTTCGCTGCGAAAACTGCGGACTGACTTATACCCAATTCGGGAAACTGGGACGGTTCGGTTGCAGCTCTTGTTACACCTATTTTTCCGATCGGCTCGATCCGATTTTCAAAAGAGTGCACGGCAATGTTGTTCATGTCGGGAAAGTGCCGAAGCGCGCTGGCGGACGGATCCGATATAAACGCGAGGTGGAAAAGCTCAAGCACAAGTTGAAGTCGCTGGTGGAGCGCGAAGAGTTTGAGGAAGCAGCGAAAGTACGTGACCAGATCCGCGATTTGGAACGCAAGCTGGCGGGAGACCATGCTGACGGCTGATGGCTGATGAAGGAGGGGACGACATGTCTTTGGATCGGTTTATGGATGATGCACTGAGCGAATGGATGAAAGGAGAAGGGGCGGATGCGGACATCGTCATTTCCAGCCGCATTCGCATCGCCCGAAATTTGCGCTCGATTCCTTTTCCGATGTTTGCAACCGATGAGCAGTCCAAAGAAGTGATGAGCCAGTGTTACAGCGTTGTCTCCCGCGGTGCTCTCGATAAAGTCGGAAAATTTTCATTCATACCGCTGTCCGAGCTGGATGATCTGAGCAAACGGGTGCTGGTGGAAAAACATCTGATCAGTCCCAATCTGGCGGACGAATCTCGTAACGGTGCCCTTATTTTAAGCGAAAATGAAGCGATCAGCATCATGGTCAACGAAGAGGATCATCTGCGCATCCAATGTTTGTTTCCCGGCTTTCAGATTCGCGAAGCGCTGGAACTGGCGGATCAGATCGATGACATCTTCGAGGAAAATCTCGACTATGCCTTTGATGAAAAGCGCGGCTACTTGACCAGCTGTCCGACCAATGTCGGAACCGGCATCCGCGCATCGGTCATGTTGCATTTGCCGGCGCTCGTTCTTTCCCAGCAGATCAACCGCATCCTGTCAGCCGTCAATCAGGTCGGATTGACCGTGCGCGGCTTGTATGGAGAAGGCAGCGAAGCGATCGGGAACCTGTTTCAAGTATCGAACCAGATTACGCTCGGACAGTCTGAAGAAGAGATCGTTGACAACTTGTACAGCGTAGCACGGCAAATTATCGAGCATGAGCGGACGGCTCGCCGGCGGCTTTTGGAAGAGTCGCGCGCACGCATCACGGACCGCGTGCTCCGTTCATACGGGATTTTGAGGCATGCATATATTATTGACTCGAAGGAAGCGGCACAACGTCTGTCCGACGTCCGGCTCGGGATTGACCTGAATATTATTAAAAATGTATCGACCAAAGTGTTGAACGAGTTGTTGGTCATGACGCAACCGGCATTTTTGCAGCGCTATGCGCGGCAGAAACTGTCGCCGGAACAGAGGGACTTGTACCGGGCGGAAATGATACGCCAGCGGTTGGCGCCGTCCGAAGGAGCAGGTCAGCAACCTTAATGGAGAAATTACGGAGGTGCATAGATGATGATGTTTGGCAGGTTTACGGAACGCGCGCAAAAAGTGCTTGCCTTGGCACAGGAAGAAGCGGTTCGCCTTGGCCATAACAATATCGGTACCGAACATATTTTGCTCGGATTGATCCGTGAAGGTGAGGGCATTGCCGCCAAAGCGCTGACGGCACTCGGCCTTGGACTGGAAAAAATACAGAATGAAGTGGAAACCCTGATCGGGCGCGGCAAAGAACAACCGACCAATATCGCCTATACGCCCCGCGCCAAAAAAGTGATCGAGCTGTCGATGGACGAAGCGCGCAAGCTCGGCCATACTTATGTAGGAACCGAACATATTTTGCTGGGACTGATTCGTGAAGGCGAAGGTGTTGCAGCACGAGTGCTCAACAATCTGGGCGTCAGCTTGAACAAGGCGCGCCAGCAAGTATTGCAACTGCTCGGTAACAGCGAGACGGTATCCTCCGGACCGTCTTCGGCATCGAATGTAAGTACGCCGACCCTGGATGGATTGGCGAGAGACCTGACCGCAGCCGCGCGGGAAGGAAATCTCGATCCGGTGATTGGCCGCAACAAGGAGATCGAGCGGGTCATTCAGGTGCTCAGCCGGCGTACGAAAAACAACCCGGTTCTGATCGGTGAACCCGGCGTCGGTAAAACGGCGATCGCTGAAGGTCTGGCCCAGCGCATCGTGAACAATGAAATACCGGAGACGTTGCGCGACAAGCGGGTCATGACGCTCGACATGGGCTCTGTCGTCGCCGGTACGAAATATCGCGGGGAGTTTGAGGACCGGCTGAAAAAAATCATGGAAGAAATTCGCCAGGCGGGCAATATCATTTTGTTTATCGATGAGTTGCATACGTTGATCGGAGCGGGAGGAGCCGAAGGTGCGATCGACGCTTCCAACATACTTAAACCGTCGCTGGCGAGAGGAGAACTGCAATGCATCGGCGCGACAACTTTGGATGAATACCGCAAATATATTGAAAAGGATGCAGCGCTGGAGCGGCGTTTCCAGCCGATCATGGTCGAACAGCCGACTCCGGAAGAAGCGATACAGATTCTGTACGGGTTGCGCGACCGTTATGAAGCGCACCACCGCGTGAAAATTACGGATGAAGCGATCAAGCAAGCCGTTTATTTGTCGGATCGTTACATTACGGATCGTTATCTGCCGGACAAGGCGATCGATTTGATCGACGAGGCCGGTTCCAGGGTAAGGCTTAACTCGTACACGGTTCCGCCCAATTTGAAACAACTGGAAAGCCGCCTGGAGGACATCCGCAAGGAAAAAGACGCTGCGGTGCAAAGCCAGGAATTCGAAAAAGCGGCCAGCCTGAGGGATAAGGAGCAGAAGATCCGCGAAGAATTGGAGCGGACGAAAAACGAGTGGAAAGAAAAACAAGGCCGCACCGACTCCGAAGTTACTGCTGAAGATATCGCGCAGGTCGTGTCCAGCTGGACGGGAATTCCGGTGAGCAAGCTGGCTGAAGAAGAAACCGAACGGCTGCTCAAGATGGAATCGATCTTGCATCAACGCGTGATCGGTCAAGATGAGGCCGTGCGTGCGGTGAGCCGCTCGATCCGCAGAGCCCGTGCCGGGCTGAAAGATCCGAAGCGGCCGATGGGTTCGTTTATTTTCCTCGGTCCGACCGGTGTCGGCAAGACGGAGCTGGCCCGTGCGCTGGCAGAGGCTCTGTTTGGCGATGAACAGGCGATCATCCGCATCGATATGTCCGAGTACATGGAGAAACATTCCACCTCCCGATTGGTCGGAGCGCCTCCAGGGTACGTCGGCTATGAAGAAGGCGGGCAGTTGACCGAAAAAGTACGGCGCAAGCCCTATTCGGTCGTATTGCTCGACGAGATTGAGAAAGCTCATCCGGAAGTGTTCAACATTTTGCTGCAAGTATTGGAAGACGGCAGATTGACCGACTCGAAAGGACGCGTTGTTGACTTCCGCAACACCTTGATCATCATGACGTCCAACGTGGGCGCAGATACGATCAAGAAAAGTGCAACGCTCGGCTTTACGGCCTCGAATGACAAGGAACAGGATTACAATTCGATGAAGGAAAAAGTGCTGGAAGAGCTGAAAAAAGCGTTCCGTCCGGAATTTTTGAACCGGATCGACGAGACGATCGTCTTCCATCCGCTTGATGAAGAGCATATCGCTCAAATCGTGTCCTTGATGGCCGAAGATCTGCGCAAGCGTCTGAAAGAGCAGGATATCGACTTTGTCCTGACCGAGGAAGCGAAAAAATATTTGGCCAAAGAAGGGTTCGATCCGACATACGGCGCTCGTCCGTTGCGCAGAGCGATTCAGAAACACATCGAAGACCGGCTGTCGGAAGAGCTGCTGAAAGGCACCATCAGCAAAGGGGACACCGTCACCATCGACTTCAAGGACGGAGAACTTGTCGTTCATAAAGAAACATCTTCGTCCGCCACAGGTGCCGTTTAATCGCGTCGAATCGCATCGTTAAAACGCGGACACCGGACACAACCGAATTTCGCCGCCCCTGGCATTTGGGGCGGCTTGTCATTTTCTTGGCTTTTCACATTTTGCTCTGGATGGTAAACTTTGAATAAATGTCATATAATATTTGAATTAGAGGGAAACGAACCGATGGCTAAAGCAAAGGTTTCATTTTTTTGTCAACAGTGCGGTTATGAATCGCCTAAATGGATGGGGAAATGCCCGGGTTGTTCAGCATGGAACACCATGGTGGAGGAGCTGAGATCACCTGCCTCAAAAGGCGTCTCTTTTTCTGCAAACTTGACGGAAAAAAAGCCGGTGCAACCGATCCGTCGCATCGAAGGTGGCGATGAACCGCGATGGAAAACCGATCTGGGAGAATTTAATCGCGTGCTCGGCGGAGGGATCGTGCACGGCTCGCTCATTCTCGTCGGCGGGGATCCGGGCATCGGTAAATCGACCTTATTGCTGCAAGTTTCGGATTCGATTGCCAGGCAACACAAAAAAGTGCTTTACGTGTCCGGTGAGGAATCCCCTGTACAGACACGAATGCGGGCAGAGCGGCTGGGAACGTTGTCTGACGATCTCTTTTTGCTGTGCGAAACGAATCTGGAATGGATCGGGGAAGCGTTGGAGACCCTGGAGCCGGATCTCTTAATTATCGATTCGATCCAGACGGTCTACCATCCGCAGGTGACATCGGCACCGGGCAGCGTGGCACAAGTGCGCGAATGCACAGGCATGCTGATGCGCTGGGCGAAAACGAAAGGGATTGCCACGATCGTCGTCGGTCATGTCACAAAAGAAGGAGCGATCGCCGGTCCGCGCATGCTCGAACATATGGTCGACTGCGTCCTTTATTTTGAGGGAGAACCGCATCATACATACCGGATGTTGCGCTCGGTCAAAAACCGTTTTGGTTCAACGAATGAAATCGGTATGTTTGAGATGAGTGACGCCGGTCTGAAAGAGGTTACCAATCCGTCCGAACTGTTCCTGTCAGAGCGTCCGACCGGTGCTAGCGGCTCAGCGGTTACAGCCAGCATGGAGGGGACGAGGCCGCTCTTGCTGGAGATGCAAGCTCTTGTGGCTCCGACCCATTTTCCGTCACCGCGTCGGATGGCGACCGGATACGATTACAACCGGCTGTCGATGATCATGGCTGTGCTGGAAAAGCGAATGGGCATCGCGTTGCAGCATCATGATGCCTATTTGAATGTGGCCGGAGGCGTCAAGCTGGTTGAACCCGCTGTCGATCTGGCGGTGGCGGTCAGCATCGTCTCCAGTTTTCGCGATTGTCCGACGGATCCGAATGATGTGTTTATCGGTGAAATTGGTTTGACCGGTGAAGTGCGGGCCGTGTCAAAAGTGGAATGGCGCGTCAGGGAGGCGCACAAACTGGGGTTTAAGCGCGTCTTTTTACCGGCCAGCGGAATGAAAGGGTGGCAACCTTCATTTGAGATGGAGCTTGTTTATGTCCGCACGGTTGCCGATGCGCTCGAAGCGGCGCTCCGCAGGTAACCCAGCGGGCGAAACGCCGGAACATGATGTCATTTTTCAGGGGGGTGGACGAGGATGAAAACCGAAGATAAACACGCGATCAGCGACTTGCTCCGGCTCGTTGCTCCGGGCACGCCCTTTCGCGAAGGACTTGAAAACGTGTTGAGAGCCAAGACCGGTGCATTGATCGTTGTTGGCTATACACCGGAAGTGATGGAAATTGTGGACGGCGGATTTTCGATCAATTGTGATTTTACCCCAAGCAATTTGTACGAGCTGGCCAAAATGGACGGAGCGATCATTTTAAGTGAAGATGTGCAGCGCATCTTGTATGCGAATACACAACTGATACCGGATTCCTCCATTCCATCCAGTGAAACCGGCATCCGGCATCGAACGGCGGAGCGGGTAGCAAGACAGACCGGACGTCTCGTCGTATCGATATCCCAGCGGCGCAATGTCATCACTTTGTATCAGGGCAATTTGCGTTATGCGCTGAAAGATATCGGGGTCATCTTGACCAAGGCGAACCAGGCCATTCAGACGTTGGAAAAATATAAAGTCGTTCTCGATCAGGCGTTTACGAATCTGAGTGCTTCGGAATTTGAAGAAATGGTTACGTTGCACGATGTCGTCAATGTCATCCAGCGGGTCGAAATGGTGCTGCGCATCAAGGCGGAAATTAACAATTACATCAATGAGCTGGGGACGGAAGGACGACTGATCAGCATGCAATTGGAGGAACTGGTCGCCAATATTGACCAGGAAGCGAAGCTGCTCATCCGCGATTATATAAAAGATCCGGATGAAGGCAAAATCGAGGAAGTCGTCCATTCTCTGAAGCGGCTCAGCAATGACGAACTGCTTGAAGGTCAGAATATCGTCCGCTTTCTCGGTTATCCGAATACGAGCACGGTGATGGATGAGCCGATCTCTCCACGCGGTTACCGGGTGCTAGGCAAGATCCCGCGTTTGCCTTCGGTCATTATCTCCAACCTGGTGGAACGTTTTGAATATTTGCCGCATATTCTGATGGCAACGATTGAGGAGCTTGACGAAGTCGATGGTATTGGTGAAGTGCGTGCCAGAGCGATCAAAGAAGGATTGAAACGCATCCAGGAGCAAATGTTAATTGACAGACATCTTTAATTTCAATACAATCAAAAGATACGACAATACCGGTGCGCACTCCATTTCGAGGTGGACGAAACATGTTGACGAAAACGATCCCTAACTTATTTACGATCGCCAATCTGTCCCTGGGGATTTTGGCCATTATTTTGGCTTTTAACAACAGGCCGGATTTGGCGGCGTTAATGGTGATCATTGCTGTGCTTACAGATGGTCTGGATGGCAAGTTAGCACGCGCCTTGAATGCGCAAAGCGAGTTTGGCAAAGAACTGGACTCGCTATCGGATGTCATATCGTTCGGAGTCGCGCCGGCTTTTATGATGTACGTCGTTGCTTTTCAGCATCTGGGCGCCATCGGTTGGGCGGTAACGGTCCTGTTTCCGACATTTGGTGCACTGCGATTAGCCCGCTTTAACGTCGCCAATGCGTCACCGGGTTATTTTATCGGCCTGCCTATTCCGGCGGCAGGCGGATTGCTATCCCTCTTGGCCTTGTTCCATGCCGAAATTTCACCTTTCGTGATGTTGGTGTGCACGGTATTGCTTGCGATGATGATGGTGAGCAGGTTCCAATATCCCAGCTTTAAAAAAGCGGGCATTTCCAACAAAATTGTCTGGTTTGCGGGAGTTTTGTTTGTATTCGGGGCCATCACGGCCCATGCATTGGGCAGGGGAGAATACGCCAAATTTCTGCTTATTCCCCTGGCGCTGTATGCGATCTACGGGTTAAAAAAAAACGTTAGATTGCTTCTGCGACGCAAAAAGAAAGAATTGTATGAAGTGGATGATTCGGTTCGGCTTTAAACACCTCCAGCAACAGCCCCGAATGTTGAGGGATGCTGGAGGTTTTTTGTTTGCTCTGAAACCTCCGGCCTTCCGCGAGCGTCTGTGATGTAAATCCGAGTGACAGGAGAGGTTGACGATGCAGTTCAAACGACGGCCATTCATACTGATCATGGGCCTGCTTTTGTTTACGGCCGCTTGTCAATCGGCAACGTTCGACGCTGCGCCAGAAGGAATGGCGTTAAATCCAAAGGAAACATTGGAACCT
>CALAME010000036.1 GCA_937925675.1 uncultured Paenibacillaceae bacterium | reverse complement strand
GGTTTAGATCTTACCTATAAGGAATTGAAACTTGATCCCTACCCGAATCACGCCAGCATTGTCAGACATGTTTAGATCTTACCTATAAGGAACTGAAACTGATGGTCCCCTCCAGCTAAGGTGTTACCGATTTTTGTTTAGATCTAACCTATAGGAAATTGAAATCGCTAAAATATACCATAATTTAACTTAAATTAAAGTTAAAGGAAAAACAAAAAATCTATATATCTTATCTCATGACGATTTCCAAATAAAGGAGGGGACAAACCGTGATCATACCCACGAAACTTCATATTCCCCACGCACGAAGCGAGATGGTCGAGCGTTCACGCTTAATCCGTCGTTTACATGAAGGTTTGGAGCGCACACTTACTTTGATCACAGCGCCAGCCGGGTATGGAAAAACCACCTTGCTCGGTGAGTGGGCGAAGACGCTGGAAAATCCCGTCGCCTGGGTCTCGCTTGATCAAGGGGATAATGATCGCATGCGCTTCTGGGGACATACCATTGCAGCGTTAAAACAAGCTGATCCGTCTTTTGACCAACAGGACGTCCTTCGTCATGCCACACGTCATGCCGCAGAAGATCCATCGGATGTGTCATTGATTGCCGCGCTCGTCAACGGGCTACATCGCATTTCGCACACGATCGTGCTCGTATGGGATGACTTTCATCATATCAAAGAAACGTCCATCTTGCAGTGCGTCACTTATCTGCTGGAACGTTTGCCACTACATGTCCATCTCTATCTTGCAAGCCGGAATTATCCATCGCTTCCTCTTTCCAGACTACGAGCAGAAAATAGGCTGATCTGGTTGGATGCGAGCGATCTTCGGTTTGTGCCGGACGAAACGACTGAATTTTTTGCGAAGTGCGGTGGTATACAATTATCCAACGAAGATGTGGCGACCGTACAAAAAAAGACAGAGGGATGGGCAGTGGCGATGCGACTGGCGGTCTTGTCATTGCACGAACATGCCGATCCCGTATCCCTAATCCGGAAGATGGCGGGGACGGAACGTGATATATCGGATTACTTCTTTGATGAGGTGTTAGCCCGACAATCCGCTACAATGCAGAAATTTTTACTCTATACTTCCATTTTGGACAGGATGAAGGGCGAACTTTGTCAAGCGGTAACCGGTATCGCCGAAAGTCATGCGTTTCTGCAACAATTAGACAAGGAAAGCTTGTTTCTTGTAGCTTTGGACGAGCGGCGGGAGTGGTACAGGTATCATCATTTATTTCGGCAATTTTTGACGGCGCAGTTGAAAATACGCGAGCCGAAGCAATGGAAAACCTATCACATGGCAGCTGGAAAATGGTTGAAAGAGAACGGTTATCCGCATGAAGCGGTAGATCATTACCTTGCGGCTGCCTGTTACGAACAAGCGCTTTCATTGGTAGAGGAGATGACACCGGAGCTGATGGACAAGGAATGGACGACGCTCTGTACGTGGCTAAGCGCTATTCCTGATTCTCTGCTATTTACCAGACCGATGATGCTTTTGACAAAACTCGCTTCCCAGTACATGTCCGGGCATGTCGAAGCGGCCACAGATGGGTATTGGAGAACGATTCGCAGACTGGATGAGGACACAGATCCCCTTCCTCCTGAAGAAGCCAAAACATTACATGCCGGACTTGCTTTTCTGGCTGCATTCCGCTCATTTATGGATCGGGATTATGAATACGCGGTACAATTTTCAAAAGAATATGTCGAGAAGCATCCGAAAGGTGATTTCTTCATTGGCTTCGGAAGCGATGGGGATGGCTATCATCCGGTGTGGGATATTTACGTGTCGGATGACAGCCTTCGATTGGCGGAGCAGGTATTACCCCCCTTGCTGTCGATTTGGTCTGAAACCCGAAATGTGCTTTTTGTTGCTCATTTATATATCGACTTAGGAAAAATGCATTACGAACGAAATCGCTTGGTCGATGCTGAGAAGGTTATGCGTCAAGCTTATGATATTGGAAGATTGTATGATAATCGAAGCCTGGCGACCATCGCGGCGCTATGGCTCGCCCGCATTGCCGCCGTACAGGGAGACGAGGAGACGTCAAATCACATATTACGCGAGTTAGCCCAACAAACGTCCAAGAAACCGAATCCCCATTTGTCCGGAAAAATCGCCTGGTTCCGCGCCATGCAAGGCTGGATGCATGGGGAAGAGAAACCGGTGAAACGATGGCTGAGAAAGTGTGGCTTGCGATTCCATGATGAAATTCCGGTATCCATGATCAAGGAATACGATTTACTGGTCTCTGTACTGGCAGAGCAGGGGAAATTCGAGGAAGCCGCCCCTTTGATAGAGCGTCTTCTTTTCATGGCTAGAGAAACTGGACGGCAAAGCGATCGAATCCGACTTCTTGTTCGTAAGGGCAGGCTTTTATCCTTACAAGGAAAGGTTGCAGAATGCATGGACGTGTTGGAAGAAGCGCTTGCATTGGCGTGGCCAGAAGGGTATATCCGAACCTTTGTCGACGAAGGAGCACCTGTTGGGCAATTGTTGGATCACTATATCCGATTGCGCCAAAATCAGCATCACCGCCCCAGTCATAAGGTGCCTTTATCCTATGTGAAACGACTGCGGAGATTGATTCCGCAAGTCGAAAGGAAAGCCGGTACTCCCCATGAAGGAACGGTGGTCGTATTAACAGCCAGAGAACAAAGCGTGCTTCGGTTGATGGAAACGGGAATGTCTAATAAAGAAATAGCGCTCAAATTGAATGTTTCCCTGGCGACTGTAAAAACACACATTAACAATATCTACGGCAAATTGCAATCCAAAAATCGATTACAAGCGTTGGAACGGGCCAGAACATTGCAGCTGTTCTGACTCGTTCTTTTTATTTTGTAAAAATTATCTCCACCTCCCTGTTCAACCTTTTTGATCTTATGTGCCAGGCAGGGTTGATCACAGATGGACAGGATGTTTGTATAATAAATCGGATGAAGTTATACTCCTTTGCCTTCACATCATCGGAAAAGTCATTGCATGGTGAAGTAATTCCTCTGGTCAACTCGAGGTTCCGTTAAACCGCGTAAGTCACAATGCCAACAGACCATCTTGCGACCAAAGGGACAAACGGGAATGCCATCGGCGGTTAATGTTCATTTCATTGTCTACCCGTCACGGAAGCGTTCGCATCGCCAGGCAAACCCTTTGCCACAGATGGGAGGGCAAGCATTGGAAGGAGGATTAATGTTGAAATCAATGAAATCCCCGATCAAGTATGTATCCCCATGGCTGATTGCCATGCTCTTCATCAATCTGATTCTATCGCTGCTGGTTATACCAGCGCCAACTCTGGCTCAAGAATCAGAGACAAATGCAAACCTAGTCGGCGTATTTTCGTTCGGAATGGGTAATCATGGAAAATTAGGACATGGCGATACGGATCGTCAATACACGCCCAAGAAAATCGAGAGCTTGACGGACATTCAGGCGATTGCGGCTGCCGATAATCATTCCCTTGCTTTAACGAAGTCCGGAGACGTATACTCGTTCGGACATGGTTATCATGGCGAATTAGGACATGGCGATAGGGAAGATCAACTCACGCCGAAGAAAATCGAGGGATTGACGGACATTCAGGCGATTGCTGGAGGATGGTATCATTCCCTTGCTTTAACGAAGTCCGGTGACGTGTACTCGTTTGGAAGCGGTACTTTTGGCCAATTAGGACATGGCGATACGGAAACTCAACTCACCCCCAAGAAAATCGAGGGTTTGTCGGACATTCAGGCGATTGCGGCTGGTGTATATCATTCCCTTGCTTTAACGAAGTCCGGAGACGTGTACTCGTTTGGATTCGGTACGCATGGCCAATTAGGACGTACGGAAGATCAACTCACGCCGAAGAAAATCGAAGGTTTGTCGGACATTCAGGCGATAGCTGCCGGGGGTCATTATTCCCTTGCTTTAACGAAGTCAGGAGAAGTGTACTCGTTCGGATTGAATAATTATGGCCAATTGGGACATGGCGATACGGAAACTCAATTCACCCCCAAGAAAATCGAGGGTTTGTCGGACATTCAGGCGATTGCGGCTGGCTCTACCCATTCCCTTGCTTTAACAAAGTCCGGAGAAGTGTACTCGTTTGGAAAGGGTACGCATGGCCAATTAGGACATGGCGATAGGGAAGATCAACTCACGCCGAAGAAAATCGAGAGCTTGACGGACATTCAGGCGATTGCGGCTGGCTATTATCATTCCCTTGCTTTAACGAAGTCCGGAGACGTATACTCGTTCGGAGGTGGTACTTATGGCCAATTGGGACATGGCGATACGGATCGTCAATACACGCCCAAGAAAATCGAGAGCTTGACGGACATTCAGGCGATTGCGGCTGGCTCTACCCATTCCCTGGCACTTATCATCGAAGCGACACAAGATAGCACCATTTATCCGGACGAGGCGTCGTTCGACAAGAACATCCTGAAGCAGCAAGCGATCTTGGTCACGATGGAGTTGAACGGCAATACGCTCATCGATGTGAGGAATGGCACAACATCGCTATTGAAAGGCGCGGATTACATCGTAAATGGAAATATCGTCACCATTGCAAAAGAATACCTGGCCAGCCTGCCGATCGGTACGACTACACTGATCTTTGCGTTCAGTGCAGGAAGCGATGCAACGCTTGACATAACGGTGAGCGACAGCACACTTGTCCCCCCGGCCGGCTTGCGGGCGACAGCGGGAGACGGGAAAGTGGAACTGAGTTGGACGGCATCCGACGCTGTAGACGGCTATAACGTCTATATGCAAGAAGCTGACGAAGGTACGCCTCCCGCTGCCGGCCGATGGATGGTTGACAATGATAAGGGGCCGGTAACCGGAACGTCCTATACGGTCGACCATTTAACTGCTGGAAAGTGGTATTGGTTTGCTGTAACGACCGTGAAGGATGAGGTGGAAAGCGGCTATTCGGATCCAACATCCGAAACGCCGTATACAACGGTTGCGGCTGTTGCATCTCCCGGTGCGATCGAGGTGGGCAAGGGAGTCGCACCAGAGAAGCTGGCGGCCTATCTTCCCGAACATGTCCAAATTCAATTAACGAGCTTGCCGGTCACGATGGACGCGGGTGTGCAATGGGACCTGGATCATGCCGGCTATAACCCGGATCAAGCCGGAACGTACGCGGTTACAGGGGAGTTGCAATTGCCGGAATATGTTCGCAATCCACAACGGCTGCAAGCCCAAATGGCGGTTCATGTACGGCCGAATACGAATGCGAGACTGAGCGGCATTACCCTGAACGGAGAACCGTTGGCCCCGTTTGATCCGGATATTTATACCTACGATGTGGTGGTTCCTTATGCAACGGAGCAAGTGACCGTGACAGCGGCAACTGACGATCCGGCTGCGAACTACGAAGTCGTCAGCGAGGTTGTGCGTGGCGAAGTACAACCGCTGAAGGTCGGCTTGAATCGAATGGACATCCTGGTAACGGCAGAGGATCAACAAGAGCAGGCCGTCTATACCCTCTATGTGCAGCGTCAGCCGGATGGCGAAGCGCCGCAATGGCGGGAGGGGGATGAACTGACCGTCTCGGACATCACCCCGACGAGCGTGAAACTGTCGTGGCCGAGCGCGACGGACAACGTCGGCGTGGCAGGTTATCGAATCGATGTTGATGTTGACAACTGGATGCCTCAAACCGTTACAGCAAGCGTGTACGAATTCACGGTCACGAGCCTTCGTGCAGGCATGACGTACACCTTTACGGTGAAGGCGTTTGACGATGCAGGCAACGAAAGTGCACCGCTTAGCAAACAAGCGACTACGGCTCGAGCTGCAGGCGGGGACGTTGGCTCAAGCGGAGATTCGGGAAGCGGTCGTGTGTTGTCCAGCAATGCGGATCTGGCGGACCTGCAAGTATGGGCGGGGGGCAAACAACTGAAGCTCAGCCCTTCATTTGCTACGGGAACAACAGAATATACGGCCTGTACCGAAGCCGAACGAATTGAGATTGTGATCAAAGAAGCTCACTCCGCGGCGAAAGTGATATGGAAGAACAAGGTGATTACGGACGGAATTCAATTCGATTTGGAGGAAGGCGACAATACGATTGTACTCACGGTAGAAGCAGAAAACGGCACGAAGAAAACCTATACGCTGACCATATATCGTGAAATATATCGTGAAATGCCAAAGCCAATCGAACCGGTTATTAAATTTACCGACATTGCCGGACACTGGGCGGAAAGTGACATCAAGCGCGCCACAGCGAAATGGATCGTCAGCGGTTATCCGGATTTCACATTCAAGCCGAATAACCCGGTCACTCGCGCCGAGTTTACTGTGATGCTGGCAGGTGTGATGAAACTGGAAGGTGACGGCTCTGTGTTAACATTCACGGATCACGACCAGATCGGTGCGTGGGCGAAGCAAGCCGTTGCGCAGGCCGTACAAGCGGGCATCGTGGTCGGATACAGCGATGGCAGCTTCCGGCCAAACACGCGGATCACCCGAGCGGAGATGGCGGTGATGATCGCTCGGGCGCTACAACTGGAGCTTAACGCGAATGCGTTACCCGGCTTTGCCGATGATGAAACGATCCCTGGATGGGCGAAAGGCGCGGTCGAAGCCATCCGAAAACTGGGCATTGTCGATGGCCGCAGCGACAATCGTTTTGTGCCGAACGAAACGGCTACCCGCGCAGAAGCGACGGTGATGCTGCTTCGGATGATGGAGAATATTTCCATCCCCTCTCTCAATGTGCATGACAAAGAACCACCAGGTTCCACCATTTTTTAAAAGGGGGGCTTACACGAAGGGGGCTTACACGGCTATCGATTCGTTTGGCCATTGTTCAATGGCAGGAAACAGCGCCACTTGACACGCTGCCCCTCTGACACCTGCCCCAACAGAC
Source organism: uncultured Paenibacillaceae bacterium (assembly GCA_937925675.1). GTDB lineage: Bacteria > Bacillota > Bacilli > Paenibacillales > CALAME01 > CALAME01. The sequence goes on along the minus strand of CALAME010000036.1, from coordinate 18,723 downwards.
CATCTTGCGACCCATGGGATTAACGGGAATGCCATCGGCGGTTAATTTTCATTTCATTGTATACCCGTAACGGAAGCGTTCGTATAACCAAAAGCACAGATTCTCGTTGTGTACGCAGAACCTGTGCTTTTTTATTTTGCCATAAGAAAAGTACAAAAGTGATTCGTATCACAATGTAATGAAAGGGTGCGTGTTATGATCAAAATAGAAAAAGGAGGAATGCACAAAGATGACCCAACCGTTTGCAGTGACTGTGGATGCCAGACAATATGCCCCCAGGGATCGGCACCGTGTAATTGTTGAAACCTTTGAAGCTTTGCAGTCTGGAGCAAAAATGGAACTGATCAACGACCATGATCCCAAACCTTTGTATTATGAGTTCAAGGCTGAAAGGGACGGTACCTTCACTTGGCAGTATCTTGAGCAAGGGCCGAAAGTATGGCGGGTAATCATTAAAAAAGTATGAGTGTATCACACTGAATGTACCCTATGGCAGGTGATGAAGCGTGACCGCAAATCAGGCTGAAAGCACAACCAGAACGAAAAATGTGCTCCGCAACGTGCCTCCCAACGTCTATATTTTTGCTCTGACGTTTTACTTTTTTACGGCAGGTCTGATTCTGTATTTGTTCGCGATGGTGGCTGGGATCTGGCTCATTCCAGATTTGATCAAGCAACAAACCTTTCGCGGGCCTTCCGGTTGGACTTTAGCACACTTATTTGTGCTTGGTTGGGCGACCATGATTGCGATGGGCGCCAGTTTTCAATTGACTCAGGTGCTTTTACGCACATCGATATACAGCCGCCTGCTCGGCTACGTACACTTTTTTGTTTACGTTCTCGGACTGCTAGTCTTAAGCTTCAGTTTTTATTTCGCTTTTTCAGCAGGAATGGCTTGGGGAGGATCGCTCGTGGTGTTGGGAGTGATTCTCTACGTGTGCCAGTTAGCTGTTACCTTTATTCGCAAAAGAGAATGGAATGTGTATATCTTTGGCGTCGGTTTCTCGTTAATCGATTTACTGGTCACCGTTGGGTTGGGGTTGTTGATGGGATGGGCCATGGCCAGAGGTTGGACGCCGCCTCATTATGAACATCTTTTTGCCACTCATGTCTGGCTGGGAATTGGCGGTTGGTTATCCGGCCTGATCATCACGTACAGCTTTAAACTCCTGCCCATGTTTTATAACTCTCCGAGGCGAGCGGTGGGAGAAGCTTATCTGATTATCGGTCTGTTTCAGTCCGGGGTTTGGCTCCAGGTCATTTCCCGATGGATGGAATGGAACGTGTTGGAGAAGCTTTCCCTCATGATGATTTTAATTTCTTTAGCCCTTTTTGTTCTTTATGCACGTGAGGTGCGTATCCATAGCCGTTTGAGGGATACGAAAAATCCGGGAGGCGCCGTTTCCATTGCTTACCGACTGATTTCTTTAACGGCCGCACTGGTTTTGTTGTGGATACTCGTTGATTTGTTCTTTCCGAATGTTCCTGCTTCAAGGACACTGGGAGAGATGATGGTGCTCTTTCTCATACTGGGGTGGATTTCCGCGACGATTCTTAGTTTATTATCCAAAATCGTGCCCTTTCTCTGGTGGGCTTATCGCTTTCATACAAAATGGGAAAAGAAAAGCCGAGTGCTGCTTTCCGACATGACTGCCGACAAAACGATGAAGAATTGGCTATATGCCTATCTCGCAGGCGTGGTACTCGTCTGTGCCGCTTACTTATTTGCGCAACCGGCCCTCGCTACCCTTGGGCAAATTACGGCTGTCCTTTCAGCCATCTTATATATCATTGAACTGATTAAGGTCTTTCGATTTTAAGGGAAGGAGGGCGTTCAAGCCAATCCGCCTTTATTTTTTTGTAATCTTGACCTTCGCCGATCCGTCCGGCTGGACATCCACTGTAAACGGATAGCCGAGCTGGTTTAATTCATCCAAAAGAAAAACCGGCACCTGGTCGTTATGAATGTGCACTTCGTCCCCCGGACAAATGCGTTCCAAAGCAGCCAATGTGCGCAGCATCGGTTGCGGGGGTTCCAGCCCGCGATTGTCCAGTTTTACGATTTGAGGACCGCCCGATGGCTGATCCATTTCCGTTTCCGTACTTGTCATCGATGACGGCCCGTTATCTTCTGGAGAGGAAGTTATATGATCCTCATCTGCCCATTCCCCCTCCTCGTCTACGGGTTCCCCAAATGTTTCTGGAAAAAGATGTTTGTTCTTTTTATTGACGAAAGTGACAATCCAATGGTCTTTAGCTTTCTTTTCGATTTGGTATACAAAACCTTTTGTTTTCATGACCTCCAACAGGGGAGTCGGTTTAAAAGTGGCGTGAAGCTTGAACATCTGATCCTCTTTCAGCTTTTTTACCGTCTCCATAATGACAGGAAAAGGCTCCTGTTTTTTACGTAAGTAAGGCCGGACGTCCAGTTCCACCGTTTTTTCCTGCTGGTTTTTCAAATCATTTCACTCCTTTTGTGATCATCACTCATTATAAATCGAATGCGCAGTTTCATTTGTGATCTGGGTCACGTGTGGTACAATAATGGCAATTCTGGTGACGTCGGGATCGTTAAAGGAGTGGTTTGGGCCAGTGAAAACGGTAGACGTTTTAAGACAAATCCCCCTTTTTTCCGAATTGAATCAGGAGGAACTGCAAAAAGTTCGTGCTATCACGACCCAACGTACATACAAAAAGAAGGAATATGTGTTCATGGAGGGGGAAAAACGGGAAGCTGTATTTTTTATTCACTCCGGTACCGTGAAAACCTTTAAAGTGGATAAGGAAGGCAACGAACAGATTATCAACTTGCTTCGGAAAGGCGAAATGTTTCCCCACATCGGTTTTTTTGATGCGTCACCTTATCCCGCAACGGCTGAAGTGATTCAAGAGGCGGAACTGTTCGTGATCCGTATTGACGATTTTGAGGAACTGATGCTTGAACACCCCCAGATTGCGGTGAAGGTGATGAAAATGATGAGCCAAAAAATTTCTGAGCTGGCGCAAAGGATTCAAACTTTCATTTCTCAAGATGTTCGGCATCGCGTTATTTTTTCTTTGCTTCGCTTGGCTCTGGAGTCGGGAAAACAGACCGAGCAAGGCGTCCTGATTGACATGCCTATCACCAATCAGGATTTTGCGAATATGGTGGGCTCTTCCCGGGAAACGATAAACCGCATTTTAAATCAATTAAAGAAAGAAAACCTGATTGAGTTTGGCAGGGACGGCATTCTGATCCGTAATATGGATCAACTCAATCAGCTGTTGGATCAACCCGTGTCGTAACGCTCAACTACCGTTTATGATCAGAAACATGAGGAAAAAGACGACAGAGTTGATGATTTCGATGATGCCGATATGGATCGGCTTTATTTTTTTGCTGCGCGGGGTGAACCAATCTTTCAAGGCTCCCGGCAAGTAAGCCAGGATGATCGCTCCGCCCGCCAAAAACGCGGCGATCAGCTGAAAAACATGATACACATGGGAAATTTTACGAAATGATGAGTTGTTTCGTTCACGGATCAAGGATTTCACATAAAAGGCGCTGCCCATAAAATAAAGTATTGTTAATAGATACAGGACCCAGATCTTGGAATTAAACATCTCCGTTCCGAGATAGTAAGTGATCGCTCCCCCGAGGGCGAAAATGGCGATACCGCACAGGTCATTTAACAGCGCCCGTTCGTTTCTTTGCTGAATAAAGTAAATATTTACGCAGAGCAAAGGTAAAACCGGCAGGCCAAAAAGGACCACTTTCGGGACATGCCATATCACGGGAGCAAAAAACAGCAAAGCAAGTAAGCCATAACCCAAAAACCAGGGCATCATGCTTGGAATATGACGTCTGTTCCGGATCATGTCAAGCAGGGGAGTGGAAGATAAATATAAGAAAAACCAGCCCAGGATAAAAAAAAGGTGCAGCCAGGTAAACTGGGTCAAAAAGGTTCCCAATAATACGGGAATAATCAACATCGCCCATGTACCGTGTTCTCTTGGCAGCACGATGTTGGCCATAGGATCACCTCAAAAATTTTTTGACGTAAAATCAGGTCGTTATCACTACTCTAACCTTAATGTACCAAAGTCAGTCCGATCATTTGTGATTTGTATCACTTTTGCTTATCAATGAAATGACAATTTGATGACTGGAAATAATAATCAAATCTACAAGGCCCTTTCCGAGATACATGACAAAGGTTTGGTCACTCATTCCGAATGAAAATGATGCTCATGACATCGAACAAATAACAGATCATCATCAAGAACATCAAGCGGTAAAGAGATTATCTATGGTAAACTGTATAAAGCAATCATGTTATGATACATTCAGGTGAAGGATAACCATGTCCAAGAAAATCCAGTCGGCATGATTCTATTTAAAAAATGAAAAAACGAAAGGATGAAACGGCTCATGCCTGGTGATCTGAAACTTTCCGTACCTAGCGATTGTGGAAACGCCCCTAAAAAAGCCATACTTCGAGATTTTCATATCGCGTTTGTCACGAAGAATTATGATGCCTTGTTGGAACATGTAGCGGATGATATGACCTGGACGATTGTCGGTGATGAGACGGTTCAAGGTAAAGAGGCGTTTATGCATAAATTAAACCGTCTCATCGAAGATCCAATCACCGAATTGGTGCTGGACAACATTATCACTCATGGCTATACAGCAGCGGCAAACGGAAAAATGATTGGACCGCAAACCACTTTCGATTTTTGTTATGTCTATCGATTTGCCGGAGCGAGCAAGACAGCCAAGATCAAAACGATCACATCCTATATCCTCACTTAAATTGAAGCCATCATGAACGAGCATCCGGCAAAACCAGCTCTGCTGTAAATCCTTTTCCAACATCGCTATCCAGACACAATTGCCCTCCATGCGCCTTGGCAATTCTGGCCACCATCGGCAAACCTAACCCATGGCCATTTTTGCGAGGGTGTTTTCTTTTGGAGGAATACGGCAACTTCAACAAGTTGGGCAGTTCGTCCCGAGGAACTCCCTTCCCGTTATCTGCGACAATAAAACGAAAGGTACGATCCGGTTCATTCCAGGTGGTTTGCAACCGGATGCGGCAACCATCCGGATTGTGACGAATACTGTTATGAATCAGGTTGCGAATTGCACGTGTTAACAGCCGTTCATCCCCATTCACAAGAGCGGTTTCCTCCAAAGCTTCGATCTCCAGCACATACTTTTCCTCTAATCCTTCATTTAAAAATTCGGATGCGACTTGCCGCGCTAATGCAGACAGGCGGATCGGCTTTTTCTCGAGAGGCTGCATTTCATATTCCAACATGGAGACCAGGTTCAAGTCACTCACAAGCGATCTCAATTTTTCCGCTTGTTGTCGGATAATACCCGCTTGCCGCCTTTGTTCTTCGGGAATCACGCTGTTTTCTTCCAGATCACTGGCATGGCCGAGTATCATGGACAATGGGGTGCGAATATCGTGCGAGATCCCTGCGATCCAATTGGAGCGGGCTTCATCCCGGCTCTTCAGGCGATCGCTTTTCTTTTGCAAAATTTGGGATACGCGGTTCACACTTTGCGCCAGCTGAGACAATACCCCTTTCGGTTCGATATACACCGCTCGCTCTTCCGCCAAACTTTGGATGCCTTGAGCGATGGGACGGATCGAGTGAATCAACCGGGAACCGATAAATAGGGACAACAGCAAGGCCAACAAAAGATTGGCCGCAAGCCATAAAACGATTTTAAGCGGCAGGGAAGAAACCCAACCGGTCGGGAATATATGCTGATATTTGGCCAGACTGGTTTTAGGATAGCCGACAACGACCAGGCCGAGTTCGTGTTCCCATACAAACACCGGATAATCCATCAAGTAGCTGCGTGAAAATTTCGATACATCCACCAAAGAGTACGATCGGGGAATTTCCTCGGGCAGCTGATAATTCCACATCACTTGCCCTGTCTCATCGATGAGCATCGCCCAGGCGTGATTGCGCTCTAACAAATCCACAGCGGACGCATCCAATATAAAGGCAGTTGAAGGCTCGGGCAACGTCGATGGATCATGCGGTGATGGAGACGATGGATTTTGCGACGATGGTGACGTTGGCCCCTTTGACGATGAATGTGGCGATGATGGATGCAAACCTTTCGCTACGTTTCGTACAACAACACTGGGCGACAGCCCCTGTTTCATGCCGTTGGTCACCAAGACGCCGAGCAAGATAAAATTGGCAACGAGCAGAAAAATGGAAATGAGCATTGTTGCGCTGATGAATCGTTTTAAAATGCGGATGGTTCCTTCCATATTACCCCTCTTTAATTCGCCTCTTTGATCATCAACTTGTAACCCAATCCTCGAACGGTCAGCAAATATTGGGGATCTGACGGCTGGTCCTCGATCTTCTCACGGATGCGGCGTATGTGCACCATCAGTGTGTTTTCATAGCTGTAATAATCATCGTTCCAGGCGGCCTGGCACAGCGCATCACTGGTGACGATCCGATTCCGGTTTTCATAAAGCTTGTTCAGCAAGGCAATCTCTTTGGCTGTCAGCGGATGTTCGGTGTCCCCATTCCGTACCACGCCGCTTTCCAGATCGATGATGCGCTCCCCGAGTTGGAACGCAGGGCGTTGTTCCTGCCGGGGAGGCAAATAAACGCGGCGAAGAATGGCCGTGAGCCGGAGAATCAGCTCCCGAGGCAAAAACGGTTTGACCATGTAATCGTCCGCACCGAGGCCGAGTCCCAACAGACGATCCTCATCTTCTCCCCGTGCCGTTAAAAAAAGGACAGGCATATCGGATTTTTGCCGCAGGGAGGTCAGGAGATTGAATCCATCTCCATCCGGCAGCATGACGTCCAAAATCGCAATGTCCGGTTTGGCAGACGAACAAAGCTCCAAAGCTTCGGCGCAGTTAGAAGCTTGATAAATGCGCGTAAATCCTTCCTTACGCAAAAAACGATCGATCATATTTCGAATTTCGGGCTCATCGTCGACGATGAGTATTTTTTTGCTCTTCAGATCGTCCATGGCTGATCACCTTCTATGCTGATCACCTATCATTATACTGTTTTTTACATCGATTTCACTTACAGCTCATCCGATTTAAGGTTGGCGTAAGGTTCTTGTCAGTTTGCCGTAAGGGGCTCCTGCTATGCTTGCAATAAAACAACCGACAGCACGGAGGTTTTGACATGAAACCAGTACTTTCCACGCATCAACTGTCCAAACGATACGGCGGTACGTATCGGGTAAAAAATGTGAATTTATCTGTTCACGAAGGGGAGATCTATGGCTTTCTAGGTCCGAACGGTGCAGGAAAATCGACGACTCTGAAAATGATTTTAGGTTTGGTGCGCCCCACAGAGGGAACCGTCACTGTGTTTGGCAAAGATTTGGGTAGAAACCGGCGCTTTATATTGAGCCATACCGGTTCTCTGATTGAATCCCCTTCTTACTATGGGCATCTCACCGGACTGGAAAATATGCGTATTGTGCAAATGTTGCGCGATTTGCCCAACCGGAATGTGAGCGAAGCGCTGAAAATCGTCCGCCTGGAAAAACATCAGGACAAAAAAGTGGATCAGTATTCCTTGGGCATGAAACAGCGTTTAGGAATCGCGATGGCGCTCGTCTCGTTTCCAAAGCTTTTAATTCTGGATGAGCCGACAAACGGACTTGATCCTGCGGGGATCGGTGAAATCCGCGAACTGATTCGATCGTTACCGGAGCGTTACGGGATGACGGTGCTTATTTCCAGCCACCTGCTTTCCGAAATTGAACAGATCGCCACCTCGGTCGGCATTATCAACGAGGGGAAAATGTTGTTCCAGGGCAGCCTGGAAAAATTGAAAAATCAGAGCCGGCCGGCCATTCGCATCAAGACCCAACACAATGATTGGGCCCATGAAGTGCTGGGTCAGTACGGATACTCCCCTCAACAAGATGGAGAGTATTTGACCTTTGAAAGCTTGACCGACGATCAAGTTGCACACATCAACCGAATTCTCGTTACCAGTCAGATCGGTGTGCTCCGCATTGAGGAACAAAAGAAGCGCCTCGAAAGCATTTTCCTGGACATGACGGGAAAGGAGAACAGCCTGTAGTGAAAGTGATCGGCCTTGAATTGTATAAATGGCGTCATAAACGTCTGTTTTTGATGGTTCTTCTCTTTTTGCTTGCGGAAATCGGCTGGGCCTTTGCGGTCACCCGTATATCCATCACACGCAATCCGGATCAGGCGGGATGGGAACCGCTTGTTGCGACGATTTCTGCGATGAATGGCTTCTTTTTGCCCATACTTACTGCGATTTGCGTATCCCGCATTTGCGACATGGAGCATAAAGGCAACACTTGGAAGCTGTTGTACACGTTATCGGTGAAACGAAGCACGTTGTATATGGCCAAATCTGTTTCCGCCTCCATCGTTATGGGAGTGGCTTTGAGTTTGCAAGCGCTGGCCATCGTCGCGTTTGGCATCGTCCATCATTTTGCGCCTGTGCCGATCTGGCTGCTTACCCGTTTCATACTCGGAACGGCTGTAACTACACTGGTTCTCATCGCATTACAACAATGGGTATCCATGGCGATCAAAAACCAGACATTTGCTCTCACGCTCGGTATGGTCGGCAGTTTTGTCGGCCTGGTCGCTGATCTGCTTCCGTCCGGAGTGAGCAAGTTCTTCGTGTGGTCCTACTATACGGCGTTAAGTCCGATAACATCTGTCTACGCTGATGATAAACTGCATTTTGTCATACGCGATTCGAGTTTGCTGTGGCCGCAGATGGCAGCGTTGTTGGCTGTCGGAATGGCGCTCTATGGGGTGGGTTCCGTTCATGTGGCGAGACGCGAAGGATAAGGAGGATGATGAAAAATGTTGAGACGGTGTATCTCAGCCGAATGGATGAAATTGCGCCGTTCCCGGATCGTTTGGATACTGATCATTTTGCCGGTGATCAGTGTATGGATCGGCTGCGCCAACTATTACCTAAACCAAGAGGTATTAACGAAAGAGTGGTACAGTCTGTGGTCGCAAGTAGGCCTGTTTTACGGGGAATTTTTTCTTCCCATTCTGATCGCGATTGTTTGCGCCTATATGTGGCGATTGGAACATCTCAATCAAAACTGGAAAATGATGATGACCGCCCCGATTTCCGCGTCTCACCACTTTTTGGCGAAATGGATCGTCGTCAGCGTGCTGCTGGCTTTTGTTCAACTGCTTTTCTTAGGCTTGTACCTTCTCGGGGGAAAGTGGGCGGGACTTGCCTCCAATCTGCCTGAGGAACTGGCGGGGTGGCTAATCCGTGGCTGGATCGCCGCCGTAACGATCGGCACCTTGCAACTGGCGCTGTCCATGCGAATCCGCAGTTTCGCTGCTCCTGTCGGCATCGGTTTGTGCGCGGTTTTTGTCGGGCTTGGCCTGTACGTCGCAGGTTTGGGGATGTATTTTCCCCATTCTTTGTTGACGATCGGGATGGGGGTGCTCAGCCAGACGAGTCTCTCATCGGGAAATATGCTTTTGTTTGCGGTCATGAATCTGTTCTACATGGCCGTAATTCTCTTGGTTGCGATCTATCGGATGTGCAAGGCGGATGTAGTGGCGTGAATTTTAAATCCAGGCGCGAACGGGCGCTTGGTTTTTTGTTTACAGATGAAAACGCTTTAAAAATGTAAAAGGCGGGTAAGGAAGAAAAAAAGTGGATAAGCTTTTCGTGGGCGTTTGACCTTATAATGGAAGCGCAACCAAATATAAAAATTTTTAGAAAGGGGATGTATGATGTTGTCCAAGAAGGCCGTGATGTTTTTGGTAGGTTGTGTCTTTCTCATCATGAGCATACCTGCGGTCTTTGCATCGGGAGAAGATACGGAAACGACCTGGCCCTTCATTCTGCGCAATGAGAACTTTGCCTTTCACGAACGCACCGATGCTTTGATCATTGACGCGGGTAAAGAAGTGGTGGGATCATCGCTGTCGGTATCCGATTTCGAAGTGCACGTGAAAGCGGTCAGGAAAGTCGATCCGGATTATGTGTGGTATGACGGTCCCCGTGAAGTCATTGACGTGTACACAAGCCAAGTGAATGACGTAGGTTCACCTTCTGCCAGCGGACGTTATATCGTCGTTGATTTTCCGGACGTCGGCTGGAATGATGGCGGTCAAACGAACGATGAAGGCTATACATTCGATTCATACTATACGGTCACGTACAAAGGCAGCGGAATCCTATTCACCGACGGCACCTCGGTCGTGCCCGATGGCTTTGTCCAAACCGGCGTTGTCAGCCCGGTCCTCGACAAATTCAAATACGATAACTTTGAAGGACTCGATTACAGCTATTTTTATAACGAAGAAATCGATGAACCGCTTCCGCTCGTCGTTTTCTTCCATGGCGGCGGACAGGGCAACGACATTTATACGCCGATCCGCTTCAGCAACGGCGGAACCGTATGGGCGAATCCGGAAAACCAGGCCAAATATCCGACCCATGTGCTCGCACCGCGCAATGCGACAACACCGGAAGCGATGCACAAAGTTAAAGGAATTATCGATATGATGATTGCGGAAGGCAAAGTCGATCCGAACCGGATCTACATCACCGGTTTTTCCATGGGTGGCGGCTCGACCTGGACTTTCCTGACGACTTATCCGGACGTTCCCGCGGCTGCAGCTCCGCTTTGTCCCGCAGGTGGGCCGGGAAGTGTGGAAAATGCGCTGAAGGTGGCCTACTTGCCGATCTGGACGTTTGTTGATGAAGGCGACTTCTTGCTGGATCTGGTCGTCAACAACGACAGGATTTATGGACCGTATCTGAACGACTCTTTGTTGACCATATTGCCGGAAAACCGGCTGAACAATCCTCCTTATAACGGACATGTATTCGATGGACATGCCGTTTGGCTCCCGGTGTATAACGAATACGTTCATCCTGAGCGCGGCATGCTGATCGACTGGCTCTTCTCCAAAAGCAAAATTCGGGATATTGAAGAAGTTGAGGTGCATACGTTACCTGGAGTAGCGCCTGCATTGCCGGATACCGTGGTGGTGCATGTGAATGACAACGCGGTGGGGATTGTGGAAGAAGAACGGCAGGTCGTATGGGAAGAAATCGATCCGAATCAATATGGCGTCGATGGTCCGGGTGTATTCACGGTGAAAGGGACCGTCGAAGGAGTGGTCGAAAAGATTGAAGCCACGGTAATCGTCGAATTCAGAAACCGGATTCCGGATTTGAAAGAAATGGTTGAAAATCTGGATCTGGTACACGGCAACAAACAGGCCTTGCTGGTCAAACTGGAACAGGCCGAAAGATTTTTGAATGATCCGAAACAAGACAAATCCAAACAAGCCGTCAATATGTTGGAAACGTTTATCCAGCAAGTGAATAACTTTGTGAAACCGGGCAAACTGACAAAAGAACAGGCGCAGGAACTGACGGAAGCAGCTCGGGAAACGATCCGCTTTATTAACGGTTAAAAATCTCTCCTCCACCTCCATCTGTCGTTTGTTTGAATCAGAATCCAAAAGTGCAGTCACTCTGAGTCATCTGCTCCCTTCCATGACCTGAAATGATCAAAATCAGGACATCATGGAAGGGAGTTTTTTATTGCAAAAAAACGCTTCGCCCCCCGTTTAATGACGTAAATGTTCATTTTATGCTGCTAAAAAGCACTATGGATGATCCCCACCCAAGAGTTTTTTGTGGGATAATAAAGAAAAACAGTTGGAAGGAGAAGGGAATTTCAAGTGCTTATCATAATGGGGATGATTCTCATCCTGGTTGGACTTTTGATGTTGATCAAGCCCGCGTTATTTTGGTCCATCACGGAAAGTTGGAAATCCAACGATGCTACAGAACCATCCGATTTGTATCTCTTTTCCACCCGTTTTGGTGGAGCGCTCGTCCTGTTGGCCGGAATCGGTGGAGTTGTAATCTTTTTGCTGCAGTAATCGCTCCGGTATCTACGGTATTTTTGATATAATGGACGGTACTTAGCGGTATCGTGACCATTTTGTCAATTCAAAAACCATATTTTATAGGAGAAAATCAAAATTGGAAACAAGGCAGCGGAACAAGATTTATATGTTGCAATTGGCCGTAATCTTTACCGGTTTTATTATTTTTGGCCTTTCCGAAAATATTAAGGGGCCGGCCATACCTCGCATCCAGTTTGAATTTTTGCTCAGTGAATCCCAAGTAGGGACGCTATTGTCGCTCAATGCTCTGGGGTATTTGATCGCTTGTTCTTTTACCGCCTATCTCACCCGTTTATGGGGGATCAAGCGGATTATGGTCATCGCCTTTGGCTCCATGGCTTTATCCGGCGTACTCATATTTTTTTCTCAGCAATATGCCATGTTTGCTTCCTCCTATTTTTTGATGTACATCGGTAATGGCATGCTGGAGATCGGGCTGGCGATATTGGGCGCGCGCATTTTTGTCCGAAACACCAACGGGAAGCGACATCGCCGTTACGTTTACGGTTACCCTGATGGGGATCGGCAGCGTGATCGGTAACTATGTGATCGGGATCGTCAGCGAACAGGTTAGAAACATGTTTGGCGCCGACACGTTTGAAGGATTACTGAAGGGGCTTCAGGCCGGCTATAGCGTGATCGGTCTCTGCGCAGCTTTGTGTACGCTGTCAGGAGTGGTGCTGCTGGTTTATTTGTCCAAACGGAAAGAGGTAATCTGAGGAGAAGTGATAAAGGGTCTGAGGAAGAAGTTTGGAAGAAATATGGAAGAAGTGAGGAAGAGGGAGAAGGAGATTTGAGGGAATCGATCCCTTCACCTTTTCAAACGATGACAATCCCCCTATAATAATGCTAAGTAATCATATTGGAATTATGCATACCAGGAGGAATTTAAATATGAGTGACAACATGAAAGACAACAAGAGAGAACAAATGGATGAGCAACCGAAGAAAACGATTCGTGAAGATGAAAGTCTTGATCCCGTTTCTCCATATACGTTAATGGCCAAATTGTTTGCTCATGTGGCGAAAGCGGTCGTGGACCGGTTTGGTGAAGAGGGAGAGGAAGCAGTGCGCGAGGGCGTGCGGGCCTTTGGAGAGGAACGAGGCAGAGATATTGCCCGTCGTGCGGCTGCAAGAGGTTTGCCGAATGATATTGAAAACTATCTGCCCAACTATGACATGGGCCGCAGCGAATTGTTTGAATACGAAACGATTTATCATCCGTGCGAAATCGAACAGAACTTTACAAGATGTGCATTCGGCGACCAATGGAAAAAAGATGGAATGGAAAAGTACGGCATTTTATATTGCCAGATGATCGATCCGGCGATCGCCAAAGGTTACAACCCGAACTTTGAAGTCGAGCATGACAAGTACTTGCTGAAAGATGGGTATTGCCATTTTCGCTTCAAGATGAAAGATGCGAAAGAGTGATGAATTTGAGCAAGGAACGGTTATGGCAGCGGCTGATGGAGCTGGGTAAAATTGGTCTTCAGCCGGATAGCGGGGGCATCACCCGCTTCTCTTTTAGCAAAGAGGAGCGTTTGGCCAAAGATGCGGTCATTTCCTACATGAAGGAAGCCGGGCTTACTGTCCGTGAGGACGCCGCTGGAAATGTGATCGGGAGAAAGGAAGGTCTTGATCCCCATGCGCCCGTTGTGTTGACCGGCTCTCACATCGACACCGTCCCCCATGGTGGAAAGTTTGATGGAGCGCTTGGCGTCATCGGCGCGATCGAAGCGTTGCAACGCATGCATGAACAAGGGATTCAGACAGTTCACCCGATCGAAGTCATTGTGTTTACCGATGAAGAAGGTGCGCGCTTCGGCTTTGGCATGATCGGCAGTCGGGCTGTAGCCGGAACGTTGAAAGCAGAAGACTTGCAATTCACCGATGAAAAGAATGTGACGATCGCTCAAGCGATGGAACAGGCGGGGCTCGATCCGGCCAAACTGCATACTGCTGCCAAGACACCTGCGGAAGTTCGGGCGTACATCGAGCTTCACATTGAGCAAGCGACCGTTCTTGAACGACGTGGGCTGCCGGTCGGGGTCGTGTCCGGGATTGCGGGACCGCTTTGGCTGCAATTCAAATTGCGAGGGGAAGCGGGGCACGCAGGGGCTACACCGATGCTCGGCCGAAAAGATCCAATGGTGGCCGCAGCCCGAATCATCACCTGCATCGATCAGGTGGTCAGAAATTACCCAAACGCTGTGGCAACGGTCGGCAAATTGCAGGTGTATCCCGGCGGGATCAACATCATTCCGGGCGAAGTGACCCTTTCGCTCGATTTGCGGGATATTGACCAATCGGTCCGGGATCAGATCGAACAGGAAATTTTGACCTGCGCCCAAAAGGTGAGCGATGAGCAGGGCGTCGAATTTCAAGTTCAGGAGCTGCAAAGGGTGGCCCCCGTTCCCTGTGCGCCAGAGCTGCAAAAGGTCATTGAACAAAGTTGCCGAAAAATCGGGATTGAGCCGATCGCGCTGCCCAGCGGTGCCGGGCATGACGGGATGCAGTTTGGCAAGCTTTGTCCTGTCGGCATGATCTTCGTGCGTTCACAGCGCGGCATCAGCCATTCACCCGAAGAATGGAGTTCCCCCGAAGATTGTGAAGCGGGCACTCAGGTGCTGTATCACACGTTGCTGGAATTGGCCGTGCCTGTAGATGCGTAATGGGGGTGCGGTTTGTAGCCAAAGCGGCTCGAGATGGCATGAGCGGCTTCGACGATATCCTCGATCATCCTCTCTTTGTTTTTCATCATCCGAACCTTGGATCCTACGATGCTTATGGTGCCGACAACAGCATGGGCTGCATCTTTGACAGGTGCGGCTATGCTGTAGGCGCCATGCTCGATCTCCTCATCTTCCGTACTGTATCCTTTCGATCGAATTTCCTGAAGATGCTCCATCAATTGCGCTTTATCCGCGATGGTATGCTCCGTAAACCTTTCAAATTCATATTCGTTTAGGATACGTTCCAATTCGGCCGGGTCCTTGTATGCCAAAAAGACTTTCCCGGATGCCGAGGCATGCAAAGGAAGTTTTCCGCCCGTTTTTGAACTGATGATGGAATAATTGTTCGGCACATCCACCTTGGCGATACAGAACAATTGATCATGTTGACACATATACAGGTGGGTCGTTTCATGGTGTTTTTTGGTCAAATCCATCAGAAAGGAATAGCCGATTTCTTTCAAATCGAGGCTTGCGGATACCAGATTGGCTTTGACCAGAAACTCCAGTCCCAACCTATACTTCCCATTTTCCGGATTTTTATCGATGTATGAATAGGCGCACAAGGTGTTGATAATGCCGTGAACTGTGCTCATATTCAGGTTTAGTTTTTTGCTGATTTCACTGAGCGACAGCTGCGTATGGTAAGGATCAAAGCAATTGATAATGTCCATCGCCCGTTTGACGGACTGGATCAAGCGCGGATTTTTCCGGTTTTGCAACCATTTTTCCTCCCCGTTCATAAACTTTCCAGACTTAAGCTTCATTTTGTCTATATTTAACGATGTTGTCAATAAATTTACTTCGGTCTTCGATAATGTCAAAATGATTTTGATAATCGTAAAAAAACTCTTGATTTTATTTTCATTATCGTTAATACTTAGTATACAGGTTGGGATACTTCATGTTTGGAGGTAACATCATGAAAAAGAAACTATCATTGGTAGCATTACTCGTACTTATGGTTGTGGTCAGCGCATGTGGCAATCAGGGAGGGTCTCAAGAGGATACGATCCTGATCGGGGTCTCCGGACCGATCTCCGGTACACAAGCTCAATACGGCGAAGCGTTCAAAAATGGAGCTGAGCTGGCTGCGAAGGAAATCAATGATGCTGGCGGTATCGACGGTAAAATGGTTAAAATTGTGATGGAAGACGACAAAGGAGAACCGAACGAAGCCGCCAACGTTGCGAACAAATTCGCGACAAACAAAGATATTTTGGCAGTGGTCGGACACTTCAACAGCTCGGCTACGCTTGCAGCAGCGCCGATATATAACCGGAACGAACTCGTTCACATTTCACCGGCATCCAGCGCTCCGAACGTAACGGAAGCAGGTGAATACACTTACCGGGTCATTACGACCGACGCTTTCCAAGCCGCTTATCTGGCAGAATGGTCGAAGGAACTCGGTTATGAAAAAGTTGCACTCATCTATGAACAGTCTGACTTTGGCTTGGGCTTGCTGGATGTGTACCAAAGCGCTGCTCCCGAGCATGGCATTGAAGTCGTAGCTGCGGAATCGTATCTGCCCGGTTCCAATGAATTCAGCACGATTTTGACGAAAGTGAAAGATAAAGATCCGGATGCGATCTTTATCGGCGGATTTTATAATGAAGCGGCGCTCATTGCTTCGCAAGCGAAAAGACTGAATCTGTCTGTGGACTATATTGGTGTCGACAGCTTGTATTCTCAAGCTTTGCTGGAATTGGGCGGAGAAGCGGTCGAAGGTTTCAAACTGATCGGATTTTTCTATCCCGGCGGAAGCAATGAACGGGCCAACGCCTTCCATGAAGCATATGTTGAAGCTTATGGTAAAGAACCGGATACGTACGCCGCTTATGCATATGATGCCACTTCCATTCTCATTGAAGCGATCAAGCAAAATGGCGCCAATCGTGAAGGCGTGAAAGAGTTCTTGGATCAGATGGAAGACTTCCCGGGAGCCACGGGCTTGCTGAGCTTTGATGAGAACGGAGATGTACAGACCGAACCGCAAAAACTGACGGTGAAAGACGGTGCATTCGTGCCTTATGAATAAGGGTCTTGATTTCGGTTGGTCAGACCTTCGTAAATGGCCTGATCTCCGTACCTTTTGAATAAGGATAATTGGATAAATTTTAGGTCAGGAGCCCGCGCAGGCTTCTGACCTTTATCATGAAAGGGATGCTGGCATGTTCTCACAACAGTTGATCAATGGGCTGACAATCGGAATGATATATGCGCTCATTGCGCTCGGATATACGATGGTGTATGGTATATTGAAGTTTGTAAACTTTGCCCACGGGGACATTTACATGTTTGGCAGCTTTATCGGGCTGGTTTTGCTGGAAAAATTCAACGCCTCTTTGATCACGGCGTTTGTTGTTTCTGCAGTTCTGACTGCAATGCTTGGGGTGATTATCGAGCGGGTCGCTTATCGACCATTGCGTATGGCCGATCGGATCGTGCCGCTCATCAGTGCCCTAGGCGTTTCTATTTTTTTAAGCAGTTTGGCTCAAAAGTTGTGGGGAACAGGAACACACACGTACCCGACTTCCTTTGGCAGCAAGACTTATACGTTTGGTAACCTGATCTTTTCGCAAATACAGGTGTTGATCCTGCTTTTATCTTTGGCGCTGATGGCCGGGCTGCATTTCTTTGTCACCAAGACGAAAATAGGTACCGCGATGCGGGCGACATCGATGAGCATACCGAATGCTTCCCTGATGGGAATCAATACGGACCGGATGATCTCTCTGGCGTTCGCGATCGGATCAGCGCTCGCTGCCATTGCTGGAATTATGATCAGCATTTATTACAACGCCGTCTATCCGACCATGGGGTATATGGCGGGTATCAACGCCTTTACAGCTGCGGTGCTTGGCGGAATCGGCAGTATTCCCGGTGCCATGCTGGGCGGGATTTTGCTGGGTTTGATCGAAAACTTCAGCGGCGCTTATATCTCCACCCAGTACCAAAGCGTCATTTCCTTTTCGATTTTGATCATCTTGCTTTTGATCAAGCCTACGGGCATTCTTGGCAAAAAAGAAACAAACAAGGTGTAGGTCACTATGTCTATCAAACCGGTATATCGTAAATTCGGCATCGCCCTGGTTCTTATCGTATTGCCTTTTGTACTGGAGCCGATCAACAGCTATTTGGTCCATATCGTCATCTCGATCGGGATCTTTGCGATCCTTTCTTTAAGCTTGAATCTCATTATCGGATACGCAGGCATTTTCGCATTGGGGCATGCGGCGTTCTATGGAATTGGTGCCTATTCGGCTGCACTGCTCATGATTCATTTTGGCCTTTCTTTTTGGGCGGTCTTGCCTTTGTCCGCGTTGCTGGCTGGCCTGTCCGGACTCCTGATCGGTTCTACCGTCATTCGCTTGCGCGGAGACTACTTGGCGATCGTGACGCTGGGGTTTGGTGAAATCGTACGGTTGATCTTTGTCAACTGGGTATCGCTGACAAACGGGCCGATGGGGCTTTCCAGCATTCCGCAACCGAGTTTGTTCGGGTTTACTTTTCATCAAAAGACGGAATATTACTTCCTTATATTGCTATTGTTGCTGTTGACTCTTTTTGTTATTCATCGTGTCGTTCATTCCGGTATCGGCCTGAACCTTATGGTGATCCGGGAGGATGAAACACTGGCAAATTCCATCGGCATCAATCCGATACGTTATAAAATTTTATCCTTCTTTTTGGGCGCATTCTTTGCAGGCATAGCCGGTGCGTTTTGGGCGTCGTATATTACGTTTATCAGCCCGGATGCGTTTCGCTATTTGGACTCTGTCAACATTTTGGCAATGGTCATCGTCGGCGGGATCGCCAGTATCCCGGGAGCGGTGCTTGGTGCAGGAATTATGGTGCTGGCACCGGAGCTGTTGCGAT
Source organism: uncultured Paenibacillaceae bacterium (assembly GCA_937925675.1). Lineage (GTDB taxonomy): Bacteria > Bacillota > Bacilli > Paenibacillales > CALAME01 > CALAME01. The sequence goes on along the minus strand of CALAME010000036.1, from coordinate 152 downwards.
TTGTCAGTGATTATCGCATGCTCATTTTGGGTGTGGCCATCGTGTTGATGATGATCTACAAGCCTACCGGATTTTGGGGCGAAAAGCATCGCAAGGTCAATTTCTACCGCTAGCGGTACAGGATTGCGGCACATGGATCATGGCACATGATT
>CALAME010000035.1 GCA_937925675.1 uncultured Paenibacillaceae bacterium | reverse complement strand
GTGGAGGGTTAGCGAAGTGGTCAAACGCGGCAGACTGTAAATCTGCTCCCTTACGGGTTCGGTGGTTCGAATCCATCACCCTCCACCATTCATCAATATGAGCCATTAGCTCAGTTGGTAGAGCACCTGACTTTTAATCAGGGTGTCGAAGGTTCGAGTCCTTCATGGCTCACCATCAATGAAAACCATTCACTTATGAAAACAGCCTTGCCGAACAGGCAAGGCTGTTTTGTTATATGGACATTAAGGCAGAGGTTATGGCATCGGATTAAAGTTCACTTTTTGTTTCGCGATTTTTAAGTATCCTCTCACATTCTGGAATTCACTTTCTTCAACGAATCGCAGTTTGACCGATCCAGCATGTTGGAGCAAATAGGGTCGCAAAGCAGACGCACCGCCACCGACAACATAAAAAGCCTCGATATCGGGGCATTTTTTCCATCTTTTTTTGATCAGATCAAAGATGCGTCTGGCAATGCGATTGAAATGATAATCAACGATCGGTTTTATATTGGCTTCGCCTTCTCCTAGCAGCTGGATATTATAGTCGTTGGCCTTGATCCTTTGCACCAGCTTGGCGCGGCTGGGAAAAGAATAGCCATATGTATCCTCGACTTCTGTAATAATCGAATCGAGATAAGAAGATAACCCCAGATATTCACCTGAACTGAACAGATTGTCGACAGCCATGCGGCGGATGATCGGAAAGTCTGTCGTGATCGCCCCGATTTCACAAACGCCGATACAACCGTTATAAAGGGTTTCATCCCGGATTTGAAGGTTGTCATGGGTTGCCAAATTAAAAATGGCGGCTGCTCCCTCAATGGAAACGAACGCGCGGGAAATATGAACTCGCACCGTTCGGTTTTTAAGTCCAGGCGTGGACAAGAAGGTCACTTCATGTTCCCCGACCAGCCGCTCAATCAGCTGCGGGTGGTAACGGGCATATGTACGGACAGGCAATCCGGTACCGACGATGTAGTCGATTTTATCCGGTTGTCCAAAGGATGGATGCGTGGATGACGGGTTTGAAATCCCGATATAAGCGAGTGCCGTCAGAGCGACGATCAATGCCTGATCCGAAAGCGCCTTGTTCTCGGTTTCCTCCAGTTCAATATTATCTTCATGTTCAGCAGCCAGCCAGCCGACAAAATAACGTTCGCCATTTCTCGACAAAGCGTGGCTGTTAATTGTTACATCTAACGCCTGTAAGGGAGAATCTTCTTCTTGCAGAACCATCCTTTCATATCCGGGTGCGACAATGTTCGGGATGACTATCGGCTCATTCTGGTGGGACGTTATGACTTTGATGCTGTCATACCCGAGATCGACTCCAGCAATTCTCATGAATGCTGGCCTCCTTTCATATCTATGCAATGAGAATGGTTCATTGATGGTCTTTATCCCAATAGTGCTTTTTTCGCCCCCTTTCGACAATTTCCTTCTTATTCTGATGAAATAGGTTTTTAGGCCTGCATCCGATAAGTATATAAATAGTCTTAAAGAACTATATCAAAGGGAGGGGCAGAACGAACGACGACAACCCGCTGTCCATTTACTGTCGATCGTTCCGATAACGGTCGATATTTGTAGTATAATGGTTCATGATTTTTGATAAGTGGAATTCAGGACGTGATCGGAATGAATTTCAGTGCTCTCGGAGCCCGGCTTGTCAAATGGGCACATAAACCCCGCATCTTGAAAACCGGACTCGCGGTATGGATTACCGCAGCGCTGTGCCAATGGCTCGGCTGGCCGGTGATTTTTGCTGTCATTACGGCGATCGTATCGATCGAACCGTCGGTGAGGGCTTCGTTGCAAAAAGGAAAGATCCGTTTGCCCGCCGCTCTGGTTGGGGCTTTTTTTGCCATGCTGTTTGAAGCCCTGTTCGGCCAATCCCCGTTTACGTACGCATTGTCAGCCATGCTGACCATATACGTCTGTCATCTTTTGCGCTGGAATGATGCGATGATTGTCGCGACGTTGACTGCTGTCAATATGCTCACGATCAGTGAAGGCCATTTTATGACCCATTTTTTCGTTCGTCTCGGTACGACGACGGTCGGACTCCTCGTCTCTGTTGTCGTTAACTTTACTGTCTTGCCGCCCCGATTTTCGGAACAGATCAAGGAAGCATCCCGCGCCCTGGCCCGGGAATGTGCTGAGCTGATCCACCAGGCTCTTGATTTCCATATGAAACAACCTTCAGGTCTTGTAAAGCTCCACAAACCGTGGAACAAGCTGACGCATCGGTTTAATGAGACGTTTCGCTTGATCGAATTTCAGAAGGAAGAATATCGCTATCGTCGCCGCCGTCAGTCCTGGATCGAGTTGGCCAAGGAGCAGAAAAAGCTTGAACTTCTGCGCGACTTGCATTTTCGTATTAACGCTGTCATTTCCCTGCAAGCAGGAAATGAGCGGTTGAGCGAGCAGGAACAGGCGGTGATCGACCATGTGCGGAAATTGTTGTATGAACAGCTAGGCACACTCTTTGATGAACTCGAGCAACAGCAGGAACGAGAGGAATGCGGTCAGCCTCAAAAGGGAGAGCAGGAACTGGCTCATCTGCGCGATTTATTGCTCGAACTTCGAAACCTCGAGCGGCCATCAGAACGACCTCCGGAATCTTCCGTGCAGTGGCATTTCAGGGACAGGTTGGGATATGAGCTGTGGGCGATCTATGAGTTGTTGAAAAAAATCAAATGTTCCCCTTCTTTTCGCAAATAAGGTTCTTATTGCCTCGGGATTCATTTCCTCGCTTGCCAATCCATTGACTCAACAGACAGAAAATTTGTAATGAATCCCTTTTTCCTCCGTGTTACCATAATGGACGAACCAGACAAAGGAGGAATTCATCATGAAATCGCTCTTACGCCAAGGTTTGGTTACTTTGGCTATTCTCATTCTGTCTTTGGTAGCGCTTGCGCAATCGGCATGGGCTGCCGCGGCAAGTCACAGCCCGGTTACATCCAACCAGGTGCAGAGCGATGAAGAAACTCTAAAGGCAAAACTGATCGCCGAAGCGGAGAAACATCTCGGGACGCCCTATGAATTTGGAGCGAAGGTCGGACAGACGAACACGTTTGACTGTTCTTCGTTTGTCAAACATGTCTTTAAGCAGATCGGCATCGAGTTGCCGCGGGTGTCCAAAGATCAAGCGAAGGTCGGACGTTTTGTAAGCCTCAGCCAGCTCGAGGTGGGAGATCTTGTATTTTTCACGACACCGAGAACCGGAAATGAAATTGGACATGTTGGCATTTATGCAGGAAACGGACAGTTCATCCACACCTACGGTGAAGGCGGAGTCAAATATACACCCATGGATCATGCGTATTGGAAAAGCCGTTATGTGACCGCACGCAGGGTGATCCAAAGCCAATAAAGATCCAAGTCAAATTCCGCTAAAATGAGGGTTTGTACAAACTTCAGTCGCATTCCTTCTCTTTTTGTGGGGAGAAACCGTGTATTGTGGTAAAATAGCAATAATAAAAATTAAAAAATATAAGGTACTGAAAAAAGAACAGAAAATGTCCCCCAAAAAGGAGTCCAATGATGAAGTGGGAGCCTCTGAAAAAGCGCTTGGAGCAAATATTGAATGCGGATGTGCGGTTTGAGACGATCGCCAGCCAGCAATGGGTCAACGGGGCGGATAGCCTGGAACTGGCCGGTCGCATTCATTTTTATTTGCGCAAACAAAACAAGACGATCGAGACGTTGTCGGTGGAATCGGTGCTCACCCGTTCGGAGCGGCAATTAATCGAACTGATGGTGCGCACCTTTCGTGAGCAGGATGAATGGTCTGTAAACGGTCGGCAAGCGGAAGCGGACGGTTTACAAAATATAAAACTTTTGCGCAGCTGGATTTTCCGGCAGCTGGAAAAAGGAAAGATGGACGAAGAAGTGCCCGATGCCCTCAGTTCGTTAGGTGCGTTGTATCACACGCGTGTTCCCATTTTGGTATTGGGGGAATCGGGAAATGGCAAACATACGTTAGAACTGAAAAGGCTTCTGGAATCTTTCTTCGATACGGAGATCCTGCTCGTGCCTCTGTTGGATGGGGAATGGATGATCCTCGCTCCGGAGTCTGTAATCAGTGCGAGCCGCGCCGACGGTCGTACGGGAGAGGAAGAATCGCTGGAGGAATCGCTCGAATCCATCGGCATGGGTTTGCATGAAATGCTCACGGAAGAATGGATTGGCGAATGCCATCTGTCGATTGATTATCCTTTTGTTCCGGCGAAAGATCTCGTTCCGGCGCTGCTGAGGATGCGTGAAACGATCGCGCTTGGACGGCGTTTTCGCGTTCAGTTGCACGTCCATCTCCCGTGGCAACTTCGTCTGGAGAAGCTGCTCAGCTTGTTGCCGGAGGCGGAAACCCGGAAGTTTGTGGAGCAAATTTTAAAACGGATGGATTATGCGATGGACCCGGAGACATTGCAGACGTTGGAGCAATTTTTTGAACTGGACTGCAACGTGAGTGAAACCGCCAAGAAACTGTATATTCACCGCAATACCCTTTTGTACCGGCTGGACAAATTCAAGCAGGAGACCGGTCTCGATGTCCGAACGTTCAGCGATGCTGTTCTTGTAAAAATCGCCCTCGTATTGTATAAAGTCACGAAATGAACCGAAATTTTTTGTAAAGATTGTGCATAGTCATGACTGGTAGCCGTGCGTTAAGATGAAAGTAACTCCAAAAATCCAACAGTTTTAGGGGGAGAAAGCATGGCAGGACTGCGTTTGGAACATGTATACAAAATTTATCCGGGAGCTGAAAATGAGCCTCCTGCGGTATCGGATTTCAACCTTGAAATCGAAGACAAGGAATTTTTGGTGCTGGTCGGTCCTTCCGGTTGCGGTAAGTCGACGACACTGCGGATGATCGCGGGGCTGGAGGAGATCACCAAAGGTAATCTGTATATCGGCGACCGTCTCGTCAACGACGTAGCACCGAAAGACAGAGACATCGCCATGGTGTTCCAATCCTACGCTCTCTATCCTCATATGAACGTTTATCAGAACATGGCTTTCGGTCTGAAACTGCGCAAATTCAAAAAAGCAGAGATCGACAAGCGTGTGCGTGAAGCTGCTAAAATCCTCGATATCGAACATTTGCTGGACCGCAAACCGAAGGCGCTTTCCGGTGGTCAGCGTCAACGTGTTGCTCTCGGACGTGCGATTGTACGTGAACCGCAAGTGTTCCTGATGGACGAACCGTTGTCCAACCTTGACGCTAAATTGCGCGTACAGATGCGTGCGGAGATCAGCAAACTGCACAAACGTCTGGAAACGACGGTGATTTACGTAACGCACGACCAGACAGAAGCGATGACGATGGGTTCGCGGATCGTGATCATGAAAGACGGCGTGATCCAGCAAGCTGCGACTCCAGAAGAAGTTTATAACCGGCCGGTAAATATGTTTGTAGCCGGTTTCATCGGATCTCCGGCAATGAACTTTATCAACGGACGGCTGGAAGAAGAGGCCGGACAACTGCACTTCAAGACCGATGGTGTCGACGTTATCATTCCTGAAGGCAAAGCCAAAATTTTGCGCAACAAAGGTTATGTCGGCAAAGAGGTCGTGTTCGGTATTCGTCCGGAAGACATCCACTCCGAGCCTCTGTTCCTGGAAGCATCGCCAAACAGCAAGATTAATGCTTTTGTAGAAGTTGCAGAAAACCTTGGACACGAAATGTTCCTGTATTTGAACGGAGTCGGAAAAGATACCGTTATTGCACGCGTTGACGGACGCTCCGGACTGAAAGACAACATGAATGTCACATTGGCGTTTGACATGAACAAATGTCAAGTCTTCGACAAAGATACGGAACGCGCTATTTTCCAAGAAGATTAATCGCGTTTATAATGAAGTTTTCAAAAAGGAGGGTCAGCCGTTGGCGGCTGATCCTTTCATTTTGATGACATACGGTAATTTCTGATTGTATGTTTTGCTGTATACACTGATTTTGGCTGCATGCATTGTTTTCGTGATCGGCGGATTGGCTGTAGCGGTTGATTTAACAAACGGATTCCTATACGATGAAAATAAACGAAAAACGACCGTTGGAAAAGGGGATTACGGATTTATGCCGAACTCTGTGAAGGTTCTCGATCTTGTACAAGAATTTGCACTGGAAGTCACATGTGGAGAAGAGGGGCTCGACCGCAAAATTACGGTGGCTGACCTGTACCGCCCCGGATTGGAGATGGCCGGTTATTTTACATATTATCCGAAGGAACGTGTGCAGATTCTCGGCAAGACGGAACTGTCGTTTTTCGAATCTTTATCGTCGGAACAACGTATGGAACGTATGAGAATGTTGTGCCAGCCGGAAACCCCCTGCATCTGTATTTCGCGGGGACTGGATGTGCCGATTGAATTGATGCATGCAGCCAATGAAATGAAAATACCCGTTTTGCGCAGTTCGACAACGACGACCATGCTCGCCAGCCGCATTACCGGGTTTTTGGAAAACCGGCTTGCGCCGACGACGACGGTGCATGGTGTGCTCGTTGACGTGTACGGCGTGGGCATGCTCATCACCGGCAGCAGCGGCATCGGAAAAAGTGAGACAGCGCTGGAACTGATCAAGCGCGGGCACCGTCTCGTTGCGGATGATGCGGTGGAAATCCGCCAGACAGCCGACCACACTTTGTATGGTAATGCACCGGAGCTGTTAAGGCATCTGTTGGAAATTCGCGGTGTCGGCATCATCAATGTGATGACGCTGTTCGGTGCGGGCGCGGTTCGCAATTTGAAGAAGATCACGATGGTGGTCAGACTGGAGGCGTGGCAACAGGATAAGCAATACGATCGTCTCGGGCTGGAGGACGAGATGATCCGCATTATTGATACCGAATTGCCGCTGGCCACCATTCCGGTACGTCCGGGTCGAAATCTGGCAGTCATTCTCGAAGTGGCGGCGATGAATTACCGTCTCAAACGGATGGGATACAATGCTGCCTTGCAATTTACGAACAAATTGACTGAAATGATGGAAGACCTGGAAGAGGGAGAGTAGCGAACGGAAAAAGGAGGTCGGGGTATGAGTTATCTGGACCCCGTGGCTTTTGCGATCGGTCCGATCAAGGTGCATTGGTACGGGATTATTCTCGGATTTGCCGCGTTTGTCGGACTGATCCTGGCTATACGTGAAGGGAAACGTTTTGGCATCCCGTCCGATTTTTTTATGGATTTGATGTTTATCGGTGTGCCGTCAGCGATTATCGGTGCACGCATTTACTATGTAGCTTTCAGATGGGACGACTATCGGGACCATTTCGTCGATGTGTTTAAAATATGGGAAGGAGGCATCGCCATCCACGGCGCGCTCATCGGCTCCATCATTGCCGGGCTGGTGTTTGTGCGCTGGAAAGGGTATAACTTCTGGCGCATCGCCGACATTTGTGCTCCTTCCCTGATCACGGGTCAAATGATTGGACGCTGGGGCAATTTTGTCAACCAGGAAGCGCACGGAGGTCCAGTGGAGGAATCGTTTTTAAGGGAAACGCTCAAGCTGCCGGATTTTATCGTCAACCAGATGTATATTAACGGGACTTACTACCACCCTACTTTTTTGTACGAATCGCTGTGGAATCTGCTCGGCCTCCTGTTTTTGCTTTTCCTGCGCAGGCGACCGTTTGTGCGCGCCGGAGAAGTGTTTTTAAGTTATTTCATCTGGTATTCGGTCGGACGCTTTTTTATCGAAGGGTTGCGTACTGACAGTCTGGCCTTTACCGGTCCGGAGTGGCTGGCCTCTTTCATCCAAATTCTGTGGTCCCCGATGGGTTGGTTGTTCGAGCCGGGGGCGATGGCCTACGGTAACATCCGCATCGCACAGCTGATCGGGATCGTCATCATATTGTCAGCGGTCATCCTGATCGTATACCGGCGTCGTGCGGGGATGGCATCCGAGCGGTACAGCGACCCGATCCGCCGGGAAGGGTTCGTTTCGAAAACATGAGGAACCGGCCAAGGAAAGGAGAACGTGCATTTGAGAAAGACGGAACGTTATCCGGTAGAAGGGCCGAATGCACTTTGGCAAATTTATCGCACGGTCAACCGTTGGAAGGCCGTGCGCAATTTTATATTTATACAGTTGTCACGTTACTGTCCGTCCCTCCCGCTAAAAAACTGGATCTACCGGCGGGTACTCGGCATGAAGGTCGGCAAACAGACGTCGTTCGCGCTGATGGTGATGGTCGATGTGTTTTTTCCGGAAAAAATACATATCGGGGACAATACGATAATCGGGTACAACACGACGATATTGGCACACGAATATTTGATCCATGAATACCGGCTCGGTGAGGTTCACATTGGCTCCAACGTGATGATCGGAGCCAATACGACGATTTTGCCGGGAGTAACCATCGGTGACGGTGCGGTCGTCGCTGCCGGTTCGGTCGTTAACAAAGACGTGCCGCCAGGCGCTTTTGTCGGCGGAAATCCGATTCGTCTCATCCGTGAGCATTATTGATGGATGTGCCCCGGCGGCTTTTTTGTGCCCCTTTACTTCATTTTGGTAGTATGGTAATATGTTATCATATTAGCATATTAGCATGGTAAAGTGTTTTGAATGGCAGGAACGGCAAATGAGAGGTGAATATTGTTGACGACAAAACCAAAAGTGTTTGAGAAGCCTTCTGGCGTCAAAGATTATTTGCCAGATACGGTTGCTCAATTGAGATATATAGAACGCAATGTGTTGAACTGTATGCAACGGTGGGGCTACCGCGAACTGATTACCCCGACGTTGGAATATTACGATACGGTCGGGATCCAAAGTACGACGGCCGATGACAAACTGTTTAAATTGCTGGACCGAAGGGGAACGACCGTAGTGCTCCGCTCTGAACTGACCGCGCCGATCGCGCGTGTGGTGGCTTCGGTGATGAAAGATCATCCGATGCCGATCAGGCTCGCCTATCATGCGAATGTGTTCCGGGCGATCGAAGAAGAAGCCGGACAACTGGCTGAATTTTTCCAGACCGGTGTAGAGCTGGTCGGCGATGCCTCCGCGGATGCCGATGCTGAAGTGATCGCGCTCGCGATTGCTTCTCTGAAAGCTGCCGGCGTGGAAAAGTTCAAGCTGTCGGTCGGACACGTCGGATTTGTAAACGGGCTCTTGCGCGGAGCTTTGCCGGATCAACCCGAAGCACAGCAGGAATTGAAAGACTGTTTGCTCAAACGCAACCATGTCGGTTACCGGCAGTTGATCCGCCGTCTGACGCTGTCGGATAAAGCGAAGCAAGTGCTGGAAGGGATATTGCGATTGCGCGGGGGCAGGGAAATTTGCGGGGAAGCGGAGCTGCTCAGCGATGATGCGGAAGCGCAAGCGGCGATCCGGCACCTGTGCCACATTTGGGAAGCGCTCGAAGTGTACGGGGTCGAAGATTATGTACTGATGGATCTGACGATGATCGGTGATTTTTCTTACTATACCGGCATGACCTTTGAAGCGTACGCCGAACAGCTCGGCTTTCCGGTCTGCAGCGGGGGAAGGTATGACAATCTGTTGCGCCAGTTCGGCCGTCCGGCTCCTGCTACCGGTTTTGCGCTGAAGACGAACCGGATACTGGAACTGGTGGCTGGCCAGCTCTCGATAGAACCGCGCCGGGTGTTGATCGTGTACGATGCCAACTCCCGCGATGCGGCCATTCGCCGGGCGCAGTCACTGCGTGAAAATGCGCTGGACGGTGAACCGTTGATGGTGGAAACCCGTCTGGTCGAAAGCCGGGAAGAAGCGGAGCGGATGGATCTGGGGGCGTATGAGGAACGCATTGATTTTTTCGATGGTATGGAGGTTGAGCCATGCAGTCGTATTTGAAAGTAGCGATGCCCAAAGGACGCATCTATGAACAAGCTTCCGCTCTGTTTCGCAAAGCAGGTGTACCGTTATCCGACAATCTGGAAGATTCGCGCAAGCTGATCATCTCCGTGCCGGAAGCGCAAATGGAGTTCATTATGGCCAAACCGGCTGACGTTCCGATATACGTCGAATATGGAGTGGCCGACATCGGAGTTGTCGGCAAGGACGTGCTGATCGAAGACAATCGGGACGTGTATGAACTGCTTGATCTCGGTATCGCCCGCTGCCGCATGTCGGTCATCGCGCTGCCGGATTGGAAGCCGGTGCCGAATCCGCGCGTGGCGACGAAATATCCGAATGTGGCTTCCCAATATTTTCGCGAAAAAGGCCAGCAGGTGGAAGTGATCAAGCTGAATGGCTCCATCGAGCTGGCTCCGCTGATCGGCCTTGCGGACCGCATCGTGGACATGGTGGAAACCGGGCGTACGATCCGTGAGAACGGCCTGGTGGAAATGGAAGAAATTTTTACGGTGACCAGTCGCCTGATCGCCAACCGGGTCAGCTACCGCCTGAAAAACGGCCCGATTCAAGCGCTGTGCGACCGGCTGCAAGAAGTGATCGACTGATCGACAGACAGACCCGAACATAAAGGAGGGCTCAATGTGCGCATCGTTACGGCTGACGAATTCAATCTGGAACGCAAGTTTGATTATGGAACCCCGGAACAAAACGAAGCGGTAAAGACCATCCTGGAGGATGTTCGCCGGGAAAAAGATGCAGCACTCTTTCGTTATTCTCTTCAATTTGATGGTGTTAAACCGGAACCGATCCAGGTGTCGCAGCGTGAGATCGAAGCGGCTTACAACGAAGTGTCGCCAACCTACTTGAGCGCATTGCGGCAAGCGGCTGACAATATCCGCCGTTTCCATGAAAGACAGAAGCAACATTCATGGATCGAATTCGAAAAGGATGGGGTGGCACTCGGACAATTGATTCGGCCGCTTAAACGGGTCGGCGTATATGTGCCGGGCGGCACGGCGGCTTATCCGTCTTCGGTTCTGATGAATGTCATCCCGGCACAGGTGGCCGGTGTGGCTGAAATTGCGATGGTCACGCCGCCGGCAACAGGCGGCAAGGAAGGCATTCACCCTCATATTCTCGTTGCGGCTGCCGAGGCCGGGGTGAAGGAAATTTACCGCATTGGCGGGGCCCAGGCGATCGGGGCGTTGGCCTACGGAACGGAGAGTGTACCGGCGGTCGACAAAATTTGCGGGCCCGGCAACATCTATGTGGCGCTGGCGAAAAGATATGTGTACGGCGTCGTCGACATCGACAGTATTGCCGGACCGACAGACATTGCCGTGCTTGCGGATGACAGCGCTGATCCGGAGTATGTCGCTGCAGACATGCTCTCCCAAGCCGAACATGATGAAATGGCCGCTGCGATTTTGATCACACCTTCATCGACCCTCGCTGAAGCGGTCAAGCGCGAGCTGGAACGTCAGCTGGCCGAGTTGCCGCGTCGTCAGATCGCTGCCCGCTCACTCGAACAAAACGGCGCAATCGTCATCGTGAAAGATCTGGAGGAAGGGATCGATGTCGTCAACCGGCTTGCTCCGGAGCACCTGGAACTGATGGTGGACAGACCGCTCGAGGTCGCCAGCCGCATCGAAAATGCCGGAGCGATTTTCCTCGGTCCGTACAGCACGGAACCGGTCGGGGACTACTTTGCCGGACCGAACCATATTTTGCCGACAAACGGAACCGCACGTTTTTCTTCCCCGCTCAGTGTTGATGATTTTATCAAAAAATCGAGCCTGATCTCCTACAGCCGTGAGGCGCTGCTTAAACACGCTGAAGCGATCATGACACTGGCGCGTCACGAAGGATTTGAAGGGCATGCGCGTGCGGTGCAAATCCGCCTGGACAAAGAAGGTTCGGCCGAGTCCGATTGAATGGCTGAAGCAGAAATGGCTTGGAAATGATCGTGAAGAAAGGAAGATAGAAAATGACATTCGATCAGAACCGGAATGAAACCCATCAAGAGACAACGAACTCCGGGACCGAAACACGGGTGCGCCAGGCTGAAATTGCGCGCAAAACGGGGGAAACCGATATCCAGCTCAAACTGGTTCTCGACGGTGAGGGACAAGTGGACATTGACACCGACGTGCCGTTCATGAACCATATGCTCGATTTGTTCGCCAAGCACGGGCACTTCGATCTTGAGGTCACCGCCCGAGGCGACATCGATATTGATGACCATCATACGGTGGAGGATATCGGCATCTGTCTCGGGCAGGCAATACGGGAGGCGCTGGGGGACAAACGCGGCATCCGCCGTTATGCCAGTGTATTCGTACCGATGGACGAAGCGTTGGCCCAGGTCGTGATTGATCTGAGCAATCGCCCGCACCTCGAGTATCGGGCGGAATATCCGTCCCAGGTCGTCGGCAGTTTTTCAGTGGAACTGGTGCATGAGTTTTTGTGGAAATTGGCATTGGAAGCGCGGATGACGTTGCACGTCATCGTCCATTATGGAAAAAATACGCATCATATGATCGAGGCGGTGTTCAAGGCGCTGGCGAGAGCGTTGGACGAAGCCAGTTCGATCGATCCGCGGGTCAAAGGCGTCCCTTCCACCAAAGGGGTTCTGTAATTGAAAATGAGGGGGAACGGTCATGGCATTTACGATCTATCCTGCGATCGACATCCGGGGCGGGAAATGTGTGCGCCTAAGACAAGGGGATTATGCGCAGGAAACGATATACAGTGAAGATCCGCTCGAAGTTGCACGGGCATGGGCGGCGCAAGGAGCGGAATGGATCCATCTCGTCGACCTTGATGGCGCGCGCGAAGGGCGGCCGGTCAACGATGAGCTGATCGGATCCATTGCGCGCGAGGTCGACATTCCGGTGCAGATCGGTGGCGGGATCCGTGATTTTGAACATGTAGAGAGGCTTTTTGCTCTTGGTGTTTCGCGGATTATTCTCGGCACGGCAGCCGTGGAAGACCGGCCGTTTGTGGAGGCGGTTCTCAGCGAGTACGGTGATCGGACGGCGATCGGTATCGATGCCCGGGATGGAAAGGTGGCGACGCACGGCTGGCTCGAAACATCCGAAATGACGGCCGAAGAGCTGGCGCGGGAGCTGAAGGCCAAGGGGGCGCATACGTTTATCTGCACCGACATTTCCAGAGACGGCATGATGAAAGGACCGAACGTCGAGGCGATGGTGGCCATCGCCCAAGCATCGGGAGCAAATGTGATTGCCTCCGGCGGTGTGAGCACGTACGAAGATATTGAACGCTTGGCGGCACATGAGAAAGACGGTGTTGTCGGTGCGATTATCGGAAAGGCCCTTTATACGAAGGCGATCGATCTGGGGGAAGCGCTCCGCAGATCGAGACGCGAGCTGTAAACTTTAGCAAGCTGTAAACTTTTCCGAGTTTACGAAACCAAACTTTACGAGATCCGCTTTATGCGTCATATACTTTAAACTTTTGAGGAGGCTTTCGGGAATTGTGAACGTAAAACGGATTATACCGTGTTTGGATGTGAAGGACGGGCGGGTTGTCAAAGGTGTCCATTTTGCTGAACTGCGCGATGCTGGCGATCCGGTCGAGCTGGCGGCAGCATATGTACGCGAAGGAGCAGACGAACTTGTGTTTTTGGACATCTCGGCGACCCAAGAAGGGCGCGAGACGATGGTCGACGTCGTTCGCAAAACCGCAGAGGTTATTTCCATTCCGCTTACCGTCGGCGGCGGCATATCAAAAACAGAACAGATCAAAACCATTTTGGAGGCGGGAGCCGACAAGGTAGGGATCAACACAGCCGCTGTCCTGAACCCGGATCTTATTTCCGATGCGGCGAAAATGTTCGGCTCGTCATGTATCGTTGTGGCGATTGATGCGAAGTATAATGACGAATGGAAAGACTGGGAAGTGTATACCCACGGCGGGACCAAGGGGACCGGTATACGCGCGCTTGACTGGGCAGCTGAAATGGAAAAGCGGGGCGCTGGCGAAATATTGCTTACGAGCATCGATGCGGATGGCACGAAAGACGGGTTTGATATAGCGTTGACCCGGGCAGTCTCGGAGCGGGTAAACATCCCGGTTATCGCTTCCGGCGGTGCGGGCACAAAAGAACATTTCTATGAGGTGCTTACGGAAGGGAAAGCTGATGCGGGGCTGGCGGCTTCGGTTTTCCACTTTAAAGAAATCGCAATTGGGGAGCTAAAACAGTTTTTGCTTAGCAAAGGGGTTGAGGTGCGATGATGAGTCTGGCGGAGCTGAAGCAACAAATCCGCTGGAATGAAGACGGCCTCGTGCCGGTCATCGTACAGGATGCCGTCAGCAAAGATGTGTTGATGCTCGCCTATATGAATGAAGAAGCGCTGAAACGATCGGTGGAAAGCGGACAAACCTGGTTCTGGAGCCGATCCCGCGCTGAATATTGGCATAAGGGAGCGACTTCCGGCAACACGCAAAAAATCCGCGAAATTCGATACGACTGCGATGCCGACACTTTGCTCGTTCTTGTGGAGCCGAACGGACCGGCTTGCCACACCGGAAAATACAGTTGCTTTTTCAACCGGTTTGTACCGGATGTGCATTCGGAGGATCATGCTGACGAGCAGGACAAGGCAAATGAATCCCGGTTCCAAATGCTGTCTGTGCTCGAATCGGTCATCGCCAAACGTGAGGCGGAGCGGCCGGAAGGATCGTACACGACCTATCTGTTTGAAAAAGGTCTGGATAAAATATTGAAAAAAGTCGGAGAAGAAACGGCAGAAGTGATCATCGCCGCCAAAAACCGCGATCCGCAAGAATTGCGTTATGAAGTAAGCGACCTCATTTTTCATTTACTTGTGCTGCTTCGGGAACAAGGTCTCTCCATCGATGAAGTGATGGAAGAGTTGAAAAATCGTCATGGAGGATAGCGTAAACCGATGGATATGGACTCGATCACTGGCAAGTTCAAAGTGTTCAGCGGTTCTTCCAATCCGGGCTTGGCTGAGCGCATTTGCCGCGAGCTGAATTTGCATCTTGGCAAAATCAAGTTGTCACGCTTCAAGAGCGGCGAAATTTATGTGCATTATGAAGAGAGCGTGCGCAATTTTGATGTTTTCCTCGTTCAGTCGCTGTCGCATCCGATCAACGAACATTTTATGGAACTGCTGGTCATGATCGACGCTGCAAAACGGGCATCTGCACGCACGATCAACGTGATCTTGCCGTATTATGGATATGCGCGTCAGGAAAGGAAAACCGCGCCGCGGGAACCTATCTCAGCGAAACTGGTTGCGGATTTGCTGACCACGGCAGGGGCGAGCCGTGTGATCAGCCTCGATTTGCATGCACCGGCGATCCAGGGCTTTTTCAACATCCCGGTCGATCATTTGACCGCGCTGGATCTCATTACAGACGAACTGAAGCTGAGGGGCATTCCGCATCCGGTCGTCGTCTCCCCCGATGCGGGGCGGGCTACGACCGCGGAAAAATTGTCCAACTATCTGGATTGTCCGTTTGCGATCATGATCAAAAAGCGGCCGGCGCATAACGAGTCGGTGATCACTCACGTCATCGGTGATGTAGAGGGACGTACGCCGATCATTATCGAAGACATGATCGATACCGGCAACACGATTATCAACGTGGTGGAAAGTTTGAAAGAACGGGGGGCGAACAACGCATACGTTTGCGCGACCCATCCCGTTTTTTCCGACAATGCCTTGGACAGGCTGAACCATCCGATGATTGAAGAAGTGATCGTCACCGACTCGATTGCGGTGCCGGAAGAACGCTCAGACAAAATCAAGGTCATTTCGATCGCTCCCATGCTGTCCAATGCGATCAAGATTATTACACAGGGCGGCTCCATCAGCACCCTGTTTAAATCCGGCGGCGTGTAAGATGAGTGCGCACCTCGGCTAACGTGTTGGCGTGAAAAGGAATTTCGCACCGGTATATGAACTATGGTATACTAAATGTTAAATGGATATGGGTGCAGTAATTTTACTTGGACGGGAGGTGCCTGCACGTTATGGGCAACAAGAAAGCCTGGACTGGCCGAGGGCGCCAAAAAGTCATTTCGCTCCATATGGACGCCGCTTTCTTTTTTGAAAAAGCGGTGGAATCACTGGATCGATACCACTACGACAAGGCGCTTAAATATTTTCGACGCGCTGTCGAGTTCGATCCGGACAATCCCGTAAACCATTGCAACATGGCCGGGGTATTGTCTGAAATGGGAAATTATGAAGAATCGAACCGGATACTGCAAAATATTGTCGAGCGAATCGACCCGTCCATGACGGAATGTTATTTTTACATGGCTAATAATTATGCCAACATGGAAAACTATGAGCAGGCCGAACAGGCGCTGATTCATTACCTGGAAAAAGATCCCCATGGCCACTACATTGAAGAATGCGAAGAAATGATCGAATGGTTGAGCTATGAGCTGAACCGCCCGATCACTTTGGAATACATCAGGTCACGGGCTGGCATGTACGAACATGACCAGGCCCGACTTTTGCTTGAACAAGGCAAGTTTTTCGAAGCGGTTGAATTGTTGGAACGTTTTGTCGAAAAACATCCTGATTTTTTGGCCGCGTACAACAATCTATCATTGGCCTATTATTACACAGGCGATTTGAATTCCTGTTACAAAGCGATCCAAACGGTATTGCAAAAGGATCCGGGGAATGTGCATGCCCTGTGTAACCTGGCGATTTATTGTCTGCACGTAAGGGATGAGCAGCGTCTCGAAGAGCTGCGCGGTCTGTTGAAGCGGATTTATCCGTTCCACCATGAGCATGTGTTCAAGCTGGCGATGACGTTGGCTGTTCTCGGTGAACATGAAGCCGCTCGTCGCCATTTCAGACGGTTGTTGAAAGACCCGGATGCGGCGTTTGATCCGAGCCTGTATCATTATGCGGCTGTAGCTGCCTACAATACAGGCCGTTACCGGGAAGCGCGCTGGATGTGGAAGCAACTTTCGCTCTGCGATCCGCAATCGGAGGTTTCCCGCTTTTACTTGAACCAGCTGAAACAACTGGATGCCGAAGATTGGCCCGCTGAGATCAGCTACCATTACCACATCCCTTTTGAAGAATATTTCATTTCTTCCCAGCACGGTAAAGGTTTAAGCGAAGAAGCGAAGAAAGATCCGCTCATCCGCTCCTCTTTTTTCTGGGCATTGCAATACGGGGATGATGACATCAAGCGGCAGGCGATTCAAACGTTGTCGCACATGGCCGATGAGGAAACGGAATCGGTGCTTCGCAATTATATTATGAAGCCCGATGAAAGCGCAGATTTGAAAAAGCTCGCCATCTATGCTTTGCAGACGATGGGGGTAAAGGAACCGCTGAAGGCTGTTTTCGAAGACAGGGAGATCGTTGTTTGTTCACTGCCGCTTTTATCTAAACTGCCGGAATGGCGTGAGCGGTGGCAAGCGGTGCTTGACAAGGCACTGCAGGAAACGGAAAACCGCTTTGACATGATTGCAAGGCATGATTTGATGACATTGTGGATTGAATTTCTGACACGCACGTATCCGCAGGTTCCGAAAATCTACAAAGAAGAAGGCTGGGCCGCGGCGCTGGAATATTTGACGGCCAAAATGTATCGTCGCCCGGTCACTTACCAGGAATTGTCCCAGCGGTACGGCGTATCGGAAACGACGATTCGTAAAAACGTAAAACGGATGGATGAAACATGCGGTTTACAGGAAAAGATGAAGGCGGTCTTTCCGCAGTTCCAAAACAAATTGTAATGGAACAGAGGAGTTGATGACATGCGCAAAACGATCGTGGTTGGAACCGGACCGGCAGGACTGACGGCAGCCATTTATCTGGCTCGTGCCAACTTGGAACCCCTTGTCATCGAAGGACCTGAACCAGGCGGTCAGTTGACGACGACAACGGATGTTGAAAATTTCCCCGGCTTTCCGGATGGCATTCTCGGTCCGGAGCTGATGGACAATATGCGCAAACAGGCAGAACGTTTCGGAGCAGAATTCCGCTCGGGCTGGGTCAATGAAGCCGATTTGTCCCAACGCCCGTTCAAGCTGAAATTGGAGGGCGGTGAAGAACTGACTGCCGAGTCGCTCATCATCTCGACCGGTGCGTCAGCGAAACTGCTCGGAATTCCTGGCGAGAAGGAAAACATTGGACAAGGCGTAAGCACATGCGCCACCTGCGATGGCTTTTTCTTCCGCGGCAAAAAGCTTGTCGTCGTAGGCGGTGGCGACTCGGCGATGGAGGAAGCGAACTTTCTGACCCGGTTTGCTACAGAAGTGCGCGTAGTACACCGCAGGCACGAATTGAGAGCTTCCAAAATCATGCAGGAACGGGCGCGCAACAATCCCAAAATAACGTGGAGCCTGAACAAGACGCCGGTTGAAATACTGTCGGATGGAATGAAGGTCACCGGCCTGAAAGTAAGAGATAACGACACCGGCCAGGAAGAAGTGATTGAAACCGACGGTGTATTCGTGGCGATTGGCCATACGCCGAACACGGGATTTTTGAAAGGCCAGTTGAAATTGGACGATGCCGGTTACATTGTCGTTGAACCTGGCACGACAAAAACGAGTGTTCCCGGCGTGTTTGCTTGCGGTGACGTACAGGATCGGGTATACCGTCAGGCGATTACGGCCGCAGGTACAGGCTGTATGGCCGCACTGGAATGCGAACGGTTCCTGGAAGGCGAGAGTGTCCATGACTGGAGCAAGTCGCTGTCGACGTAACTATAGGCCTTTTTGATCGAAATGAAACATATGTAACTTGTCGCGATCCGAATGGAAACTGTCGAACGGAGCAGAGGTTGTCGTAAAAAGTCGATTCAGGGGAAACGACCCGGCGTCTAAAGCGCCGGGATTTTGATTGAAAATGGCATAAAAAATC
The DNA here is from genome assembly GCA_937925675.1 of uncultured Paenibacillaceae bacterium. Lineage (GTDB taxonomy): Bacteria > Bacillota > Bacilli > Paenibacillales > CALAME01 > CALAME01. Next base: position 20,244 of record CALAME010000035.1, on the reverse strand, counting down.
ATTTTTACGTTTTTCTTGATCTCTTGACCACTATCAGTCGTTCGCTTATAGTTGTTATGAAGTAGTGATTCCTTTTTGGTTGATGAGGTGACGACATGTCGGAACGAATCTATGTCGGTGTCGATTTGGGCGGAACGACGATTAAGGTCGGCTTGTGCAATGAAGACGGCGAGCTCGTGCATAAATTTGAGGGACCGACGGAATCCAGCAAAGGTACGGATCGCGTCATCGACAATATCGTTCAATATGTAAAAAGTTGCGTGGAAGAGTCGGACTACGAATGGAATCAGGTCGCCGGAGTGGGCGCGGGGATCGCCGGTTTTCTGGACATTGAGAGAGGTTTCGTCAAGCTGTCTCCGAATATCGGAATCCGCAACGTTCCGCTTAAAGATATATTGGAAGATCGGCTCGGCATCGCCATCCGCATCGATAATGACGCCAACGTAGCCGCGCTCGGCGAAGTTTGGAGCGGCGCAGGCAAAGGCAAGAAAAACGTTGTATGCTACACGATTGGCACCGGTGTTGGTGGAGGCATCATTATCAACGGTAACGTTTATCAAGGTTCCGGCATGGCTGGAGAACTCGGACATATTCAGGTGGTGCCGGATCTGGAAGCCGTTCAGTGCGGCTGCGGGCAGATGGGCTGTCTGGAAACCGTTTCATCCGCTACAGGGATCATCCGCATGGCCGAATACGCGGTGGAGCGCGGGGAACGCACTTCTCTAAGTCTGGTCGAAAACATCACAGCGAAAGATGTGTTTGATGCGGCCAAAAAAGGAGATGAAGTGGCGATCCGCATCATCAATCGTGCGGCCCTTTATCTCGGCAAATCGATGTCCATCGTAGCGGTGATCGTCAATCCGGAACGGTTCATCATCGGCGGAGGTGTGTCCAGAGCCGGAGACATCCTGTTTTCAGCGATCGAGGACGCATTTCGCAAATATACACCGGAAGCAGTGCACGAACATGTCGATATCGTTCCAGCCGCATTGGGCAACGATGCGGGAATGATCGGGGCCGCCGGACTGAACTTGTATCAAACGACGGCTTGACCTCAACCATCGTTTGCCTGAAAGCCGTCGCTTTCTTCATGTTTATAAAAAGAGATGCTCCATTCCGCCAGCGCACCTGTATCCCGGAATGCAAGGAGGATTACGGCTATGGAAGGAACGCATCCGGAAGCAAAATTACTGATCATCACTGGAATGTCGGGCGCCGGAAAGACGATCTGTGTGCGCAGTCTGGAGGATCTCGGCTATTTTTGTGTCGACAATTTGCCGCCGGTCCTCATCCCGAAATTTGCCGAATTGATCAGCCAGTCGGAAGGCAGGATCGGCAGGGTTGCACTCGTCATCGATATGCGTGGCCGGGAATTCTTCACCGCGTTGTCGCAGGCGTTGAATGAAGTCAAGGAAAATTACAATACTTTTTCCACCGAAATCATCTTTCTCGATGCTACGGATTCCGTTCTGGTCCAGCGTTACAAAGAAAGCCGCAGGCGCCATCCGCTGCAAGGAGAAGGCCTGCCTCTGGAAGGGATCCAGAGGGAACGGAAAATGCTGGAAGAATTGAAGGGTATGGCGACTTTGGTCATCGATACGAGCAACTTGAAACCGGCGGAACTGAAAGCCAAAATCATCTCCCGCTTTTCCCATACGGAACCCGGTCGCATTTACATCAATGTCATTTCGTTCGGATTCAAGTACGGTGTTCCGATCGATGCTGATCTGATTTTCGACGTCCGCTTTTTGCCCAATCCCCACTACATCGAACATATGCGTCCGCTGACGGGCCAGGATCCCGATGTGTATGAATATGTCATGAAATGGGCGGAAACCAAAACGTTTCTGAACAAACTTTTGGATATGTTGCATTTTCTCATTCCCCAATACCGCCGCGAAGGAAAAAGCCAGGTCGTCATCGGTATCGGCTGCACCGGCGGTCAGCACCGTTCGGTAGCCATTGCCGAATATTTGGGGAAAACGTTGGCAAATAGCGAATCGGACACGGTCAATGTGTCCCACCGTGACATCAACCGCCATGTGAGCCGGGAGCAGCGATGAGGAGGACAGATATGACCGGTACGAACATGCAAAACCGCCGTGCAAAGCCACGGGTGGTCGTAATCGGCGGCGGCACGGGTCTTTCGGTGATGCTGCGAGGTTTGAAACATAAACCGCTTGACATTACAGCGATCGTCACTGTGGCTGATGATGGAGGCAGTTCGGGAGTGTTGCGTTCCGAACTCAAAATTCCGCCGCCTGGAGACATCCGCAACGTCTTGATCGCCCTGGCGGATGTGGAACCGATGCTGTCGAAAATGCTGGCGTACCGGTTCAAAAATGGCGCCGGATTGGCTGGGCACAGCCTCGGCAATCTGATTTTGGCGGCGATGAAAGACATCACCGGTGATTTTGTCACCGGCGTCAAAGAATTAAGCCGAGTGCTGGCTGTTCGCGGACAGGTGCTCCCCGCTGCGGCCAAAGCGATCGTGCTGAAGGCGGAAATGGAGGATGGCTCGATCGTGGTGGGGGAGTCGAGCATCCCGAAATCGCGCAAAAGGATCCGGCGCGTTTTTCTCGACAAGGCTGATCAGATCCGGCCGCTGGATGAGGCGTTGGAAGCGGTGCGACAAGCAGATGCGATTGTCGTAGGACCTGGCAGTTTATACACGAGCATATTGCCCAACCTGCTTGTTCCCCATATTTCCCAGACGATTTTGAATTCCAACGCGGTAAAAATATTCGTGTGCAATGTGATGACCCAACCGGGGGAAACGGATCACTATTCGGTGTATGACCATGTGCGAGCCATTGAAGAGCATGTCGGCAGCAAAATGTTTGACTATGTCATCGTCAACAATGGGGATATTCCTGAACCGGTCAGAAAAAAATATGCAGAGCAGGGGGCCGGTGTTGTCAAATTGGATCTCGATCGGCTTAAAGAACGCGGTTACAAGGTCGTAGCCGATCATCTCGTCCTGTACCGCACCTATTTGCGTCACGATGCGGATCGGTTGAGCAACCACATATACCAGCTCGTGCAGGAGGGGTTAAGAAAGGGGTGAGCGCTGGTGTCGTTTGCCGCCCAGACGAAAAAGGAACTGACGTTGATCGAATCCAAGCCTTGTTGTTCGCGAGCAGAGCTCGCTGCGCTGATTCGGATGAACGGGACGGTACAGCTGTCCCACAAGAAGGTGCTTCTCGATATTTCGACGGAAAACGCAGCGATTGCAAGACGCATATTTACGTTAATCAAGCAGCAATTTCAGCTGCAGGCCGAAGTGCTCGTTCGCAAAAAGATGCAGTTAAGGAAAAACAATGTTTACATCGTACGCGTGCCCACCCGCGTTGAGGAGATGCTGAAGTCGTTGAACATCATCGAGGACGGATTTCAGTTTGTGACCGGCATCGACAAGAACATTACGCGGAAGAAATGTTGTCGACGGGCCTATTTGCGCGGTGCTTTTCTCGCGGCAGGATCCGTGAACAACCCGGAAGGATCGTCCTACCACCTGGAGATCGCATCGATGTATGAGGACCATTGCCATGCGCTGTGCGATCTCGCAAACACTTACGGTTTGAATGCGCGTTGCATTGAGAGGAAGAAAGGCTTTATATTTTATTTGAAGGAAAGTGAGAAAATCATTGAATTTTTGAACATCATCGGAGCGCATCAGGCGCTGTTGAAATTTGAAGATGTGCGCATCATGCGGGATATGCGAAATTCGGTCAATCGCATCGTCAATTGTGAAACGGCTAACCTGAATAAGACGATCGGCGCTTCGATGAGACAGATCGATAACATTCGATTGCTGGAACGGGAGATCGGCCTGGAGAATTTGCCGGACAAGCTGAGGGAAGTGGCGGAAGTTCGCCTGAAATATCCGGATATGAACTTGAAGGAACTCGGCGAAATGATGGGCGGCAAAGTGACAAAATCCGGCGTCAATCACCGTTTGCGCAAAATCGATCAAATGGCGGAACAAATTCGCAAGAACATAAAACATTAGTGTCATTTGTCTAAAAAGATGGTATAATATTAGTATGGTATAATGATCGAGGTCTGTGCCCGAAATTTGGGGCACAGCGAAACAAGAACTTTTAAAATAGGGGGTATGGGTCATGGCCGCTGCAGCTAGACGTCCGGTTGTTGTGAGATTGAAGACGGGTCTACACGCGAGACCTGCAGCATTGTTCGTACAGGAGGCCAACAAATTTTCCTCCGAAGTGTATGTAGAGAAGGATGAAAAGAAGGTCAATGCTAAAAGCATTATGGGAATTATGAGCTTGGCGATCAGCTCGGGTACAGAGGTCAATATCTGTGCCGAAGGTTCTGACGCGGAGCAAGCTGTAATCGCTTTATCGGAACTGGTCAGCAAGGAAGAACTGGAAAATCAGTAACGTTTACGATCTTGCAACTTCTTCGCAACCGTTATGCACCATTATCTCATAGTCCGTCCTACAAGCTTCCCTCCGCTCAGGAAGCTTTTTTAGACTCGTATTCCAATTGAAAAAAACCATCTGCAGCGTGGTATGAAACCGCTGGACAGATGGTTTTTGTTGTGGTCAAGACTGCGGCTTGTCGATCACCGCGTCGATAATGCCGTATTCTTTCGACTCTTCTGCGCTCATGAAATAGTCGCGATCCGTATCTTTTTCGATCCTCTCCAGTGGCTGGCCGGTTCGCTCTGACAAAATTTGATTCAGTTTGTCGCGCATTTTGAGTATGCGGCGAGCACGGATTTCGATGTCACTGGCTTGCCCTTCAGCACCGCCTAACGGCTGGTGAATCATCACTTCGCTATTGGGAAGAGCGTAACGTTTCCCTTTTGTCCCTGCTGCTAACAAAAATGCGCCCATGGAAGCGGCGAGGCCTACGCAGATCGTGGAAACATCCGGTTTGACATATTGCATCGTGTCGTAAATGGCCATGCCTGCAGTAATGGAACCGCCAGGGCTGTTGATGTACAGGTAGATGTCTTTTTGAGGATCCTCTGCGGCAAGGAACAAAAGCTGTGCAATGACGGAGTTGGCCACAGCGTCGTTTATGGGACTGCCGAGAAAAATAATCCGGTCTTTAAGCAGCCGGGAGTAGATGTCGTATGCGCGTTCTCCACGGTTGGTCTGCTCGATGACCATAGGTACGTATGACATTCCATTTCCTCCTTTACCTTCATGATACCATGTTTTGCCCTGCATCATACCTTTAGTTTAACTTAAAGGTCAGGAAAGGTCAAACAATTTTCAAAAAAAATACGCGCTCACGAGGAATCGAACCTCGATCTCAGGCTCCGGAGGCCTGCGTCGTATCCTTTGGACCATGAGCGCAAATGATGAACAATATACACTTGAACAAAAACATTTCAACCAAACAGCAAAAAGTATTATATAACACTTCGCCGGGAAAATCAACGTTGAAATTCGTATGAAAAACAATTGCAATTTTGGTCAAAATTAAGATAGAATAAAAAGTACCAAAGTGGGACTAATTTTGGTTTACCGGGACATTTTGTGTCCATGTTGGGTCAGGGGGGATCGTCATCCGCAAATTGCTCGATATTCAAAAACAGCTGTTGCCGGATTTGACGGAAACGTTGAAAAAACGTTATACGATCCTCCGACATATTATGCTGGCCGGGGTGATCGGCAGGCGCACATTGGCCAGTACGCTGCACATGACGGAAAGAGTGCTAAGAAGCGAGACCGAGTTTCTGAAATCGCAAGGTCTGATCGACATTGATTCTTCCGGCATGCGCGTCAGCGAATCGGGCCAGCGGCTTGTGCAGGAAATGGAGCCGATGATCAAGCAACTTTTTGGCCTTGCCGAACTGGAGGCAGAGCTGGAACGTCGCTGCGGTTTAAAGAAAGTGGTGATCGTCCCCGGTGATTCCGACCGCTCTCCCATTGTCAAAAAAGAGCTGGGTCGGGCCGGAGCTGCGCTGTTGAGACAGGTCGTTTCCGGCGAGGAAGTGATCGCGGTCACGGGCGGCTCGACAATGGCCGAAGTGGCGAACGGTCTTACCGCTTCTTCGCGATTTAAAAGATGCTGTTTCGTACCGGCGCGAGGCGGTCTCGGCGAGACGGTGGAACTGCAGGCCAATACGATCGCGGCGACGATGGCGAAGCGGACAGGTGGCCATTACCGCTTGTTGCACGTTCCCGATCATTTGGGCGAGGAAGCTTACCACTCGCTCATCCAGGAGCCGAACATCCGTGAACTGCTTGAGGAAATTCGCAAGGCCAAGATCGTGGTGCATGGGATCGGCGACGCGATGGCGATGGCGGCCAGACGCAAAGTCGACCAGGCGACGATCGAGAGCCTGAAACGGGAAGGAGCGCTGGCGGAAGCGTTCGGATATTATTTCGATCGCAATGGACATGTCGTCCATAAAGTGCCCACGGTCGGTTTGCAATTGGAGGATATCAGGCGGACGGATTGTGTGATCGCCATCGCGGGCGGAACGAGCAAAGGCGAAGCGATCGCGGCCGTTTTGCGCCATGGGCATGAACATATGCTGGTCACCGACGAGGCTGCAGCCGAACAGTTGCTTGAACATTTGTGACAAAAAGGGTTTTACCGGCATGCGTCCAAGGGCGTTTGCCGGATGATATAAAGCCAACGATCAAATCATTTAGGAGGTAACGATTTATGGTAAAAATCGGTATTAACGGTTTCGGCCGGATTGGTCGCAACGTATTTCGGGCAGCATTGAACAATCCGGACATCGAAGTGGTAGCGATCAACGATTTGACGGATGTCAACATGTTGGCCCACCTGCTCAAATATGACTCGACTCATGGACGTCTCGGTGTGCCTGTTGAAGTGCGCGAAGATTCGCTCGTTGTCAATGGCAAAACGATCAAAGTGTTTGCCGAGCGCGATCCGGGCAACTTGCCGTGGGCGGAATATGGCGCAGAAATCGTGGTCGAGTCGACGGGTATTTTTACGGAAAAATCGAAAGCGGAAGCCCATCTGAAAGGCGGAGCGAAAAAAGTTATCATCTCTGCTCCGGCCAAAAATGAAGATATTACGATCGTGATGGGTGTAAACGAGGACAAGTACGATCCGCAAAAACATACGATCATTTCCAACGCATCGTGCACGACGAACTGTCTGGCGCCGTTTGCCAAAGTGTTGAACGACAAGTTCGGCATCGTCAAAGGCATGATGACGACGGTTCACTCGTACACGAACGACCAGAGAACGCTGGACCTGGCGCACAAGGATCCTCGTCGCGCACGTGCAGCCGCAGAAAACATCATTCCGACGACGACCGGTGCTGCCAAAGCGGTTTCGCTAGTTCTGCCTGAGCTGGAAGGCAAGCTGAACGGTATGGCGATGCGGGTACCGACGCCGAACGTTTCGGTAACGGATCTGGTTGCTGAATTGAGCCGCTCCGTAACGGTTGAAGAAGTGAACGCAGCGCTGAAAGAAGCGGCTGAAGGTCCGCTCAAAGGAATCATGAACTACAGCGAAGAGCCGCTCGTATCGAGCGACTACATCGGCGATCCGGCATCTGCAACGATCGACGCACTGTCGACGATGGTTGTCGGAGGCAACATGGTGAAAGTAGTGGCATGGTATGACAACGAGTGGGGTTACTCCAACCGTATCGTGGATCTGTGCTCCTATATTGCGAAAAAAGGCCTGTAATGCATCAGTTACGCATCATGGCATGCCGTTACAGGCATCCTTCTCCTTTACATTCGGCGCGTACCGGCGGATGTTAACGACGGTGCGCGCATTTTTGGGAGGTTTCACAGATGAACAAAAAAAGTGTTAAACATATCGATGTCAAAGGTAAAAAAGTTTTTGTACGCGTAGACTTCAACGTCCCGCTTGATAACGGAAAAATTACCGATGACACACGCATCCGCTCGACATTGCCCACGATTGAATATTTGATGGAGCAAGGTGCGAAAATCATCCTCGCCAGCCACCTGGGACGTCCGAAAGGGCAAGTTGTCGAGGAGTTGCGCCTGAATCCGGTAGCGAAGCGTCTGTCTGAACTCATCGGCAAGCCGGTGGTCAAAGTGGATGAAGCGATCGGCGATGAAGTGAAGCGCCAGGTCGAACAGCTGAAAGATGGCGACGTATTATTGCTGGAAAATGTACGTTTCTACCCGGGAGAGGAAAAAAATGATCCCGAATTCGCCAAGGCGCTCGCTGAACTGGCTGAAGTGTACGTCAACGACGCATTCGGTGCAGCTCACCGCGCCCATGCTTCGACCGAAGGGATCGCCCGTCATCTGCCGGCTGTATCTGGCCTGCTGATGGAAAAAGAGCTGGAAGTGCTCGGCAAGGCGCTCAACAATCCGGAGCGTCCGTTTACAGCGATTATCGGCGGTGCGAAGGTCAAAGACAAAATCGGCGTGATCGAAAATTTGCTGAACATTGCGGACAACATCCTGATTGGCGGTGGCCTTTCTTATACGTTCCTGAAAGCGCAAGGATATGAAATCGGAAAATCGCTTGTCGACGATGAAAAACTGGATCTGGCGCTTGGCTTTATTGAGAAAGCCAAAGAAAAAGGCGTACGTTTCTTTTTGCCCGAGGACATCGTCGTCACTGACGAATTCAGTGCCAATGCCAATACGAAAGTGGTGGACATCGACCAGATTCCTGCGGATTGGGAAGGCATAGACATCGGCCCGAAAACGCGGGAGAAATATACGGAAGTGATCAAGTCTTCGAAACTCGTCGTCTGGAACGGCCCGATGGGCGTATTTGAAATCGAGCCGTTTTCACACGGAACGCACGCGATCGCGCGCGCTTGTGCGGAGACGGAAGCGTACACGGTGCTCGGCGGCGGGGATTCGGCTGCAGCCGTCGAAAAATTCAATCTGGCGGACCGGATGGACCACATTTCAACCGGTGGCGGAGCCTCGCTTGAATTTATGGAGGGTAAAGCCCTTCCCGGAATCGTGGCACTGGATGACATGGATTGAAAGGAAGTGAAAGCATGAGAACACCGATCATCGCCGGCAACTGGAAAATGCACAAAACCGTGGACGAAGCGCTGGCTTTTGTGGAAGCTGTAAAGGGACGCATTCCCAGTTCGGGTGTAGAGAGCGTTGTATGTGCGCCGTTTACCGCTTTGCCGGCGCTTGTGGAAGCGACGAAAGGGACGGCGATCAAAGTCGGCGCGCAAAATATGCACTGGGAAGACAGCGGCGCTTACACCGGCGAAGTGAGCGGACCGATGTTGCAGTCGCTTGGCGTCGAGTATGTCATCATTGGACATTCCGAGCGGCGTGCCTATTTTGCCGAAACGGATGAGACCGTCAATAAAAAGGTTCATGCTGCTTTGAAACATGGGCTGAAACCGATCATCTGCGTCGGTGAACATCTGGAAGAACGGGAAGCGGGGCGGACAGAGGAAGTGTGCCGCATCCAGGTGGAAGCTGCGCTGAAAGGTTTGAGCGCCGAGCAGGTTGCTGGCGTCGTCATCGCTTACGAGCCGATCTGGGCGATTGGCACCGGCAAGTCTTCCACGGCGGAAGATGCGGAAAAGGTGATCGCTTTTATTCGCAGCCGCATTGCAGCCCAATTTGACGAACAGACGGCCAATCAGGTACGGATCCAGTACGGCGGCAGCGTCAAACCGGATAATGTGAGTGCATTTATGGCGCAGCCGAATATTGACGGTGCGCTTGTCGGCGGAGCGAGCCTGGAGCCGGATTCCTATGTGCAACTGCTCGAGGGGGCAGGCCAATGAGCGTAGCTAAACCGGTAGCCCTCATCATTCTCGACGGCTTCGCCCTGCGCGAAGAAAAAGAAGGCAATGCGGTTGCCCTGGCGCACAAGCCGAATTTTGACCGCTACTGGAACGAATATCCCCATACGATCTTGACGGCCAGCGGAGAGGCGGTCGGACTTCCGGATGGGCAAATGGGAAACTCCGAAGTCGGTCACCTGAACATCGGAGCCGGTCGCATCGTGTATCAGGATTTGACCCGCATTTCGAAATCGATCCGCGATGGGGACTTTTTCAAGAACGAAACGTTGGTCGGCGCCATCCGTCATGCCCTCACGCAAGGGAAGAAATTACATCTTCTGGGACTGTTGTCTGACGGTGGTGTGCACAGTCACATCGAGCATTTGCTGGCGCTATTGGAACTGGCGAAACGCGAAGGCCTGAACGATCGCGTATACGTGCATGCCTTTTTGGACGGCCGGGACGTATCTCCTGACAGTTCCCCGCGCTATATGGAGCAATTGCTGCAAAAAATGCGCGAGCTCGGGCTCGGTCAGGTGGCGACCGTGCATGGACGCTATTATGCGATGGACCGGGATAAGCGCTGGGACCGGGTGGAAAAATCGTACCGGGCGATCGTTTATGGCGATGGACCGGCGTTTACCGATCCAATGGAAGTGATCCGCGCTTCGCATGCGCAATCGGTGTATGATGAGTTTGTTGTACCTGCGGTGATTCAACAGAAAGATGGCCGTTACCATGGCCACATCGATGACGGCGATGCCGTTATATTCTTCAACTTCCGGCCGGACCGGGCGATTCAGCTCTCACAAGCGCTGACCCGGGATGATTTTGACGGTTTTGACCGGGGAGAACGCGTGCCTAAAAACCTGCATTTCGTGTGCATGACGACTTACAGCGAAACGATCAACGGCAGCGTGGCCTTCGCTCCGTTGGAACTGGTGAATACACTCGGAGAAGTGCTGGCTAAAAACGGGCTCAAACAACTGCGCACGGCCGAGACGGAAAAATATCCGCACGTCACGTTCTTTTTCAGCGGCGGACGCGACGTCGAATTGCCTGGTGAAACGCGGATTTTGATCCATTCGCCGAAAGTGGCCACGTACGATCTGAAGCCGGAAATGAGCGCGTATGAAGTGGCGGAATCGACAGTCAAGCAGATCGAGAGCGATCAATTTGATGTGATCGTGCTCAATTTCGCCAACCCGGACATGGTCGGCCATTCCGGCAAGTTGGAACCGACGATCCGCGCGGTGGAAGCGACTGACGAATGCCTCGGCAAAGTGGTGGAAGCGGTGCTGGCCAAGGGCGGGATCGCAGTCATCACAGCGGACCATGGCAACGCCGATATGATGATGCAGGAAGACGGCAGTCCGCATACGGCTCACACGACCAATCCGGTGCCGTTTATTATCACCGACCGCAATGTGCGCTTGCGCGATGGCGGCATTTTGGCGGATATTGCACCGACGGTGCTGGATCTGTTGCAACTGGAAAAACCGGCGGAAATGAGTGGAGAGTCACTGATCATCAAATAAAAAAGGAGAGATGAAACGATGACGATCATTTCTGAACTGGTTGCCCGCGAAGTGCTCGATTCTCGCGGCAACCCCACAGTGGAAGTAGAAGTGTATCTGGAAAGCGGCGGAACCGGCCGGGCGATCGTTCCTTCGGGTGCTTCGACCGGAGCCTATGAGGCGATTGAGCTGAGAGACGGAGACAAAAGCCGCTATCTGGGCAAAGGCGTGCTGAAAGCCGTCGATCATGTCAACTCGATCATCGCACCGGAGCTGATCGGTTGGGATGCGCTGGATCAGGTCGGTATCGACCGCAAAATGATTGAACTGGACGGCACACCGAACAAAGCGAAATTGGGTGCTAATGCGATTCTGGCTGTATCGATGGCGGTCGCACGTGCAGCAGCAGACGGCCTCGGCATTCCGCTTTATGCATATCTGGGCGGCTTTAATGCCAAAACGTTGCCGGTGCCGATGATGAACATTTTGAACGGAGGTCAACATGCGGATAACAACGTCGATGTGCAGGAATTCATGATCTTGCCGGTTGGCGCTGAAAACTTCCGGGAAGCTTTGCGCATCGGAGCGGAAGTGTTCCACTCCTTGAAGTCGGTATTGAAGAAAAAAGGCCTGAACACGGCTGTCGGTGACGAGGGTGGATTTGCGCCGAACTTGTCCTCGAACGAAGAAGCGATCAAAACGATCCTGGAAGCGATCGAGGCTGCAGGCTACAAAGCAGGCGAAGACGTCATGCTCGGCATGGACATTGCTTCGACGGAGTTTTATCGCGACGGCAAATACCATCTCGAAGGAGAAGGAAAGTCGTTTACATCCGAGGAGTTCGTGGATTTTCTCGCCGATTGGGTGAACAAATATCCGATCATCTCGATCGAGGATGGCTGCGCAGAAGACGACTGGGATGGCTGGAAACTGTTGACCGACAAAATCGGCGACAAAGTGCAGCTTGTCGGTGACGACCTGTTCGTGACCAACACCGAGCGATTGGCAACCGGTATTCAAAAAGGAGTCGGCAACTCGATCCTGATCAAGGTGAACCAGATCGGTACGCTTACGGAAACGTTCGATGCGATCGAAATGGCCAAACGCGCGGGCTATACAGCGGTCATTTCCCACCGTTCCGGCGAGACGGAGGATACGACGATCGCCGATATTGCCGTAGCTACCAACGCCGGCCAGATCAAAACGGGGGCGCCTTCCCGTACGGATCGCGTAGCCAAATACAACCAGTTGCTGCGCATTGAGGAAGACCTTTCCCCCATCCATCAATACGGCGGTTGGGAGGCCTTCTACAATTTGCGCAAATCCAAGTAATATCGAATCCATAAACATCATGCCCAAATCGCAGATGTTGATCGGCTCTTTCGAGCTGGTCAACATCTTTTTTTTGCAAAAGCCAAAAAAGAGTAAGGATATTGCAAGATTGTGCATAGATATCCCGCTCTTTTTTTGTTAAGATAAGCTTAATTTTCCGGTATGGAGGGAAGGATCGATGTCACGGATCAAAATCGGTCTCCAGCTTTACACATTGCGCGAACTGACGGAAAAAGATTTTTTCGGCACGCTGGAAAAGGTGGCCGAAATCGGCTATGAGGCGGTTGAATTTGCTGGGTACGGGGGCATTGAAGCCAAAGAAATGAAACAAAAGCTTGATCAGCTGGGCCTCGAAGCCGTGTCCAGCCATGTGCCCATGCATCTATTGGAAACCGAATTGGAGCGCCAGATTGAATACAGCCTGGAAATCGGTGCGAAGTTTATCATGTGTCCTTATCTGGATTTCAATACGTATTTCGGCGATGAGGACAAGTTCAAGCAAACATTGGAGAAGTTGCAGCAGATCGGTGAAACCTTAAAGCAACACCATTTACAATTTGGTTATCATAACCATGACTTTGAATTCAAAAAGCTCGGGGATCGCTACGTTCTCGACCGGCTGTATGAGTCCATACCCGCTGATCTGTTGGTCGCCGAACTTGATTTGTATTGGGTGAAAAAAGCAGGCGTCGATCCCCAAACGTATTTGGAGCAATATAAAGGGCGCACTCCATTGATCCATCTGAAAGACATGACCGGAGACGGGCGTGAGTTTTTTGCGGAAGTCGGTCAGGGCATCATCGACTATAAAGGTATTTTGGAGACGGCTTCGGCAAACGGGGTGCAGTATGGAATCGTCGAACAGGACCAATGTGAGCGGCCGCCGCTGGAAAGCGTCAAGATGAGCTTTGACTATCTGAAATCGATCGGTGTTGCGTAAATCCGGTGTTGCGAATCGTCGGACCCGTAAAAAGTTGCATCCCCTGTCCTTTTGTGATACAATTCAATTGCTGATTTTTGAGTGGGGGATCAAAAGATGGAATTCTTTTTGAAATTGCTGTTGATCATTTGCTCATTGGGCTTAATTGCACTTGTACTGTTGCAGAAAGGAAAAAGCGCTGGATTGTCCGGGGCGATTTCCGGTGGAGCGGAGCAACTGTTCGGAAAGCAAAAAGCGCGCGGACTGGATTTGCTTTTCGTACGTTTGACAGTCGTGTTTGGAGCATTGTTCATTTTGCTTTCCTTAATTGTATCCTACTTTATCAAATAGGATATGGGATTTGGATGGACAGCAGGAAGAGGGTTCCTGCTGTTTTTTGTTGCTATAGCGATTGAGCAAGGGCCACTTCGCCCATACTATCAGGAAGGGAGTGATTGGTCAGTGGTAACCGAACAAGAACTGCTTGAATTTATGAGGGAAAAAGCGTACAAGCCGATGACATATCAGGAATTGGAACAGCACTTTGGTGTCAGCGATGCGGTTGAATTTAAGGAACTGTTGCGGCTTTTGAACCGGCTGGAACAGGAAGGAAAGATCGTACGCACGCGTACTAACCGTTACGGCGTTCCGGAAAGGATGAATTTGCTGAGGGGAACGCTGCAGATGCATGCAAAAGGATTCGGTTTTTTGCTGGTCGATGATTCGGATCATCCGGATGTTTACATCCATGCCAACGATCTGAAAGGAGCCATGAATGGGGACCGGATTCTGGTCAGGGTCACCAGCAGAAATACCGATGGAACGCGGCTTGAAGGTGAAGTGATCCGCATCCTGGAGCGTGCCAACAAGCATGTGGTCGGGCTGTGGCAGGACATGGGCAGCTTCGGCTTTGTCATCGCTGACGACAAACGGATCGTCAAAGACATTTATGTGCCGAAAGAAGCGTCCATGGGAGCGGTCGACGGACACAAGGTGGTCGTCGAGATCGTCAAATATCCGGAAAAACGCGCTTTGGCTGAAGGGAAAGTTATCGAAATCCTGGGCCACAAAAACGATCCTGGTGTCGATATTCTGTCGATTATCCGCAAATATCAGCTGCCGGAACAGTTTCCGGAGGAAGTTATGCAAGAAACGGCGAACATTCCGGACAAGGTCCTGGATGAAGACCTGAAAGGACGGCGTGATTTGCGCGACTTGCCGGTGATCACGATTGATGGGGCGGATGCAAAAGATTTGGATGACGCGGTGCATGTCGTGCGCCTGGATAACGGTCATTACAAGCTCGGGGTTCACATCGCTGATGTCGGTTATTACGTGAAAGAAAATTCCGCTTTAGACCGGGAAGCGTATCGGCGCGGTTGCAGTGTCTATCTCGTCGACCGGGTCATCCCGATGCTGCCGCAGCGGCTTTCCAACGGCATCTGCAGCCTCAATCCGAACGAAGACCGGCTGGCGATGACGTGCGAGATGGTCTTCGATGAGCAGGGCAAGCTGGTCACCCACGATCTCTTTCCCAGCGTCATACGCAGTGTGGAGCGGATGACGTATGAGGATGTGCGTAAAATTCTCGTCGACGAAGATGAGGAATTAATCGAGAAATATCACGAGCGGGTGGAAGATTTACGCCTGATGCGAGATCTGTCTCTCATTTTGCGTGAAAAAAGGATGAAGCGTGGAGCGATCGACTTTGATTTCGCCGAAGCGAAAGTGATCGTCGACGATGAGGGAAAACCGCTTGACATTATCAAACAGGAGCGGTCCATCGCCGAACAGATTATTGAAGAATTTATGCTGGCGGCAAATGAAACGGTTGCGGAACGGTTCTTTTGGATGAAGATCCCGTTTCTTTACCGGATTCACGAAGACCCGGACGGGGAAAAGCTGATCACTTTTCTCGAATTTGTCACCAATTTCGGATATGTCGTACGCGGTACCGGCAATAAGGTGCATCCGCGTGCATTGCAGACCTTGCTCGACGAGATCAAGGGAACGAAAGAGGAAACCGTGATCAGCACGATGTTGCTCCGCTCGCTGAAGCAGGCCAAATACGCGGTCGACAATGTCGGACATTTCGGGCTGGCTGCGGAATGTTATACACATTTTACCGCTCCGATTCGCCGTTATCCTGATTTGGTCATTCACCGTATTATCCGGGAAGTGCTGACGGAAGGAGCGTTGTCTGAAGAGCGGGAACAGGAGCTTTGGGAGCGGCTGGATGACTATGCGCGCCAGTCCTCGGAACGGGAACGGATCGCTGAAGATGCCGAGCGTGATACGGAACGGTTAAAGAAAGCAGAATTTATGCTGGACAAGATCGGGGAAGAGTTCGAAGGCATTATCAGCGGTGTCACCAGTTTCGGCATGTTTGTCGAGCTGGAAAATACCGTAGAAGGAATGGTGCATCTCAGCACTCTCACCGACGACTATTATCATTATCACGAGCGGCATATGGCGTTGATCGGCGAACGCACAGCCCGCATTTATCGTGTGGGTGATGAAGTAAAGGTGCGCGTGAGCAATGTCAATCTGGATGACTATACCGTCGATTTTGAACTGGTGGAAACACGCCCGCGCCAAGGCAAACGCAAAAGCAAAAAACATAAAATGGATGTAGAGTTGTGGTGGAATAGCATGAACGATGCGCGGGGACGCAATGGCAAACGAAAAACAGGCAAGGGGAAGCGGAAAGGAAAAAGATAGTTTTTCAGAAATCCGGCTGGTCGAAAACGAAACGAGACATATCGAAACGGAAACCAGCTTTAACGAACTAGCCTTTCAGCAACAGAAGTAGATTATAGAAACGGAACAGCTATTGATTTTTACGCAAAAACTTGATAAAATTCTAAGTCCGGACCGGTCTATCCGGTCTGGATGATAGATGGATCAAAGCAAGAGAAAGGGGTGTGCTGGACATGGCCAAAAAGAAAAATGACGATCGTCCGCTCGCCCAAAATCGAAGAGCATCCCATGATTATTTCATCGAGGAAACGTACGAAGCCGGACTGGTATTGACCGGTACAGAGATCAAATCGGTTCGCGCCGGCAAAGTGAACATCAATGACAGCTTTGCCACGATACGCAACGGCGAGGCATTCGTGCACAACATGCACATCAGCCCGTTTGAGCAAGGCAATCGCTACAATCCGTCCGATCCGAGACGGACGCGCAAATTGCTTTTGCACCGCAAAGAGATTGACCAATTGCTCGGTGCTTCCAAACGGGAAGGTTATGCTTTGATCCCGCTGAAGATTTATATCAGAAACGGATTTGCCAAGCTGTTGCTCGGATTGGCCAAAGGGAAGAAATTGTATGACAAACGCGAAGCGGCCAAGCGCAGAGATGCACAACGCGAAATTCAACGCGCGCTGCGCGAAAAGCAAAAAGTATCGTACTGACCAAACTGCCAATCCATTCGTTAGCTGTCAAATCACAAGTACGCTATGATATAATAGAAAATGAACAAGGGGGCGTTCTTTGGATTCGACGGGGACAGATCGAGCATGAGTAGCGGGTCGTGGGGTTCGCGTCCACGTTAAAACGCGTAAGCCAAATTTAAATGGCAAACAACAACCTCAACTGGCTGCTGCTTAATCCAGCGGCCGCTTCTGCCTAGCATCGCCCACGTGCTGGGACAGGGGCTCAAACCGAGTGGGCTACGCCGCTTAGTCTCCGCCTGGGGCTAACGGAAGAAGACCAATCAGGCTAGTCTGTGAAGTAGCGGGTCGCTTGGCAGCTTCACAGGCGAAACTTCTTCAAGCGACTGCACCCGGAGAAGCTCATGTGGCGATGTCTTCGGACAGGGGTTCGAATCCCCTCGCCTCCACCATGAAAAGCCCGACCTCATGCGGTTTGGGCTTTTCTTATACCCGGAATTGTAGACATTTGTAGACATGAGTATTTTAAGCGGGCACTGAGGGCGCATTTTTGTAGACAACTTGTCTACAAACGCTATGGGGAGACTTGCTGTATTCGACACATGTGGAGTGCTGCTCATTGTTAGTACGGAAGGACAATTAAATCGGAGATGCATTGGAGGAATATCAAAGAGGGGCGGCGAACCCCTCTTTTTTTGTTGAATGTATGATTTTAATCCGTCAACTTAATCAGTTTTGTAAAATAATTCAGTCCGTCATCATTAATATCATTTCTTCCATAGGCATCTAAAAATATATCCCTGGAATGAATCGTTTTTTATTGTCGTGTTGGAGTTTACCCTCGTTTTCCGCGTGAGAAATTTTTGCGAAATTCCTTAGTTGATATCGCCAACATAGCAACGACTCGGTTTATTTCCATTAGCAACTTCAATTAATTGGGGAATTAATTCCTTCGGATAAAACAGAATGTTGACTAACTCATTTACTGGAATCCATTCTACCCCGATTTGGTCAGGGTCTGGATTTGGAGGAGTTAAAGGTATGTCATTTCCGGACTTTATGCTACATAAAAAAATAGGACTGACTATATGGAGATTTTTATTCGCTTCCGCATTTTCGTGGTTGGCTCCAATAAATTCTCTAAGGAATAAAAAGTCGTCAACGTTGACAGCTATTCCAACTTCTTCGAATACTTCGCGGCAAAGCGCTTGCTCTAATGTTTCACCAAACTCTTGTTTCCCACCGGGGAGGATGTAAGTCGCATCACCTGAATCATCACCCCGTTTCTTGATAGTAAGAATTTTATTGTTTTCAATAATAACAGCTTGTACACCAACGCTAACCTTCATCCTCGGTTTTCCTCCTTATTGTTCCTTCTTTCAGACGCCCATTTCATTGCCTTCTTCACAATTTCGGTGCAAAAGGCTTCTTTTCCAGCCTGGTATACACGAACATTATCCGGTGATTGTTTGGCTAAGTGTAATTTCAATTCCCCGTATTTCTTAGCTTCATCAGGATGATTCATTAGGTATTCTTTAAAGTTCAAATGGCGCTCGATGTTGATATTTCCTACCTCGTAAATATGTACGTGATGAGTTCTATGGTCTCCACCCTTTGGGAAATATCGACGACCAACAATTCCTTGTTCTCCTCGCGGCACATAGCCATTATGAATCATTTGTTCGTTATACTCGTCTACCTTCATAATATCCTTGACGACAATTAGAATATCAATAATTGGCTTTGCAAACCCAATCTGAGGAACGGAAGTGCTTCCAATATGATGGATTTCAAGTAATTCATTCAAGAAAATGGATCGTAATAAGACTTCTTCTTTACGGTATAAATCAAACCACTTTTCCGTCCAAGGAACAATTTCGGTTCTTCTCAAATGAACACCCCATTTTGACTAGTAATTGGAAAGTAGTATTTATTATTCTATGTGACCGTTCTAATTCCTCTTTGCATGTAATATCAAGCTTAGCGAATACTGCCACATCAGACTTGTCTATTTTGCGCAACCCACACATGTGGAGTGCTGTGTGTCGCTTGTGAGGAAGTAGCATTTTAAGAGCCGCATTTACCTATAATTTAGCCTGACAAAGCTTAAGCTGAAAAAATGCTTGGGCTTTTCTTTATGCAAAAATGACTTGCAGACCCTCCCAACTAGAGCTAACATACACAAAACTCGATGACTGGGAGGATTTTACTGATGAACGAAACCGTATCTTCAAACCGCTATTCCTTGATCGGACTCGAAGTGGACGATGCGACAATGGCGCAATTATTAGAAATGGCAAGACGCCATTGCAAGCTCGTCCTCGAACATGGCAGATCGCAAACTTCAGCAGAGCGGCGGCAGGAAATCCGCGAAGAAATTCAGACCTTACGTTCTGAAAGGGAAGCGTTAATCGCTCGAGTAAAGTCATCGCAAAAAATCCCGCATATCGCGTGAGCTTTGAAGTTGAGTCAAAACTGGATATTGAATACCGATCCCCTTCTACGGTAAGATTTACAACAATTTACTTTGGGAGGGGATTTTTATTTTATGATGCAGAAATCATGTCCGGACTGGCTGAAGCAAGCGATTGATCAACTCTACAATGAACAGGCGGCACAAATTGCAAAACAAACCAAGTTTGACGCGTTGAATCAGGCGCAACGCCAACTGGAAGAAAAATTGAAAACCGAGCTTGCCTTTCCACAGTTTCAAAGTGTGCTGGAGTGGGAGGAGGTGATGAATCGGCGGCACACGCTGGAGATTGAACAAATGTACTGGGCGGGGGTCAAAACAGGCATGAGGATGTTACTGGAGCTTCAAACATTCATCGCTGTGGATGGGGATTCATCCGGCTCATGAAGCTATATAGCTTTGAGAACAGTCATGGCTTACTGGCGAGTATATTTCAGAATCTCGGTCAAAATGTTTTTCGCCATCTCAATTGTTTGGGAATCCTGTTCGATGAGCATCGAGACGAGTTCTTGGATCAACTGCTCTTTAGCAGTCAGATTCTCATATTGATAAGAGTAGATAAAAAATTGATGGACACCAACCTCTAAAGCATTGGCGATTTTCTCCAAATTGAGGAGAGAGATATTTTTCTCCGCTCTCTCGACACCGCCTATATAGGAAAAGGTAAATCCGCATTTTTCGGCAAGCGCATGTTGCGATAAGTTTCGGGCTTTTCTGATTTGACGAATGCGTTTTCCAACTTGGACTAAAATTTCCGACATTGCATCTACACCTCTTTATTCAAGTGTAGATGCATCAATCATTGCGATAAATTACACTTGGGGAGTTATTTGTTAGTGTAAAATCTCCGTGGGTGTAGGAATTGGAAAAAGCGGATATAGAAAAAG
>CALAME010000034.1 GCA_937925675.1 uncultured Paenibacillaceae bacterium | reverse complement strand
GATAATATTCAGGCTGCATTGCTGGGTACCAAGACCGTGAAACAGGCATTGGAAGACGCGCAACGTGAAGCGGATCGGATTTTGGCCCCTTTCAAGCAAAAATAATTGCAAAGCACCGATCTCGATCGTAAATCTCGACGTCATGAACATATATCGGTAGAACGGGTGATGGACTTGGCACAACCAATGATCAGCCCCCCACGTGAAAGCGTGGGGGTAAAAAGAACATTCAACTGGAAAGAGAACTTGTTTGCCTACGCGCTTTTGTTTCCGTCTCTGATTTTTTTATCGCTGTTTACTTTTTATCCGACGCTCAAATCGATCTATAACAGCTTTTTAAGTTCAGGTTTTGGACAAAAAACGTTTGTCGGATTTGATCAATACTCCCGTGTATTGCAAGATGAAGTGTTCAGAAAGGTCATTATCAACAACCTTTGGCTTGCAGCAGCCACCATACCGACGAGTATCCTGTTGGCCGTATACCTGGCCGTCTGGGTTAACGACAAGATGAAGGGAAACGGAATACTCCGGGCGTCCTTTTTCTACCCGACGGTCATCCCGATGATCGCGATCGCCAACATCTGGCTGTTTATCTATACACCGGATTACGGTTTGATCGATAAATTTTTCGACATGCTGGGGCTGTCAGGCCCGCACTGGCTCGGTGATCCGAAATGGGTCATGTGGGCGATGATTATCATGATCATATGGAAAGAAGCCGGATTTTTCATGATCTTTTATCTGGCCGGATTGCAAAACTTGCCGAGCGAGGTCTACGAGGCAGC
The DNA here is from genome assembly GCA_937925675.1 of uncultured Paenibacillaceae bacterium. GTDB lineage: Bacteria > Bacillota > Bacilli > Paenibacillales > CALAME01 > CALAME01. Next base: position 38,319 of record CALAME010000034.1, on the reverse strand, counting down.
GAAGCTTGAAGGAGCAAAACCGTTTCAAGTTTTCCGGAAGATCACGTTTCCGTTATTGATGCCGACCACTTTGTTTGTTTTAATCGTGGCCACAACGAATTCATTCAAGCTGGTGGATCACTTGTACATCATGACAAAAGGCGGGCCGGACAATGCGAGCAACTTGCTCCTGTACTATATTTACGAAACGGCATTCAGCTTTTGGGATACCGGAGCGGCTTCCGTGCTGACGGTCGTATTGTTACTGATCCTGCTTTCGATCTCCATTTTTAACTATGCGTTCCTGGATAAGCGCATTCATTACTAGGGGAGAGGGGAAAACATATGGAAAAACCAGGACTGTACTACTATGTAAACAAAGTGATCGTGGCATTGCTCGCCGTCCTCTTTCTCATTCCTCTCGTATGGACAATTTTGACATCGTTTACACCAGCGACGGATGTGATTACCCGCAGCAACCCGTTTTGGATCAGCCGGCCGACCTTTGACAATTATATCGCGGCATGGGAAACCGTCCCCTTTTTAACCTACTACTGGAACACGATCGTCATTGTAATCGGCATTTTGGTGGTGCAGCTTTTTACTTTGACTTTGGCCGCCTATGCATTTGCCCGTCTGAATTTTATCGGGCAAAATGTGATGTTTATCATCTTCCTGGTGCAAATCATGATCCCGCCGGATGTATTGATCGTTCCCAATTATGCGATCATGAGCGAACTTAATCTGGTCGACAGCAAACTGGCGATCATGATGCCGTATTGGGCTTCCGCATTCGGTGTCTTTCTTTTGAGACAGACGTTCAAGCAGGTGCCGATCGAACTGGACGAAGCCTCCAGAGTTGACGGTTGCAAATGGTGGCAGACGTTGTGGCATGTTTATATGCATTCGGCAAAACCGACGTACGTTGCATTTGCTCTCATTTCCATCAGCACGCACTGGAACAATTTCATGTGGCCGTTGATTGTGACCAATTCAGTTGAATCCAGACCGTTAACGGTCGGGATCGCCATATTTGCCCAATCATTTGAAACCGGTGCGCAATGGGGAACCGTGACCGCGGCTACCATTTTGGTCATTTTCCCGCTTCTTTTGGCATTTTTCCTCTTTCAGCGGCAGTTTGTGGAAAGTTTTATGCATTCCGGTATTAAGTAATCATGCATCGCTTTGGCAACTTGCCCAAACGACGGGAGTTGATGCTCATTGTATTACGACATCGTTGCCGATTTTTCGACACTTCTGACCCGATTGTTGGTTTCGGCATTGTTAGGCGGATTGATCGGATGGGAACGCGAGCGGAAAAACAAGCAGGCCGGTCTGAAAACGCATCTGCTCGTTTCGGTCGGTTCTGCGCTGATCATGTTGACTTCGATATACGGTTTTGACAACTTGCTGATCAACCATGCGAACGCACGCTTCGATCCTGCCCGTTTGGCTGCCCAGGTCGTGAGCGGCATCGGCTTCCTTGGCGCCGGCGCGATCCTGAGGCGTTCGGACCATGTGATCTCCGGTCTGACGACGGCAGCGACGCTGTGGATTGTCGCCGCCATCGGTCTGAGTGTCGGTGCGGGTTTTTATGTACCCGCGATCGCGACGACCCTGATTGTGCTGCTCAGCACGATGTTGCTGAACCGGCTGGAAAACAGCTTTATGTTTTTCAGACGTTCCGGACAACTCAAAATTAGCATGATGGCGGAAGAAAGGACGAACAGCCTGGAACAAGTAACCGCGCTTCTGGAAAAGGCCAAGCTGAAGATCGACAAAGTTCGCGTCAGCGATGAAACGTTGGAGCATGAAGGAAAAAGAAGGCTGCTCTTTGAATTTCAGGTGTTCGCTGTAAATGGAAAAACTTTCAGCAAGCTGTTCGAACAGCTGTGGGAAGTGGAAGGAATCCGGGATATACGCATGAATTGGCGGGAATAACGGGACGAACGTTTGCAAACGTTCGTCTTTTTTCTGATTGCCGGATACGCACTTTTTGATATAATGTTTTGATATAATCGTTGGATAGCAAAAAAGGAAGATCAATCCAATGAGAGGAAGCGACCTATGAACGGACAGAGCACGATGTCGAGAACGGAACGGGCACGTTTACGTAGAAAGCAGCGCGAACAACAATGGAAATGGGCGGCGATCGGAATACTGTTCGTGATCATGATCGTGTCGGCTCTGATGATCGCTTGGGGTTGGATGGAAAAGTCAGGCGGAAACGGGAAAGCGACAGCGCCCGATCCAGCCGAACCTGCTGACTTGCCTCCAGTTGAAAAATCATCGGAGACCGGGGGATCGGAGACGGAGGACACAGAGGATAAAAGCGACATGCCGCAGGAAGATCCTTCACAGCAGGATTCACGCCTGGATGAAAGCGAGGCGGCGGCAGGGAAGGCGGACGAAAAAGTAGATGATCCTTCGCAGCGGGTCCATCTCGCTTTTGTCGGAGATGTGCTTCTGGGCAGCACCGTAGAAACGAACCTGTTGCAAAAGCACGGTTACGATTATCCGTATTGGCACGTCCGCGATTTATTGCGTGCGGCGGACTTTCTCGCAGCCAATCTGGAGACCCCGATCACCGAACGGGGAGAGCCAGAGGATAAACAGTACGTATATCGCAGCCGGCCGAAGGCGTTGCCCGCATTTCGTGATGCAGGGTTTGATCTGGTCGGACTCGCCAACAACCACATTCTGGATTACGGTCTTGTCGGCTTGGAAGATACATTGCATCATCTCAAACAAAACAGCATCTTGTATGTAGGAGCCGGAATGGACATCGATGAGGCGTTTCGACCGCAAATCATCGAAATGAAAGGAATGCGCATCGCATATCTGGCTTTCAGCCAGGTCGTGCCGCATAACGATTGGAAAGCAACGCGTTACCAGGGCGGGGTAGCCGATACGTATGCACTGGAGCGGCCGATCGCGGAAATCGAGAAAGCAAAGGAGGACGCGGATCTTGTCGTCGTCCTGGTGCACTGGGGACAGGAACGGGTGCATGAGCCGAATGAGCGGCAAATGGAAACAGCAAAGGCGTACATAGATGCTGGAGCCGATCTTGTCATCGGCAGTCATCCGCACGTCTTGCAAAGCTTGCAATCTTACAAAGGCAAATGGATCGCTTATAGTCTCGGAAATTTCATTTTTACAACGAACGATCATCCGCCGACCTGGGAAAGCGTCATTTTGAATGCTTATTGCGATAAGAATGGAAATTGCGAGTTGGAACTCGTGCCGGTGTCGGTCAAGTGGGCGCAACCGGTGCAGATGGAAAAAGAAGAGGGGCGGAGATTGCTCAAAAAACTTGAGGAACTTTCACCAGGGGTCATCATCGACGATACCGGGAAAGTCAGCCGCAAAGAACATGGAGGGACTGGAAAAACCTAGAAAGGACCATCGGTATGGATTGGTGCACCGGACTGATCGGAAGCGCTATCATCGCAGGAGCAGCCTTCTGGAAAAAGGCGCTTACCCTTGACGGAAGCATCGCTGCGATCGCAGTCGGCACACTGGTATATGCACTGGGAACCCCGGCTTGGTATGGAACGTTAATCGCCTTTTTTGTCTCTTCGACGTTGCTGTCCCGCTGGCGGAAAAAAGAAAAAAGTGCCGTCGAAACAAAATATGCCAAAACCGGAAAGCGCGACGCTGGACAGGTGTTGGCCAATGGCGGTGCCGCAACTCTGGCTTGTGTGCTCTCCGCCGCCTTTCCTCATCCGGCCATATTGATGTTTTATGTTGGAGCTATCGCCGCGGTGAACGCGGATACATGGGCGACGGAAATCGGCCCTTTGAGCCGGAGATCACCACGTTCGATCCTGACCGGCCAGCCGGTGGAACGGGGGACTTCGGGCGGAATCACAGCCGCCGGAGTGCTGGCGAGCGCTACAGGTTCAGTCTTTATTGCGAGCGTGGCCTTGCTGCTGGGAGGAAAGGAGATGCTGACGGAGATCCACCTGTCCAGCTCGCTAATGTATGCGTCGGTCGCATTTATTTTCATCGGTCTCGTTGCGGGAGTAGCCGGATCGCTTGCCGATTCATTGCTAGGCGCGAGCTTGCAGGCGGTTTACCGCTGTCCGGTTTGCCATAAGAACGTGGAGCATTCCGAGCATTGCGGCAAACCGGGTCAGCTGATCCGCGGCCTGAAGCGGATGAACAACGATGTTGTCAATTTTATCGCTTCCCTCGTCGGAGGAATGGTGGGCGTCGTGTTTTACGCATTGCTGCTGTATGCCTGATGGCATAAAAGGAATCATTTACACGAACAAGAATAGTATCATTTTCAGGTATTTTCTGTTAAAATTGAAGTATAAAATGGTGGTGTCCGATCATGAATGAACAAACGTTGCAATTGTTTAAGACATTGACGGAAATGCCTGCAGCCCCCGGATTTGAGCGGGAAATCCGTTCCTTTGTCAGGGAGCAGATGCTCAAGGTAACGGACCATATTGTCGAAGACCGTCTGGGGAGCATTTTCGGCGTATTGAAAGGTGACGAGAACGGACCGCGAGTGATGGTGGCGGGACATCTCGATGAAGTCGGATTCATGGTTCTGTCCATTACCGATAACGGCATGATTCGCTTCCAGCCGCTTGGCGGATGGTCGAGCCAGGTATTGCCGGCCCAGCGAGTGCAAGTCATTACGGACAACGGTCCGCTGGACGGAGTGATTGCCTCAACACCTCCGCATCTCATGAAAGACAGCCAGAAAAACCAGGTGCCATCCATTGAAAATATGTTTATCGATATCGGTGCCGATGATCGGGAGGAAGCGGAACGGCTCGGTGTCCGTCCCGGCCAGCAGATCGTGCCTGTCTGTCCGTTCACCCCTTTGGCCAATCCGAAAAAAATTATGGCCAAAGCCTGGGACAACCGCTATGGGGTGGGGCTGGCGCTTGAACTGTTGCAGGAGATGAAGGGGACGAACCATCCCAACATTTTGTATGCAGGAGCGACGGTGCAGGAAGAGTTGGGCTTGCGCGGAGCGGAAACAGCGGCCCGCCTGATCGATCCGGATCTGTTCTTTGCGCTTGATTGCAGTCCGGCCAATGATATGACCGGGGACCGCCAAGCATTTGGCCGGCTCGGGGACGGGGCGTTGTTGCGCATCTATGACCGCACGATGATCACCCATCGCGGCCTGGTTGAATTTATACGGGACATGGCAGAAACGCACCGCATCCGTTATCAATACTTCGTATCGCCTGGAGGCACCGATGCGGGGAAAGTTCATCTGCACGGAATCGGGGTACCCTCTGCGGTCATCGGTGTTTGCGCACGCTACATTCATACATCAGCATCCATTTTGCATGTGGACGATTATATGGCAGCGAAAGAACTGCTGATTCATCTTGTCCGAGCGATGGATAAAACGACGTTGCAGACGATTTTGCAATAGACGCGGCTGGAGAGGAGCATTGTGGTGGGGGATAGGGGCTCCTCAATGCTTTGCAAATTCCCATAAAAAGGAGGTTATTCGATGTATGAATTAAAGGAGAAGGAAAGAATTTTCGTCTTTACCGGTCCGGATGGTTCAGGGCGGAAGACCGTAGCGGATATGGTCGGAAACACATTGGGATTGCGCAAAGTGGTATCCTATACAACCCGCCCGCGTCGCTCCAGCGAAGTGGATGGCCAGGATTATCATTTTATTACGGTTGAGGAATTTAAAAGAGCCGAAGCCAACAACGAGTTCATTGAAGTGGATGAAGTAAACGGCCATTATTATGGTATCAAAGGTCATGATATTGAGAAATTGTTCAAGCATAATGACTTTATATACGTGGTGTTGAACGCTCAGGGAGCGCGAATTCTTAAAAAACTGTTCGGCGAAAAAGTAATCCGCATATTCATTTATGTGGATCGGGATGTCATTATTGAACGGCAAAAACTGATCGGAGCGAGCCAGGAAATACTGGACGCTCACTTCCGCAATTATGATAAAGACATGGCTTATAAAGACGAATGCCGGCATGCATTCGAAAACACCGATCTTGCCCATACGGTGTTCGCCGTGTCGCAAGTGCTGGAAGAATATATGGATCGCAATCTGGAAGAAAAAGATTGACGGTTTTGAACGGAAAATACAGACGAAGAGCCGGCTGTGTGAGGAAAAGAGCCTCAGCAGCCGGCTTTTCTTTTTTGACGGGCTCAAATTTTAACGGGCCAATTCTTCCATCTGGTCCAGCACCTGTTCGAACACGCTCATCGCCTGGCGAATCGGTTCGGGGGAGGACATGTCCACGCCTGCACGCCGCAAAATGTTGATGGAATAATCGCTGCCACCGCTCTTTAAAAAACCGAGGTAACGTTCCACCGCGGGATCGCCTTGTTCGAGAATTTGTTTGGCGAAACTGGTTGCCGCGGAAAAACCGGTGGCGTATTTGTACACATAGAAACTGGAATAAAAGTGGGGAATGCGCGCCCATTCCATTTCGATGTCCTGATCAACGACCATGTTTTTACCGTGATATTTGACGTTAAGATCATAGTAAATCTGGCTGAAATCTTGCGGGGTCAAAGACTCTCCGGCTTCAGCACGCTCGTGAATGATCTTCTCAAATTCGGCGAACATCGTTTGCCGGAACACGGTAGTGCGGAACTGGTCGGCATAATAGGACAGCAAATACAATTTATCTTTCGGATCGTCCGTTTTTTTCAGCAAATAATCCATCAGCAAGGCTTCATTCAACGTGGAAGCCACTTCGGCCAGAAAGATGGTATATTGGGCATCGCGATAGGGCAGTTCACGATCGGACAGATAGGAATGAATCGCATGCCCCATTTCATGCGTCAACGTAAACATGCTGTTCAAGTTATCCTTGTGGTTTAACAGCACGTAAGGATGCGTACCATAAGCGCCCCAGCTGTATGCACCGCTTCTTTTCCCGGCGTTTTCGTAAACGTCGATCCACCCGCCGTCAAATCCTTCCTGCAGGATGGATACATATTCTTCACCGAGCGGCATCAGGCTTTCTTTGACGGTCTGCTTGGCCTGTTCATAGTCGATTTTTATATCCACTTCTTCCACGAGCGGTGCGAACAGATCGTACATATGCAGCTCGTCGACTTGGAGCAGGCGTTTGCGCAAATCCAAATACCGGTGCAGTAGCGGCAAGTGTTCATGGATCGTGTCGATCAGATTCGTGTATACTTCTACCGGTATGTTATCCGCAAACAAGGACATCTCCAGAGCAGAGGGGTATTTGCGCACCTTGGCATAAAACAGGTTTTTCGTGATGTTGGCGTTCAGAGTGGAGGCCAGCGTATTTTTCTGTTTCGCATACGTGTCATACATCGCCTGAAATGCCCGTTTTCGCACGTCCCGGTCTCGGCTTTCGAGAAATTGGATATAGTTGCCGTGCGTCAGTTCTTTTTCTTCACCGTTTTCATCACGGATTTTCGGAAATTTCATATCCGCGTTGTTGATCATCCCGAAGATCGTGCTCGGTGCTTGCGACAAATTGCCGACCTGCGCGAGCAGCGCCTCTTCTTCGAGGGAAAGCACGTGTGCTTTTTGCCGGATCAGCTCGCTGATGGTAAAGCGGTAGGGTTCAAGCTCAGGATGGCTCTCCAGCTCCTTCAGACGCTCTTCCGGCAAGTTCAAAATCTCCGGTGCGATGAAGGATAAAGCCTCACCGGCTTCAACGCTCAATCTTTTTGCTTTTTCCGACAGGGCCTGGTATTCAGGCACGGTTGTATCTTCGTGATGCCTCATGTGCGCATAGACATACAATCTTTCGACGTGGATGGACAGGTCGTCTTCAAGTTCAAAGCATGCTCGGATCGTTGCAGGATCGTTCAGTTTACCCCGATATTGGCCGATTTCCTTGATTTTGGCTTTGGCCAGCTCGTATTCTCCGTCCCATTCCGCCTGGGACGCAAACAAGTCTTCCAGTTTCCAGCGATGTTGTGCGGGGATTTCTGAACGTTTGGGCAGCTCGCTCATCGTTTCCCTCCTTATCGTATTGAAGGCGTGCTTGTTGTTGTCCGGAGACGGATTCCACCCGGACACGACGATTGCGGCCAGCAGCATTGACGAAAAGACGATCACCGAAAAACGCATACATTCACATCCGTTTGAAATTTCCGTTTTTCGGTTAGTATGGCCTTGCTACCAATATAATATAAAAGCGGATAGGTGACAATTCCCATCCGCTTTTGCACCGTTCAAGCGCCGAGGCGCAAAAATGCCACGACCAGCATCACAAAAGACGTTACGACCATAACGAGGGACAAAATGGCCAACGGTCGCCGCACCCGCGGCGGAATCGCATCTTTTTTTAAAATGACGACCCCCGCCAAAGCGAAGGAGGTCAGCAAAAACGTAAGCAAAAAATCCGAATTCATACGGGCATCTCCTCACCCCGACGAAACCTTTTTCGTCCTCAATCTTTCACGTCGTTCAAAGCAAAGGTGGCCATCGATTGCCGAACGGCATCGTCCATCGGCGGATTGTGCAATCCGCCCCGGATATCCCGATAATACCGTTCCAGCGGATATTTTCGCAGCATGCTTCGGCCGCCGACGATACGCATGGCCAAATCTACAATTTCGACCGCCTGATTCGTGGCGATCAGTTTGGCCGCGCCAAAGATGGGGCGAAGGGTGTGCCGTTCTTCTTGCTGGGCATCCCAGCGTGCAGCGGCCTGATACATCGCTGCGCGGGCGCCGTAAAGTTTCGTTTCCATTTCGCCAAGCCGGTCGCGAACACCAGGAATGCCGGAGATCGGCTGCTCCATTCCTTTGGGATGATAATGTTTGGCGAAAGAGACAGCGAAATGTCTGGCCGCAGCCGCGATTCCCAGGTAACAGGCCGGAACGTGCAACAACCACCCGCCGCCATCTTTGCTTTTGGGGGAAGGCTGGCCGTATGTATGACGGCTGAGTAGCGCATCATCAGGCAACACGACATTTTCCAGCAGTACATCGTGGCTGCCTGTCGCGCGCATTCCGATTGAATCCCAAGTCTCCTTCACGGTCAGACCGGGTGTTCCTCTCGGCACATAAAACTCGCCCATGTCGTCAGAACCGTCGATGGCGGCGGTGATCAGAAAGATATCCAGGAGCGGGCTGAGGGTACTCCACGTCTTGTGGCCATTGATGACCCAGCCATCGCTGGTCTTGACAGCGGTTGTTTCATGTCTTCTCCCGCGGCTCGGACTGCCCGTTGACGGTTCTGTGCTGCAGCTGTTCATCCATTTGCCGTGTTCCACGATCTCTTTGCAGATTGACTCGTATTTGTCCTGCGGCCAGGCCTTGGTCTCCCGCAAATTGAGCAATAAACCGAGATGCCAGCCGAGACCAAGGGCGGTGGATGCACATCCGGCCGCAAGCGTTTCTTGAATAAGCACAAATTCGTACAAAGAAATGTGGTCGCCGCCGTAAGCTTTCGGAATCGTCAACTTGTGAAATCCGGCCTGCCTCAAATCCTCAAAATTTTCAAACGGAAAACGGTTTTCCCGATCATAACGCTCGGCTCTTGCTGCAAAAACTTCGGCCAGTTCCAGCGCTTTTTTTACCCATTGGCGTTGCGAATCGTTGTGGATGAAAGGGGCCAGTGCGTCTGAAATATGATCCATTTATCTTTCCTCTCCTGAATGTGATTACGTGTTCATTCTGCATTCATTGTAGCGCATATGGCCTGATTTCAGCAAATCAACACGGATTCCATCAAGCGAGGAACGTTCGGTAACGGACACTTGCATTTAGACCGCGCTGACGCTCCGATTTTTCAGACGTCCGGCTGTAAGAACGACCGCGATCAGCAAAATGACGACGGACCATTTGACCATTGCGTTGGTAAAGAATGGGGCCAGGAGCGCTTCTCCTGTGATCATTTTGCCTGCTGTATAAACGAGCACACCGGCACCGACATAAAGCAGGACGGGATAACGTTCGATCCAGCGAATGATCAGCGTGCTGCCCCAGATGATGATCGGTACGCTGATAGCGAGACCGATCAGGATGAGCAGGAGGCTTCCCTGGGCTGCACCGGCGATGGCCAACACGTTGTCCAGTCCCATCACCACATCGGCGACGATGATGGTGCGGATCGCTTCAAAAATACTTTGCCCCGTCCGCACGTCTTGGTGTTTCTTTTTTTGCGTCAGCAACTTGTAGGCGATCCACACGAGCAAAAGTCCGCCCGTCAGCAGAAGCCCGGGAATTTTCAGCAGCCAGACGATAACAAACGCGGCCAGGGCGCGGATCACAACCGCTCCCATAGTTCCGATGATGATCACGCGTTTTTGAATATCTTTCCGAATATGGCGGGCGGCCATGCCGATCACAACCGCGTTGTCACCGGCAAGGATGAGATCGATGATGATAATACTGACGAGTGCTGACCATGTTTCCATGGAGAAGAAATCCATTTCCATCCCTCCTTGTTGCATCCCCCGGTGCCCGAAAATCGGCTTTATTGTAACCCGAATGGATGTTGTTCCATTCATCGAAATGCATTTGAATTTGATTTCTGCACTTGATTTATGCAGGTCTACCCATTATAATTGAGTTACTCGCCATTTCCATTTCGGCGGGAGATTAGGAGGTTAAAGATTTGAGAGGTACTGTAAAATGGTTCAATGCTGAGAAGGGTTACGGATTTATCCAAGTTGAAGGCGGCGACGACGTGTTCGTACATTTTTCCGCTATTCAACAGGAAGGCTTCAAAACGTTGGAAGAAGGTCAAGAGGTTGAATTTGAGATTACGCAAGGTGACCGCGGACCGCAGGCCGCCAATGTAATCAAGTTGTAAACCGCCGAAAAAAACAAAAATGATGCGCTAATATGGCGTGTCCACTTTTTCTTATATGTTTCCACTCAGGTAACATGGTAAGGAAAAAAAGCGATTTTCGTCTTGTGCGAAAATCGCTTTTTTTGTTTTAAAACGTTATTGCTTTTAACAAGCCAAAAAAAGACGGTTCCGGCTATGATTTGCTCGGAACCGTTTCAACGGACGACGATTTATCAATAGACGATTCATCAACATACAATTCGGGATTGATGTTGGCCAAAAACGGGCTGAGCTCCCCGATGGCGTACAGGTGCAATTCATGCATGGCGCGCGTGCAGACCGTATACAGCAGTTTCCGTTCGAATTCGCTGCCGTAAACATGACGGGAGACGTTGTAGACGATGACGGCATCAAATTCGACTCCCTTGGCCAAATAGCTCGGGATGATCTGAATCCCTTTCTCAAAGCGGCGGGATTCTTTCGTCACTTTCTGCAGCGGTCTTTTTAAATCCGCCGACGTCAGTGCTGCATAAGCTTGCTCACATTCCTGTTCCGTCTTGCAGATGACGGCGATCGTTCCCTCTTCGAAGCGTTCGCTCAAATCATTCAACCGCTTGACCATACAACGGATCAGCTCGGATTCGCTCATGATGGTCGTGATCGTCGGCTTCGCCCCGTCGCGATGAAACGGTATGATCTCTTCTCCATCCGGGACAATGTCTCTTGTGAAGCGGACGATCTGTTGGGTGGAACGATAACTTCTGGACAGACGGATATGTTCGGTTTCCGCTTCCCCGTACAGTTGGTTCAAAGCCGTGAAATCCAGTCCGTCCGCATGCACGTGAATCGCCTGGTTGAAATCTCCCAGTACCGTCATCTTGCTGCGCGGGAACAATCGTTTCAAAAATTCAAATTGTAGCGGAGAATAGTCTTGACCTTCGTCGACGATGACATGCCGCACCGAATTGTATGCACTGAAGCCAAACAGCCGTTCTTTCAGGTACAGGTAGGGTGTGGCGTCTTCGTACAGCAGTTGTTTGCGGGACAAGGCTTCCAGTGTCAATCGGCAAATTCCCGGCCACGCGTCCGGTACATCTTCTTTTTTCATCCACTTGTAGATCCGATCCGGATTTTTGTACAGATTGGCGTAGGTGCGTGGGAGGTGGATAAAGCCGAACCGTTTGATGCGGCGGCGCAGCGGTTTGAACCTTTCGCGCACCACTTTTTGTTTCAACCATTGTTTGGCGATATCGTGTTCATGCTGGTCTTCGGCAAGCGATTGTTTGCGGGCGTAGCGGAATGCTTTTTGGATTTCTTCCTGGTCCAGGAGCTCGATTTCATCTTCGACCCATGGTTTTTCCATTTCATCCTTTTCGGCTTTTTTCAGGCCTTCCAGCAGCCATTCGCGCAACTCTTCCACCCGTTTACGCAACGGTGAGTCCAGACCGGACTCATAGAAAAAGGCTCGCATTTCCCGTGCGGTGATAATCGCTTCTCCGTTAAACTTCAGGTCGCGAAACTCCAGACCTTCTTCCTCCAGAGAGTCGGTAAACGAGCGGATGATATCCAGAAACGGAACCGATCCTTTGAATTTCATCGCCGCGATACGATTCTGTTTTTCGGGGGAATCGGGGGCGGTCAGTACATATTCCATCTGATCGTACGGATCTTCCACATCAAATTCCGATCCGATTCGCCGCTCCAGATATTCCTGGAACGTCGTCTGCTGCATATTCTCTTCGCCGAGTTCCGGAAGAACCGTTGAAACGTAGCTGTTAAAGATCGGGTTCGGAGAAAAAAGCACGATCTGGTCTGCGTTGATTTGATTCCGGTATTTATAGAGCAAGTAGGCGACCCGCTGCAGTGCGGCCGATGTTTTTCCGCTGCCTGCGGCTCCGCGGACGACGAGAAGCTTGGCGCGGTCGTTCCGGATGACCTGGTTTTGCTCCTTCTGGATGGTGGCAACGATGCTCTTCATCTTTAAGTCTGCGTTTTGTCCCAGCACCTGCTGCAACAATTCATCGCCAATCGTCTCACCCGTATCAAACATGGAGCGAATGATTCCGTCGCGGATAATAAATTGTCTTTTCAGGTCCATTTTTCCCGTGACGATGCCCACGGGTGTTTCATAGGAGATCGGTCCCGGCGGGTAATCGTAGTAAACGCTCGAAATCGGTGCTCGCCAGTCATACACGAGAAAGGTTTCCCCATCATCGTCGATGAACGAGCAAGTTCCGATATAGACGGTTAACTGTTCTCCCGTGTCGTCTTCCGTCAGATCGATCCGTCCAAAATAGGGGGATGGGTACAGTTTTTCCAGCTGGTTGTACTCTTTAAGCGTCTGCTCATGCCGGCGTTCGCGCTCTTTGAGCACTCCGACTTGCTGGCGGATGCTCGAGATCGTCTCAGCCACATCATCGGCATGATCGATATTTACCGTCACCTCGTCCCAGAAATGACGGCGGATTTCCACCATGTGGCTTTTGACATCCCCTAATTCTTTTTTCAGATCGGCGAGGCGCCGTGAGAGTTTTTCCCTCACCGTATCGACACGCTGCTGCTCATATTGAAGCTCGGCATCCATGCCGATCATCTCCTTTGTCGGTCGTTATCGCGAAGGCGATGCCTTTATTATATTGCCATTATAGTGATCTTCTTCATGTAAAATCAAGACTGGAAAATTGCAGGACATCGGCAATCATACGCCTGAAGTTACGTTTGGGCGAACGTTACCGTCATGACGCTGCATTTGACGCAAAACATAGACCAATACAGCCAATTCAGCGACCAGGCCGAGCGATTGGGCGAGACCGCCGATCACTCCGTTCCAGCCCGGTGTGAGTGCTACCAGAGCGATCAGCAAAATGACGGTGACGGCAATATTGGTGCCCTGAGACCAGAGCATGACACGGGTTTGGTTGTTCAGCATGAGCAAACCGTTGCAATAGTCCACCCATGTAAACACGATCACATACGGCAGAAACACTTGCAATGTCGCCTTGGTGGCGGAGAGCAGTTCGCCGCTGATGCCCATGATCCGTTCCAGGAACAGATCTCCCACTGGTGTGAACGCTAACAATATCAGAAAGAAAACCGGCAGCAAACCGAACAGGCAGGAAAACTGAAATACAAGCTTGCGATCGCGATTATAGAAATTCAATACGATCTGATGCATGTACGTGTTGAAACTGACGAACATAAAGACAAGGCTGTTTGCGACCGCATAGGAAGCAATCGCCAGTTCAACACTGGTTGTTTTGCCAAGCCCCGCATTGATCGCGGGTCCGAGTGCGACCGAGATCAGGGCAGATAACAGCATGGGACGATAAAAACGGAAAATGGCCCTTTTTTGATGGTATTCGTTCGGCTCGATGACCTTGGGCATGTTTTTCAGTAACTGGCGCCCTTCCAGAAAACTGACTGCCGCTTCTACAACCATTCCTACCAGAAAGATCAGAGCGGCGGTCGCGGCATTGATCCGCTCCGGATGGTGGATGAGGATCAAGGAAACGATATACATAGCTGCAAGTCGTATGATCATACCGATCGTCAGCCACTTTGTACGTAGCTGGTAGATGATGATGCCCTGGTACATGCAGCGGAGCGCTGAGAACAGGCAGACGACGATCAGAACCCGAAAAGAATGGATAATTTCTTCAGTCAACATCCCCTCAGCACCGAATACGATTGCAAAAAACCAGTTCCCCAGTGGCGTGAAGGCGATCAGGACACTGATGCCGAGCAAGACGACGATCAGATAAAAACAGACGACAAAAAGCGAATAGAACGACCTGCGATCCCGAACGAGGGCGGAACAGGTCTGCCTGAGCAGGGTGAGCGGATGTTCAAACAGTCCGAATACGCTCATGGCGATGGCATAAGCGGAAATGACCAGTTCCTGCTGAATGGTGGCGCGTGCCAGCGTACCATTGATGATGACATGTGAAACGGTTACAAGCAAAGCGGAAATACCAAGCGGGACAAAAAAAGCGGTCAGGTTCTTCATTCGAAGCGTTGTATCCGGGTTCAAAACGTTCCCGGAATGTCTGGCTGTCTTTTTTTGCATGGATGCATCGTCTCCAAGTTTGTTCTCTAAGTTTGCTCGATACGACGGTCAATGGATTGATGGTCAACTCCAACCATTATAGCATGAAAAACAGTCGATAGAGCGCATGAGAATCATGTTGCTTGATCCCTCATGGTTACGCTTTCTCTCTTTTTTTGATAAGATAGAATCAACAGTGACCAATAGAAGGGGAAGAGAATGAGCGGGTATCGTTTCGTTTATGATCAAAGACTGGGCATACCTTTGCCGGAACTGGATCAAGATTGGGAATGTTACGATATGAAAACACGTGAAAAGATCCTGATGGAATGGGAAAAAGTGCGCGGGACGATCCCCGACCGGATTTCCTGTTTGGAGCGTCAGATCGAAGAAAAACAGCGTTGTCTTGACGAGGAAGAAGATTTTGATACTTCCTGCCGTTTGAATCGTGAGATCGCAGAGCTGGCGTCTGTCATCAACGATCTGTGGATTTGGTACCGTCTCACTGAAGAGGTGGCTCCGGCTGCGACACATGCATAGTTTGGGCGGTTTATCGTGCGGATGACCGGACCTGAGTTTTATATTATAATACGGAAAGAATCGGAAATTGAGGAGGTATAAAAGGATGCCGACTCCATGGCTGGAGGAAGTGGTTCAAAAGCTTCGCTCGCGGCCGAGACAATCGCTTGCACCCAAGCGGGTATGGGACGCGGATCTGGAGAGAGAAATCATACAGGCTCCTCAGGAGCAGCTTCTCGGTGATGCTGCGGCTAAGAAGGAAGATGTGCTGGCGCTGAAAGCAGGGCTGTTGTTGTGGAACGACAGTCTTGATGCTTCCCATCGCTTTTCCCAGCAGGTACATTCGACGTTGGGCAGTTATTGGCATGGGATCATGCATCGCATGGAGGGGGATTACAGCAACGCGAAATATTGGTTTCGGATGACGGGAGAGCATCCGGTTTTCGAACCGCTCCAGCGAAAATGGTCGAATCATAAAGACGAATTCCGATCGGGTCCGGCTTCGCAGTCTGCACCATCCGGTCTGAACGGGGGACACGGTGGAACGGTGGCAGAACGACTGGCGCGTCTTGCGGCTAACGATCGCTGGGATCCCTTTGCCTTTGTCGATTTGGTCGCACAAACGGTCGCAATTGGAACGAAGACGGAAACGGAATGGGTCGAGCGGGTACAAAGGTGGGAAATGGAGCTTCTGCTCAACTATACTTACCAGCGTTGTTGCGGAGGTACATTGATTGAAACCGGCTGAACCGTCACGTCCATCGGTTCCGACGAATCCGTTCACCCTCATGTGGCGGTTTTACAAATATGTCCTCCCGGAAGTGAGGCGGCAACTGGCTGAATGGCGGAAGATGGCGGAACGCATTCCTGATCCGGAGTTGCGCAGACAGGCCCTCGCGTCGATGACGACAAAACAATTCCATTGTGAAGGAGGCGCCATATACGCCACAGCCCATTTGCCGCAAAAACATATTTTGATCCCGCTCATCGTCGCTTTTCAGACCATCAGCGATTATTTGGACAATCTGTGTGACCGTAGCACTTCCTTGGATGAGGAAGATTTTCGTCTTCTGCACCAGGCGATGCTCGATGCTGTTGATCCGGGGGCACCCGCCCGGAACTATTATGAACGGCGGGAACAGACGGAAGATGGCGGATATTTGCTGAGTCTGGTAAGAACATGCCAGTCTTGTATTATGCTGCTCCCATCCTATGAAAAAGTTCGGGCGCGCGTATTTGAACTCGTTCAACTGTACTGCGATCTGCAAGTGTACAAACATATACGTCGCGATTTGCGTGAACAAAAATTGCTGGATTGGTGGGCGCAGCACTCGGCCCGGTACCCGCATTTGCGCTGGAATGAATTTGCTGCAGCTACCGGTTCCACGCTCGGAGTGTTCATGTTATTTTTGGCCGCCACCGAAAAAGAATTGTCAGAACAACGTGTGGAGCAAATACGCCATGCTTATTTCCCCCACATTTGCGGCCTGCACATTTTGCTTGACTACCTGATTGACCAGGAAGAAGACGAAGTGGGCGGTGACCTGAACTTCTGCAGCTATTACCGCGATCCGGTGGAGACGCAAAAAAGGCTGGAACTGGTGTTAACGCGGGCGAGGGAAGATGCTCGAAAACTGGATACTCCGGCATTTCATCTCATGATTGTCGAGGGGCTGCTCGCACTATATTTGTCCGATCCGAAAGTGAAGCGCCAAAGCGAGGTGCAAATGATCACCCGCAGGCTGATGCGTGGCAGTCCGTTGACACGCTTGTTTTTCTGGATAAACAGTGTATGGATACGGAAAGCATTGTAATGAGATCAATCGGAAGATGAAATGGATCTGGAAGATGAAATTGATCAGGAAGGGCAGGAAACGGGTATGAGTGTAAAATCGATTGCAGTACTGACAAGCGGTGGAGATTCCCAAGGCATGAATGCAGCGGTCAGAGCGGTCGTACGCAGTGCCATTTATCACGGCATTGAAGTATATGGTGTGCAAAGAGGATTTCTCGGTTTGATCAACGATGACATTCGCAAAATGGACTTGCGCAGCGTCGGTGATATCATTCACCGCGGTGGGACGATTTTGCAAACGGCTCGCTGCGAAGAGTTCAAAACCGAAGCCGGCCAGAAAAAGGGAGCAGAAAATCTTCGCAAACGCGGTATCGACGGGCTCGTTGTCATCGGAGGCGACGGTTCTTATCGTGGTGCGCTCAAATTGAGCCAGCTCGGAATCAAAACGATGGGCGTACCGGGTACCATTGACAACGATATCGCTTATACCGACTATACGATCGGCTTTGATACGGCTGTCGGCATTGTGGTAGATGCCATCAACAAATTGCGCGATACGATGACCTCGCATGAGCGTTCATCCGTCGTGGAAGTGATGGGGCGCCATTGCGGGGATATCGCCCTGTACGCCGGTGTCGCCAGCGGTGCCGAATCGATCCTGGTGCCTGAAGTGGAATACGATTTGGATGAAATTGCGCAACGGATGGCCGACAATTTTGCCCATGGCAAGCGCCACAGTATTATTATCGTTGCCGAAGGTGTCGGCAAAGGAGAAACGATCGCAAGGGAAATTCAAAAAAGAAACGGCCTCGAGTCGCGCGTAACGGTGCTGGGTCATATCCAGCGCGGAGGAACCCCCACCTACAAAGACCGTTTGCTTGCCAGCCAGCTCGGAGATTTTGCGGTCAGGAAGCTGCTGGAAAATGAGTCGGGCAAGGCATGCGGGATCGTCAATGGAGAGCTGGTCGTGACAGACATTGAAAAAGTGATCTCCACGAAAAAAAGGTTTAACTACGAATTGTATGAACTGGCGCTTCGCCTGTCACAATAGCTTAAGGGACCGAATCACCCATCGCTATGGCATAAATGGGTCTGATGATAATACGGAGTTGCGATGACAAAATGGAGTGGCTGATATAATATGGAATTGCCGATTACAAAACGGGCCGTCCTGCAAGTGACCTGCTGCAATGGAGAGCACTTGGGACGGCCTGATCATGCCCGCTCTGATTTAAGGACTTAACAAATAATCGACACCCTCCGTATATACATTGGACGCATTCCAGAGCAAGAACTCCTCGATTCCGGTGTCGTAGAGTGCGCGGATCTGTTCTTCCACTTCTTTCTTTCCGTACGGGATGTAGCCACGTACCCAGGTGGCAGTGAAGTCCTGGATCCATGGGCGGATGATCGGTTTGACTTCTTTGATCTGTTCCAGTTTGCGGTGCGTGTCGATCATGGCATTGTATATCGTCGTATACGGCTGGGCATCGGGGACGTTAACGCCGAACCATCCTGGCCCGTAGTGGCTCGGATATACCATCGGGCTGATGACATCGACATATTTGGAAATTTCATTGAAATCTTGCCCGATTCCTTCTGCAGCGGGAACGGAGGCGGCATAACCGAATATATCGACGGAAACACGCACCCCGAGCGGATTGAGCTGCTCGCGTGCATACCGGACGAATTCGGTGATCGCTTCCGTGCGGCTCATGGTATCGTCCCGTTCATAGATCAATCGGTCCGCACGTTGTTCGAATCCTTCCGGGAAACGGACGTAGTCGAACTGGATTTCCTTGAAGCCTGCCTGAACGGCCTGTTTGGCCACCTCGACGTTATATTCCCAAATTTCCTTAATGTACGGGTTGACAAAATGTTCACCGCGGTTGTTCGCCCAGAGAGTTCCATCCGGATTTAAAAAGGACCATTCCGGTTTCTGTCTGGCGAGCACCTTGTCCTTGAACACGACGATGCGCGCAATGGGGTAAATGTTTCTTTGTTCAAGCTGATCCATCACATGGCCGATATCACGGATAATCCGTTTTGTCGTTCCGTACTGTTCGATTTCCGGATTGCCGGTCTCGTACGTGACATAACCTTCATCTTCCTTAATGTCGATCACGATCGCGTTTAGTTCGGTCTCTTCCAAAAGTTGCAAGATCGACTGCATGCGCGCCCCGTTTGCAGTGTGAGCGGACGCATATACACCGCGGATCACCGGTGCTTCATCCTGCTGCGGATCACGCTTGATCCATTCTCCGCTTGCCGTCACTTCATCGTACTTTGGCTTTTCGCTGCCGTATTCTCTTGCTCTTTCAACAGCCTGGACCAAGTGATCGAAGCGGATGTGTTCGTGGAGCTTGGACAGATCATGGGCGGGGTTCCAAATCATGAGCATGAGTGCGAGCAAAATCTCCATTTTTTCTCTCCCTATGCCTTCATTTGACAGCATTTCTTTACATTATAAGACATTTTTCGTACCGTGCCTATGCCTGTGAGCATAATTCTAATGTAAGTATTGTTTTTTAAAGGTATATATATGTTTTAAACGTTCATATAGGATTGTAGAAAAATTTGTCATGCCGTTTCATTTTGTGTTATGATAGGAAAGGCGATCGAGAGTAAGGTAAGTATTTTCCTTGCTTAGTCATAAGGGAAATGCTTCTTTTTTTTGTTATAGGGCAGATGAAGCAAAAAGGAGTATGAAAAGTTTGAACAATTTTACCGACCTAAAATTGGATCCCAAAGTGTTAAAAGCCATAGAGGATCTGGGTTATGAGGAACCGACACCGATCCAGAAAAAAGCAATACCGATCGGTTTGAAAGGAAAAGACCTGATTGGACAGGCGCAGACCGGAACGGGCAAGACAGCCGCATTTGGCATCCCGCTCGTCAACAAAATCACCGCTGATGAAGAGCAAATATCCGCACTTGTACTCGCGCCGACGCGTGAGTTGGCGATCCAGGTAGCTGTCGAAATCGGCAAGCTTGGTCGTTACAAAGGCGTTCGTTCTCTGGCCGTTTACGGGGGACAAGACATTGGCAAACAGATTCGTGCATTGAAAAAACGGCCGCAAATTATTATCGGCACCCCCGGCCGTTTGCTGGATCATATTCAACGCAGGACCATCCGTCTGGACCACATAAAAACGGTTGTGCTGGATGAGGCGGATGAAATGCTCGATATGGGTTTCCTCGAAGATATCGAGGCCATTTTGGAAAAGGTGCCGCGGGAAAGGCAGACGATGCTGTTTTCAGCGACCATGCCGCCGAACATCCAAAAGCTGGCGCAGCGTTTTTTACGCGATCCCGAGCATATTTCCATCGTTCCGAAACAGGTGAGCGCACCCAACATTGCCCAGATGTATATGGAAGTAACGGAAAGACAGAAATTTGAGGTGCTGACCCGGCTGTTGGATATTGAAGCACCGAAGCTTGCGATCGTGTTTGGGCGCACCAAAAGGCGTGTCAGTGAGTTGACGGAGGCGCTTAAAAAGAGAGGCTATGCTGCGGACGGACTGCACGGAGATTTGTCGCAGGCGCAGCGGGACAGTGTCATGCGCAAATTTCGCGACAATCAGATCGATATTCTCGTTGCTACCGATGTGGCGGCGCGTGGCATTGACGTGACGGGCGTTACCCATGTGATCAATTTTGATTTGCCGCAAGATCCGGAAAGCTATGTGCACCGCATCGGGCGAACCGGGCGCGCCGGTAAGGAAGGGAGCGCGTGGACATTTGTCACCCCGCGTGAAGAGGCGCATCTGCGTTTCATTGAACGGGTGACGCGGCATAAAATTTCGAGACGGCCATTGCCTACCGTCGCTGAAGCGATCGAGGGCAAACAGAAAAATTTGGCTGAACGTTTGCTCGAAGTAATGCAAAATGATCAGATTAAAGAATTTGCGGGCATATCGGCCAAACTGCTGGAACAGCACGATTCGGTTCAGCTTTTGTCGGCGGCCTTTAAGCTTTTGAGCAAAGATCAAAATGATGTCCGCATCCAGCTGACACCGGAAGAACCGGTCGGAACCGGAAGTAAAAAGAAACGTGCCGAATCTCGATCTTCGGACAAATACAGGCCGGTGACGTTTGGAAAAAAATACGATAACGGTCAACATCGCTGGGGGAAATCGGTACGCGATTCGCGGGCACAGAGTAAAAAACGGCCGCTGCTTTCCAAGTAACTTGCATTTACATTCCCTCCGTCAAGCGTTATCATAATAACAAGGATGAAATCGGGCAGGGAGGATTTTTGACCATGGAAATGAAAGGCATGATGGGGGGCCTATACCGGATATGTGAATGGATCATGCGCTTTTCGGTCACCAACATCCTGTGGGTGCTATGTTCCATTCCGATTTTTTATTTTCTGATCGTTCTGCTCCACTCGCAAACGCTGGATCAGTTCGTATTTACTTTGATGATTATGGGCGTTCTTTCCCCGTTTACCTTGTTTCCGGCGACGTCAGCGATGTTTGCTGTCGCTCGAAAATGGGTGATGGGGGAAGAAGATGTTCCCCTGTTCAAGACCTTTTTTCGCAGCTATAAAGAAAACTATGTCAAGAGCATGTTCGGCGGGATCATTTTTACTTTTTTGATCGTATTGATGATCGTCAATTACCGCTTTTATGCCGCACAGGAGTCGGCGTTACAGTTTCTGTCCGTCGTATTTATCGCTTTCTTGCTGGTCGTCTTTATCTCCATGTTCCACTTTTTCTCGATCGTCGTCCATTTGGAGATGAAGACGTTGCAGGTGGTGAAAAACGCCATCCTGATTACGCTGGGCCGCCCGCTCACTTCCGTACTGATCACGATCACGAACTTGTTTATTTTGTATATCAGCTTTTACCATTTTACCTTTCTCATTCCGTTTTTCATGGGCAGCTTGATCGCTTATATGACGTTTTTCCACTTTCATCGCCTGTTCCTCAAAATCAAGAAGAAACAGGAAGAATATGAAGCGGAGCTAGGGGAATCGGAAGAGAAAAAGAATGGCGAAAATGTCGTAGCGACGAGCAAAGACTGACATAAAACTGGAAGTTTACTTTGCCTAACGAACGGTTTATAATGAAGGTAACCAAGGCACTCCTGCGATGTTCGTTTTGATCGTTTTTGTTTCGAACCTATGAATAACAAAAGGGATTCCTATATTGGCGCGTGGCTGAAATGCCCCCGAAAAGGGACTTCAAAAGCGTCGTCTGCGGAAACCCACCTGCGGAGAGCGGGTTCTTGAAACATAATCATCAAAACGGCATTTGCGGGATTTTTTTGCGAATATTCTGATCGTCACACCTCCATACTAAGGAAAAATCCGCAATGGGCTTCCTGCGCGGATTTCCTTGTCGGAGGTGTTTTTTGTTATGCATCCGTTCAAAGCGGCCAAATGGTTGATATCCAGCGTACTGGTGTTAACCCTTGTTCTGATCCTTTTTCCCAAGACCGGACACACGCTCGGCGATCCGTTGTTGAAAATCGGTTCACGTGGCGAACAGGTCAAAGAAGTACAATCTCGGCTCGCCTATCTCGGTTACTATCGTTATAAAATAGACGGTCAATACGGTTGGAGAACGTACCAGGCTGTAAAAAACTTTCAATATCAGTTCGGACTCGAGCAGATTGACGGTATCGTAGGTCCCAAAACCGGTGCGATGCTGTTAAGGGCGACGAAGGGATGGCGCCCGGGTACAGAATCCGTTCAGCTCGGTTCCGCCAATCTGTTCAGTGAAGAGGACATCCGCTTGATGGCGATGGCGGTGTATGGAGAAGCGCGAGGCGAGCCGTATATCGGCCAGGTAGCGGTAGCGGCGGTGATTTTAAACCGTCTGCAAAGCGAGCATTTTCCGAACACGGTTGCCGGTGTCATATTTGAGCCGGGCGCATTCACCGCAGTTTCCGATGGACAATTTTGGTTGGAGCCGGATGAGACAGCTTACCGCGCCGTATACGATGCGATTAATGGCTGGGATCCGACGTCGAACGCGCTCTTTTATTTCAATCCGGAAACGGCCACCTCCAGCTGGATCTGGAGCCGGCCGCAGATCAAGCGGATCGGAAAGCACATCTTTTGTGCCTGAAAGAAAACGCCTGATCGATCGTTGTGAGATCGAGCAGGCGTGAGTTCACCCCATCGCGATTTGGGCACCGTAGTGGGGAGAAGGTCACTGCTGGTGCACAAGATCGTCAAGCCGGTGCATCGCCGCTTTCAATGTCGGATAGAGTTCACGGTAAAGCGCATAGTACGGTTCGTATTGTTTCATGCGCTCCTGATCCGGCTCGGTGCGCGTAACGACCTTGATCCATTGTTCGCACAGGGACGGGATCGGCTCGTTTAATACGCCGGAAGCGGCCATCACAGCAGCTCCATATGCCGGTCCGTCCGTCGAATTGACGGTGACGACAGGGAAACCGAAAACATCCGCAATCATCTGCCGCCAAAACGGGCTTCTTGCTCCGCCACCATTTACGCGAAGCTCTTGAATGTCAACGGATGCTTGCTTCATCAATTCCAGCGAGTCACGCAGGCCAAACGTAATCCCTTCGAGAACGGCGCGGGTCAAATGTCTTTTTTCGTGACGCGAGGTCAGGCCGATAAATCCGCCGCGTGCTTTCGGGTCCGGATGTGGCGTACGTTCTCCGGTCAGATAGGGCAGGAAGATGAGCCCTTCGCTGCCGATCGGAGCCGTTTCGGCCAGTGCGGTCAAAAATTCGTAGGCGTCCCTGTTTTCCCGTTCCGCCTTTTGCATTTCCTCGTAGCCAAAGTGATTTCGCCACCACTGGAAGGAGCCGCCAGCAGCAAGCATGACGCCCATGCGATGCCATTTGCCAGGAACACCATGGCAGAAGGAATGCAGTCGAAACTCTTCATCCACCTGATACGTTTCATCATGGACAAAGACGACACCAGATGTACCGAGCGCGACGGAAGCGATCCCTTTTTGCACGACGCCGACTCCGACTGCTCCGCAAGCCTGGTCACCACCGCCGGCAACGACCGGTGTACCTTCGGCCAATCCGGTTTCGTCAGCGGCTTCCCGCGTAACATGTCCAACAATTTCATTGCTTTCATAAACGTCCGGCAGCCACTCTTTCGGGATGCCCAGCTTTTCGAGCAACGTCTCGTGCCATTTCCGTTTCGATACATCAAGCAGGAGGGTACCGCTTGCATCAGCGGCATCGATAGCGAGTGTTCCCGTCAGCTTCAGTCTGACATAGTCTTTAGGGAGAATGACATGAGCGACCCGCTCATAGTTTTCCGGTTCATTGTCGCGCAGCCAGATGATTTTCGGTGCGGTAAAGCCGGTCAGCGCCTTGTTTCCGGTCCATTCACCCAGCTGTTTTGCGCCTCCGGCCGCATGGGTGATCCATTCACATTGTGCAGCCGTACGCTGGTCGCACCACAATAGCGCGGGACGAATGACATTCAGGTCGCGATCGAGAAAAACCGAACCGTGCATCTGGCCGGAAAAACCGATCCCTTGAATATCGCTGCCCTTGACGTTGGCTTTGGCCAACAAAGCGGCAATCGCTTTTTTCGTCCCTTCCCACCAGTCTTCCGGTCGCTGTTCCGCCCAGCCGGGATGCGGCTGCAGCAAAGGATATTCGACACTATGATCGGCAATCACATTACCGCTACGGTCAACGAGGATGCACTTGACTGCGGACGTCCCCAGGTCCACCCCTAAAAACAAAGACATCATACACACCTCTCCATCGTTTGTTAAGTAAACATACGAAGTGATCCTATTCTTTATTCGGGGAATTGACGGTGAAATCCTGCTTAAAAGCTCATGTTTTTGTCCGAGGAAGTTATTTCCTTGCATTGTAAAGGGTTTTATGGAAAAATTGAGTATGATTTAAGCGTTTGCAATGGGGTTCACCTCAATACCTTATCATAAAGGGAAGTGTATAAGCCTATGGCGAAATGGAAAACCATTGCGTTTACTGTGCTGATCGGTCTGATGTTGACCAGTAGTGTCAGCTACGCAGCCGTAGAAACGCAAATTTCCGTCAAGTTTCTGGACATCCGGTTCGCAATCAATGGCATGAAGGTCAAGGAATCGCCCTCAGCCATTCGCGATGAGAAAATCCATTACGTGCCTGTCCGGTTTATTGCGGATATTTTGGATTTGGAGATGGACTACAGTGCACAGCAGGTTGATTACGAAGAAGTCGATCTGGAGCAGGCAGATCCGGAAATTCAGCGATGGGTCGAACATTCACTCAATAAAGAGATGACCCAGATCCGGGAATATGGTGAACATACGTACATATTGATCACGCGTGGAGCGAAAAACTCCGGCGGCTATGCGGTCGAGATCGACCGCGTTTATGACAACGGTAGCGAACTTACCGTACAGGTCACTTTTACAGATCCGCCGAAAGATACCCCGGTGACCGAGGAAATCACCTACCCGTTTGCCCTGATTCGGCTGGAACTTTCGCATGAGACCCCGGTCGTTTTCAAGGAGTCGGGCGGGCAGGAAATCTCAACGCTCAAGGGATTGTCCTTTTTGCCATCCGTGTATAAAGAAACGGACCATCTGCTGTTGTTTGCACCGTATATGGATCATGACGGCAGTTGGACGATCAGCGGTGTTGCCCGTACGTTTGAAGGAGCCATTTTAGTGACGTATTATGACAGTGAAGGGCGTACCGTTGAGCAACAATGGCT
Source organism: uncultured Paenibacillaceae bacterium (assembly GCA_937925675.1). Lineage (GTDB taxonomy): Bacteria > Bacillota > Bacilli > Paenibacillales > CALAME01 > CALAME01. The sequence goes on along the minus strand of CALAME010000034.1, from coordinate 12,557 downwards.
GACAGCAGCGGCATCGGCACCGCATTGGGGATATTTCTCGTTTGAAATTACAGATGTCGATTCCGACGGGTATCTGACGCTTGAAGTGTTTGCTCCAAACGAGGAAGTGGAGCGGGAAGAACTCATCCTCCCCTTCAAAAAGGAATCGTGATCAAAGATCATTCTTCAACTAAGATCGTCTTCCTCTCGCACTCATTCCATGTTAAGATAAAGAATAGATCATGAATGCGTCGGATACTGAAGGAGGAAATGTATTTTGCTGAAAAGAACCCTGATCGGTATCGTACGTAGCCACGAGACTACGGGAGAAAAGGCCAGGGATCCCAATTTAAAAACCCGATACTACAATCTTTCGATGGACAAGGTTTGGGATGAGGTCGTTCGCATCATTAAGAAAAAACCGGGGTACAAGTTGCTGCATGAAGTGAAAAACGTTGGCGAAATCGTTGTGGAAAAAAAATCGGCACTTGGACGCACCCAAGATATTACCATCATGCTGTTTTCCATCAACCCGGTGAAAACCGCAATCGACATTTATTCTGCTTCCCGAGGTTCGTTCGGTGATCTGGGTGCGAACTACCGCACGATTCTCGACCTGTTCCAGTCGATTGACAATAGCTTGAAAGATTACAAAATTTCATGAGGACAGCGGGAAGTTTACACTTCCACGCTGTTCTCGTTTTATGACGGACCTGTAGGTCAACAAGCATCCGCAGTTTAGGCGAGAGATTTGACGGCTTCAAGCGCCTTTTCATAATCCGGATGGTCGGTCATTTCTTTGACGTACTCTACATAGCGGATCGTATCGTTTTCATCGACTACAAAAATGGAACGCATGTTGAGCCGGAATTCTTTGATCAGTACGCCGTAGGCTTCACCAAAATGGTTGGTTTTGTAGTCGGACAATGTCACCACGCGATCGACATTGTTCGCGCCACACCAGCGACTTTGTGCAAACGGCAAGTCGACACTGACGGTGAGGACGACGACGTTATCGCCCAGGTTGGCTGCTTCTTCATTGAACCGTTTCGTTTGCGCATCACAAACGCCGGTATCGAGTGAAGGAACGACGCTGATCAATTTGATTTTTCCTTTAAAGTCCGCAAGCGAAACTTCGGTCAGCAAATCTTTGTTCAGTTTGAAATCAGGAGCCTTGTCGCCGACTTTCAGTTCAGGTCCGATGAGCGTAATCGGGTTTCCTTTGAAAGTAGCTGCGTTGGAGCGTTCAACTGCCATCGTTTTTCCTCCTTTGTTTGTCTTGAAAAATTGGCATTCGTCCACGTCTTATTATAAACTGTATAGTACGGAGTGTCCAATACTTGGCAGAACGGAGGGCGCTTATGATTTTTTTGCGATACGAAAGTTTCCAGCAATATATCCGCTACTATCCGGTCACTTCCCTTCTGTTGTTGGCCAATCTGATCATGTTTCTGGTCGTTGTTTTTTCACCTTATGAACGGGGTGAAGCGCTCATCCGTTACGGAGCGATTCACAATCTTCATGGCAGTCCGGACTTCCACACCTTTGTCACATCGATTTTTCTGCATGGATCATTTGACCACCTGTTGTTTAACAGCTTTGCGCTGTTCGTGTTTGCTCCTCCTCTGGAACGATTGCTCGGGAAGTTCCGTTATGCGCTGATTTATCTTTTTAGCGGTGTGGCGGGAAATATTGCCAGTGAATTTTTCTACACGACTGTGCATTCATCCCCATACATATCTGTCGGTGCTTCCGGTGCCGTGTACGGCTTGTTCGGCGCGTATCTTTTTTTGATCCTTTTTCGGAAAGGAACGCTGGATCCGCAGTCGAAGAAAACGATACAGACCATTCTGGTGATCGGTGTCATCTATTCGCTCCTGATGGCCAATATCAACCTGTATGCTCATCTCGGCGGTTTGGTGGGGGGACTGCTGTTATTTGGTCTTTTGCTCAAGTTCAGCTATAATAGATAGCGCAACGAGTCCCATCGTTTGATCAGGAGCGATGTAGACGTGGAGCTGAGACAGTTACAATATTTTCTGAAAGTTGCGAAAAAACAGCACGTGACAAGAGCTGCGGAAGAATTGCACGTCGCACAGTCGGCTGTCAGCCGTCAAATTCGCCAGTTGGAAGAAGAGTTAGGTGTCAAACTCTTCGTGCAAAAAGGCAGAAACGTGCAGTTGTCACCGGTCGGTAAACTGTTCTTAAGGCACGTTGAACAAATTTTGAATGATCTTGAGCGTGCTGTTCAAGATGTGCGTGAATTTATGGACCCGGAAGCGGGTGAAATTCGCCTCGGCTTTCCGCACAGCCTCGGTGTCAATCTCGTTCCTCGCATCGTATCCCAGTTCCATAAAGATGATCACCCCAAAGTGATGTTTCGCTTCAAACAAGGCAAATTTAATGTGCTGATCGATGCGGTCCTGAAAGGGGAGATCGATCTGGCGCTCATCTCCCCCCATATCGAACATGAACAGTTGCGCGGACAGTTGTTGTTTACGGAAGAACTTTTAGCGATCATTCCGCCAGATCATCCGTTGGCTGAAAATGAGTCGATCCGGCTGGAACAGTTGAAAGACGAATCGTTCGTTCTTTTCAGCGAAGGTTATTCGTTGCGCAATATTGTTTGGGATGCGTGTCTGAAAGCGGGTTTCATTCCGAAAATCGGTTTTGAAGGCGAGGAGACAGACACGATCCGGGGCCTCGTCGGTGCCGGGATGGGGGTGAGCCTGCTGCCGGAGATGGCGCTGAAAGATATGCAGGAACTGCGGCCAGCGAAGGTGAAAATTACCGATCCCAAAGTAACGCGGACCGTCGGTCTCATCTATCGGGCTGACGGGCGGATGCCACTTGTGGCTGAAATCTTTCGCCGCTTTTTGCTCGATTATTTCGATCGGGCAGAAAAGGCAAAAGAAGCGGAAGAAGATGGGATCGAGAGATAGGTCAAATGAAGAACACAAAAAGCCCGCTTTACCGTCAGTTGGATACTGACGAAAGCGGGCTTCAGTTTTTATTCACGATTGTTGGCAAAGATCATAATAAATTTGAGCAGTTGCAATACCGAAATGAGTGCGGCAGCTACATAGGTCAGGGCGGCTGCATTCAGCACTTTGCCAACCCCGCGTTCTTCTTCGTTGGTAATAAATCCGTTTGCCACCATGAGCTCTCTAGCCCGATTGCTGGCGTTGAACTCAACCGGTAACGTGACCAGTTGAAACGCGACCGCAGCGGAAAACAAAATGATGCCGAGACCGATCAATTCGGACCAATAGAGCAAAAATCCCATGATCAGGACGATCGGAGCGATGCTGGAGGCAAAGTTGACAACGGGAAACATACGATGTCTGAGCACAAGCATCGGATACCGTTCACTATGTTGGATGGCGTGGCCCACTTCGTGGCAGGCAACCGAAATCGCTGCGATCGAACGTGAATTGTAGACCGGTTCGGACAAACGTACAACCCGGTTGATCGGATCATAATGGTCGGTCAGCTCACCTTGTACCGGTTCGATCTGTACGTCATACAGACCATGGTTGTCCAGCATGCGCCGCGCTGCTTCGTAACCGGTCATCCCGGATGAGGCTGCCACCCTCGACCATTCCCCGAACGTCCCCCTTACTTTGAAGGAAGCCCAGATTGACAAACCGAATGCGATAAATATGAAGATGTCCATCGGGTGAAATAACACGGAATGATCCCTCCATACATTCTGTCTTATCTAGGTTTGTCATATGTTCGATTGACAATTCGTGCTATGCATAAATACGTGCTATGCATACTTAAAGTTTCAAATTAAAAGATTCAATCCTGTGGTCCCTGAAAGCTTCATTCTTCATTATAACGTATTCATCGATACGATTAAACATGTATAGCGAACTTTTTCCAACCATTTCGGGTCATTTTTAGACTTGAAGTCCCATTTGCGACAAAGGATCTCATCAAGCGATCTTTTTATCCGGTTTGATCAGGAAAAAGACAAGCAGGAGGGTGATCCAGGACAATACGGTGATCGTGATAAAGACCGTGCGCTCCGAAATGCCCATCAGCCATCCGATGATGGGAGGTCCCAATGCGACACCGAAGAACCGAAGGCTGCTGTACAGTGAAGTGACCATGCCCCGTTCTCCCTTCGATACGGAGCCGGTGATCATCGTGTTCAGGCAGGGCAACAACATGCCCGTTCCGATACTGCTCAATGTAAGCAGGCCGATAAAAATATAAATGTTTTCATTGAAAAAAATGGTCAGTAACAGTGCCAGTGATGACAAGGTCAGGCCGCTGATCATGACGCGGCGGATGATCAGGCCGCTTTTTTTGATCACACTGCCTGCGATGTAGGACGTGGCTACCATCCCGAGCAGCGGAATGGCGAGAACCAGACCTTTGACGACACCGTCAATCCGATAGGGGGCTTTTTCCAGAATGTCTGATAAATAAAAAAGGATGCCGAACAGCGTAAACAAAGCCAGTGCTCCGGCAAAAAAAGAAGTGAACAGCCAGCGCCCTTTTTTGCGGAAAACGTTCCATACCGAACGGGCATATTTTTTGAGCGGAGGCGGTTGTGTTTCTTTTTCCGGCTCATGGATAAAAAAGATGACCGCAAGGATGGAGATCAGACAAAATACCGGAAAAGCAAAAAAAACAGCGTACCAGACGATCAGTGCTAGCAGCGAGCCGATGATCGGACTGAGCACTTTGCCGGTTCCGTTTGAGGCTTCGGTCAATCCGAGCGCTTTGCTTTCCGTGGCTCCTTTGTACATATCGCCGACAAGAGCCATGGCAATCGGAGCGGTGCCGGCCGCAGCCATGCCCTGAATGGCGCGGGCAACGATGAGCAGCCAATACGTTTTCCAGATAGCCGCAATACCGGCGAGAATACCTGCCGCTCCGTAGATGATCAAGGAAGGGAGAATGATCGCTTTGCGCGACCACCGATCAGACAAAAGTCCCAGGACAGGAATGAACAAGCCAGCGGTCACCGAAAAGGTTGTAATCACAAGGCTGCTTTGAAAATGGGAGATTTTAAGCGATTGTTCCAGATCGGGCAGGATCGGAATCAGCATGGAATTGCCGAGCACAAGCACGAGCGGAATAGTGGCGATAGCGAAAAATTCCCAGCCCCGTCCTTTCCGCGCCGTGACATCGTCTTCACCCGTGGAGCGTACAGCAGGAATTCGGCTTTCGAAAATGACATTGAGCTTCTTTGTTTTTTCCATCGTTCAGACTCCCTTCTACGCTCATAATGTGCCCTGCTTTTTTTGCGCTCATACGCATCCATCGGGGGTTGGGGTTTTGCTTTTTATTATTGAAAACGGTATGATGAAGAGAAAGATGAACATAATGAAACATGTGGCAATCAAGCAGAATATAAGGAGCGGGTCAAAAATATGAGACAGAGCGGATGGGTTATGCTGGTGCTGGGGATAGTGGCCATGTTCATCATCTACCAGAACGTGTGGGCCGACCGCTCTTCCGCGCTTCCTGAGGAGGAGGCTCCACGTGAGCAATTTCTTGCTCCTTCGTTTGCACTGAAAGGTCTGGATGGCCAGACGTATGTGGTGGACAGCGGCGAAAAGCGGGACAAGGCACTGCTGATCAATTTTTGGGCATCCTGGTGCAAGCCGTGTCATGATGAAGCGCCGGATCTCGTGTATTTGCAACAAAAGTATGTCAATGATCTGGACATTTACGGCGTAAACGCCCTTAAATCCGATCGGCTGTGGAGTGTGGAGGCATTCGTCGAAGAACATCACATTCCGTTTCCCGTGCTGCTTGATGAAAAAAACGAAGTGACCGATCTATACAACGTATACGGATTTCCGACCAGCTTTCTCGTTGACCGCAACGGTGTCATTCGGGAAATTATCTGGGGGATTTTGCCGCGGGAACAGTTGGAGAAAAAAGTAAAACGCCTCATTCGTGCATGAGGCGTTGTTTTGTTTGTTGTTTTGTTTAGTGATTGACAATACCGAGCCGTTCCTCGTTATGTTCGCGCGTTTTCGGCTTCCGCGTTTTGCCTAACAGTCCGTAACGCATGCTGTCTATGAGCGCTTGCCAGCTCGCTTCGATGACGTTAGCAGATACGCCGACCGTGCTCCACGTATTTTGAAAATCTGTCGTCTCGATCATTACCCGCACTTTGGCAGCAGTCGCCTCTTTTTCGTCAATGACCCGCACTTTATAATCGGAAAGGTGCATGTTGCCGATTTCCGGATAGAACTGCTCCAGCGCCTTGCGCAAGGCATTGTCGAGCGCGTTGACCGGACCGTTCCCTTCAGCAGCCATGTAAACCGTCTCGCCGTCGACCTTCAGTTTGACGATCGCTTCGGACACGACCGGCCGATCCTGTACCTTTTCCACCAGAATCTTGAACGATTCGACCGTGAAGATCTCATCGATCTGGTCAAATGCTTGGCGCAGCAACAATTCTAAAGAGGCATCGGCTCCATCAAACTGGTAGCCGGCATGTTCGAGATCTTTGATTTGTTGGATGATTTCTTTCGTTTTGGGATTTTCCTTGCTGATATCGAGACCGAGCTGCTCGGCCTTGAACAGGATGTTGCTTTGGCCGGCCAGCTCCGAGACAAGCACGCGCTGCTTGTTGCCGACTTTTTCCGGCTGGATATGCTCGTATGTTCTCGGGTGTTTCATGATCGCGGACACATGAATTCCGCCCTTGTGCGCGAAGGCTGCTGCACCGACGTATGGCTGGTTTACAGGCATCGGGATATTGGCAATCTCATTGACGTACCGCGACACTTCCGTCAATTTGGCCAGCTGTTCATCGGAAATGCAGCGATAATTGAGTTTGAGCTGCAAATTGGGAATGATCGAACTGAGGTTGGCGTTTCCGCACCGCTCCCCAAATCCGTTGATCGTTCCTTGTACCTGGCGAGCGCCGGCCTGCACCGCCGCCAGGCTGTTCGCTACAGCCAGCTCGCAGTCATTGTGTGCATGGATACCGATCGGTGTGTTGAAACGGGAACAGACCTCCGCCACGATTTTCGAAACTTCTTCCGGTAGGCAGCCGCCATTCGTATCGCAGAGGATGAGCCAGTCAGCACCGGCTTTCTCGGCTTGCTCCAACGTTTGTAGAGCATATTCCGGGTTGTTTTTGTAACCGTCAAAAAAGTGTTCGGCATCGTAGATGACTTCCAGACCTTGTTCTTTTAAAAAGCGGACGGAGTCATAGATCATGGCCAGATTTTCCTCGAGTGTGGTGTTCAGCGCCGTATGAACGTGAAAGTCCCACGATTTTCCGAAGATGGTGGCCACTTCCACGCCGCTTTCCACCAGACTTTTCAAATTGGGATCGTCTTCCGCTTTCGTGTTTTTGCGTCGGGTGCTGCCGAAGGCTGTAATTTTGGCGTGTTTCAGATCCAGTTCTTTGCACCTTTCAAAAAATTCGACATCTTTGCTGTTGCTGCCCGGCCATCCGCCTTCAATATATTGTATGCCCAGTTCATCCAGCTTGCGTGCGATTTTCAGTTTGTCTTCGACGGACAGGCTGACCCCTTCCCCCTGGGTGCCGTCACGCAAGGTGGTATCAAAAATCGTTACAACTTTACTCATGGCGTCCTCCTACAACATCTCTATATATTGTTCTATTATAGCATTTCTTGACCTGAATGGCATCAGAATGTACACTTTCATTGTATACAAACATTGTATACCTTCATTGTACAATAACTACCTTGATGGAGGTTATGTCAGATGTCTACCCGTCCTCAAAAAACGTTGGATCCTGTACCGAATCCGCATCCGGATCGCGATTACGAAGTGGAAATCGAATGTCCGGAGTTTACGGCGCTTTGTCCGAAGACAGGGCAGCCCGATTTCGCAACGATCATTATCAAATATTGTCCCGGACCGTATATTGTAGAACTTAAATCGCTGAAGCTGTATCTGTGGAGTTTCCGGGATGAAGGTCATTTTCACGAAGATGTCACCAATCGTATTTTGAAAGATTTCGTAGATATGATCAAGCCGAAAAAAGTCCAGGTGATCGGAAAGTTTAACGTACGCGGTGGCATCTACACGACGGTGAGAGCCGAATATGAGGCAGAAGCGTGAGCAGGCGAAAAAAGGTAGAGTCATTCTTCATATAGATATGAACGCCTTTTACTGCTCTGTGCACGAAGCGGAAGAACCGGAAAAATACAGAGGGGTGCCCTGTGCTGTTTCGGGCAATGTAGAGTTGAGAAAGGGCATCATCGTCACTTCCTCCTATCCGGCGCGCAAAAAAGGGGTTAAAACCGGGATGCTCGTCTCGGAAGCGCTCAAGCTGTGCCCGGAACTGAAGCTGATCGCCCCTGATTTTGAACTGTACCGTCGCTATTCCCGCCGCTTTCTCGAGATCGTGCGCAGCTACACCCCGCTCGTGGAAACTTTCTCGATTGACGAATGCTATGCCGATATTACCGGTTCGGGTGCATTTGGCACACCGCTTGAAATCGCAAGGACGATCCAGTCGCGCATCCGTTCCGAATGCGGTTTGCCATGTTCGATCGGCATCGGACCGAACAAGTTGCTCGCCAAAATGGCATCGGATATGAAAAAGCCGAACGGTTTGACCGTGCTGCGAAAGCGGGACGTTCCCCGCTTGCTCTGGCACAGACCCTGTGACGATTTATACGGTATCGGTGCCAAGACGGCGGCAAAGCTGGAAAAGATGGGAATCCGCACGATCGGAGAGCTTGCTCATGCGGATGAGGAGCGATTGCGGCAAATGTTTGGCGTCTATGGTCCGGCGATGAAACGGGCTGCCTGGGGAATCGATGATGCGCCCGTCACTCCTTTTCGCCCGCCGGTCAAGTCGGTCGGCCATACGACGACGCTTCCTTACAATTTGACGGATGAAGACCAAATCCGCCAAGTTTTTCTGAATCTGGCCGATCAGGTATGCCGGCGTATGCGGAAAAAAGGGTTGGTGGCGGATACGCTGCAAATTACGATACGCGATCCGTCCATGAAGACGATTACGCGGGCGATCAAATTGCCCCGTGCGACGGATCATGCCGATGAAGTGCATCGCGAAGCCTGCCGGCTGTTTTCCGCCCGTTGGCCTGCAGGCAAACCCGTACGGCTACTAGGCATCACCTTGAGCGGGCTGGTTCCCAAAAATGAAGCGCCCTTGCAACTCGATTTGTTCGAGTACGAAAAGGAACCGAAAAAAGAGCGGCTCGTGCGCACGATGGACGAGATCCGCGATAAATTTGGTGAAAGCTCACTTTTAACCGCCGGCATGTTGAGCAACGATCCTTCCTCGCTGATTCGCGACCGAAAGAGGAGAGGAACGTCGCTGGAACGCGATGATCTATAGATGGACTTGCTTAGCGGCAGGTTCATGTATTATGATGAACGTGGAACCATGTCATGATGGCGACAGGGGAGGGAGAGAAACCATGGCCAAATATGTATGGGTGGATAAAGAAACGTGCATTGCTTGCGGAGCATGCGGCGCTTCCGCCCCGGATATATTTGATTATGACGACGAAGGCCTGGCAGAAGTCATTTACAACGGGGACAACAATACGGGTACGACGGAGATCCCCGAAGAACTGCATGATGAATTGCAGGATGCTTTGGACGGATGCCCGACCGAGTCGATCCAAATCTCCGATGAACCTTTTAACAAATAAAAAAATGGTGAATGGCGGCTAACCGATCGTTGGCCGCCATTTTTTGCGGATGGAACCGACGATCCATAAAAGCAGCGGCAGTCCGATCATGTTGACAGGCAAGACAAAAGGAATCCAGTAGTTTTTCAGATAATGGTTCGTTGACTCAACAACGCTTTCGGGATAGATGGCAAATGCAATAAAAATGGGCGCAAGAATCCAGACCAGGACTTTCCAGTTGTCGATGCGTAAAAACTGAGCCGTGCCGTAGGAAGCGATGAACATATAGACGGTCAGTTTAATAAACACACTGGAGATCCAGATCACCACGGCGAGCACGTCCCAGTTTTCAACGAAACCGATCTGGATTTTTTTCGTCATTTCAAAAAACGGATACCACATATGTGCAGCCAGGTGCGGATTGATCGTGAGCAAAATCATCACTGATGCCCAAAACAAAATGATGCTGGACAGCAATACACCGAACATCACATACTTCATTCCTCTGCGGGCATCGGTCAGAAACGGGACGAGCATGATCACCTCGACGGAATGTCCGAGATAGGATGCAGGAGCAAGAGATCCGCTGAACACTTCCTTGAAGGTTTGTTCTTTCAGCACGGGCAACAGGTTTCGATAATGAACCGTTCCAACATTGGCGATCAGCACAACGAACACCATCAGGAAGATGATCGGTCCCAGAATTTCACTGAGACGACCGATTCCCTGCAGTTTTCCGGCATAAATGGCATAAATCATCAGCGCGATCATGATGCCGATGATCGGGAAGCGCGGCGTCGTTTGTAAAAACATCGATTCGATCAGATCCGTGAATTGGCGAAGTACGATCGGGATGATCGTATACCACTGGACCAAATAGACGATGACGACCAGTTTTCCAAGAGCGCTGCCCAGAATGGTTTCGCTTGCTTCTACCAGCGTCTGTTCGGGATAGAGCAGCGCCAGCCGCGTGGAAATAAACGCGACAAGAAGGGAAATGCCGCCGGCTAGCGCCATGGAAATCCAGGCATCTTGCTTGGCGGCCTGCAAACTGTCTGTGATCGTCATCAGCAACGTCATGCCGAGCTCCATGATGGCGATGGTCCAAAAAAGTTGGATATGGCTGATCTTCATTTTGGCCTCCTGTATATCGGTTAAGATGGCAAATACTGCATTCTTCCGGTTCGTACGATGTTCAGCTCAACTTTAAAGTCAACTTCCGCATTTGCATAGATCTCTTCCCAGTTCTCTTTGTTTCTCAACCAATAGTCTGCATAGAAACAATGCAGTTCCCGACCGAGATTGAACATGTCCACCCGCCATTCCTTTTGCGAGGTGCGGGTCATTTGCCTTAAGATCTCTTCCGCCTGTTCAGTGAACTTTTCTGCCACTATTTTCAGGCTCTCCTCTTTTTTCATGTCCAAGTCGGTGTTGTTTTCAATAATTTTGCCCACACCTTTCAGATGGATCGTAAAATACGGTTTGTTGCGAACAATTTTCGTATCCACGTGGGAAGAGCCGTGGAGCATCAGCAGCCCGACGGTGCCGCTGTAACGCTCGGTTTCCGGTTGGACCCGGACGGAAAGCAACGATTGTTGGATGTCCCCTTCCTTCCACATCAACATTCTCGTTTCACCTTCATCGAGATAGCCAATGAGTTTGTTTTCTTTATAGACAGCACCGCCTTGAATGCGAAATTTTCTGTCATCGCCGGCGGCTCGGTCACTTTTGATGACGCCGGTAATGAGCGCAACTTCGTCATCGATAAAAGCGGAGACCAGATCTTCGATATTGACTGAATATACCCCTTCTGTCATCTGCATTTTTTTGACGGCGATCATGGGGAGGTTCTCGAGCATGTAGGGCGTTTCCAGCACTTCTTTTGCTGTCATACCTTTTGTGGTCAGGACGTACGCTGTAAACCGGCTGTCCGGGGCGCGGATGAACAGATCGAGCGATTCATTGATCCCTTCCCGGGCAAACTTTTCGCCGAAGATGATCACGGAACGGTGTCCGAAAAAAAAGCGGCTGGACAATTGCTTTTGCAGTTTTGCCATCAGTTCTGAACAGCTGTGCGGCCCTTTTTCAGAAAGAACCAGATAGGGTCTTTGCGATGACGTATCGCCGCCATGTTGGGCAGACGGTGTCCCTTTAGGGGAGGCGATCTGTACCGTAACTTCCAGCTGACCGTCTTCCGTCAGATCGAACCCGGATCCGATGACCATCGCCAAGTCTTCAATTTCGGTGCTGTCCCAACATCCTGTAAACAACATGAGCGCGATGATCGCCAATCCGGTGCATGCAAACCGGCCGACCGTCATTGGTTTTTTCCCCCTTCTTTCTTTCCCCTTCGGTAAAGCACCCAGCTCGGTGCTCTGACCAAAACATCAGCCAGCCCTTCTTTCTTGAACGGTGCGATCGGGGCCATATAAGGAACTCCGGCGGACTCCAGGTTGACAAGATGGATCAGAATGGCGAGCAGTCCGGCAAAGATTCCGTACAAACCAAACATCCCGGCGAGAGCAATGATCGGAAAGCGCAACAGCCGAATCGCGTAGTTCATCCCTACCTTGGGAATCAGAAAAGAGGCGATCCCTGTTAAAGCAACGACGATAATGATCGGTGCTGAAATGATCCCGGCCTGTACGGAAGCTTCGCCGATCACGAGCGCACCGACGATACTGATCGTCGGTCCGATCGGAGTGGGGAGACGAATTCCGGCTTCGCGCAAAACTTCAAATACAATCTCCATCATCAAGGCTTCAACCATCGTTGGAAACGGGGCTGTCTGCCTGGCAGCCGCGATGCTGAGCGCCAGACCGGTCGGGATCATTTCCTGGTGAAAGTTGGTTACGGCGACATAAAACGAAGGCAGCAACATGGCGATCATGGCAAACAAATAGCGCAGCCATCGGATCGCGGTGCTAAAAATATATTTGTTATAATAGTCCTCTG
>CALAME010000033.1 GCA_937925675.1 uncultured Paenibacillaceae bacterium | reverse complement strand
TCTGGTGGAGCAAATTTATCGGGCGTTTAAGATTATCAGGGGTGAACCGTATCATCGCTAAAGGTAAAATATTAAGGGACTTCATCAAGTCCCCGAGTTTCTCTTCCGTTATGTTGTTCATGCTATCCAGCACGGTATGTTCCAGCGGCGCGATGAAGTCGTTTTGTTGTATAGACGCAATGCGGGAAAGGAGGATAACCGAATCTTTTTGGAGTGTGTCGACAGTAAAGTCGAAATGCAAATTGATTTTGGTAATGCGCCGTCCGACTCGCCTGGGCGCTTCTTTTGTAATGTGGATGCTTTCCACCATTAACCGAAGCAAAGCTTTTTGTTCATCCGCATCTGCTTGCATAAGCGCCTTCTGAATCTGGGTTAATAAATTGTGCAGGGCGGCATAGTCAACCGGCTTTTGGTTTTGTTTCTCCATTTCAGCTTCAAGAGCCTCCAATTGCTTTTGAAGCTGTTCTTGTCTGGAGTGCGCTTCTTTCAGATCATCTTTGAAAATGGCAATCAGCTCAGGGTCATTCAAGATGTTTTGCTTGATCTTTTGTAAATGTTTGCTGGTTTTGTTCAGTTCTTCGATGATGGCTTTCTTTTCCTTCATAATCGTAGAGCCGGAATTTGCGCGCATATCGTTTATTTTATCAACCAGTTGACGCAAAATTTCAGGACGGGATGAAACTTTAACAAGTTCCTGAAGGACTTGCTCTTCGGCAACGTCGGCTCGTATCATGTTTGAGCCGCAAACAGCCTTGCCTTTATTGTGAAATTGTCCGCATACATAGTATCGATACGATTTTCCTCCGGCACCTTTGGAGCGGGCAGGAACCATTCCGTGTCCGCAAACAGGGCACTTTAGCAGTCCGCTAAGAATGTATGGCTGATGTGAGCGGGAAGGCTTGTACGAACGCTGGCTCAATTTTTGTTGTACGTTCTCCCACAATTCAGTTGTGATAATGGGTTCGTGTGAGCCATCAACGAGCAAATAATCAGGGTTCCTGCCTTTTCGGCGTTTTTCAGCCCAGTTTTTTTGTTGATTGTAACGTATTTTTCCGATGTATATGGGGTTATGGAGGATGGTTTTAGGTAGTGTCCTGTCAAGTGGTGTAAAATCGATTTCTACTCAGTGACCCAATATTTCCGCAAGAATGTGCAGAGGTTATAACCCCTGCGCTCTCTTGACCACTTTACTCATGGACTCTTGGCTAAAATAACGTTTCGAAACGGCCCACTCATCCTGTTGCTCCATCAAAACGGCCCCTATGAGACGTATGACTGCTTCCCGATTCGGAAAGATCCCCACCACATCCGAACGCCGACGGATTTCCTTGTTCAAACGTTCCAACGGGTTCGTGGATTGGATTTGCTTCCAGTGTTCCTGGGGAAACGCCATAAAAGCCAGAATGTCGCTTTCTCCTTGCTCAAGAATGTCCATGGCTTTTGGAAATGGCCCGCGAAGCTGGTCCGCCACTTGTCTGAGTTGCTTGACGGCTTCCTGTTGATTCGGCTGCGAAAAAATCGTCCGGATCATGGACGATACCATCGGCTTTGCCGTCTTTGGCACCTGGCTCAGCACGTTGCGCATGAAGTGAACCCGGCAACGCTGCCAGGTGGCTCCCGTCAACACCTGTTCAATCGCTTCCCGCAATCCTTCATGGGCATCGCTGATCACCAATTGAACACCACGCACCCCCCTTGAAACCAACCGGCGCAAAAACTCCATCCAGAACGGGCCATCCTCACTCATCCCAAGGTCAAAACCAAGCACTTCCCGTTCTCCGGTTTCCCGGACTCCAATGGCCACAACCAGTGCCATGTTACGCACACGGCCGCCTTCACGGACTTTCGGGAAAGTGGCATCCAACCAAACATAAGGGAACTGGCCTTCAAGTTTGCGTTCTTTGAATGCCACTACGACTTCATCCAGTTCTTTGCAAATCCGGGAGACTTCACTCTTGCTAATCCCCTTCATGCCGAGGGCTTCCACGAGTTCATCGACTTTCCGTGTACTGACGCCATGAACATAGGCTTCTTGTACAACCGAAAGGAGTGCCTTTTCAGCGCGTTTTCGAGGTTCCAGCAAGGAAGGGAAATAGGTGCCCTTGCGAAGTTTTGGGATTCTCAGATCAAGTGTTCCAACACGGGTGTCCCATTCACGGTGTCTGTAGCCATTTCGGTAATTGGTTCTGTCCGTACTCCGTTCATAGCGTTCTGCACCAATCTGTGCCGAGACTTCCGCGTCCATCAAAGCATGAACCAAAACGTTCATGGCTTCTTTGAGAAAATCAATATCGCCTTCCATTCCGGACTTGCGCAAAAGCTCCAAAAGTGTCATTCTATCAATAGAAGCCACGGTTTGATCCTCCTTCTAAAGTTGATTGCTGTCACTTTAGTAGAAATCATGCCGTGGCTTCCTTTGTCAAGAAACCCGGAGCAATTTTACACCACTACTTGAGACTTTAACTGGGAAACAAATACCTGCTAAAGGTGACAATTCTCTTTATTTTGAAATCGTGAATAAATTATATGCCGAATATTGGGCAAAGCTGGATGATCAAGTCCAAATTTGTGTGTAAATTCCCTCAGTTAGAAAGGGCAGATTACATAATTCGTGTCACTTTTGACACTGGTTTTGGTTGACTGGCACGCCACTCCAGATACTCGCTCATATCGAGATACTTCTTGCCGGAAGCCCATTTCTCGTCTTGCTCCATGAGCAAAGCGCCGATCAACCGAAGCACGGACTCCCGGTTCGGGAATATGCGTATGACACGTTCCCGGCGGCGGACTTCCTCGTTCAGACGCTCGACGCTGTTCGTCGTTCTCAAGCGCTTGCGGTACTTCTCTGGCAAGCTCAAAACAGCCGTCACATCGTCAAAACCGGCTTCCAGGATCCGCATGGCCTTCGGTGCCTTCTCTTCGTAAGCCGCCAGCGTCTGCTGCAAAAGCAGCCGGGCAGCCTCCGGATTCGGCGCCTCCAGGATCGCTCATACATGCGTGTGAATGTCGTCTTTCAGAGCTTTCGGAGAGGCATCCAGTACATTGCGCATAAAATGCGTTTGACACCGCTGCCAGGTCACACCTTGCCATTGTTGGCGAATCGCACGTACCAGCCCGCCATGATCATCCGACACGATCAGGTCGACACCCCGGAGTCCACGAGACTTGAGCCAACCGAAGAACTCCGTCCAACTCTCCTCGGATTCCGTGTCTCCCAGCATCAGGCCCAACACTTCCCGGTAGCCGTCGGTGTTGATGCCAATGGCAAGCATCACGCCACGATTGCGAACCCGTCCGTCCTCCCTCACTTTCAAATACAGCGCGTCCAGCAGGACAAAGGGAAAGCGGCTGTCGGACAACGGACGGTTGTTCCAGGCCGTGACAATCGGATCCAGACGCTTGCACAGATCGGAAACGGTGGATTTGGAGAACTCAGTACCACACAGTTCTTCTGTGATCTGCGAGACTTTGCGGGTGGAGACGCCGTTTACGACCATCTCCATCATGGTCAGAATAAGGGCTTGTTCACTGCGCTGATAACGGGCGAACAATTCCGTGGTGAACTTACCGCCACGGATACGGGGCACACTCAAGGTAAGGGTACCAATCCGCGTATGCAGTTGATGAGGGTAGTAACCGTTGCGATATCCCTGGCGATGTTCGGTCCGCTCATAACGCTCTGCTTCCAATTGTTCCGTCACCTGTGCTTGCAAGATTTGGTTCAGTACCGATTCCAGCAACTTGGCGACACCGGAATCTTGGGCATTGCCCAAAAAAAGTAGATGCAAAAGTTGCGAATCTAAGGTAATCTGGTATTGAGCCATATTCGATCTCCTCCTGAAGAATGTTGTTTCGACACCACCATTCTAACTGAGGGATTTGAATATGGCTCCCCTTATTTTTGGGAGTATAGCATTTTTACACAATTATACGGACTCAACTTGGCGAATGCGAAATCATTTCGTTGGACAGCCTGGAGGAGGGAAAGGGCATCGGGACGGCGCTGGTCAAGGAAGTGGAACATCTCGCCGCCAAGCAAGGGTGCAAATGCATCAAACTTGTCACGACCAATGACAACTTGAAGGCGTTGCGATTTTACCAAAAACGCGGTTTCGTGTTGTCCAACCTCTATCCGAATGCGGTTGAAAAAGCCAGACAGATCAAACCGGAGATCCCCCTGATCGGCCACGAAGGCATCCCCATTCGGGATGAAATCGAGTTGATCAAGGGGTTGACCTAAGCCTGATTCCGCCACATCAGATCGGGCTGGGTTCCGGGACGACTCCATCGAAGTCCGCAATAGTGCGAAAACTATCTGGATCGACCATAATCGACACGGGGGCTTTCCCGGGAATGATTTGAAAGATGTCAAGCAAGGATGGTAGGGGAAAGGGTGAGAGAAATGTTTCGCTACCGGGACGCGATCCGTGATGATTTTGCCGTCATTGCGACTTTTCCCCGCAACCGAAGGGAAGCTTACTACATGTATCCACGCGGGAACTATCCGCTCACGGCTGAGCAATTGTACGAGGCTGCGCAACAGCGAACCTGTTGTACCGTTGTGCTCGATGCAGAGGGAAACATTGCCGCCTATGCCAACATCTACAAATGGGTGGAAGGGGAAGAGTGCTGGATCGGGAATGTGATTGTGCGCCCCGAGTATCGTGGGAAAGGAGCAGGCCGGTTTTTGATTGAAGTGATGAAAAAGCGGGCCAGGGAAGAGCTGAACGTCAACACCATGAAGTTGATCTGCCACAACACGAATACGAGAGCGTTGCTCTTTTATGCCAAACTGGGTTTCATCCCATTTGAAGTGCGCAAACAGGTGGATTACGACAACCACGAAATTGCGCAAATCTGCATGAAAACCGATCTTGTGAGTTGATTGCAAGATGCCGAAAGTCACAGAACATGGGTCTGTGGCTTTTTATATGGGCAAAAGGAGTCATGAAATGATCCATGGGGACTATTTTTGCTATTCATCCGCAATCTTTTGCATGGAATGGAAGTCTATATTACTGGAAATACAAACCAGCTCCCAACCGGAGCCATGATCACGATGTAGTGAAGGGTGTGGTGGAATGAAAACATGGTTTCATCGTCTCCTGATCACAACTCTGACCGTTGCTTTGATGCTTACCTTGACTGCAAGCTTTGCTACCGCAAACAACGGCGATCCTGCCAATGCCGCGACTTTGAACGGCGTTGTGGTTGGCGCGGATGGCACCATCCATGAATTGCAATCCAAAAGATCGCCGGAGCTTTCAAGTGAGGATCAAGAACTTTGAAGTAGGCGCGGACGGAAAAGTGACATGGGACAGCTCCATTCTGGTGGATGGGAATGAAATTTCGTTATCCGCCGAAGGCATGGTCTTTTTGTCCCAATCCGAACTGTTCAAACGCTCGGACGGCCTTACGTTTCTGATGAAACCCCATACCGACCAATATGTCATTGCATCCTTTACGATCGAGAAAGCCGCCAAATCTGCTCACCTTGCGTTTAACCTCGGTTTGCTTGGCAACCAAGCCATCAAGATCGCCATTGTCGATGTTCAAAACAACAGGATCTTCTACGTGGAAGACAAACTCCCGCAAACCATCGATTTCAACCGGCTGAAAGCCGCAGCCCTGGATGTCAAGCAAGCGGTGAAATCCAATCGGATTAACGAAGAACAGGCATCCAATTTGGCACTGTCCGAATCCTGGTATTTCAGTTTGAATGTGGAAAAAGTTCCGTTGAACCTCGCGCCAGGAGTAACTGCGGCAACCTCACCGGTCGGCGGGGTCCCTGCGACAGTCTTTACGACTCCCGGTAGCGGCTTGCACACCTTTGCCAGTGGGGGATACTATTACAAAACCGTAACCGTGAATGCGGAAACCAACGACCGCGTGACCAGAATCATCCGTTGGAGCCACATCGCGAATGCTCCCAACTCCTGTGCCTGCAATCGAACGAATGGGGAAACCCAGATTGTGGTCCAAACCGATGCGGAATATTATTACGTGGCAGCTGAGGACAAAATCATCTTGAACTGGCAGGAGTCGGGTTGGCGACTCCAAAATGCGAAACTCCGGTTTGGGTTTGGCACCGGTTCGATTACCGATATCCTGGTCAATGTCACGCGATCGGGGTATTCCGGTGACAGCGCCGGTGTCAAATGGTCGGGAGCAGCAAAAGGTTTGTTGGATTCTCCCTATTATTTATTCAGCACACCGGCTGCATTTTTCAATACCGTTCAATTCCAGGACACTTACATGACCAACAACGAAAGAGCGTTTCATGACCAGATTGGGGATCAGATCATCGAGGAAGGGAACGTTGTCCGGGCATTCAAAGTCATGGCCGATTCGCCCCTGAAAGACGAAGGGGATTACCTGAAATTGAGCTACACCATGACAGTACCCATGGATGCCGACGCGGACAAACACTGGGGAGAAAAACGGACCATGTATTATGGCTATCAATTCGATATTCAGGAGAAAGCCTGGAACACGTGGAGAGATATGGTAACCGGAGTATCGCACAGCACGTCCAGAACTTATACGCTGTATGAACCCTTGTGAGGATCACTCCGAACCAGGGAATCACATCAAGAGTCCAAAGTGAGCCTGGGAAAGGCTCATTTTGGACTCTTTGCATATCGCCAGCACACAGGATTCTGGGAAAGCAAGCTGTTCTTTGGTAAGATGGGAATGATGGGGGCGGGAACGGGGGACATTCCGACCCTGATTCAAATGGGATCAGCAAAACGCATCGTCGTGATGCAGGTATTGTCATCTTTGAAGGTGGAGATTTCCGACTCCGCTTTCATTCCCTGATAGGTCATGGTGACCAGGAATACCTTGTCCCGGGGGAGCCAAAGGTCGATGAATCCATTGGGTTGCGTGGTGACCGTCTGATCCATGATCGTATTGCCATCCAAGTCATTGATCAGCAAGGCAATCTCTGTGTTGACCAACTCACCTCTGCAGCCGGTCAGGCTGTGGATGGCGCAAGGATGGGTTTTCTCAACGTAAGGTGCGATGGAAACGAAGAACTCGTCTTCCGGCAAATCATAGACCGTATTCTTGCCCGAATTGTTGACGATCAGCTGATGGGACGTGATGGAGGCATCTTCAGCCTGAAGAATTCCCATGCTGTAGTCGTGGACCATTTGTTTGATATCCGGTTCAGCCTGTTTTTGGCCACAACCGGTGATCAAGACCATCCCCAAGGCTATGGTGAAGCCTGCAATGGTTGCCCATTTCCGTTTCATCTGCAAACCACTCCTCCCTAAGAAAGAAAGGGCCGTTTCGGACTGGCCTGGTACCATTAAAGCATTTGGAATTCGTTTCTGTCAATGAAGGAAAAGATAAGATTTTGAAGTTTCTGTAACAATTTGATGTTGGGAGATGAAGCATGATCTATCTCGCGTTATATCTCATAGCCATCAATGGACTTTCCTTTGGCCTGATGGGATTGGACAAGCGCCGGGCAAAATACAAGGGGCCGAGGATTGCAGAGAAGACGTTTTTTGCGCTGGCCGTCGCCGGCGGGTCTTTCGGAATATGGTTTGGGATGCGCCAATTTCGACATAAGACGAAACACCGATCGTTTCAATACGGGATTCCGTTGATCATGCTCCTAAACGTTATCGTCATCATTCGCGTGTTTGGTTTATTTTGAGCAGTTTGCGTCCAATCACTGAAAAAGGGAGTGAAGGGATTCTATGTGTAAACTGGACCTATGACGAATACAAACATTGGAAACAGGCAAGGTTTGAATTTTGCATAGGCATGCAGCATGAATGAGGGACATACTTCGTGATCTAGACTTTTGTACAAAATACGAGTTTTGTGAAGAAGTAGTACAGGATAAAAGGCGCTGGTTTGCATTTGAGCCCATTCCGGCTTCTTTTTGGGTTTTCACAAGATGTGCGCGTATTTTGCCGTTTAGTAGATCAAGTCCGATTTTATGTGTAAAATTCCCTCGGTTGAATGAAAGATTTACAT
>CALAME010000032.1 GCA_937925675.1 uncultured Paenibacillaceae bacterium | reverse complement strand
CGTCGGCTTTACGTCCGGGATCGCTGTTATCATCTTCACCGGTCAAATTTCCAATTTCCTCGGTTTGCACCATATCGATCGCCACGAATATTTTCTTCCCAATATGGCAGAGATCGCCGCCCACTTGGCGGACACCAACGTATACAGTGTCATTACAGCGCTGATCTGCCTGGCGATCATCTTCGTCATGAACAAACAATTCCCGAAATTTCCTGGTTCACTCTTTGCCCTTGTCATCACCAGTGTCATCGCTGCCCTGTTTATGAGTGGAAAAGTCGAAACGATCGGAACCGCATATGGCGGAATCCCGAACACATTGCCCGCTTTCCAGTTTCCGGAGCTGACTTGGGAGCGGATCGTGATGCTGATTGGCCCGGCTTTTGTCATCGCGATGCTGGGCAGCATTGAGTCGTTATTATCCGCCGTTGTGGCCGACGGCATGACCGGCAGCCGCCACGACAGCAATCGGGAACTGATCGGCCAGGGCATCGCCAACATCGTCACCCCCCTGTTCGGAGGCATACCGGCTACCGGTGCGATTGCGCGTACGGCGACCAATATTAAATCAGGCGCCTTTTCTCCCGTATCCGGCATGATTCATGCCCTTGTGGTCCTGCTCGTTCTCTATCTGTTTGCCCCATACGCATCGCATATTCCGATGGCCGCCATCGCTCCGATCCTCATGATCGTCGCCTGGAACATGAGCGGATATAAAGAATTTTTACACGTTTTGAATACGAAATCAGCCGATTCGGTCGTACTGGTGATCACGTTTTTGCTTACGGTGTTCCTCGATTTGACGATCGCAGTCGGTTTCGGACTCGTGCTGGCGATCATCTTGTTTGTGAAGCGGATGAGTGAAATATTAAGGGTGACGAAAGTATTGCCTGACCCTAAAGATGACAAGGTCAGGGAATATATGGTGCACGAGGGGCGGGATTGTCCGCAAATCAGCATTTTTACCATTGAAGGTCCGCTGTTTTTTGGCGCCGCCAACATGTTTGAAAAATCGATCCTGGATTCGCTTCACATGAGACCGAAAGTGCTGCTGTTACGCATGGGACGGGTTCCCTTTATGGATACGACAGGAGAATCCAATTTAAGAAGCCTGGTCACGCATTTCCAAAAACACGGGGGAACGATTCTGATTACCGGCATCCAGGAGCAACCGCTCGAAATGTTGAAGAAAACGGGCTTGTACGAAATCATCGGGTCGAAAAACATCTTCCCCCACACCGGCGAAGCGATTGACACCGCAATCGGGCACATCGATCACGAAAAATGTATCGGGTGCAAACATTTTGCCTTCCGGGAGTGCGCGCAGTTGTCAAGCGCAGCTGAAATGCCGAGCGGACAGCCGCACGTCACCAACAGTTCGGGATAAAAAACAAGCGACCCTGATGGTCGCTCATTTTTTTGTTACAAGGCTTGTCTACTTGACCAGCTTATGTTTTTCTACGAAGTCTTTTAAAATATCGGTCAAGTTCGGGCTACCCACTTCAACCAGTTCATAGTGAACACGGGTTGTGGGTTTATCGATGGAGATGACGCGATTCAAATCGATCGGTGTACCGATAATCACTGCATCGCAATCGGCGTTTTTGATCGTTTGTTCCAGGTCTTTCAATTGCTGTTCGCCGTAACCCATCGCCGGCAGGACATTTTCAAGGTGCGGATATTTTTGGAACGTTTCAATTATGGTTCCCACTGCATAAGGACGCGGATTGACGATTTCTTTCGCACCCAATCGTTGAGCGGCAACGACACCGGCGCCAATTTTCATTTCGCCGTGGGTCAACGTCGGACCGTCTTCCACAACCAGCACCCGTTTACCGGCAATGGTGCCCGGATCGTCAACCGTAATTTTCGATTCCGCCTTAATGATGACACTGTTCGGATTGACTCGTTTGATATTGTTTTCGACGGTTTGCACCGCTTCCGGGGAAGCACTGTCCACCTTGTTAATGATGGCTACATCCGCAATTCGCAAACATACTTCGCCAGGATAATATTTCAGCTCATGGCCGGGGCGGTGCGGGTCCAACACGGTAATCGCCAGGTCCGGTTCGTAGAAGGGAAAATCGTTGTTTCCGCCATCCCAGACGATGACGTCGCATCCATCGGGATCATTTTCAGCGGCTTTCAAAATATCGGCGTAATCGACTCCGGCATAGATGACATTTCCGCGCACGACGTGCGGCTCGTATTCTTCCATTTCCTCGATGGTGCAACGATGTTCTTTTAGATCTTCCACCGTCGCGAAGCGCTGGACACGCTGGGCGTTGAGATCACCGTAAGGCATCGGATGTCTCACAGCGATCACTTTCAAACCATATTCAAGGAGCGTTTCGATCACTTTCCGCGACGTTTGGCTTTTTCCGGATCCCGTTCTTACCGCACAAACAGAAATGACGGGCTTGTTGCTTTTCAACATCGTTTGCCGGGTTCCGAGCAATTTGAAGTTCGCGCCCGCAGCATTGACGATGGCGCCAACCCCCATCACTTCTTCATAACTGACGTCACTGTATGCAAACACGCATTCATCGACTTCCAATTCTTTAATCAGCCGTGGCAATTCACTTTGTGCATAAATGGGGATTCCATCGGGGTAAAGACGGCCCGCCAATTCACTGGGGTACTTTCGTCCATCAATGTCCGGAATTTGCGTCGCCGTAAAAGCGACCACATTGTAGTTCTCGTTATCGCGGTAATACACATTGAAGTTATGAAAATCTCTTCCGGCTGCACCTATGATGATCACATTTTTCCTCTTCATTCTTTTCCCCCTACTATAGAATTACGATATTTTCATGATAATACTTTACTTTCATTTTCACAAATATTTTTTTTTGGATATGGAACATTTTTTTTAAAAAAATTTGCGATCCTTCGTTCAGGCAAACTGGCTATGGTACAAGTTGGCATAAAAACCGCCCCGCTTCAACAGCTCCTCATGCGTACCTTGCTCGATAATCTCGCCATGGTCGATGACCAAAATCTGATCCGCTTCCCGGATCGTACTGAGCCGATGGGCAATGACGAAACTGGTTCTTCCTTGCATGAGCTTTTTCATCGCCTCCTGAATATGAAGCTCCGTGCGCGTATCCACATTGCTCGTCGCCTCATCCAGGATGAGAATGGCGGGGTTGGCGAGCACCGCCCGCGCGATCGTTATAAGCTGCCTCTGTCCCTGGCTGAGATTCCCACCTTCGGCGCTCAAGTAAGTATCGTAGCCGTGCGGTAGTTTCCTGATGAAGGCATCGGCATTGGCCAAACGGGCGGCCTCTTCCACTTCTTCATCCGTTGCATCCAGACGCCCGTAGCGAATATTGTCGCGAATCGTGCCGGAAAATACATAGGCGTCTTGCAATACCATCCCGATTTGCTGACGCAAGTGATGTTTGTCCAATTCCCGAATGTCCGTGCCATCGATCAAGATGCGCCCGGACTGAATCTCGTAAAAACGGGTCAGCATATGAATAATCGTCGTCTTGCCCGCCCCGGTCGGCCCGACCAATGCGATCATCTGGCCTGGCAAGGCGTGCAAGGATACGTTTTTTAGAATCGGAACGTCCGGTTTGTAACCGAAGCAGACGTTCTCAAACACGACTTCCCCTTTGATCGAGTGCTGAAGGCCGGTCTTTCCTGCTTCGGTCTCCGGTTTTTCATCCATCATTTCGAAAATTCGCTCTGCTCCAGCAATGGCCGCCTGCAACAAATTGTACTGATTGGCCAGCTGGTTGATCGGTTGGCTGAACTGGTTCGAATAACTGAGAAAACTCGCGATGATGCCGATCGTAATCAGCTCATAGTAAGCAAAAATGCCTCCGCATACCGCAATGATGACAAAGCTCAAGTTGCGCATGGAATTCATGATCGGCCCCATCGATCCGGAGAAACTTTGCGCCTTGATGCCGATGGAGCGCAGTGTTTCATTCATCTTTTGGAACTGCCTGCTGACCTCCGCTTCCCTGACGAACAGTTTGATAATCTTCAGTCCGGAGACGTTTTCCTGAACGAATCCGTTTACAACCCCCAGCTGCTTCTGCTGTTGTGAAAAAAAGGTGCGTGTAAATTTCGTAATGCGCGTCGCGATCAAAGCGATCAGCGGCACCGTTAATACCGTTACCAACGTCATCCACAAACTCAAGCTCAGCATCATGATGACGCTGCCCAATAAAATCAGCACGCTGGATATAAACTGGACGACGGTCTGATTCAAGGTGTTGGAGACGTTCATCAAATCGTGAGTAGTCCGGCTCATCAATTCACCGTGCGTCCGCTGGTCAAAAAACGACACCGGCAACCGTTGATAATGCTCAAACAGATCCTGCCGCATGTCGCGGACGGTGTGGTAGGACAAACTGGAAGCGGCATAATGCTGAACCCAGGTAAAGAAAGCGCTCAGGGCATATATGCCCAACAAGAGCAAACCGATGCGCATAAAACCTTCATATCGTTGCGGCACAATATAATCATCGATCATTTTGCCGATCAGATAAGGCCCCAGCAAAGTCAACATCGTCGTGAGCACGGTGGAACCGACGACCACGAGCAGGGACACCCGCTGCAGCTTCAAATAATCCCAGATGCGGCGAAGCGTCTCGGCGGTATTTTTTGATCTTGCCCTTTGCACTTCCCCGGGACGAAACCGTCCGCCCGGCTGAAACCCCATCTGGGTCAAATCGACAGTCGCTTGGTTAGCTTCCCTTGACATATGGCATCCCCTGCTCTCCAAATTGCGAACGATAGATGTCCTGATAGACTTGACAATGATTCAGCAGCTGTTCGTGCGTGCCTATGCCGGCGATCGTCCCGTTTTCAAGCACAACGATCTGATCGGCATTCATGACGGACGATATACGTTGGGCGATCCAAAATGTGATGCAGTCCCGCATCAGCGAATGCAGCGCTTGCCTTAGCCGCTTCTCTGTTCCGAGATCGAGCGCGCTCGTACTGTCATCAAAAATCAAAATGGAAGGTTTCACCAGTAACGCCCGGGCGATGGCGATGCGCTGCTTCTGACCTCCGGACAGATTGACTCCCCTTTGCCCGACCATCGTGTCATATCCATCCGGCAAACGTGAAATAAAATCGTGCGCTTGTGCGATTTTCGCCGCTTCTTCAATCTCGGCCTGTGTCGCATCCGGCTTGCCGAAGGAAATATTGTCCTTGATCGTTCCAGTAAACAGTACCGTATCCTGAACGACCATCCCGATCCGACGGCGCAGCTCTTTGACGGGAATGTTCCGTATATCCTGGCCGTCGATCCGGATCGAGCCGGAGGTGACGTCATACAAACGCGGAATTAACTGTACCAACGTCGATTTTCCCGCTCCGGTGGAACCGATAATCGCGATCGTCTCGCCGCGCCGCGCCTGCAAATGAATTCCTTTCAACACCGTGCCATGCGAATCAGCGGTACCGGGATAAGTAAACGAGACGTTGTCAAATTGAATATGGCGCACCGGCAACGATGTGACGGCATGTTGCTCTTTCGTATCGATGCTCGGTTTTTCCGCCAACACTTCGCTGATCCGTCTTGCAGACACATTCGCCTGTGAAACATTCATCAACAGACCGCTTACTATGAGCAGCGACGATAGCACCTGCACGACATAGTTTACGAATGCAACCAGATCCCCGACGGGCATCGATTCTGTCCACACCAGATTGCCGCCGTACATGACGATAGCCACGAGACATACATTCATGATCAACGTGACGATCGGGGAGTTCAAGGCGATAAAGCGAGCCGCTTTTACGGACACGTTGGTGAAATCATGATTGACTTTGGTAAATCTTTCGGTTTCATAGCGGGAACGGTCAAACGCCTTGACCACCCGGATTCCGGCCAGATTTTCCTGCATGCGTAAATTCATTTGGTCCAGTCGTTCCTGAATGGCTCTGAACAGCGGGAGGGAAAAACGGATTAATAAGACCAACACCGCCACCAAAACGATCAACGTGGCAAGAAGAATCATGCCCAACTTGAAGTTGATGAGAAGGGCCATCACGACGCTTCCGATAAGCAAACTCGGTGAGCGCACGAGGCGTTGCAACAAAATTTGCATCAGATCCTGTACCTGAATGACATCGCTCGTCATGCGCGTCAGGAGGGAGCCGGTCTGAAAGGTATCTACATTTTCAAACGAAAAAGTCTGGACCTTTTTGAACAGCGCCTCGCGGATATCGGCCCCAAAGTTTTGGGAGGCACGGCTGGCCAAAATGTTGCAAGTCACGCCTGAAATCAGCGACAGTATCGTCACGCCGATCATCAAGAGTCCCGTCTGTTTGATCACCGTAAAGTTATGTTCCAGTACGCCATGATTGACAATATAGGCCGCCAATCGGGGTTGCAACAAATCAAAAAACACCTCGAAGATCATAAATAGAGGCGCCAGTATGACATATTTCCAATACGGTTTGATATAAGATCGTAATCCCCACATCGCGCTGATTTTCCTTTACGATTTTTCCTTTACTCTGCACCTTGCAACTTGAAATGGCGAATATAGTCATCGATCACCGCTTCAATCGCTTTCAGCTCGCCTTGGATCATGAGCCGAATCTCCTGAAACTCCGGCTGCTCCAACTGCTGGCGCAGCGTGTTGCGTCTGACTTCCAGCCGCTCCAGAAATTCAAGGGCCCTTCCTCTCCGAAACGTCTGCGCCCCGAGGTGATATTTTCTCCTTTTATGTTCAGACGGATCATTATGCTCCACGGGTCTCGCCCCATTTTCTGCATGCTCCAATATGCAATTGTATTCATTTGTATACAACAAAGTCAACGGCTTTCTTCCATAAAATGATAAAATAGCAGGCTCCTTTTTCACTATTAAGGAGCCTGCCTCCATGGATGGTGTTTCTTTCTCTGCGGATCAGGGATTTTCCTTATTCAATGTCTTATTGATTGTAAAATTCGTCGTAGGCTTGCATTTTTTCTTCCATGACGGCTTGCCCGCCCATCGCCATGTATTCATCGACCAGCTGGTCATACACTTGGTCGAACTGTTGCGGAGGAGCGGTTACGATTTTGGCAAACATTTCTTTCTCGAAATCTTCGAGCATCTTGGCGTACTTGATCTCCGCTTCGACCGGGATGTCTACGCGCGGGATGACATAACCGTCATTGTTCCCTGCCTCTATGCTGTTGATCGTAAAGTCTTTAAATTCAAGATCGAACGCGTTGGCAGCAATGTTTTTGTACGGATCATCGGGGGAAACAAATTTTCCGTTCAGAATGATGCAATAGTCGTAATAGTTGTACAACAATGTATGCGCTTCCGGCGTATCCAACAGAACCGGATAGCCTTCTTCGCTCATCGTGTACGATACCCCTTCGATGCCGTTTTGCAGTACCAGAATATTTTCCGGTCTCGCCATCCAATCCAAGTATTTCACGGCAATCTCTGCGTTTTCGCTGAAAGCCGGCACCATAATGTAAGCGCCGATCGGCTCATACATCGGTTTCGGGCGTTTTCCATCCGGAGTTGTGAATGGATCGATCGCCTCGAGCACGGCATCCGGATTGTTCGCTCTCAAGTTGGCATAATAGCCGTTATAGACAGGTTCATTCGTATTGGTTGTACCAGCCCCGGCAATTCCGGTCACCACTTGCTGGGCAAATTGTTGGCTGAAGTCATCCGCCATCGCAAAATCGGGATCAATCAAACCTTCATGATACATCGAGTTTAACAGCCGGAACCCTTCTTTGCTGCCGGGTTGGAGCCAGCGCGGCACGGCGTAAAGGGCTTTATCGTCGATTTTGTCCCATTCCCAAAAGGAATTAACAAGCGGCATCATATGAAACAAGTTAATATGGCTATAAGGAATGACTTTTCCACCTGTATTGCCCGGATCGTGTTCCTTGAATGCACGCAAGGCTTCGACGAATTGTTCTGTCGTTTCCGGCAAGGGGAGGTTCAGCTTATCCAGCCAATCTTTGCGAATGAATGTGGTCGTCTGGGCTTGCAGGACGCGCAAGGCCGGGATCGCATATTGTTTTCCTTCAAACACTCCATACGGCAGTGCCGGTTCAAGCACTTTTTTCAAGTTCGGACCGTGTTCTTCGATGAGCGGTCCCAAATCTGTCAATCCGCCATTTTTCACATAGTTCTCCACCGTCGGTTTGTTATACGTAAAGATGATGTCCGGAGCGGAATTGGAAGCCATGAGCACATTCAGCTTGTCGACCTCTTCCGCGCGGGGAACGGTTACGAATTTCACTTCAATATTGTTGGGATCACCGAAATTTTCCTGGATATACTGGGTCATAAAGTTGTCGGTGATCGGCGGTTCACCTGCCGGTGTGTTGTTTCTGTCAAACAGCTCCACCGTCAAGGTGATGCGTTCCCCTTTGGACGAATCGTCCCCCCCTCCTTGCTGTTTCGGTTCGGTACCGGTCGAGCTGCCTTGGTTGCTGCCCGAACAGCCCGCCAATACCATGACCATCATCAAGACGATGGCCAGAAATGCCAGAGTCAGTGTGCGAAACGGTTTTCGCATGTAAAACGCCTCCTTTTATTGAAATGAAATGGGTTTTGAAACAGATCATCCTTAACCTTTAACGGCACCCTGCAGCATGCCTGAGATGAAATACTTTTGCAGCCAAGGGTACACAAGGATGATCGGAATGGTAGCAAACATAATACTTGCCGATTGAATCCCTTGCGGTATAGGGGTTGAAGCGTTGAAACCTTCCTGCGCCGTTGCATCGTTCACCTGGCTGTTGATGACAATTTGATACAGCTTCAGCTGCAGCGGGTATTTGTCTCTGTCGTTGATGTAAAACAGCGCATCTTGAAACACATTCCACCGATCAACTGCCGAATATAACGCGATCGTCGCCAGAATGGGCAGTTGCAGCGGCAGAACGATTTTTAGCAAGAAGCGGAAGTGGCCGCAACCATCCATCCAGGCGGAGTCTTCCAACTCCGTCGGGATTTGGGAGAAAGACGTTTTCATAATGATCAATAAAAACGCATTGATCATAATGGGCAAAATGAGCGCCCAGGGTGAATCCAATAAATGCAGCCCTTTGATCAACAAATAGTTCGGAATGATTCCAGGGTTGAAAAACATGGTGGCAATGATCAAGCCGAACATGATGTTTTTTCCGCGAAAATGCCGGCGGCTTAACGCGTATGCGGCCATCGTCGTCATCGTCAGCGCAATCAAGGTGTAAACGACGACCAAAATGACCGTAAATACGAGGGATCGGATCATCGAGGCATCGTTAAATACCGCCTCATACGATTGCAAAGTAAAATCGACGGGCAGCAAAAACACTTCTCCGGACATGATGGCCCGGTTGCCACTGAACGATAGCGCAAAAATGTGGATCATCGGCAAAACGCAAAACAGGGCAAAGATGCCAACGAGTACGATGATGATCGCATCGATCACTTTTTCTCCCGGATTGCGTATCATGGCCATCCCCCTTTAGAAAATCCCCTGGTTGTTAATTTTGCGGGATAAAAATTCTGCAGTAAGAAGCAGGATTAATCCCACCACGGATTGGAACAGGCCTACGGCCGTTGCGATGGAAAATTGAGCGGACTGAATGCCGACGGTATACACGTAGGTGCTGATGACCTGAGCGACATCCATCACCAGCTCATTTCTTAATGCATAGGGCTGCTCAAAACTGATTTCAGCCATCCGCCCGATCTGTAAAATAAACAGCACGATGATCGTGGGCTTAATCCCGGGCAAGGTCACGTGCCATATTTTCCGCAATCGACTCGCTCCATCTACATCCGCCGCTTCATACAGTTCCTTATTGATCGTTGTAAGCGCTGCCAAGTAGAGGATGGTTCCCCAACCTGCATAGTGCCATACGCCCGCCCCCGTATAGGTGAGAATCCACAAAAATTCATTTTCCAAAAACGGGATCGGATTTCCGCCCAAGTTTTTGATAAACTGATTCACACTGCCGGTATGGGTGGCAAGCAAGCGGATCGCCATCCCGCCCACGATGACCCAAGAAATAAAGTGAGGCAAGTACAACAAGGTCTGGCTCACCCTTTTGTACCAATGAATGCGCAATTCGTTGAGGAGGATGGCCAGGATGATCGGGATCGGAAATGTGAGCAATGAAAAGAAGTTTAACATCAACGTATTGCGAAGCGCCCTGTAAAACTGGGGCATGGAGAACACTTCACGGAATACGTCGAGCCCCACCCATTCACTTGCCCATATGCCCTGAAACATGTTGTAATCCTTAAAGGCAACCATCACTCCCGCCATCGGGATGTACTTAAAAATGATGAAGAAGGTCATCGGCAATATCATGAGCACATAAAGGGGCCACTGTCGTCTTAAGGAGTTCATCCGGCATCATCCCTTTCCTTCATTCGTGAATGAGCTTTAAGGCTGTCCCCTTTTTCGGACTTAAAATGGCGTTCTTCGATTTTTACAGGTAACTATACAACATCCGTTTTTGAAACGAAATTGTCGATATTTTTTGCGCTTCAACTTTTCCCAGACGCGCATTCACTTTTTTTTATAGAACTCACATTTTTTTTGAAATTCCGTTAAAACCCCCGTAATTAAGCCAAAAAGGCATAAAAAAAGCGCCCCGAACGTTTGCCTATTTTCCCGGGACGCTAAAACATGTATATCTGTTTTGAAGGGTAAAGCGTTTCATGAGCGATGTTGCCGGTATACCGCCCGTTTTTCTTCCATCACTTGCTGGCCGCCTACCCTCATGTATTCTTCCACTTCACGGTCATAAACATGATCGAACTCTTCTGGATCGGCCGTAATCACTTTCACAAAGATCTCCTCGTCCTTGCTGGCCAATATGGGGCCGTATTTGATTTCCGATTCCAATATCGCTTTGATGCGAGGCGTTTCGATCGCATCCGTCATGGCGTACTCGATACTTTTCATTGTAAATTGTTCATAGCGCGGGTCAGAAACGGCGTTGGCTCTGACGTTCTGTTCCATATCGGTAGGACTTACAAATTTTCCGTTTAAAATAATACAATAGTCAAAATAATTGTAAAGGATCTTCTTCGCTTCCTCATTTTGCAATACGACGGGGAGCCCGTCCTTCATTTCATACGTGACACCTTCGATCCCATTTTGCAGGGTGATGTAATTTTCAGGCTGTGCCATCCAGTTTAAATATTGCACCGCTTCTACAGCGCGTTTGCTGTAACTGGGGACCATAATAAACAACCCGGTTTTTTCCAGCATGGGCTTCATCCGTTTCCCATTGGCATTTACGAACGGATCGATCGGTGTTAAGACCGCATCCGGATCCCTTTGATGCAGTTCCGCCAAATATCCCATATAGACCGGTTCGTTCGTATTGGGAGTGCCGCCGGCGACACGTCCGTTGACGAGATCTTTCTGAAATTGCCGCGCGAACCGGTCCAGGGCAAAATTCGGATCAATCAGCCCCTCGTGATACAGCCGGTTCAAAAAGCGAAACGCCTCTTTGTTGCCCGGCATGATCCAGCTTGGATTGGCGTACAAATCTTCCTCCGTAATCTGACTCCAATCCCAAAACGAATAGCGGATATTTGCGGTATGGTAAAAATCAATATGGCCGAAAGGGATGACGTCGTGTCCGAGCATCTGGGGCAGTTTTTCTTTGATCGTTTTTAAAGTATGGTAAAACTGTTCCGTCGTCTCCGGCAGCGGAAGTCCGATCTCATTCAGCCAATCTTCCCGAATGAGCGAGGTGCTATGGGCTCTAAGCACTCTTTTGGCAGGGATCGCATACTGTTTCCCTCCGTATCGGCCTTCACTTAACACATCTTCCCCCAACAATCGGGCAAGATCTTGACCGTACTGCGCGATATAGGGCATGAGATCTGTAATTTTCCCCTGTGTAATGTATTTGTAAAGCGTAGGCAGGTCATAGGTAAAAATGATGTCGGGTGCCTGGTTGGCCGCCATCAGCACATCCAGGCGGCTGACTTCCTCCGCCCGCGGGATCGTCACAAACTCCACGCGAATCTGATTCGGATCTCCGAAATGTTCCTGGATATACTGGGTCATGAAGTTGTTGGTGAGAGGAGGGGCTCCATGTGGTGTGTTGTTGCGGTCGAACAAGGCGATGCGCAAGGTGACCCATGTGTCTTCTTGTTTAGCGGCTTCTTCAACGGATGTTTCCATTACGGACGAAGCTGTGCAACCCATCAGTAGAAGCAGGAAGAGCGTGACCGCCACTCTGGCCACACCATACCGCACGACGAACATAACGATCATCTCCTGTTTAATCGTTCACATCGGTTCGGAACATATTGCGATATTCTCCGGGAGGAATATCCTGCACCTTTTTAAAAGCCCGGTAAAAGGAAATGACATTGGGATAACCGACCTGTTCAGCGATCACCTGGATCGGAGCATCAGTTTCAACCAACAATTGCTTCGCTTTGAGCATCCGTACTTTCAGCACATAGTCGATAAATTTTTCTCCCATGGCTTCCTTGAACAATTGACTGAGCACGCTGGGCGGCAACCCCAGATGATCGCTGACACGGGTGAGGGAAAGATCCGGATCTGCGTAATGTTCATCGATATATTGTTTGGCCTTCAGTGCGATACTGTGATTGCGGGCCTGACGCTCTTCTTCCATTTTCTGCTCCAGCTCGGTCATCGTCTGGATCAGCTTCACTTCGAGTTCATCCAACGTTTCAACCGTCAGCGAAAGCTCGGAAAAGCGCTGTTGATAGTCTGTTTTCCATATGTTTTGAATGTTGGACGACAAGGAGGACAGACTCGAGTCCATCTCCAGCACAAAACTGTTCATAAACACGGCAATGTCCCGCTTTACAAAATGCATTTTTCTCAATTCATTGAAGATAAAAGCGAGCTTTTCCCGCCAACCTTTTTCGTTGAGTTTAAAAGCATGTACAGCATGTTCCAACGCTTTGAGGTAAGCGAAACTGTTCAAACTTTTTTGGCCGGAACTTTTGTGATTATCGATGATCGTATTGATCCCGAAGATCGTCTTCAAGCCGACATTGTCCACGGCGTTGCGAAATGAATCGGCAATCGTCTCGATAGAATGGGCATCTTTGCCGACGCCGATCGTGACGGTAAGCTCAAGATTTTCGTTAATCCATTTCTGAAATTGTTTGGCATACTCCTTGATCGGCCGATTGCTGTTTTGGTCCCCGGCCTTATGCTGCATCACGAAGGCAATGCGGTGCGGTTCGATCCACACTCGCCAGACGAAGGTGTTGTTTTGCTGGCCTAACTCAACGAATGCATGTTCAACAATAAATTTGAGCAAATGCTGGTCGGTGCGTTTGTACTTCTCGGTAAAGCGGGCGTAGTTATCGATCTCGACCACAATCACTCCCAGACGGTCGTATTCATGAGGCAGATTGAGCTCGGCCAGCTCCCGTTTGAACTGTTCATCGGTATAGACCTGATGTCCCATGATCAAATCGTGAAATAACCGCTGTTGCCGCAACAAGTTTTCTTCTTTATGAATGTTTTCATAGTCCAAAGAACGCTTCAGCAATTGATCGAAAGCCGCTTCGATGAACGCAAATTCGTTGTTTTTGGTCGCTTTGATACCGAGTTCCTCGTTTTTTCGGTTCGTGACATAGCCGACTTTTTCCATAATCGATTGAATCGGCCGGTAATGGATATGAGTCACAATGACAAAGCCGATCAAGGCCAGTACGATAATGGCCGCCAAAATGATCATCCAGGCGCTCGAAAAAAAGGACAGTGTGCTGTAACCCCGGGCTGCACCTTCCGAAACGAAACTCCAGCCGGTGTATTCCGACTTGACGACAATTTGATGCGGTTCGAACTCCATTTGCGCGTCATTCGGGTCCACCATCCGCACCGCATTGGAATCCCATTCATTGAAGTGATTCATATATTCGAGAAAAGACTCTTGATAAACATTGACGACCATGGCGCCCTTCACATCGTTTCCATCGCGGTATACTTTCATGAGGGAAACGACTTGCCACGGGTCATCCCCTTCCAAATAGGTCAAGGATCGCGGATCATGCCAGCTGTCAAAGCTGTCCGCATGCAGGTTGGACAACAGAAATTCCCGGTCGCCGAACGACTCCAATAAATACGTTCCCATGTCCGATATGATGCGTTTTTCGGCTTCATTGTAAATGTAGATCGTATTTTGGAAAGGAAGGCTGGATTTC
Organism: uncultured Paenibacillaceae bacterium; assembly: GCA_937925675.1. Classification (GTDB taxonomy): domain Bacteria; phylum Bacillota; class Bacilli; order Paenibacillales; family CALAME01; genus CALAME01. The sequence continues at coordinate 9,566 of CALAME010000032.1, read as the reverse complement.
AAACTGATCAGTTTCTCTTGCAACACATAATCGTCATACGCCGTTCGATCAAGGGCGGAAAAGAAACGCTGGAAGTCACTTTCCCCCAACAATTCGCTAGCTACGTTCCGCTCGATGAGCATGAAATTGGCGTCGAGATGATAGACCATCCTTTTGAGAATGGCTTGGTTCGTCTCGATAAATTTGTTTTGGGAGGCGTGGTTTAAAACGAGAAAAAAAATAAAGATCATGGAGGAAATGACGACAAAAAAAATCGGCGTATAGGACAGGATCATCCGATAAAACCAATTCATCCTCATCCCGAGCTCTCCTTGTATTTGTAAGCGCTTACTGTATATGCAATAAATCCTTCTGGCCACATATACAGATGGGGGTGCATTTTTATTATTTTTATTATATAGGCATGAATGGAAACGATGTCAAGAAAGGAAATGTCAAGAAAAACGCATATGCGTTTCATGACGCATATGCGCTCAATGGTGGTTTACATGTTCAAGTGTTTTTAATTCAACTGTTCGTACCACTCATTGACTTCTTTTGTGATCTGTTCCCCGCCCGATTTGAGCCAGTTTTCTACCATTTTATCGAATTCATCGAGTGGTGCCTGGCCATAGATGATTTTGTTGTAAGCCTCGTTCAACAATTTGTTCAGGAGTTCATTTTTGCTTTCCATCGTTTCCGTAATCGGTCCCAAATAATAGTTTTTATAAACATCGTCCTTTAATTCCATGACCACTTTCATCGCATGGATGTTTTCAGGGAGGCGGCTTGTGCTTTCGATTTTCTCATAAGGGGTAACCGGCTCAGCTCCGTCCGCCAGTCTGACCAACGTCTCCGCATATAACGTCGGAATACGCGCCCCTTCAAAGGTGAGCGTATAAAAGAGCGGATTCGGCAGCGGGTTGTTCAAATCGACACCCGGGAACAATTCCGGATATGATTTGGCTGTCTCGTTGTCGCGAATGACCGTTCCATCCGGCAAGATCGCATAATCGTACCCTTCGGCGAATCCATGTTCAAATTCGCTGCCCGGCGCCGGATTGGCAAAGTGTTCATAGAAAAAATTGTAGTACATGAAAACGGCTTCCGGGTGCTCCATCTCTTTATTGATGAACAAATAACCGTTAACCGGTGGTTTTCCGCCCGCCGCACCCCGATGACCATCCGGGCCATAAGGCAGCGGATATGCTTTGTACTTCGCTGTAGGCACATTCGCCTTCAAATCGGGAAACGGCCAGCCCGGCATCCAGTTGGGCCCGACAATCATACCCGCTTTGCCGCTTGTAAACAGCTCCGCACCTTGCACTTCATCAAAGAGGGCGGAGTCCTGCGAAATGTAGCCTTTTTCCATCCATTCCCTAAGCTTGGCCAACGCCTCTTTCGCCTCCGGTTGGATCGAACCCAGCGCCAGCGTACCGTCTTCCATCAAATTCCATTGCCCCGGCATCGTTCCGTATGCGCCGAATAGAAATCCGATATTCGTCATCCACGTGCTGAAGCCGTTTTTAAAACCGGTGGCCAGTCCGAGCGTCTGCCCATTGCCCGCCATATCATTCGCGATAAACGCTTCCATCACCGCTTCCATTTCCTCGATCGTCGTCGGCGCTTCCAAGTTCAATTGCTCCAGCCAGTCTTCGCGAATCCACAGCACATGATCATCGTTGTAAGCATAATCGAGGATGGGCAAAGCCATTTTCTTGCCGTCGCGAGTGATCGGATACCAGATGGCAGGATCAAGAGCCAGACCGTTCTTGTATTCTTCGCCCGCATAGCGTTCAATCAATTCGTCGACAGGCATAAACTGTCCTGAATCGATCAGCATGTTGACCGTTTCCAGATCGCCGCGGAACCGGACGACATCCGGCATTTTCTCACCGGAAGACAGCATCAGCCTCAGCTTCGTTTTGTAAGCATCGTTGGTATTGGTCACCACCCACTCATACTTGATGTCGATGCCCAGCCTTTCTTTGACGAGCCGGGTGTGCACGTTATCCTCGATCGTCTCCCCCTGCTTAAAAATGGCCGCATTGGGGTCAAGACCGACGACGGTCGTCAGCGTTAAAGGCGGATCAAATCGCCCCTCCTCAAACGCATTCGCCCAATTGGAAGAACCGCCAACTTGCGCCGGATCGGTATCGGTCCCATTTCCTGCGTCTTTCCCCGTGCAAGCCGCAAGTCCCCCCACCAAAACCAAACTTATAAGCAAAATCAGCCATACCCTCATCCTTTTTCCCCCTATCATCGAACGTGGAATGATCATTACCAATATAAATCGAACCATTTTTAAGCGAAATGCCCTTTTATTTGTATTTATGCTAATTTGTTCACTATTCTTTGATCGCACCGAGCACAATCCCTTTGACGAAATACCGCTGCAAAAACGGATACACGAGCAAAATCGGCAATGTGCCGATAAAAATTTGCGCCGATTTTACCGTCCGTTGCGAAATATTTTTCAACTGCGTCACATCTGGATTCACCTTGTTGAAGTCTTGTTGCACGATCACCGTCTGCAAAAACGTAGAAAGGGGATATTTACGGTAATCGGTAATATAAAGCAATCCGTCAAACCACGAATTCCAATGAAACACCATTGTAAATAAGGAGATCGTGGCGATTGCCGGCATAGAAATCGGCAAATAGATACTCCATAGCGTACGGAAATGACCGCTGCCATCCATTAAGGCCGCTTCCTCCATTTCCCGCGGCACCGTGCGAAAGAAATTCATTAACAGCACCATGTTGAACACGTTGACAGCCACCGGCAAAATGAGCGCCCAGATCGAGTTCATCAAACCGATTTCGCGAATCAAAATGTAAGCCGGCACGATTCCCCCGCTAAAGAGCATCGTAAAAATGAAAAACCACGTATAATAAATGCGACTATGAAAGCCGTGCGAATCTTTTGAGATCGCATATGCAGCAAGGGTGATGAGCGTCATCCCGACTGCTGTGCCCAATACCGTGCGCTGCACGCCCATTTTCAGAGCATTGTAAAAATTTTCATTGCTCAATGTCTTCATATACGCTTCAAAATTAAAATCAATCGGCCACAGCTTGACCAGATTCGCATTCGCCGGCCCGCTGCCGCTAAAGCTGACAGCGAGTATATGAATCAGCGGCAAGATGCAGCTGATGGAGATGAGCGCAAGCAGCGTATAGTTGAAAGCAGAAAAAATGCGGTAGCCTCTCGTTTTGTAATACACGCACACCCCTCCCCTAAAAGATGCGGTAACCCGCATACCGGTACGCCAAACGGTAAGCGACGAAAATCAGCACCAGCCCGACGACCGACTTGAACATGCCCACCGCCGTACCGAAGCTGAACTGGCCATTCAAAATCGCTGTCCGGTAGACAAAGGTATCGATAATATCGCCTTTGTCGTATACGAGCGGATTGTAGAGATTGAAAATCTGGTCAAACCCCGCATTGAGAATGTTGCCCAACGACAAGGTCCCCACCACGACCGTGATCGGCAACATTGCCGGAATCGTCACATACCATGTCTGCTTCCAACGGTTGGCGCCATCCACCTCAGCCGCTTCATATAACGCAGGATTGACCCCGGCGAGAGCGGCGAGAAATACGATCGTATTGAAACCGAAATTTTGCCAAATATCGCTGACCACGACGGTAAAGCGAAACCAGTTTCCGTCCCCCAGCCAAAAAATCGGTTCCAATCCTAACGCTGTCAACGTCTGGTTGACGATGCCATGACTGCCGAGCATATCGGTCAAAATGGCGCCCAAAATCACCCATGAGATGAAATGGGGCAAATAGACGAGCGTTTGCACGACACGCTTGAACAACATCAGGCGGACTTCATTCAGAAAAATCGCGAAAATAAAGGGGACCAACAATCCGAACAGAATCTTCAGTCCGGCGATGATCAACGTATTGATGATCACCTGTTTGCTGTCGGGATAGCTAAACATGAAGCGAAAGTGCTCCAGGCCGACAAAAGGAGAATTCCATACTCCAAGATGCGGTTTAAAATCTTGAAAAGCCATCACCAGACCGGCCATCGGCAAATAAGCAAAAATAAAAGTGACGACCGCCGCCGGCCAGATCATCACATGTAGCGGCCAGGTTCGTTCGAACTTTTCACGACGTTTTGGCAACGGTAGTCTCTCCCCTTCTCTTTCTGGCGATATATGTTGATTGTACCTAGCGGTAAGCGAGAGCGGATAGACCCGATATTTTTGATCGATACCAATTTTTTGGGAAATTGTCATGAAAAGCATCCACGGCGCCCATTTTTTAGTACAATAAAGGACAAACTGATGAAAGTTCATTTTTGAAAAAAAAAGCGGATCAGGAGCAGAGGGGGATGCCCGCGATGCGCCTAAAAAAGAATACGCTTACAAGGATTATTCTCATTATCATCATGTTGCTTCTTCCAATCCTGGTGCTGTATGCGATCTCCAATCAAGTGAGCATACGGGTCATCGAGCGGGAAGTGAAGTCTTACAAATGGAAAGATCTCAGCTTTGCCGCACAGGAACTGCATTCAAATTTAGTGAACGCGGAGATGCTGGCTTTTCTGCTAAGCGATGATATACATATCCAGAATTTGCGTCATACCCATCTCATCCATAACGCCTATGAGCGGAACGAAGAAATTTTGCGGGTCAATGAACGGCTCAAACTTTTGAACGTCGCGGGGCGATGGGATACCCAATATACGATCTACGTGCCGGAATCCGGCGTCGTCGTCTCCACGAATCCGAATGTGTCCTACAATCTGGAAGCGTTGAAAGAAAACTTCACTCCGACTTGGAAATATCAGAATCTGAACGTGTTTCACTACAGCGAAGAACGGATGGTGCGGCATTTCGTCAAGCCGGAAAGCAAAGCTGACGATTTGGAACGTGCCGGCCTGATCGTTGAAGTGTCTTTTCCCAAAGCTTTTCTCGTCCGCCATCTCGATACGTTCAAATCCGGCGGGAACGGAGATCCGTTTTTATATCATCCGCAAGGTGAAGTGATCACGAACCAGACGGCTCAGATGGAACGGATCCAAGCCCTCGTCGAACAGTTCCAAAACGCCGGCAACGTTCCTTTTGCCAACGAAGTGATCGAACTGAACGGAAACAATTATCTCGTCACCAGCATGTCCATCCCGGCGCTCGGCTGGTATCTCGTCGACTTCGTCAAACTGGAAGACATTTTGCAACCGATCGTGCTGAGCCGCAATTTGTTTTACGGCGCTGTCGCTTTATTGCTCATCTTGAGCATTATCGCCGGCTACTTGCTCTATCGCAATGTGCAGCGCCCGATCGCCATGCTTATGCGCGGGGTGCAACATCTTCGTGCCGGTGACTATTCGATCCGGATTACCGACCATCCCAACAATGAATTTGCTTTTCTGTTTCGCCGCTTTAACGAGATGGCAGAAGAAATCGAACAATTGATCCAAAAAGTATATGCGGAACAGTTGCGTTCGCGGGAGGCCAACTTAAAACAGTTGCAGTCCCAGATCAATCCTCATTTTTTATATAACTGTTTCGCCTTGATCCGAAGCTTGACGCGGCTTGGCAAAAAAGAATCCGTCATGCACCTTACTCTTCATCTGAGCAAATATTACCGCTACACGACGCGGGTAGAAAAAACGATGGAGAGCCTGGAACGGGAGCTGGATTTGATCAAAAGCTATTTGGAGATCCAGACGCTCCATATGCGGCATCTGTCGTATCGGATTGAGGTACCGGAATCGATGCTCGAACTGAAAATTCCCCGCCTGCTCTTGCAGCCGCTGGTGGAAAATGCGGTATTGCACGGGATTGAACTGAGTGAAGGTGACGGACTTATTGTCATCCGCGGCGAGCAGGAAGGCGGCTGGAATACGTTGTCTGTCGAAGATAACGGTGTCGGCATGACGCCGGAAGAACTGCGCCAGTTGGAGCATTCGCTTCTCTTTCCTCCGGAGGAAGGGACGGGGTGCGCCCTCTGGAACGTCCGGCAACGGCTGAAATTGCAGTTCGGTGAGCAAGCCCAACTGTCTTTTCACTTGCGCGAACAGGGCGGTCTGATCGTGACGCTGAAATGGCCCGACCCGCCCGCGCTATTTGAACAGCCGGCTTAACGTGGTGTGCCCTCGGTTTCGTGTCAGATGTGTTTTTTAAGATCGTGTTTTAAAATAAGGAGTGGATGAGCATGCACAATTTGCTGATCGTGGACGATCAACCCGATCTGGTGGATGACCTGGCGGAAATGTTGCCGTGGGAGACCATCGGAATCAGACAGGTATTCAAGGCCTATTCCGCACAAGAGGCGCTGGATCTGATCCAGTCGCAGCCCGTCGATGTCGTCATCACCGACATCCGCATGCCGGGCATGAGCGGTCTCGATCTGATCAAAGAGATCCGGTCGTCATGGAGTCATATTCAATGCATTTTGTTATCCGGCTACGACGATTTTGAATATGCGAAACAAGGCATACAGCACAAAGCGACCGATTATTTGCTCAAACCGGTGGAAGACGACGAACTCATGCAAGCGGTAAAAACGGCCCTGAAACAACTGGATGAAACGTGGCATGCCATCACCTCGTTACAGAGGGTGCAGCAGACGTTTCGCGAACATATTCCGATCTTGCAAACCCATTTGCTCAACGATCTGTTGCAAGGACGGAAATGGAACAAAGAGCGTCTCGTGGAAAAACTCAAGTCGTTGAACATCCATTTCCAGGTCGACCAACCTGTCGTTCTCTTGTTGATACGTATAGAGGAAGACCTGCAGCAAAAATTCGGCAAAGACACGGATTTGCTCGACTATGCGGTTTTCAACATCGCCGAAGAAATCTTTGCTGACGCTTTTATGATCTGGCACGGCAAAGCCCCGTACCATTACTCCGTCATTGTCATTCAACCGAAACAGCCTTTGGAGCTTGAACTTGAGCGGGCCGCTCTCATGAATCAGCTTGAACGAAAAGCTGCGCAACTGCAACATTACGTTCGCACTTATCTGAAAGGCACCCTTTCCCTCTTGATCACACAACCCGGGCTCTTTCCGGATGAATTGAAAGAAAGGTACCAACAAGCGCTCTATTATTTCTTTAAGCGCATTGATCGCGAGCGGGAATGGCTCGTCATCCAAAGTCCTAAACAGCCCGATGACGTCTGTTCGGAAGCCGACGCATTGGCTTCACTGTATGAACCGCCTACGTTAACCCATTTCATTGAAATCGGACAGTGGGAACAGCTTGAGGCCAAACTGGAACATATCTTTCACGAGCTGGAGAATAAATGGGGAGATTCTCACGAGCATATCTTGGAAGCCTATTACATGATCGCAAGTGCCCTTCTTTACTCCATTCACAAAAGCAAACTTTGGGCCGCCGACATCCTGGGTGAAGATTTTGAGCGTTTGTCAGGTGGAGTTCCTTTTCATACGGTTGAACAATTGCGCAATTGGACGAGACGGGTATTGGAAAAGTACAAACAACAGATGCATATTGAAATCGCGGATTCCCGCTCCAACATTGTCAAGCAAGTGCAACAATATGTGTCCGAACATCTGTCTGAAGCAACGCTGCAAAACATTGCCGACCACGTCTATTTGAATCCCTCTTACTTGTCTAAAATTTATAAAATGGAGACCGGCGAAGGCATCAGCGATTATCTATACCGCATGAAAATGGATCGGGCTGCCCATCTGCTTCGAACGACCAACGAAAAAGTGTACGAAATCGCCGCCAGCCTCGGTTACGTGAAAACGAGCTATTTCATTAAATTGTTCAAGGACAAATACGGCATGACGCCGCAGGAGTATCGCGAGCGGTTGCGGCTCTAGCATATTCATCCAAAATATCCGATCGTATGCCATAATTGTTTCATATATTGGAACACCTCTGATGGGCTTCCTATATCCTTCCATTTTTCAGGATGCCGTTCACTGTCCCGAGAGGCTTCCCCTAGCAGGGCTGCGTGAATCACTCCTTGCTGATGCCCGAAAAGCCTGTCGATCTTTTGTGCTAATTTCGGAATCATCGGACCACGAAAAAGAGGTCCGATTTCATTGACAAACACCTTTCGTGAGGGAATCCATTCCAGATGGATTTCATAGCGTTGACACATTTCATAGGCCTTTTTTGCGAACGGGGTGTCCTTATAAGATTCATCCATATAAAAACTTTCTACATCTTCTCGAAGGCGGACATCGCCATGGATGTGCGTTTCAATATAATGATCGAGGTTTCTGCCCAAAATTTTGTGACGAAAGACGGGATGAAATAATATCGCCAAGGCCTCTTGTTCTGACGAAACCACCTGATTTAAAAGTTTTCCATTGCTCCGCACATCTTTAAATAAATCGATCAAAACACAAACAAAGGTATCCCACGTACATACCTGTGCAGGATTAGCCGAACTGTCCCCATAGGCAAAAGTACATCGATCGATGATTGATTTTTTCAACACAAAATAACAGGAACCAAAACGAACCGAAGCGCCATCCCAATATTTAAGCACATTTAAGGCACCATACTTGGGCCGATCCACTGCGTGTTCCGGATATGCGTTATAAAACAAGCGCTGCTCCCATAAAAAGCGGTCTCCACCCACAAAAGCGGTTTTACCCCCATTCGTCGTTCCGGTCTGAAATTGCCCATAGTACTGCCCTTCCTCCAACAAATTTTCAATGACGGTTTTATGATGGTTTGCCCATCGATCAGGATGAAAGTTTATCGTAATCGGACTTTCTAACATTCGATTCACCAAAGTTTCCACATCGATATGAAACGGTTGAATCATCCGCTCCAGCTCATTCCGATACGTATTCATTTTTTCTTTAGCCCGTTCCCTGACCTTTTGAATGGCCAACTTCTGATAATCGTTCAGCATTCGCGCGCCTCCTCAGATTGATAATTTTTTAAATTCAACTTGAAAGGGATATCACTATTTTGTTATATTTTGATTATCTTCTTCCAGGAAGAGTTTTAAAACGAGGTTTGATTGTGTCCAAACATGAAATGCTTTCAAGAGTAGAAAATGGTAAAGAACTTGTGTTAGAGCGCGTGTTTGATGCCCCGCGTGAATGGGTATTCAAGTTTTTCAAAGAACCGGAATACTTAAAACACTGGTGGGGAGTTCGTGGGTGGGAACTGCCTGTATGCAACATCGATTTTCGCCCCGGCGGTGTATGGCATTACTGCATGAAATGTACAGATCCCGATCAGGAAACGTACGGAATGGAATCTTGGAACAAGTCCATTTATAAGGAAATTGTAGAGCCAGAAAAAGTGGTCTACATGGATTATTTCTCAGATGAAGAGGGCCAAATTAATGAGGCGATGCCCGCACCAGAAGTGACGATGGAATTCATCGATTTGGGACAACAAACAAAATTGATCAGCCGTTCCGTATACGATACAGAAGAAGCTCTGCAAACGGTTCTCGCTATGGGAGTGTTGGAAGGGATATCGCAGACGTGGGATCGTTTGGACGAACTGGTGGACACATTCAATGAAAAGGGAAAATTGAATTAAATTAAATTAAAAATTCTCAATATTCGCAATATTATTAACCATCGAATTTATAAAAAGAGCACCGTTACATCGGTGCTT
>CALAME010000031.1 GCA_937925675.1 uncultured Paenibacillaceae bacterium | reverse complement strand
CAAATAAATTTGAGGTGAAACCGTTTGAAATTGGACAGAAAAGCTCGTGTCACTCGCCATCACCCCCGTATAACCCGGATTGAACCTTTGTCACCCTTGTCTGTTGGAAACGGTTCATTTGCTTTTACCGCCGACATCACCGGACTGCAGACGTTCCCTGACCGGTATGAAGTGCCGCTTGGCACCCAGTCGCACTGGGGCTGGCATTACTCCGGCGGAAGAAACCGCTACCGGCTGGAAGATTTGGTTTTGAAACCGCTTGATACGTTTGGCCGCCCTGTTGGCTACCCGATCGATGCGGAGGGGCAAGAGGACGTTTACCATTGGTTGAGGCAAAATCCGCACCGGCTCCAGTTGGGCCAGATTTCTTTCGTGCTGTTGAAAGCCGATGGCTCCGAGGCTTCAGCGAGCGATCTAGCCGAAATCGATCAGGAGTTGAATCTGTGGGAAGGCGTATTGTACAGCCGCTTTCGCGTGGAAGGCGTTCCGGTATCGGTGATCACGGCTTGCGACGCGGAACAAGATCGCATCGGAGTGCGCGTGGAATCTCCCTTGATCCGCGCCGGACGGCTCAAGGTGAGGCTGCGTTTTCCGGCACCGGATATGACGGATCGACGCTGGGAGGAAAGCATCGATCTCGATTGGGGCCATGACCATCGCCATCAGTCACGCTTCATTCGCAGAGATAAAAGGGAAGTACAGATCGAGCGGACAATGGACGAAGACGGTTACGACGTCTGCTGGAGCTGGAGCGCGGGCGAGTTGGAGCAAAACGGCCCCCATACGTTTACGCTGCATCCGGGAGATGCGTTTGAAGAGTTCGAATTTTGCATCGCCTTTGCAGAAAAAAAGGCAGAGACCGCTTCCTTTTCGGCGATTTATAGCGCCAGCCGGGAGCACTGGGAGCGTTTCTGGCTGTCGGGAGGCGCTCTGGATCTGTCGGACAGCAGGGACGAGCGCGCCGGGGAACTGGAACGAAGGGTCGTCCTGTCGGAATTTTTGACCGCGTTGCACAGCGCCGGCCCCTATCCTCCTCAAGAAACCGGACTTTTATACAACAGTTGGTTCGGCAAATTCCATCTGGAAATGCACTGGTGGCACGGAGCGCACTTTCCGCTTTGGGGCCGGAGCGAACTGCTCGCACGCAGCATGGACTGGTATGTAAAGATTTTACCGCAAGCGAAAGAACTGGCCCGTTCGCAAGGCTATGAAGGAGCGCGCTGGCCGAAGCAAGTCGGGCCGGATGGCAGGCAGAGCCCGTCCCCCATTTCGCCCCTGCTCATCTGGCAGCAACCGCATCCGATCTACCTGGCTGAGCTGATCTACTTATCCGATCCGAAGCGGGAATGGTTGGAGCGCTGGAAAGAGATCGTGTTTGCTTCAGCCGATTTTATGGCCTCGTATGCGCATTGGAATGAAGCGAAGAAAGCATATGATCTCGGTCCGCCCCTTATTCCGGCGCAGGAAAACCATAAGCCGATGGATGCGGTCAATCCTCCGTACGAACTGGAATATTGGAAATTGGGGCTTGAGATGGCTATCCAATGGGCTGAGCGGCTGGGAGAGCCTGCTTCTCCGAAATGGGCGCAAGTGGCCCATCAGCTGGCTTCGCCGCCGCACAAGGATGGCGTCTATCTGGCGCATGAACATTGCCCCGATACTTTTCAATCTTATAACGAGGACCATCCCTCCATGGTCGGGGCGCTCGGCATATTGCCCGGTACGATGATCGACCGTGAGATCATGAGGGCGACGCTGAAAAAAGTGAAGGAAGAGTGGAAATGGGATACTGCGTGGGGTTGGGATTTTCCGATGTGTGCGATGACCGCTGCGCGGCTCGGTGAAGGCAAAATGGCAGTCGACTTCCTGCTGATGGATGCTGCCAAAAATACGTATCTGTTGAACGGTCACAATCATCAGCGCTATGGTCTGACGGCGTATTTGCCGGGGAATGGCGGGCTGCTCACCGCGGTGGCGATGATGGCGGCCGGTTGGAGCGGAGCTCCGAACAAGCCTGCTCCGGGTTTTCCGGATGACGGCACCTGGACCGTGCGATGGGAAGGATTGCGCGGACTGATTTAACGATGGTAAGACGTAAAGAGTTACAAAATCAACGGTTGAATTGCAACGGACACGACATGTATAATTTGAAGGGCAGATTTGGACAGAAAGGGTGTTACGATGGGGCAGCAAAAAATTAGACTCGGTATTGTCGGTTACGGTAACTTAGGACGTGGAGTCGAGACAGCCATCGCGAAAAACCCGGATATGGAACTGGTTGCGGTGTTTACCCGGCGTGATCCGGCATCACTTCCAACCCAAGCCAAAGCGGTATCCATCTCAGACAGCGAACAGTACCGGGACTTAATCGATGTCATGATTTTATGTGGAGGATCGGCGACGGATATTCCCGAGCAAGGGCCGCATTTTGCCCAAATGTTCAATACGGTTGACAGCTACGACACGCATGCCAAAATCCCGGAATATTTTGAGACGATGAATGAGCGGGCACAAGCGAGCGGTCATGTCAGCATTATTTCGACCGGATGGGACCCGGGCCTGTTTTCGCTAAACCGCCTGCTGACCGAGGCCATTCTTCCGGACGGTCGCGGATACACGTTTTGGGGCAAAGGAATCAGCCAGGGACATTCGGATGCGGTCCGGCGTGTACCGGGCGTGAAAGACGCTGTGCAATATACGGTTCCTAACGAGGAAGCGATCAATCAGATTCGCGCAGGAAAGCAGCCCGATCTGTCGGTGAGGGACAAGCATATCCGGGAATGTTATGTCGTGGCGGAGCCTGGCGCAGATTTGGAGCGCATCGAACACGAGATCAAGACGATGCCCAATTATTTTGCGGATTACGAGACGATCGTGCATTTTATCGATGAAGAGGAATTGAAGCGAAATCATTCCGCGATGCCTCATGGCGGTTACGTGATCCGCAGCGGCCGCACCGGTGGGGATCATGTACAGATGGTAGAATTTCGTCTGCAATTGGAAAGCAATCCGGAGTTTACGGCCAGTGTCATGGTGGCTTACGCCCGCGCAGCTTACAAACTGGCGCGCGAAGGAAAAACCGGAGCTTTTACACCATTTGACGTTCCTTTCTCCTACCTTTCACCGAAATCTCCTGAACAGTTGCGAGCCGAATTGCTGTAACTTCCAAACATAGACAGAAAACCGTTATAATAAGGGTGGGGGTGTGAGCGGCCATGGACTTAAAACAAGCATACGAAATACTCGGGCTCCCGGAAGGCGCCGATCTTGATGAAGTCGAAAGAAAATATGATATGCTTTTGCGGCGGGCAGACAGCCGCATCCGGCGGGAACCGGGACCCGAATCACAAGCGTATCTGGATCAGATCAATCAAGCCTACCGATTGATACGGGACACCCACCGGCAGCGGGAAATTGAAGAATACGAGCAGGCCAGGTATGGAAACCGTAAATGGATTCAGAAACTGGAGCATTTTTGGGAATATTACCGGCTCCACCTGATCGGAGCAGTCGTTGGCATTATCATTATCGCCATGATCACACAGTCCATCATTGAAAATCGCCGTGAAGCGAACCAGCCTCCACCGGATTTGGAAATTATGCTGTTCGGAGACTATCGGATTGCTGATGCCGAAGCGCTGGAAGAAGCGTTGGCGGAAGCGCTTCCTGAATTGGAACGCATCCGGGTGATCCATGTGGCCGTTTCTTTTGACATGAATCTCGGTTACGATCCGGCGATGCAGCAAAAAGCGATTGTCATGCTGGCAACGGAGCGTCCGCATATTTATCTCGTCGATGAAAGCACGTTCCACTGGTTGGGAACGCAAGGGCCGTTTCAAGATTTGGAGCCGCTGGTGCAACGATTCGGAGTTTCCGAAACGTTATGGGTGAAAGGAACGACCGAAGAAGATCCGACGGAGCGCATCTATGGCATCGATACGACCGATCACGAAATCTGGTCTAGTATCCGGGCACCGCAGGCCAAAAAAATCGTGACCGTATCGGTAAATCATGAACTTTCGCCCGAGATTGAGCTCTTTATCCGCTACCTCCTGGAGTCGCTTCAGGAGCAGGCGGCTTAAACGGTCTTTCACTGAAAAAGGACAGCGCTGTTAGCGGTTTTTCGTCAGCTTTCTTTCCCCTCGCTGACTGACCGCTGGCAGCGCTGTTTGTGTATCGGGTTGAAAAAAACTTCTAAAGAGGCGCTGGCTGGAAAAGTTTCGCTTCGTTGCAACTGTTTTTCGTTCCGTAACGTCCATGATAGTAACTTGAGGAAAAGCGTGAAGGGGGAAACGGGCCAAATTGAAACGTTCGGCGCTGAAGCGAAGTTTTATGGCCGGTATGGTGATCCTGGTTATGTTTATGGTCTGGATCGGTCCTAAGCAGGAGGTTCATGCGTGTTCTTGCGCAGAACCGCCGCCCGTGGAGGAGGCCCTTGAAAGAGCGACGCGTGTATTTTCCGGTGAAGTGATCGAGATCGTAGACCCTGGCAAAAATAAGTGGATACGCTCTTCCAACGAGCCGATCGAAGTGATTGTTAAAGTCGATCGTGTCTGGAAAGGAAATGTAGGCAGACAGGCGACGGTCACAACAGCCCTCAGTACAGCCAGTTGCGGTTATCCGTTCGCAATAGGCGAATCTTATCTGATTTATGCATCGGATTTAGGTGAAACGGATACGAATTTATGTGGTCGCACTGCCAAGTTGTCCAATGCGGAGGCTGATCTGCTCGTGCTTGGTGAAGGTGACATTCCCCGCTACACACCTCATCCACAAAAAGCGAGCATCCATTTCCGGCCATATGTGGTGGGCGGCGTTATCGTCATGGTCGTCATGATCGCTATCGTTCTAGGTCTGTGGAGATTTTTGGCAAGACGCAAAGGAGATTTTTGATGTCACGAATACGGAAACGAATTTTACTGGGATTTGCGCTCGCGCTCATTCCCCCCTTTATTCTCGCCACCTGGATCGCCGTGGAGAAATATGTGTTCTCCGATTACCGGGAGCCACGGCTCGGTACATATACGCCCATGCTGCCCGTAGAATCGATCGATACACCAAAGGAGGAATATGATGTCATCGTTGTCGGCACGGATCCGGAAGGGGTGGCGGCTGCTGTGTCGGCTGCGCGTAACGGCTTGTCGACACTATTGGTCGATGGTTATCACCGCGATGTGCTGGGCGGATTGATGACGCGCGGCTGGCTAAATACGATCGACATGAACTATGAAAAGAAGCGATTTTCATTGCGCATTTTGAATAAAGGCCTTTTTTTGGAATGGTATCGCCAGGTCGAGGGCGATTCCTTTGATATTCGTACAGCGGCGAATGCGTTTTACAACATGGTCAAAAAGGAGCCGAACATCGACTTGATGATGGAGGCCATTTCGATCGAGCCGCTGCTCAAAGAAGACGGACATACGCCGCGAACGGTCACAGGTGCGATCGTCAAGGACAAAAAAGGACGACTTCATACGATCCGTGCCTTCGCCGTCATCGATGCGACCCAGGATGCCGACTTTGCTGTGAAGGCGGGTGTACCTTATACCGTTGGACGTGAAGATCTGGGCGATACGAATACACATATGGCCGTAACGGCGGTGTTTCGGCTGACCGGTGTTACGCAATCGGTATGGGATGCGATCAAGGCGCGCATCCGGGAGGAAGATGCCGGCCGCAACATTTATGGCGCAAGTGAGATGAGTGCCTGGGGATATAACGAAGTTCAGCTTTACTCCCCCGTGACGACCGACCGCATCCGAATGCGTGGCCTCAACCTCGGGCGTCAAAATGACGAGAGCGTGCTCGTCAACGCCTTGCAAATATTCGGTGTGGACGGGACCGATCCAAAGGCAAAAGCGGAAGCCAGAGCGCTCGCGGAACAGGAATTGCCGCACATTATCGCATATTTAAAGAACCGCTATCCCGAATTTGCCCATGTGGAATATGGCGGCTTGGCACCGGAGCTGTACGTGCGTGAAACGAGGCATATTTGCGGCGAATACCGGCTCAGCATGGTCGATGTGCTTGAGCAGCGCGACCACTGGGACCGGATTGCATTCGGTTCATACCCGGTCGACATTCAACGGGTATCACCGGATGATTGGGGACAGGTCGTCAGCAACCCGACCGTATATGCCATCCCCTACCGCAGCATCGTACCGCTCGACGTGGATGGGTTGCTTGTGGTTGGCAAGGCGGCCAGCTTCGATTCCTTGCCGCATGGAAGTGCACGTGTCATTCCCGTCGGCATGGCAACAGGAGAAGCGGCGGGTGCCGCGGTGCGCGTAGCGATGGAATCCGAGGTGTCGTTAAGAGAGTTAGCCCGTAATCCGGAGCTGATCACTCGCTTGCAACACATCCTGACGGAGCAAGGAATGGATTTGACGCCGCGGAAACCCAGACCGCCTTCTTATATGCAGCACGAAGCCTACGAAGGCTTGAAAATGATCGTATCGCGCGGCCTGTGGGCAGGAGGCTACAACAATGATTTCCGTCTCGACGAACCGATCCGGGTACGGACGCTGCGCAATTTGCTCGCTCACTTTGCAGATGAACATGAAGGACTGGCCCTTTGGCGCAAGCAACTCGCCGAACGGGATGGAGATAATCCGGTATTCTTGACCGATTTGCCGAAACCGTTCAAGCGTGATTTGAGCGAGAAGACGCTCGCCATGCTCGAACATGCCCGTGAATTGACCCACGGCCAGGTATTTATGATTTTGCGCGACTTTGTGGGGGACTGATCGGCGTTACGGTCCAGAGCGAAGCAGCTGTTATGCGTTATAATAGAGGGGATGTTTTTAAGTTTGGCTCAAAGGCAAAAGGTAAAAGGGAAAAGGAGCGGAAACCGATGAAACAACATGAGCGCTTGCTTGAAATCAGCCGCAAACATTTGTGGCTCCCCTTTACACAAATGAAAGACTACGATGCCCATCCTCTCATCATCGAGAGCGGTGAAGGGATCCTGTTGAAAGATACGGAAGGCAAAACGTATTATGACGGTTTTTCGTCCGTATGGCTCAATGTGCATGGGCACCGGAAAAAGGAACTGGATGAAGCGATCCGCCGTCAGCTCGATAAAATCGCGCATTCCACTTTGCTGGGGATGACCAATGTGCCGGCAACGGAATTGGCCGAGAAACTGGTACAGATCGCGCCTCCACGTTTGACTCGCGTTTTTTATTCGGATAGTGGAGCGGAAGCAGTGGAAATTGCGCTGAAAATCGCTTTTCAATACTGGCAAAATTTGGGTGTTACCGACAAGACGAAATTTGTCACGATGAGAAACGGTTATCATGGCGATACGATCGGGGCGATCAGCGTCGGTTCCATCGATATTTTTCATCGCACCTACGAACCGCTTATGTTTGATAGTTACAAAGTGCCTTTTCCTTACGTATACCGTTTTCCGGGTGGAGATGCGGATGAATGCCGTCAGCATTGCCTAGCGGAGCTGGAGAAACTGTTTAAAGAGAAACATCATGAAATTGCTGGACTGATTGTGGAGTCGATGGTGCAGGGAGCCGGTGGCATGATCATGATGCCTCCTGGCTTTTTCAAGGGAGTGGAGCGGCTGTGCCGCCAATATAACGTGCTGTTGATTGTGGATGAAGTGGCGGTCGGGTTCGGCCGGACCGGAAAAATGTTCGCCTGTGAGCACGAACAGGTGGAACCGGATTTGATGGCGGTCGCCAAAGGGTTGACCGGCGGATATTTGCCGGTGGCTGCGACGTTGGCCAGTGAAGAGATTTACCAGGCTTTTTATGCCGATTACACGGAATTGAAGACCTTGTTCCACGGCCATTCCTATACCGGTAATCAGCTGGGGTGCGCGGTCGCATTGGAAAACTTGCGCTTGTTTGAAAAAGAGCGGCTGCTGGAAAAAGTGCAGGAAAATGCGGCATGGATGAAAGAGGAATTGAAACGGATCGCTGAATTGAAACATGTCGGAGAAGTCAGACAGCTCGGCATGATCGCCGGCATCGAGGTCGTCAAAGATCGGGAAACGCGCGAACCGTATCCATGGCAGGAGCGGACCGGTTACCGGATCACATTGAAAATGCGTGAACTGGGCATGTTGACGCGCCCGATGGGAGACACGATCGTATTTATGCCGCCTTTGTCCAGCACCAAGGAAGAGATCACCGCGATGGTCGATATTATGGAAAAGGCCATCCGCGCTGTTACCGAAGCGTAAACGAAATACGAAACGAAATACGAATCGTTAATTGAATAAATGAGGGATCGCCATTCGGAGCGATCCCTTCATCTGTTTATCCTTTTGTTTATCCTTTGTGTCCGATGCCCGGTTGTTGTTTAAGCAGCCCTTCTTCCATCAGAAACGTTTCTGCGACTGACTTCACGCGAACTCCTTTGACTTCCACTTCATACTTTAAACGGGCGATCGTATCGGGATCGAGATGACCTTCCAGCAATGCAAGGGCCGGCGCGATTTCGGCATAATCGCGATACGTTTCGCTTTTTACTGCCGGTACAGGGTGATACAGCGGGAAAAAGCCGCGGTCATCTTCGAGGGGGACAAGATCAAGCTCCCGGTTGCGCAGATCATGTTGGTCCACCAGAATCAGATCGGCTTTTCCTGACTGAAGCGCCTCGTAAACCCCCTTTGTATCCGCAGCAAACATCGGGCTGAAATCAATTCCGTACTGCTCTTGAAGTGCTTCATATCCCGCCCCCTGTTTCTGCAGCCAGGAGCGATCCACGGCGAGACTGAGCGGACTTTCAGCGTTGCGCAAATCGGAGATGCGCTTCCATCCTTCCTGTTCCGCTCGCTGGCGTTCAACCCATATCGCATAGCGTACATGGTAATCCAGCGGGGTTAACCAACGGAACTGGTACGCCCCAACCGAGGAAGCTTGCGCTTGAATTAACACGTCACTGTCGGGATTGAGCATATTAACAGCCGCACTGCGGGATGTGAAGTTGCCGTTATAAAAAGTGGCGATCTGTATTTCATTGTTCAAGAATGCCCCGATCATCTCCGGGCTGTCGAGGTCGGGGATGACTTCCGCTTTCAGGTGGGTCCGATCTTCGATGAGCGCGCGGTACATTTCTGCGAGCAATTGTTGCTCGGTATCCGGCTGGGCTCCAATTTTGACGGTATATCCGAACGTGCTGAAATTTTGCTCATTGCTGCAGCCTGCAATCGCCGAGAACATGACCAGGGGGAGTAGAAGCATAAGCATGATGGGCAACGATCGATGATGGGTCATAAGCGGTCCTCCCGAAGTCCATTTTTGCTTAGGATGGCAGACGGTGAGGACAATTATGCGTTGCCACGCAAGCGGCGGAAAAAATCAGTGAGCATATGGGAACAAACGTCTTTCATGACGCCGGAAATAATTTGAGCGCGATGGTTGAACCGCTCTTCTTGCAGCAAGTTCATCAGCGTGCCCGCACATCCGGCTTTCGGATCGGAAGCGCCGTATACGACGAGAGGAATGCGTGACTGGACGATGGCACCGGCGCACATCGGACATGGCTCCAGGGTGACATATAAAGTGCATCCCATCAGCCGCCAGGCGCCGAGCGTCTTGCTCGCTTCGCGGATGGCGATCATTTCCGCATGTGCGGTTGCATCGTTGGACGTTTCTCGCAAATTGTGCCCGCGACCGATGATCTTCCCCTCTTTGACGATCACCGCACCGATCGGTACTTCCCCCAACTGTTCAGCACGGCGGGCTTCCTCTATCGCCGCTTCCATGAAAACGTTGTGGACAATTTTTTCATCATCGGGAATGGAATCCTCAAAATTGTGGATAAATGAAGCAGTCATTTTTAACCTCCAAATACAGAGCCAGTTTATGTTTGTGTTTGTCAAGAAGAACAGATATTCTTGTTCACAGCCTGTGTATAACTTTGTGGATAAATGGGGGGTTATTCACAATTTGCACCGTTTTTTTGTGCATAAATGCTGAATATGTGTATATTTTAGGCGATCGGGAAGCGGGGTGGCAAGTTGTGGGACGTTCGTTTTCAACAGCAGATGACATCCCCGCTTAGGTCGGCTATAATAGGGAAAGTCAAACTTAGCTCAGGACGGAGTGAGAAGTATCCATGGCTTTGTCATGTGGTATCGTCGGATTGCCCAATGTCGGCAAATCGACTTTGTTTAATGCGATTACTCAGGCCGGAGCGGAGGCGGCCAACTATCCTTTTTGCACCATCGACCCGAACGTCGGCGTGGTGGAAGTACCGGACGAACGGCTGGAAAAGCTCGCCGAGATCGTCAAACCGCAAAGAATCGTACCGACCGCCTTTGAATTTGTCGACATTGCCGGGCTCGTAAAAGGTGCGAGCAAAGGCGAAGGTCTTGGCAACCAGTTTTTGTCCCACATTCGTGAAGTCGATGCGATCGCACACGTCGTGCGTTGTTTCGATGATGAAAATATTACGCATGTATCCGGCAAAGTGGATCCGATCAGCGATATTGAAACGATCAATCTGGAACTGATTATGGCTGACATCGAAACCGTGGAACGCCGGATGGAGCGTACCCGCCGTAACATGAAGAGCGGTAAGAAAGAGTTTGTGCAAGAGATGGAAGTGCTGGAGAAAATCAAAGAGGCGCTGTATGCGGACAAGCCGGCTCGTTCCGTACCTTTGGACGATGAGGAGAAAAAAATCGTGCGCGAATTGCATCTTTTAACGATGAAACCGGTGCTGTATGTTGCAAATGTCAGTGAAGAAGAGGCCGCTCAGCCTGACGACAATCCATACGTGCAACAAGTCCGGGAGTTGGCGGCACAAGAGGGAGCGGAAGTGATCGCCATCAGCGCCAAAGTGGAAGCCGAAATTGCGGAATTGGACGGAGAGGACAGAAAACTGTTTCTCGAAGAGTTGGGCCTGGCCGAATCCGGGCTCGATCGGTTGATCAAGGCCGCGTATCGCTTGCTCGGTTTGCAGACCTATTTTACGGCGGGAGAAAAAGAAGTCCGAGCCTGGACCATACGCCGGGGCACAAAAGCTCCGCAGGCAGCTGGTGTCATCCATTCCGATTTTGAAAGAGGCTTTATCCGGGCGGAAGTGGTGGCCTTTGAAGACCTCATCGCCGCAGGCTCGCTAGCGGCTTCCCGCGAAAAAGGGCTGCTTCGCTTGGAAGGAAAAGATTACGTCGTACAAGACGGCGATGTGATGCATTTCCGCTTCAATGTATGAGTATCATTGACATTACTGTGCTCTTTTCATAAAATAAATTCTGCATAACCGCATGAATCGTTGTATTTGACATAAATACGACCCAAGACGACCATAGACCGGACGATCGTGACGCGTCTATCCGCAAATTTGCGGCATGGAGGCGTCCATTGTCGGTTGGGCTTCAAAAATCGCACAGCCAAGGGAGGTGCGACGATGCTGGAAAAATTGCGGGCTGTAGCTGAACGCTACGAGAAATTGAGCGAATTGCTCTGCGATCCCGAAGTGACGAATGATCCGGAGAAGCTCAAGCAATATTCAAAAGAACAGTCCGATCTGCAGGAAACGTACGACACGTTTAAAGAATATGAATCGGTCATCGAACAGCTCGATTCCGCCAAAGAAATGCTGAATGAAAAGCTCGACGCCGAAATGAAAGAGCTGGTAAAAGAAGAAATCGATGAGCTCAGCAAGCGCAAGAATGAGCTCGAAGAGCGGCTGCGCGTACTGATGCTTCCGAAAGATCCGAACGACGATAAAAACGTGATCGTCGAAATACGCGGCGCTGCCGGCGGGGATGAAGCGGCCTTGTTTGCCGGCGATCTGTTCCGTATGTACACGCGCTATGCCGAGATGAAAGGCTGGAAGACGGAAGTGCTGGAGGCCCATACGAACGATCTGGGCGGATTTAAAGAAGTGATTTTCATGATCCGCGGCAAAGGCGCCTACAGCCGGCTGAAATTTGAAAGTGGCGCACACCGTGTACAACGTGTGCCCGCGACAGAATCGGGCGGACGTATCCATACGTCGACCGCGACGGTTGCGGTTTTGCCGGAAGCTGAAGAAATCGAAGTGGAGATCAAAGAAAGTGACATCCGCGTAGATACGTTCTGTTCGAGCGGTCCGGGCGGACAGTCTGTAAATACGACGAAGTCTGCTGTGCGCTTGACTCATATCCCGACAGGGATCGTTGTCACCTGTCAGGATGGCAAGTCCCAAAACTCCAATAAAGAAATGGCGATGAAAGTACTTCGCGCTCGTATTTACGACAAAATCCGGCGGGAAGAAGAAGCGAAGCTGGCGGATGAGCGTAAAAGCAAGATCGGTACCGGCGATCGCAGCGAACGCATTCGGACGTATAATTTCCCGCAAAGCCGCGTCACCGATCATCGCATCGGTTTGACGTTGCACAAGCTGGAAGGTGTGCTGACCGGAGAACTGGATGAATTTATCGATGCCCTCACACTGGCCAGCCAGGCGGAACAATTGGCCGCGGCAAAATAACCGGCACATGAAACCATGATCAATGAATGGGATGCGGATGGATATGGATCGCGATTCGAACCAACAAAACGAATACGTTTTTGACGATAAGCTCAAATGGACTTCGAATTTGACGCTGAAGGAGGCCTGGCTTCAGGCTTCCTCTTTTTTGCGCACCAAACCCATTTCCCAGGATCCCCATCGGGTTGCAGAATGGTTGCTGCTTGATCTTATCGGCTATGACCGCAGTGAATGGATTCTTCGCTGGGATGAGCCGTTTCCCCGTGAACGTTGGGAGGAATGGTTGCACAAACTGAAGCGAAAAGCAGATGGGGAACCGGTGCAATACATTACCGGCGAACAGGAATTTATGGGATATCGGTTCGAAGTCGCTCCCGGTGTACTTATCCCACGTCCGGAAACGGAAATTTTGGTGGAGACGGCGCTGGAATGGGGGGACCGGCTGGCTGCAGCTGGTTGCGTACCGTTAAATGAAAATGAAACGGTGTGCTTGCCGACGGTGGCGGACATTGGTACCGGGAGCGGCGCCATTGCGATCAGTCTGGCATTGCTGCGCCCTTCCTGGATTTTGATCGCGATTGACCTGTCAGAACAAGCGCTGGATATCGCACAGCGAAATGCGAAGCAGCACCGTGTGATTGACCGCATCACGTTCCTGAAGGGAGATCTCATGCGCCCGCTGGTGGAGAGAAAACTTTCTGTGGACATGCTGTTGTCCAATCCGCCATACATTCCGTCAGCGGATCTGGAGCAGCTGCCGGTGGAAGTGAAAGATTATGAGCCCCATCTGGCGCTAGACGGTGGAAAGGACGGTCTGGAGTGCTATCGGCGCATGTTGACGCAGATACGCACTTTTGAAAAGATCCCTCGTGTTGTCGGTTTGGAATGCGGGGACAGACAGGCGGCCGATGTCGCCAATATGCTAGAATTAAGCGGGCTATGGCGGCAGGTTCAAATCGTGAAAGATTTGGCCGGAAAAGATAGACACGTTTTTGCCACTTCATTGGCGGTCGACGCTGTCTAGATTGACTTGATTTCTTCTAGCGATTTCCCGTTTAACTCTCTCAAATCGTGGACATAATGAAGAATGTGAGGGAGAAACAGGAAGGGGAAATCGCACATGCGCACTCATTTCTTTTTATACCATGATCGTTCTCGCATGATTTTTCGGATCGGCTGTATCAGCTTTATATGGATTTTTTTGTTCGTAAGTTGGGAGTACGACCGTAATCAGATCGCGCTTGCAGCCGGGGAAATTCCACAGCAGGCTGTCAGGTTGCGCATCCTGGCCCATTCCGATGCCCCTTACGATCAGTGGTTGAAAAACCGGGTGCGGGATGAGATCATTGCTTATGTAGAAAGCGGCCATTTGCAAGCTGACGACATCGATTCGGCACGCGCCGAGATCGCGGCACGCCTGCCTGAGCTGGAGCGGCTCGTGGGTGACGTATTAAAGTCATACGGTTATGATTACGCATATACCGTTGAACTGGGGAAAACGGATTTTCCGGCTAAAATGTACGGTCGTCGCATTTATCCCGCAGGTGAATATGAGGCATTGAAAATAACGATCGGCAGCGGCCGCGGCCGCAACTGGTGGTGTGTTCTCTTTCCTCCTCTCTGCTTCGTCGACGTGACTTCCAATAAGGCAGAATCGGCCTCCCTGGACGAATCGGATGATGCCAAAGGAGAAAAGCCCCATTCCACGTCAGAAACCGCAAAGTTGGACGCAAAAGGCCACTCAGACGAGCAACATGACGACTCGGAATGGGAAGTGCGTTTTTGGGTTTGGGACTGGCTGAAAAAATGGTGGGTTGGCGCATAAAGCGCCGTTTTGTTTTCTTTATGCCATCATTTGATGTTATAATTTGGGTACGGAAGGAATTGTGAAATGTGATGTGTTCGGGCACAATGTATAGACAGAAAGGACGTAAGATGAATACGCGCAGTTCTATAAATACGCGCATTCGGTCGGTGCCGATCGCGGAAGCAAGCGCCGAACACCCGGTTTTGATCGAGGCGGCCCGGATCATACAGGAAGGTGGCCTGGTTGCATTTCCGACAGAGACCGTGTACGGTCTCGGGGCCGATCTTTATGACGCTGCTGCTGTGGAGCGTATTTTTCAAGCGAAAGGCCGCCCGTCCGATAATCCGTTGATCGTGCATATCGCTCATCGCTCACAGCTCGATGCCTTTGTAGAAAAGGTGGATCCCGTTGCCGAAAAATTAATGCGGCTTTTTTGGCCGGGACCGCTTACGCTCGTGTTGCCCGCCAGGCAAGGTGTACTCCCGAAAGCGGTGACGGCAGGGCTTTCGACCGTTGCGGTGCGCATGCCGGATCATCCGGT
Organism: uncultured Paenibacillaceae bacterium; assembly: GCA_937925675.1. Lineage (GTDB taxonomy): Bacteria > Bacillota > Bacilli > Paenibacillales > CALAME01 > CALAME01. The sequence continues at coordinate 12,902 of CALAME010000031.1, read as the reverse complement.
CGCACTGGCGCTCATTGAAGCGGCTGATCGGCCCTTGCCGGCGCCGAGTGCGAATCGTTCGGGAAGACCAAGCCCCACGCGAGCTGAGCATGTGCTCGATGACTTGGAAGGCCAAGTTGAATTGATTATCGACGGCGGGGAAACCGGCATCGGTCTTGAATCGACAGTCGTGGAAGTGGGGCAAGATGCGGTGGTTGTACTCCGGCCGGGAGGAATTCCTGCTCACGCTTTGCAGGAAGCCCTAAAAGAAGACGGAATCCGGATCGAATATACGGAACATTCCGAAAAGCATTCCGAAGCTTTATCCGCCGCCATCAAAGACATTGAGGCCCCGCGCTCGCCAGGTATGAAGTACAAGCACTATGCACCGAAAGGCGAAATGCATGTCGTCACAGGGACAGATCCCGCTCTGATCAGCGATCGGATTCGCGCTCTGATCGCCGAAGCTCGCCAGCGGGGCTTGAAGACAGGGGTGCTCACCTACGAAGAGCAAGCCTCCAACTACGAGGCGGAGGCGGATATCGTTATTGCGAATGGAAGTTGGTACGATCCCCGTCAATTTGCGCGCCAGCTGTATGCTTCGCTGCGCTACTTCGATGAACAAAACGTGTCTTATATCGTTGCCGAAGCTTATTTGAAACCGCCTGTGACCGGCTATTCTGTCACTGAAACTGCTGAACAAACGGCAACAGACTGGTTGCGGACGATTTTTAACCGTCTGCAAAAAGCGGCAGAGCACCGCGTCATAGTGGTGTGAATCCATCCCCCAGGATACTCCCCAACGGAGAGACATGTTTCCTTGTTTGTCCGCATATTCTGAAAAAAAGGTGCGGACGAGGAGAGATGTTTTGTGATTGGGGAGGCGGCGGAAGCCGGAGAGTGGGCGGCGTTGATGCTGATGGCGTCAGCGCTGGGCATGGATGCCTTTTCTTTGGGAATCGGGATCGGCATGCGTGGCATTCGCGTTTCTGATATGGTGAAATTGAGTGTACTCGTAGCTCTATTTCACGTCATGATGCCGTTGGCCGGCATGGTGGCGGGCCAGTTTTTCAGCTCCCTGCTCGGAAATGTGGCGGAGATCGCTGGCGGCGGCCTGCTCATTTTGCTCGGGCTGCATATGATCTACTGCGCCTGGAACGAGGACACCGAACCGGCCTTCGATCCAAAGCGGTGGACTGGACTTGTATTGCTTGCGTTCATCGTAAGTATCGATTCTTTTTCGGTCGGCATTTCCATGGGGTTATTGGCAACGGATCTGTGGCTGACGGTGATCATGTTCGGTGCGTTTGGTGGGCTGATGTCGGTGCTTGGCCTTGCGATCGGTAGCCGTGCGGCCCTCCGTCTGAACGGATATGGTGAGGCGCTGGGCGGCGTGATTCTGTTCGTGTTCGGCCTCAAAGTACTGTTTTGAAACAGAAAGGAGAGCTCAATTTGGCGAAGCGGATCCTGTTTGTTTGCACAGGCAACACTTGCCGCAGTCCGATGGCACACGGAATGCTGCAATTGATGGCAAAACAGGAAGGTGTGGATGTCGAAGTCCGTTCGGCAGGGGTTTTTGCGATCGAGGATGCACCGATTTCTCAGCATACTGCGGAAATCTTAAAAAATAAAGGTTATCAGGAAGAACTGAAATCCCGTGCGCTCGATGACAAAGATGTGGAATGGGCGGATCTGGTGCTGACGATGACGATGGGGCATAAAGAACAGGTTATCCAGCGTTACCCTGAAAGTCTGGACAAAGTGTATACGCTGAAAGAATATGTGGAGGATCCGGAACAATTACAATTATGGAAAGAACGAGAACAGTTCATCAGCGAAATGGAAATGAAAATGTCACTCAATGAGCCGTTGACAGAGGAAGAAAAGAAAAAATGGGAGCAGTACGAACAGACCGGGCCGGATTTGGACATTGCGGATCCGTTTGGCGGTTCCAAGGAAGATTACGAAAATTGTGCGCAGGAGATCGAAACGGCTTTGAAAAAACTGTTGATAAATTTGAAAAAGGATGAATAAGGGCTTTACATGATATGTCATTTGCGCTATGATTGAGAAAAAACAGACCCGATGTGACTGGCGACAATTGTGGAATTGACCACAGTGGAGCATCGGGTAATATATAGCCGGTCGCCTGGGCAAAGAGCAATGTCGCATCCAAGGATGCGATAGGAGTGCTCTTTTTTCATGTTTTTGGGTATAATGACGGTGACCAAGTGACAAGGAGGAACATGAAGTGAAAATTGCGATCGGATCGGACCATGCCGGATTCGCTTTGAAGGGCGAGATCATATCCCTTATAAAGTCGTTGGGTCACGAAGTGGAAGATGTCGGGTGCCATTGTGCGGATTCGGTTGACTATCCAGACTATGCGTTGCCTGTTTGCCGTAAAGTCGTAGAAGGCGAGGCAGACCGGGGCATCCTGATTTGCGGTACAGGAATTGGCATGTCGATCGCAGCCAACAAGATCCCCGGCATTCGCTGTGCGCTGGTTCATGACACCTTTTCGGCCAAAGCCACGCGCGAGCATAACGATGCCAACGTGTTGGCCATGGGCGAGCGGGTCATTGGCCCCGGATTGGCACAGGAGATCGTCCGTATTTTTCTGGAGACGGAATTTTCAGGCGCTGAGCGTCACCAGAAACGCATAGATAAAATGATGCGTTTGGAACAGCGTTGAATCAAAACAGCGCTGAATCCGCGATCGTGAACGGAGGTGAGGCCATGGGGCCTTCTTTAGATAACATCACCCGAGATGTGGCGGCGCTTGTGCGCGAATTGGTGGATAAAGGGGGCATTCGTTCCGGTCAGCTCATCGTGTTTGGGGTCAGCACCAGCGAGGTGTTGGGGCGCACGATCGGGTCGTCCGGGACGGAAGAAGTGGCGGAAGCGATCTATGAAGGGATCGTGTCCGTCCAAGCGGATGTAGGCTTCACACCGGTGTTCCAATGTTGTGAACATTTGAATCGGGCACTCGTCATGGAAAGATCGGAAGCTGATCGTCTGGGACTGGACATTGTACATGCCATACCGGTACCGCGCGCCGGAGGAGCGATGGCTGCTTATGCGTTCAAGCGCTTGAACGAGCCGTGTCTCGTCGAGTCGATTCGCTGTCATGCCGGCATCGATATCGGTGATACGCTGATCGGCATGCACCTGCGTCCGGTGGCGGTACCATTGCGTACCCAGCTCCGCAGCATCGGAGAAGCGCATGTTACGGCGGCTTTCACACGACCGAAGTTGATCGGTGGAGAGCGGGCCGTATACAGAAGCTAAAGCGGAAGAACATGACGGAAAGATCCCGGCTGAAAATAAGGATCATGAAAAGTTCAGTGAGGAAGGAGTAGGAACATGGAATTTTTAAAACAGGCAGACCCTGAAGTACTGGCTGCCATGAAAAACGAACTGCAGCGTCAGCGCGACAACATCGAACTGATCGCCTCGGAAAACATCGTCAGCCGCGCCGTGATGGAAGCGATGGGCAGTGTGCTGACCAATAAATACGCAGAGGGTTATCCGGGCAGACGTTATTATGGTGGCTGTGAACATGTCGACGTGGTGGAGAATTTGGCCAGGGAACGTGTGAAAAAGCTGTTCGGTGCCGAGCACGCCAACGTACAGCCGCATTCCGGTGCACAGGCGAATCTGGCCGTGTACTTGGCTTGTCTGAAAGAAGGAGACACCGTGCTGGGCATGGACCTGTCACATGGCGGTCATTTGACGCATGGAAGTCCGGTGAATGCATCCGGTATTTTGTACAATTTCGTGGCTTACGGTGTGCATCCGGAAACCTTCCTGATCGATTATGATGAAGTACGAAAGCTGGCCTTCAAACATCGTCCGCGCCTGATTGTCGCCGGGGCCAGCGCCTACCCGCGCACGATCGATTTCGCGAAATTGGCGGGAATCGCTGAAGATACGGGTGCGCTGTTTATGGTGGATATGGCGCATATCGCCGGTCTGGTCGCTGCGGGACTGCATCCGAACCCGGTGCCGCATGCCCATTTTGTAACATCCACGACGCACAAAACGTTGCGCGGTCCGCGCGGCGGGCTCATATTGTGTCGCAAATCGTGGGCGCGTGCAATCGACAAGGCGGTATTTCCTGGAACGCAAGGTGGTCCGCTCATGCACGTGATCGCCTCCAAGGCGGTGGCCTTCGGCGAAGCGTTGCAGCCGGAGTTCAAGACCTACATGCAAAACGTTGTGGCAAACGCCAAAGCCTTGGCTGAGGCCCTCATGGCTGAAGGACTGAATGTCGTGTCCGGTGGCACGGATAATCATCTGATGCTGGTCGATACGCGCAATCTGAATATTACCGGTAAAGAAGCTGAACAATTGCTGGATGAAGTGCGCATCACCGTCAACAAAAACGCGATTCCGTTTGATCCGACCAGCCCGCTTGTTACGAGTGGAATCCGTATCGGTACCCCGGCGGTAACTTCCCGCGGAATGGATCAGGAAGCGATGCGTACGATTGCCAGCGTGATCGCCATGACGCTGAAAAACCCGAACAGCGAATCGGTCCGTGAGAAAGCGCGCGGTATCGTCAAAGAATTAACCGAGCGTTTTCCTTTGTATGAAGATTTGAATTATGCGTAAAGGGCGGTTTCCGAAGTCCGTTTACCGTTTCCGAATGAACGAAACGACTCCGTCTATTTTCATGCGGAGGGCGTTTCGTTTTTTTCCTTTATTTCCACATAATAGTTGATCCTTTTGCTTTGATCGAGTATGATGAAAGCAGTTACATTTCTTTAAAAGGAAATAGAAGGGAGGAGAAGGTGGAATTGGTGAGAAAAATTTTGCCGCTTGGTGAGCCGCCCATAAGAGGATATTTGAAGTTTGCTTATCCGCTATCGATCGCGGTACAGCATCCTGATTTCCCGGGCTGGTTTGCCTGTAATTATACCCAACTGACCTATCGTCCAGATTCGTATACGGCTCTTGATTTTTATCATTACAAACAAGTCAATCCTTTGCTGGGGGAGATGTATTTACCGAAATCCATGATTTTAAAATATACTTCTTGCATTTCGTTTATAAAAGATTGTCTGGATGACGATCACTATATCTACACCTTTTTAAATGAATATTACGTGCCTGAGCGTAGAGCTTTTCAAAAAAGGGATTTTATTCACGATTCGATGATCGTCGGATACGATATGGACAAACAAGTTTTTTATATTATGGGCTACAAGGCTGATCGCACTTATGAAATGACTGAGATTAGTTTTGACCTATTCGAGAAAGCATTTCTCGATTATCAAAACAAACCGGGTGAATTAGCGAAATGGGCGGATGGCATGCATTTGTATCAACTGAAGAGAGATCAACGATTTCAGTTCGATGTGGACATATGCCGGGAAATGATCGAGGAATACCTGCATGCTCAAAATTCGTCACTCCGATACCGCATGTTGCAAAACGAAGAATCTTGTGCTTATGGCATGGACATTTATGATCATATGGCGGAACATTACCGAAACCATGAATACGAATTTTCTGATTTTCGCTACTTCCACATCTTGTATGAACATAAAAAGGCGATGACGATGCGGCTTCATTATTTGCAACAAACGCAAAATGCCTCCTTTGATCCCCAGCATTTGACCCAAAGTGAGCAGTTGGAAAAACGGGCGCTTTCTTTGCGCAATGCATGCCTCAAATATTCCCTCACCCCGAAACAGGAGCCTAACGAAATGATTGTTTCCAGACTCGGTGAAATGAAACAATGGGAACGGGAGTTTCTGGAGCAAATGGTTAACCGAATCGGTACTCATAGCGGAATAAAGGCATAACTCCAAGGGTTAACCGGGGGTTATGCCTTTTTCACATGTAAAAATGTTGTCGAACTGCGCAACTTTATGGCGGTGCGCTCGTCCAATTATATGCAGACATACATAAACGATGTACCGGTGTATGCAAAACTTCAGAGGTGGAACTAATGATTAAAAGAGTGCTTGGCCTGATGCTGGTTTTGTTGCTCGTGGCTCCGATTCATTTGGCGGCATCATCCCCGGACCCGATTACGATTTATTTCAATGATGAAAAGCTGGAATCGTCTACCCAACCGCTCTTGCTCCATTCGCGTACATACGTACCGATTCGCGTCATCGCAGAAAAGTGGGGTGCTGTAGTCGGCTGGAATCAGGAGCATCAGCAAGTCCGAATTACAAAAGATCGCCAGCGGATTGATCTGTATATCGATCAAAAGGAAGCATTCGTGAACGGAGAGCCGAAACAGTCGGATGCTGCACCTGTCGTTGTTCAGGGCCGTACCATGATACCGCTTCGCTTCGTAGGCGAATTGCTGGGGGCATATGTCAGTTACGATGCTGCAACGCGCACGGTCAGCGTGCTTGTACAAACTGCCGATCAACCACAAGCACCAGCTCCATCCGATGGATTAGATGAACCGGACCGTAACGAGTCGCTGGCAACATTGAATGGGATTCATTTCGCCAATGACACGGTATATGTGAATACAAGCGGTCGTGTAGAACCGTCTGTATTTACTTTGAATCAACCTGACCGCGTTGTGATCGATCTGCCGAAAACCATGATTGCTTCTGATTTTGTCGCGGGTATGTTCGATCCGGAGACGTATCAGAACCAGATTGATGTAAATTCCGGGTTGGTTAAAACGATCCGATATGCGAATCATAATCCGGGCGAATCGACGGTGCGCATTGTCATCGATCTGAATGCGAAAGCGAATTTTCAGCTGTCCCGAGACGAAAGTTCCGATGGCTTTGCTGTATCTTTAAAACCGGGCAAATATAGGGTGGTCATCGATGCCGGACATGGTGGCAAAGATCCCGGCGCCAGTTATTATGGAAAACAGGAGAAAGAGTTCAATCTGCAAATGGCGCTCCGCTTGCACCAGCTTTTGGCAGCGGACCCGATGATTGAACCTCTCTTGACGCGTTCGAGCGATGTTTTCCTTGAGTTGCAGGAGAGAGTGGATTTTGCTAAAATGCATCAAGCGGACGCTTTTATCTCCATCCATGCCAATGCGTTTCCACAGCGCTCGACGGTCAGAGGAAGTGAAACGTATTACACGCATGATTACCAGCGAGAGTTTGCGGAAACGTTGCATCAGGAACTGGTAAAGGCGACCGGCTTTCCGGACCGCGGGTTGCACGCACGTAACTTTTTTGTGACGCGAAATGCGGACATACCCGCTGCCCTCGTCGAAGTCGGATACATGACGAATCCGGAAGATATTGCTCAACTGTTCCAGGAAGATTTTCAAAACCGAGTAGCGATTGGGCTCATACAAGGGTTGAAAAAATACTTCGGTTTGTGATGAAAGAGGTTTTTGATGAGAGATTTTTGATGCGAATCATCCATCAAGAATCTCTTTTTTTAAAATCTACCAGTTGTTTTTTTGCAACTTCTCAGCGCTAAAATCGGTCAATATGGATAGAGTGGAGGGGGGTTTTTATGGCGGAAAAGAAAAAGAAGCCGGTTCGCCCCGGAAAACGTACCTGGAAACAAAAGCTGAAGTTTGCATTGATCCTGCTCTGGTTGCTCGCCGTCGCTGGTGCCGGCGCGGCCAGCGCAGCTGCGGTAGTATACTATATACAGGCGGATGTGAGCGAATTATCAAGAAGCGGACAGATGCCGACGATCGTTTACGACCGCTTCGGGAAAGTCCATGCGGAATTGTCCAATTCGCGCGTCGATTTTGTTGACCTGACGAAAATTCCCGAAGAGATGAGACAGGCGATCGTTGCGATTGAGGACGCCCGTTTTTACGATCATTACGGTGTTGACTTGATCGGTATTGCACGGGCGGCGGTTGAAAATATCCGCCGGGGAAATGTGACCCAGGGTGGAAGCACCATTACCCAGCAATTGGCCAAAAACCGCTTTTTGACTGCGGAGCGCACGTTTTCGCGCAAGATCAAGGAAGCGATCATGGCGATCAAGATCGAGCGCCACTACTCCAAAGATCAAATCCTTGAACAATATTTAAACTCCATCTACTTCGGAGAAGGAGCATGGGGAATACAAAACGCGGCCGAAATCTATTTTGGCAAAGACGTGGAACAATTGACGCTGGCGGAGTCGGCGCTTCTTGCCGGAGTGCTGAAGGCACCATCGCATTATTCGCCGTTTAAAGATCCGGAGCGAGCGCTGAATCGACGCAATCTCGTCCTTAATAAAATGTATGAATACGGCATGATTGAAGAGAGCGAATTGAACGCCGCTTTGAACGAAGAGATTGTCGTGGCTGAAAAAACAGCGGATGGCCCGGTATTCTTTTCTTCGTACGTAGATCACGTGATCGAGGAAGCAATCGAAAAAACCGGTTTGACTGAGCAGGAAGTGCTGTCCGGCGGGTTGCATATTTATACGCACCTGGATCCGAAAGCACAGGATGCGGCTGAATATGTCTATTTGCGGCCTGAATATTTCCCGGAAAATAAAGGCGGTTTACAGAGCGGATTTGTGCTTTTGGACAGCCGCAGCGGTGGCATTCGCGCCTTGGTTGGTCAGATCGGGGAAAAGAAACACCACCGTGGTTTTAACTTTGCCACCCAGACACGGAGGCAGCCCGGTTCAGCGATCAAGCCGCTTGTTTCATACGCTCCGGCTTTGATGGAAGGATACCGATCCAATGACATGATCCAAGACGTCCCTACGAATTTTGGCGATTACACACCTTCCAACTATGGCGGACGTTATCATGGATGGGTAACCCTGGAAGAGTCGCTCGTGCGTTCCCTGAACGTGCCTGCAGTGGCGCTGTTGCGCGAGATCGGTATTGACAAAGGGATGGAGCTCGCCCGTGCGGCTGGATTGCCGCTCACCAATGAGGACCGCACGCTGGCTGTCGCGCTTGGTGGTCTTAGCCGTGGTGTGTCCCCTTTAAACATGGCGCAGGCTTATACGATGTTTGCCAATAACGGCGTGTGGTCAGAAGCGCATGCCATCACGGAGATTTTCGATTATGATGGACGGCTTCTGTACCGTGCGCGCCCGAACCAGAAACAATTGATCACTCCGGAAACGGCCTATGAAATGACCTTGATGATGCAAAAAGTCGTGACGCAAGGTACGGGAACACAGGCACGCATGGACCGTCCCGTTGCAGGGAAAACCGGAACGACCCAGCTTCCGGATACTCCTGAATTTCGTGATGCAAACGGCCGTGTGATCGAAGGTACAAGAGATGCTTGGTTTGTCGGATATACACCGGGATTGACAGCGGCGATTTGGCTCGGATATCCGAACACGGACCGCGATCATTATTTGACGACAACAGGCGGTCGCTATCCGGCGCTCATTTTCAAAGAAGTGATGGAACGGGCTTTGGCCGGAGAACCGATTGAGGAATTTGTGGCTCCGCCAGGATATAAAGCTCCTCAGGGACCGATCAAATATATTAACGGGGTGCCCCCCATTCGTTCTGACGACAATGGGGATGAACCTGAACCGGATGAATCCATGGATGAGGAAGAGCTGTCCGAAGATGAAGAGGAGCGGGATGAAGAAAACGGCGAATTCGATGAAAATGAAGAACAAATGGAAGAAGACGAATGGATCGAAGAGGATGAGATTACAGACGGCGATGAGGGTGATGGAACGATCGACAGAGAAGGCCGGGATGAAAATACCGGAGATGTGGAAGAAGAAGGAGAAGATGAGGATCATCGCGGGCATCCGCCAAAGCATGAAGATAAACGCCGCGGGGGACCGGGCAGAAAGAACGGAGAAAACCGGGATGGAGAGAACGGATCCGGAAATAGTGGTCCCGGACAGGGCGATGTGGAGATGAACCCTGAAAACCGTATCGACAGTGAGAACGGAAATGGAGAAGAGGCCGTTCAGCCGAACGTAACCTCGGAAAGCTTCACAGACGTCAATGAGAAAACAGCGGCAGAATACTCACCATAAGCGTGAGATCTGCCGCTTTTTTTACGTTTCTTTATCATCATCAAACAATTTTTTGTATTCTCCGTACCCTTCTTTTTCGAGGTCCTCTTTAGGGATAAATCGGAGCGCTGCCGAATTGATACAATAGCGTAGCCCCGTCGGAGGCGGCCCGTCTTCAAACACATGGCCGAGATGGGAATCCGCCTTTCTGCTCCTTACTTCGGTTCGGATCATACCGTAGCTCAAGTCGAGATGTTCGGTGATATTCTCCGGGTGGAGCGGCTTGGTAAAGCTGGGCCAGCCACATCCGGCATCGAATTTGTCACGGGAGCTGAAAAGCGGTTCACCCGACACGATGTCCACGTACAGTCCTTCCCGCTCATTGTCCCAATATTCGTTTTGGAATGGAGGTTCTGTTCCGTTGTTCTGTGTCACTTCATACTGCATAGGGGTGAGCCTCTTTTTCAGCTCTTCCTGGTCTTTCACGATTTTTTCAGCTCCCCATACTTTGTCAATAAAATCTTGTCTGCCCGATCCGATTTTATACATCTTGTAATGGAGCGGATTCTTTTTGTGATAATTCTGATGGTAATCTTCGGCGGGATAAAACGTCGAAGCGGGTACAATTTCTGTGACGATCGGTTTGTCAAACCGCCCGCTTTCCTCCAGTTCCCGTTTTGATTGTTCGGCGAGCCTTTTCTGCTCTTCCGTGTGATAAAAAATCGCGGTGCGGTAGGAGGACCCGCGGTCGTTAAACTGTCCGCCCGCATCGGTCGGATCGATTTGCCGCCAAAATATATCAAGCAAACTCTCATAGGAGATGAGCCTCGGATCATACGTAATTTGAACGGCTTCCACATGTCCTGTCGTACCTGAGCAGACTTCTTCGTATGTCGGGTTTTCCGTATGACCACCGGTGTACCCGGATACGACGCTCACGATGCCGGGCTTCATTTCAAACGGTTCCACCATGCACCAGAAGCATCCGCCGGCAAACGTAGCTTTTTCCAATTTGTCCTCGCTCATCAGGCATTCCTCCTTTCTTCTTTCTTATCATAAAACAAACCGTTCCACAATAAAAGCAAAGGGGTCAAAAAAGTACAAAAGCAACCGGCAAAAATGTCCGATTGCGGGGAAATAACAGATGTTTTAAGGTGATTTCGTAAGCGTTATCAAGTTGGTGAAAATGAAGGGATGGAACGATCCGATGCAGCGCGTTCAATGTACCAGACGAAATTTCTGGAGGACGTTAAAGAAAAACAGATATTTATATTTGCTGGCACTTCCCGGAATTCTGTATTTTCTTATTTTTAAATATTTGCCGATGTGGGGACTCGTCCTTTCATTTCAAAACTATTCTCCTTTTCTCGGTGTATTTAACAGCCCGTGGGTCGGATGGGATCATTTTCAACGCCTGTTTTCCAATCCGGATTTCCCGATTTTGTTTCGCAATACACTTGCGATTAGCTTTTTGAATCTGATCTTCTTTTTTCCGCTTCCGATCATCATATCGCTCTTGCTGAATGAATTGCGCAGTGAAATATATAAACGGTTCATCCAAACCGTCATCTATTTACCTCACTTTTTGTCATGGGTCATTATATTTAGTCTGACCTTTTTGATGCTGTCTCAGTCCGACGGACTGGTGAACAAATTACTTGAATATTTGGGACGGGACAAATATCCATTCCTGACGAACCCCAATATCTTCTGGTTTCTGCTCACGGCACAGTCGATCTGGAAAGAAGTCGGTTGGGGAACGATCATCTTTCTGGCCGCGATCGCCGGGGTGGACCCGCAACTTTATGAGGCGGCACGCATCGACGGAGCGAATCGGTTTAGGCAGATGTGGCATGTTACGTTGCCTGCAATCCGCACGGTCATTGTCATCCTGTTGATTTTGCGGTTGGGGGATATTCTCGAGGTTGGGTTCGAGCAGGTGTTTCTGATGTACAACGGAGCGGTGGCGAATGTGGCAGAAGTGTTCGACACCTATGTATATCGCGTCGGCATTCAGCAAGGCCAGTTCAGTTACAGCACCGCGGTCGGATTGTTCAAATCACTCGTCGGATTGGTCTTGGTCGTGTTTGCGAACAAACTGGCGAAAAAATTCGGCGAAGAAGGTGTGTATTGAACCTGCGCACGAGGAGGAATTGGAATGTGTGAAAACTCCATGGCAGATCGCCTTTTCAACGTGTTCAATGTGGTGCTGTTGGCGCTGATGGCCATCATCACCATATTTCCGATTTACTATGTCGTCATCGTTTCTTTCACCGAACCGACGGAATATATACGCAAAGGGATGGTCCTGTTCCCAGAACATTGGTCTTTGGAGTCTTATTCTTATCTGCTTTCTACACATGCCTTCCCGAAAGCGCTCGGCGTCAGCGCTACGTTGGCTATCGTCGGAACGGTGTGCAGTCTTCTGATCACCTCTTCGTTTTCATATGCACTATCCAGAAAAAGAATGCAAGGTCGACGAGTTCTGTTGTTGATGGTGCTGTTTACCATTCTATTCAGCCCGGGCATTATACCTAACTATATTCTGATACGTGAATTTGGGCTGATCAACAGCCTGTGGTCTGTCATTTTGGTATCGCTTACGAACGGTTGGTATGTGATTTTGATGAAAGGTTTTTTTGAAAGTATTCCTGAAAGTCTGGATGAAGCAGCAGCGATCGATGGCAGCAATGATATTTACACTTGGTTTCGGATTATATTGCCACTGTCAGCCCCGGCGCTGGCTGCGTTCGGTCTGTTTTTTGCCGTTTCCTACTGGAATCAGTACTTCAATGCACTGCTTTATCTCAATGATCCTGACAAATGGCCAATCCAGGTCTTGTTGCAAAATATGCTCGTCGAAGCATCCGGCAGCAGCCTGGAAACAGATGATCCTTTCCGGCAGCCGCCGCCTTCTGAGACGTTGAAAATGGCCGCTGTCGTGATCGCCATTGTACCGATCATTTGTGTTTATCCCTTTTTACAAAAACATTTTGCCAAAGGGGTGATGGTCGGTTCTTTGA
>CALAME010000030.1 GCA_937925675.1 uncultured Paenibacillaceae bacterium | reverse complement strand
CATTGCCGTTGCGGTCGCGCAAGCTGACCGTGATTCCATCCAGCGACGTACCGGAAATGGCAAAATAGATCCGGCCATGGCCTTCATAGAGCGAATTCGGAGAAACGCCGCTTACCCGCGTAGCCGGTGTAGCTCCGCCGAGATTGAACGGGCCATAGCTCTGTCCGCTAATGTTAACATCGACATACTGATATGCCGGCTGGCCGGCTGCGTTCACATCCACTTTCAACAGCGCCGACACCGTGACGTTCGGGTTCGTCACCGTCGGATTTTCCACCAAACGCATCCAGTCGGAGCCGTCCTGCTTGATCCTGGCATTAAACGCAAACGGCCCTCCGTTATCGTAAACCAGATTGCGTTCGGTCCGGTATGTACGCGTAGCACTTTCTGCGACGAACGTCAAAAAGTTGTCACCCGGTGTCAGGCGCAAGTTGGCCGTCGCATTCGGATTGTTGATATCATCCGCAATAATGATAAAGTTTCCATTATTAAAATAGCTGGTTACCGGGCTGGGCGATCCAAGCCGATAAACGAGCACCTGATTCGCATTCGGAGCCCGACCGGTAATGTTCACCGACGTTGTCAACGACGGGTTGGACGGATAGATGCGGTTGTCTACAAAGTTTTCCCCGTTAATTTGCAGATCTTGAATTTCTACCGTAGGTGTAAAAATGACCCAACCGGGCGCAGAGGAAACGACGTTTGTCGTCCCGTACTTGATGACGATCTTGTTCAGTCCCTCGCTCAGAGCGACGTTGGTAAATGCGATCTCGAATTGTCCGATTCTTTGGGGCACCGCATTCGTGATGACGCTTGTTTGCCCCGTCGACATATTCGTTACTTCATAGTAAAGTCCGGAAAGTTGGGAGTCGCTGATGTTTTCAATCGTTGCCGTGAGGGTAATCGGGCTTGTGGTCACCCGCGTTACCTGGTTCATGTCCTCGGGCCTGCTCCCATCCGGTGTTGATTTCGTATAAATGCCCGTGATTGTGATGCGTTCACTGTTCGCCTGAGCCGTGGTTGGCGCTAGCGGAAACAAGGTCACAACCAAGGCAAAAACAAGCAACAAGCTCGTCCACTTTTTCATCCCTTGTGCCAAGTCGGTTCCTCCTCCGTCATTAGTCTCTATATTTAAATATCGGATGAACGTGTGAAAAATTGAATACCCTCTTCATCCTTTTTATATATGAAAAAACAAAAATGAAGGTAAAAATGAAGCAAAAAACAAAAAAGGACGAGCCGTCCGCCGACGCCGTTACAACCAGCGTCTGGCTACATATCGGCTCACCCATTCCGCCCCTTGGGGATTCACATGGTTCGTATCTCGATAATGCGTATCCAGCTCCAGTTCATCGTTCGGAACTTTCGCTGCTTCGAAGCCGTACTGTCTGGCGATGCCTTGCACATAATCCCAATAGGCGTCCCGCTCCGCCGCGTAACGTTCTTCGATCGCCTGCTCAAACAGGGACGAGCGCGGCAACTGCAGGATGACCACTTCCACACCGGAAGCATTGAGCTCGCTCACCAGCCGCTCGAACGCTCGCGAACGCACTCCGCCCATCTTAAAATCCTCAAACCACCGCTCCGCCGTATCGCGTGCATAATCCATGGACCGATCTGTGCTCGGCGACCAGGTGACCGGCGGCAGTCCGCCTTCATGTACCGGCACCTTCTCCCGCAGTTCGCCGGCACGCCACTTTTCGATCATCTGCGTCCACACCGTGCGCATCTCGTATGAGCGAAGCGCCCAACCGAGCAACAGATCGCCGTAGTTCTCCTGATCGATCACCTGAAGCCTTTCTCCCAACGAAGCAAAAAAGCGGAATTTGATATCTTCCACGGCACGCGCTTCATTGAACTGGTGCTCATTGACGACGATGATCACTTTTTCCAGAGCGGGCAACTGGTTCCTGTATTTGCGCCACATTTGCTCCATGTCGTATGCCGAGCCGCCGCTCAAGCTGAAATTGAAAATTTCCCCAACCTCATAATCCGATTCCGCTGCCAAATGCTCGGGCAAAAGCGCATCCATACTTTGCGAATCGCCGAAAATAGCGACGCGCACCCGCTCCCCGCCATGGTGCGCAAAGGTCGCTTCCAATTCACCAAGCTGCCCGATGAAGCCGGGAGAAAGTCCGTAAAACATGACATTGCGAAAGAAAAGCACCTCCGCCGCGATCACAAACGCCACCAGTCCGGCCAGGCCGAGGTCGAACAGGCGGCGCCGTTTGCCGTGGCGTAAAACCCGGCTCCTTTGCTGCAAACCGGAACCGGAAGTACTAGAACTGGAAGTAAATGAATTCATAAGTTTCCCCCTTGAGGAAATAAAAAAGAAGCAACACGATCGCAAAATAGCAGGCGCTCCTCAGCGGAAACGGAACCGCATGCCACACACGGGAAACCGTCTCTTCACGCCCGCGAAGTCCAAGTTCAAGCAAATGCAACAAATAGAGCGCCGCGATCGCGAACATCGGTGTCGATGTAAACAGTTCCGGCCAGGAAACCGTCCACATTTTCACCGTCATGTCCCAGGCGAGCGTCATCGATTGCGCCCGGAAAAACACCCACGTCCAGGTAATGATATGGTAGAAAATAAAAACCGCTATGATCCGATACGGCAGCGAGCGGCGTACGCGCTCGATCACGCCAAACCGATTCAGCTCCAGACTCCATCTATGTATAATTTGCAAAACGCCATGCACCGCTCCCCAGACGACAAACGTCCACATCGCCCCGTGCCAGAGACCTGACAACATCATCGCTGCAAGCAGATTAAACTGCGTGCGCAAGCGGCCGCGTCGATTGCCGCCAAGCGGTATATAAATGTAGTCGCGGATCCAGCGCGAAAGCGAAATATGCCAGCGGCTCCAGAACTCTTTCGGATTGGCGCTGACATACGGCGTACGGAAGTTGACGACCAGCTCGATGCCGAGCATCCATCCAAGTCCGAGCGCCATGTCGCTATAGGCGGAAAAATCAAAATAAATCTGGAAGCCGAACAGATAGGCGGCCCACCAGGCTTCGACCGCGCTCATTTCCAGGCCTTTCTCAAACAAAGGATTCACATATTGCGCGATCGTATCCGCAAACACTACTTTTTTAATGAGTCCGATCACGATCAGGTACAGGCCGAATTTGATCTGTTCCCACCGCACCTGCTTGCGATCGAGATCATCCAGTTGCGGCAAAAGCTCGCTGCCCCGCATGATCGGACCTGCAACGAGCTGCGGAAACAGCGAGATAAAAACCCAGAATTTCAAAAAGGAGCGTGTCGGTTCCAGCTCTCCACGTCTGACGTCAATCAGATAGGAAATCAGCTGGAACGTATAAAAGGAAATGCCGACGGGCAGTATGATCTCCGCGGGGACCCATTCAAAAATGGGGACGGAAACTCCGAACCAATCAAATACGCTCTGTACCGTATCTGCTACAAACAGCGTATATTTGAAAAATCCTAGATTGAGAAGATTAACGGCAATCCCCGCATGAAAAAGCCAGCGCAATCGTGGTCGGCGCATCATCAGGGCCGCCCCGTATGTAGCCAGGGAAACAGCGAAAAACACAACAAGGAGCGAAAACCCCGCCGCTCCATAAAATATCGCATTGCCGATGGCCAAAATGAGAAGCCGCCCTCGTCGGAACGTAAAGAAGACAACCAGCAGTCCAATGAAAAAGATGAGAAAATTGGCAGAATGAAAGACCAAACAGGCCACCTCTTTAACGGAAAAACTGTTCGGTTTTCACCTGCAGCCGACGCAGTAAACCGAGCAGCGGCTTCTTGCTTTTGCCCACAATTCCGATCGATTCGGCTCCCAGTTCCATCACGACCAAAAGCGTCAACGTGATCAGGATGGTCACCCAGTTCAAGTTTTGAGACATCGTGATCGCGCTGATGATCGCGCACAGTCCGAATACGGAGGCGATGCCGTATATAATGAGCACGGTAGTGCGATGGCTGTAGCCGAGCTGCATCAAGCAGTGATGCAGATGACTTTTGTCCGCGACCGCGATCGGTTTTTTGTTGACGATGCGGCGCACGATCGCCAGAAACGTATCCGAGAGCGGCACGCCCAAAATCAGCAACGGAATGACGAAAGAAACGACGGTTGCCGATTTGAACCCGAGCAGCGAAAGGGTCGCCAGGCTAAAGCCGAGAAAGAGCGCCCCGGAATCTCCCATAAAGATTTTGGCCGGATGAAAATTGAAAAACAGAAATCCGATAATGCAACCCAGTAAAAGTGCGCACAGTAAAATAACCGTTTCATTCCCCATAATGATGGCGATAATCCACATCGTCAATGTGGCGATTCCGGAAACGCCAGCAGCCAGCCCGTCAAGTCCGTCGATCAGGTTGATCGCATTGGTCACGCCGACAATCCAGAGGATGGTCAGCGCGATGGAAAGCCATTCCAACCGATGCCAGTCAATGACGCTGCCGAACGGGACGTTAATAAATTCAATGCGAAGCCCAAACGGTATGGCCACAACCGCAGCCGCAGCGATCTGGCCGATCAGCTTTACTTTCGCTGACAATTCGTATTTGTCGTCCAGCACCCCGGTCAATACAATGATGGAGCCGCCGACGATCAGCCCGTAGATTGCGCTGTCTTTAATGTCCGGCAAAAACGGACTGAGAAGAAAATAAGCTCCAACAAATCCGAAAAAAATCGATAGCCCGCCAAGTCGCGGCATGAGGCGGGTATGAACTTTGCGATGGTTCGGCTTGTCTACGGCTCCGATCAGGATCGCCAATTTTTTGACCGGCGGAGTCAGAACAAAGGCAAGCACCGTCGCCAAGACAAAAGCTACTAAATATAAAACAAACATTTGTTTCTCCACCTAACTTGCCATTTTAATGGATCTTTTGCATCCTCTTCTTTTCTTGACGCACTCGAAGGACAAAGCGCGGCAAGGCAAGCATCCGACCGATTCGGCTCGGCTCTTGCCACAGACGGTACAACCATTCCAACCCGAGTCTTTGCATGAAAAGCGGCGCACGCTTCAGTTTGCCGCTGACGACATCGAAACTTCCGCCGACTCCCATCATGAGACGGGCGCCAAGCTGATCCCGATAGCGTGCGATCCAGCGTTCCTGCGTATCCAGCGAGCGGGCGACGAACAAGAGATCAGGTGCGGCCTGCTGTACCATCTTGACGATGCGCTCATCGTCCTCTTCTTTAAAGTAGCCATGATGCCATCCCGCGATGCGGATGCGGGGATATTGACGCGCGATGTTGTCCGCTGCTGTCTCGACAACATCGGCTGCAGCGCCGAGCAGAAAGACGCTCCAACCATAGTTCTGTCCTGTTTTCAACAGTTCATGCATCAGGTCGTACCCAGCGACCCGCTCCGCCACCCCTTCTCCCAGATACGAGGCCGCCCATACCAATCCGGCTCCATCTGGCACATTCAGGTCTGCTTCGCGCATCACTTGATGAAACTCCGGATGTTCCAGCGCATGCATGAACATGATCGGATTGGCGGTAATGACATGCAAAGAACGGCCGCTATGTATGGCGTCAGCGATGTATTCCACCGTCTCTTTCATCCCGAGACGGGAAATGCGAACGCCAAATATTTCTGTTGTCGGTATCGTCATAAAACACTCACCCTTTATATACGGAAAAACCGGCAGATTTGTTGCGCGGGCACCATGCATTTTTGCCGCAACGCCTCTACCTTGGCCGCCCGGGAAGCCATCCAGTCCGCGCCCGCGTCCAATCTGTGCATTATCTCTTGTGCCAAACGAGCCGCATCGGGCGCCCCGGTCCGAATAGCGGCTTCCGTATCGATCTGCTTTAAAAACACATCGACTTTCGGGTCGTATGAGATGCCGACCATCGGCACCCCTTGCGCCGCCGCATAAATGAGCGAATGGAGGCGCATGCCGACCAATACATCGCAATTTGCCGTCTCCCGCATCATCGCCGCCGGATGCTCCCGGTTTGGCGCGATCTCTACGACAGAAGTGGACACAAAACGTTCGTCTGCCAGGAGCTGATCGACAATTCGTTTGGAAGCCTGCACGTCACCGGGCGGGTAAAACGGCAACATGCGGATGCGCACCGGGCGCGTGGACGCTACCTGCTTGAGCGCGTCCGCGATCGCGCGCAATTCGCTCTCGTCCTCATTCCAGAAACGGACAGACACCCCGATCAGCGGGAGGGCGGAAGCCCGGTTCGTGCTGGTCACACTGTTGCCATTGGCGACGCTGTCTGAGCCGGCATATTTGAACAACGCTTCTCCTCGCGGCGCACCGATCACCGGATCCGGAACCACATCGATCCGTTCCCGATCCAGACCGCATTCGGCAAGCAGATCGGCGGACTCCGCATCGCGCACGGAAATGTAGGTGCACTTTTTCAATACGTTCCCGATCATGCGGCGAAACAGCGGACGCCTGACCGGGCCGACCCCTTGCGCATAAATGAACGTCGGTTTGGCATACCATTGGGCGATACGAATAATGCCGAGATAATAAGGAATCGTCTTCGGTCCGGTTACATCCTGCAATAAGCTGCCGCCGCCGCTGATGAGACCGTCCGCCTCGCGGATCTCCCTGACGACGGAACGGAGATGGGCACGCGGTACCGCTTCAACACCGAAGAGCTCCCGTGTTTTGGCCGGATCGTTGGAGAGCACGATCGGTTGAAGCGGAATGCCCGCTTTTTCCCCTTCGGCCTCCAGCGCCGTCAATATACTCCACAGCACAGCCTCATCTCCGCTATTGCCGAACCCGTAATAGCCGGATATGATCAGCTTGCGGGCTTCCATCTGCGCCAGCTCCTTATGATCCATTCGATAAGGCCGATGCCTACCAGGCCGATTCCTGTACCGAACAACAGTCCATAAAAGGAACGCAGAATCGAAATAACAAGCGGTGTGTGCAAATGCGTAAACGTGCCAACCATTGTCAACAAACCGATCACGGCAAAGATGAGCAAAAATCGCCCTTTTTGATATTTGAGCGCAAGCCAGGCGCCAACCAGAAACAGCGGGTAACCGATCAGAAATTCTTGCGTGCGCGGACGCACACCGAGCGCATTTTCGAGCGCAGCCCGCATCATCCGTTCAAGCGGCAGCACCTGACCCTGGTTTCCAGCCCGCGACAGATAGTACAGACCGACCAGACCGAGAACGAGTGCAAGCAGCACGTGACCCACCTGGATGTGAGCCCGAAGAAAGGCCCTGATTTTTCTCAGCGACGCCTGTACGCCACCGCTGTCTGCAAAGAAAAAGTAGTAGCATGCCACCAGTGCGATCGGTGCCAGTTTGAGTACCGTCACCCCGCGAAACTGTTCGAAGACGAGCATATAGGGCAAACCGTTCAGCAGCCCGATGACAAGTATGGCACCGATAAACGAGATGCCCACGGCCTGAAGCAACATGCCTATCGCGCGCACAACAGGACGATTGCGCACCACACCGCTTTCTTTCAGCCGGGTCAGGCGCCGGATCGCTCCTATGCCAGCCAAGGTGGGAGCACATACCGCTGCCCCCAATGCGGCCAACTGCAACAGCAAGGTCGATGACAAAAAGTAGAGCCCGGCCGCTCCCACATATCCGATGATGGTGACCGGAAGCAACAGCTGCGGAATATACACGCCGATGGTGAGCGCGATAAGAGCGATGCTGCCGATGAGCACGACCAGCTTCAATACGCGATTCCATGCCGCGTTTGTATATTCAAACGGTTCCGTTTGTCCGATTTGGAAACCGGCTTTTTCGATGCGGGCGATCGCCCCGTTTTCTCCCGCCAGCGCTTTGTAAATGTTGTCGAGCGTATGGGTTAATTCCGCACGGGTCTGATCCCGGCGCACTTCAGCATTCAAGTAAAGCATACGGATGTTGCGATCCTTGACCGCAAGCACCAGCCGGTCTGCCATTTGCTCATGATCCATCGCCGATTCGCGTTCCGGAATGGAATGGAGGCGGATCGCATCATAACCGGTCAGATAAGCCAGCTTCCCGATCCCCTTTTGCGGTACGTTGAGCATTTCAATCGACGCCAGGCCGATGCCGTGTTTGCGCATCAGCTCAGCCGCTAATGTCAGCGTGTTCCGCTCGGCATCGTCTTCATAGCCAAGCACCTGATTGCCGGCAAAGACGATCCAGCGCACACCCTGCTCGCTCAACTGTGCGAACAGCCTGTCCAGCTCGTCGTAATCAAACGGCCGGTTGTCCGAAAGGCGCACGACGATGCCGAACCCTTTCTCGCGAAGCATGGCGATGCTGATCGGATCGGGATCGAGCGGTATCATCTGTGCTTCCTGCGGCGCCATTTCGATGACAAGCCCATCGCGCCCAGCGGTCGTCCAGGTGCGGACTTCCGCATCGAAGGCGGCGAAGCCTCGTTCGATCAATGGTCTGAGTTGCCATGCCTCTTCGGCGCCGTTGAAAAGCACGTACGTATAATTCTGGTCGGCCCGGACCGCTTCCCCGGCCAACAGCGCGGCTTCCTCGCTGGTCAACATCTGGATGCGGCGATGCATGGCCAGTTCATGTAACGAGCTTTCGAACACCGCCAGCGACGGGATGCCGATCGCCTTCATTTTTCCCAGTTCTTCTTCGATAAATCGCTGTGGATTCGCCTGGTATGACGCGATATGGACCAGATCTTGATAATCCACGACGATCTCGACCGTATTCGCCGTCTTTTCACTTTCTGCCCTGATCCAGGCGAGCGGCAGTGTGGCGATCACGCTGATCGCCACCACGATCCACAGCCATTTGCTCAGCCTGGACGGATGATTTACTCCATTCACAAAAATGGTTCCTCCCCTTCACGGTTCCAGCCGCTCGAGCACTTGTTCTTCGAGACGTTTCAGCGCCTCTTTCGCACGCTTCATATCCGGCTGTCTGACCGCAAAATAAATCTTGATTTTCGGCTCCGTTCCCGACGGACGCAAGCAAAACCACGATCCGTCTTCCAGGAAAAACTTGAGGACGTTCTCTTTCGGCAGACCGTCCAATCCTTTGGCGTAATCCAGCATGCTGCTCACTTTGACACCCGCCACGGACTCCGGCGGGGATGTGCGCCACCATTCCATGATGCGGCGGATCCGTTCCATTCCTTCCTTGCCCGCCATCGTGCGTGAATGGAGCGATTCCAGATGAACACCATACCGGGCATACAGATCGTTCAATACATCGTGCAGCGTCTTGCCCTGTTTTTTGTACCAAGCTGCCGCTTCACAAATCAGCATCGAAGCGACGACAGCATCCTTGTCACGACAATGATTGCCGGCCAGATAGCCGTAACTTTCTTCATAACCGAATACAAACGTGTCCGTTCCCGTTCGTTCAAATTCGGTCATTTTTTCACCGATGTACTTGAATCCGGTCAGCGTGTTGTATACGCGGAGTCCGTAATCTTCCGCAATGCGCGCTCCGAGTTCACCGGTGACGATAGTCTTGACCACCGCTCCGTTCGCAGGCAAGGTACCGGCCTTTTTCTTTTCTTCCAACAAATAATAAAGGAGCACCGCCCCCGCCTGATTTCCGTTCAACTGCTCATAGGAACCCGAAGCTGTTCTGACGATCGCTCCCATTCGATCACAGTCCGGGTCTGTACCGATCACGATGTCGGCGCCGATCCGTTTCGCCTCTTCCAATGCCATCTCCAGGGCGTCTTTTTCTTCCGGATTGGGCGATTTCACCGTCGGAAACGCACCATCCGGTTGTTCCTGTTCTTTGACGACATGGACGTTCTGGAAACCGATCATTTCAAGAATGCGCCGGACAGGCATATTGCCCGCACCGTGCAACGGAGTGTAGACAACCTGAAAACGGTCACCTCGTTCAGCGGCTGCCTCTGGATGCACGCTGGCCTTCTTGACCGCTTCCAGATAGGCTTGGTCCACCTCTTCCCCGATCCGCTCCAAAAGGCCGGATTTCTCCGCTTCCTCAGCGTCGATGCGCCGGATCTGTTTCAGTGACGTGACCGCGTTCACATACCGGGTCAACTCCTTGGCCAGATCGGGAACCAGCTGACCGCCATCCGGACCGTATACTTTATATCCGTTATATTCAGGCGGATTATGGCTCGCCGTAATGACGATACCGGCATCCGCAGCCAAATGCCGCACCGCAAACGAAAGTTCCGGTGTCGGACGCAACGATTCAAACAGATAGACCTGGATATCATTCGCCGCCAGCACACAGGCTGCCTCGAGTGCGAATTCCGGAGAATTTCGCCTTGAATCATAAGCGATGACCACTTTGGGGCCCTTGGCACCTGAACCTTTATCCTTCGACTTCGCATGCAGCCAATCGGCCAGCCCCTGCGTGGCCTTTCCTACCGTATATCTGTTCATCCGGTTGGTGCCTGCGCCCATAATTCCGCGCAAACCACCGGTTCCGAATTCCAAGTCTTTGAAAAAGCGATCCTCAATCTCCTTGCGATCATGCAAAACTGAACGCAATTCTGCTTTCGTCTCTTCATCAATCAATGGATCATCCAACCAGGCCTGACAAGCACGCTGTACATCGATTTCGGTATTCATTGTTTGCTTCCCTCCGCTAGCGCAAACATGATCTCACCTTCGGCAACGACGCGGCCATCGACCGATGCCACCGCTTTTCCTTTGCCGACCGGTCCTTTCAGTCGCGTAATCTCCACTTCGAGACGCAACGTATCCCCCGGTTTCACCTGTTCCCGAAATCGAAAGTTATCAATTCCCGCAAAAAAAGCCAGCTTGTTACGGTTGGCTTCCACTTTCAATATCGCTGTTGCGCCGACCTGTGCCAGCGCCTCGACGATCAAAACGCCGGGCATCACCGGATAACCGGGAAAATGGCCGGCAAAGAAAGGTTCATTTACGGTCACGTTTTTCAAACCGACCGCGCGTTTGCCTTCTTCTATCTCCAATATACGGTCTACGAGCAGAAACGGATTCCGGTGCGGGATGATTTGCTGGATTTGTTCGCTGTCTAGCATCATTTTCACTCCTTTGCTCTGTATATTTTTCGCAACAATCTGTGAAAATAATAATGTCCCTTCACGACCTGCAGGAGTGGAGGTTGATATAAGTTGGGCATATTTGCGAAAAAAGCCGTCCAAAATGCGGCGCGCTTGTTCTCGCAAATATGCTCATTCTTTTTTACGTTGTCCCTTCAAATCTTAACGATTGCTTACCCGATTCAGTCCGATCCATTGGAACAAATAGACGAAAGTGGTCACATAGGAAAACACGATGACTCCCCAAAGCAATGAAATGGCATATTCCCAGCGCAACACAATGAGGAAAAAAATGACATAGTACAAAAAGGTGGTCAGCTTGCCCATCCGATTGGCGGGGACGATCGCTTTTTTGCGGAGTTGAATGATCGCAGAACCGAAAATCATGCTGACATCGCGAATGATCAACGCCAAAGCAGCTTCCCACGGAATGTAATGTGCATACAAAAATGAAACAATAACCGCCAGCATCATCGTTTTGTCAGCCAGCGGGTCAAGCATCGTACCGATGCGCGTCACTTGCCCCCGGCTGCGTGCAAGACGGCCGTCCAGTATGTCCGTTATCCCTGCCAGCAAAACAACACCAAAAGCAAGCAAAGGCTGTCCCCGGTAAAAGACAAACAGATAGATGGGAATAAGCAAAAATCGGGATAGCGTCAATACATTGGGCAAATTCAAGGAAATCTCTCCTTTTTAAGGAGCAACTTCCTCCCCATTATACATCGCTTGCTCCGAAAAGAAAACTCCCGCTCGCGGTGAGCGGGAGTGCCGACACGACCGGCTCTAGCACTTCTCTTAATCCGAAAAAACGAGATCGTACAGATGCTTCCAGGTACGGAAATCCCAAATATCTTCAGGACTCTGTTCCCCAAAATGGACATAGCCGATGCGCAGACCAAGATAAAGGGCAACGAGGCAGAGCACCGGAACGAGCAAAATCCGCCCGGTTGTCAGCAAGATGCGCAACCAGACCGGTCTTTTCGCTCTTTTTGCTGTCCTTTTAGCCTTGGCGTCCTTTTTGTTGGAAGGAGTCACAGATGCGCTCTGCACATCCGTGTTCCCGTCCGGCAGCCGGGGGGGTTGCGAGCGCTGCAACGTCCGGCCGGACAGCGCTTCTCTCATATTTTTATATTCCTTGGTCTCGTCATTGGCGTTGTGATCCTGTGTCATTTTTCTAGCCTCTCAGTCTATTGGTCAATTCCATCATCGTATCGGCTGACGCGAGCGCCCGGGCATTGAATTGCATCGCCCGCTGCGTCATGATCAAATCGGTCATTTCCTGGGTCAAATCCACGTTGGACTGTTCGAGAAAACCTTGCAGCACCTGGATGGATTCGGTCTCCGGTCCGCGCACGTTCAGATCGACGACTTCCACGACTTCGTTCACGTTATCCACCGCATCGTTGATGCGGAAACGGTTTTCCCCAACCGGCACGAGCATCTGCGGACGGATGACGCGCACGATCTTCAGCTGGCCGATCGGAATCGGAGCTGCGGTCGGATCCGTGTCATGATAAGCGTAAATGTTGCCGTTAAGGTCGATGCTGATCCGGTCTCCGCGCGGAATGGAGATCGGCTCGTCATTGATGCCCCGCACGATATGCCCATGTTGGGTCGTCAAATATAAATTCTCTTCGTCTCCAGGCTGCGGCGTGAGACGGAAAGAACCGGCTCGCGTCCACTGGCGGACCAGCACCGGATTTCCATCGTCATCAAGCACCACATTGCCCGCCTCGTCCCGGAGCACATCACTGATTTCAAACAGCGCCTGGCCTTGCAGGGCGAGATCGAGCGCTTCCCCGGTTTCCACGAGCGAGCCCTGGCTCATATCGAGCCGCATACGGGTCAGCATGGCTCCCCAATCCTCGGTCAGACCAAGCGGCGTTTTTCTGCCTTGCAGCAAATATTCTTCATGCTGCTGTCTCACGCTGGTCAAAACATCCGCAAAAGCGGCTTCCTGTCTTTTGTATCCGGTCGTATTCAGATTGGCCACATTGTTGGCGATGATGTCGATGCGTTTTTGCAACGCTTGCATCGACACAGCGGAACTGATCATGGAAGCGTTCATCGTCTCACCCCTTCTACACCCGTCCGATTTCATTTACGGCTTTGTCCAGCGTCTGGTCATACATCTGGATGACGCGCTGGTTCGTCTCGTACGCCCTGAGCGCCATCATCATCTGGGTCATCGTCTGAATCGGATCGACGGTCGATCGTTCCAAATGTCCCTGCAACACCTGGATCTCGTTCGGATCGGCAACAGGCGGGACAGCGTTCGGATCACCGTCTGAAAGGCGGAACAGGCCATGACCTTCCCGCACGAGATCGTATGGGTTGTCCACCTGCGAAATCAGCAGTGCTATCGGTTCTCCGTCCCCGTTGAGCACAAGTTCCCCGGTCTCCGGGTTGTACAGTTGACCGCGGTTGTTCACCCGCACCTGGCCGGTTTCCAGATCGGCCACGATCGGCTCCCCGTCAATGCCCAGCACGCGGTACCCGTTCATCGTCACCAGTTCCCCGGCGGCGTTGATCGTAAACTGCCCGTTACGGGTAAAGCGCCGTTCTCCCTGATCATTCAGGACGGTGAAAAACGCTTGCGGCTGATAGATCACTTCTCCGTCTTCCGTCACAAATTTGCCGGAAGCGTCAAAGCGGATCGGTTCGGCGTCACCTTCCTGCAAAAACACGCGGATGTTGGAAACGAGCGCAAAGTCCGTCGCTTTTCCTGTTTCCATCACATCGCCCTGCAGAATCGGAAACATCGTTTCCTCAACCATGACACCGGTGTTGATCCTGCCGATGTGCCGGTTCGGTACACCTTCTCCCCCGTTCATGAGCATGATCATCATTTCCGGGAAAGAGCGCGCGACGGAAACGCCGTGCTTGAAACCCGGCGTGTTCAAGTTGGCGATATTGTTGACGGCCGTATCGTGTTTGCGCTGCTGGGTGATCATGCCGGCAGCGGCCGTATACAATCCTCTCAGCATGGGCATTCCCTCACTACAAAAGATTTACACGATTTTTTTGCGGGACATCTTGTCCAGATTTTCCAGCATCAAACCGGTTCCTTTGACGACACAATGCATCGGGTCCTCTGCGACCAGCACAGGCACCTTCAGCTCCTCGGACATAAGTGCGTCCAGCCCGTTCAGCAGCGCTCCGCCTCCGGTCAAAATAACACCTTTGTCGATGATGTCTGCCGCGAGCTCAGGGGGCGTTTTTTCCAATACGGACTTGGCGGCCATAATAATGGACGTAATCGGATCCCACAGCGCTTCCCGTACTTCTCTGGAATTGATGGTGATCGTCAGCGGCAAACCGCTGATCATGTCCCGGCCGCGGATATCCATTTCTTCCTTGCCATCTGCATTGACCGTACCGATCGTCATCTTGATGTCCTCAGCCGTACGTTCCCCGATCAACAGCTTGTATTTGTCTTTCATATATTTGATAATGGACGAGTCAAACTTGTCCCCTGCAACTTTAAGCGAAGAGGAGGTAACAACATCGCCCATGGATAAAACCGCGATATCCGTTGTTCCTCCGCCAATATCCACGACCATGTTGCCGCTGGGCTGGAAAATGTCCATGCCCGCACCGATGGCCGCGGCTTTCGGTTCCTCTTCCAGAAACACTTCCTTGGCCCCGCTGCGCTGGGCCGCTTCTCGAATAGCTTTCTGTTCCACTGAAGTAATGTTCGTCGGTGCACAGATGAGAATCCGCGGGTGGCTGAACCATTTTTTGGCGCCGACCCGGGACAGGAAATGCTTCAGCATCAGTTCCGTTATTTCAAAGTCGGCGATCACCCCGTCTCGAAGCGGGCGTATGGCTACGATGTTGCCCGGTGTCCGGCCGACCATTCTGCGCGCCTGATCCCCTACCGCCAGCACTTTGTTCGTGTCGCTTTCCAGTGCGACGACGGAAGGTTCATCAAGCACAACCCCCCGGCCTTTGATATGAATCAGCACGTTGGCCGTTCCCAAATCGATCCCTATATCTTTACTGAGCATATAACCCTTTTCCTCCCTAACGCCGTTCCTTCCCAATGAAGGACTTTTCCAGATCCAAATCCAAATCGTTTGTGCTTGTCGAATCTTGACGCTTGATGCCGTACGTTAAAAGCGAATGGTGGCGGAAATAGAAGAAATATGTAATCACGATGACCGTTCGTGTTGGTTTTCACAGTTATCGCTCTCAATGTCGCACTCTCATATTTTACCTTATATTTGCATCCGATACAATTGTTCAATTCGATACACTGCTGTAAAAATCCTTCCTTGGACCTGAATTTATTTTCTTCGTTGACGGCCAGGTACAGGACAAATGAAGGGATCTCCAATGGGGGTCAGTCGCCGCTCCGGGCACTACAGTCAATAGCTATGGCCTGCTTCTCATTTTTTCGACATCATATCGACAAGAACGGCATAAGACTCTCTCGGTTCAGCTGCTGACCACCGGTTCGTTATTGTCCAGTACCGGCTCTTTGACATTCGCCGGATGCTGCTTCTTCTGTTCGGATGCGCTATTGCTTTCCAGCGCTTTCTTGCTGTTTTCCTTCTGCTTCTTGTACTTGATTTTCGTCGCTTCTCCCCCGCGGAGATGACGAACCGATTTGTGATATTCCAAAATGAGTTTTACTTGCTGGGCCAGTTCCGGATTGATCTCGGGAAGCCTTTCCGTCAAATCTTTGTGCACCGTACTTTTGGAAACGCCGAATTCTTTCGCGATCGTCCGCACGGTTTTTCGTGTTTCCACGATGCAGCGGCCGATCTTGATCGTTCGCTCCTTGATGTAATCGTGCACATCCCTCGCCTCCTCTTCGCTCGAACTAGTTTGGTACATTATATGAGGGGCGAGACCATATATTCTTTATTTACAAGCCTGACAAGCTCAATTGCGTACAAATATTTTTTCGTTCAGCCGGGGGGAGGTGCAAAAAGTAAAACCTGACCGGTTCTTTATGTATTCCGGTCAGGTTTCGGGTTAGTGGGAGGCGTGAAGCCTCATTCGTCAAGTTCAAGCTCGGTTTCGACGTCTTCTTCACTGTCGCGGGCTCCGGCGTCCGGATCTTCATCGGGATCGCCGATCGCGTCCGCATCCGGATGGGCATGAGTATGCTCATCCTCGGTTTCAGAGCCTTCCGCATCCTGTTCGAGATCGGATTCCGCCTCATCCGCGGATGCTTCCTCCTTAGGGAGGGCATTCGCCTGAGCGACGACCGGCAAATAATGCTCCGGATTGACCGGTTCGCCGTCTTTATGCACTTCAAAGTGCAGGTGCGTACCGAAATCTTTTCCGATCTCGCTGCGTCCGGCCTGAGCGATTACTTCGCCCTGAATCACTTGGGCGCCTTCTTCGACAGCGACATTGGCCAGGCTGTGATAGACCGTTTTCAGCCCGTTTTCGTGTTCAATTTCGACCACATTTCCGACAAGAGGCAACTGGTCGACACGAGTAACCGTACCACTCATTGCGGCGAGCACATCAAACGTTTCCTGATCTTGATCGGTGCTGACGATGTCGATGCCTGTGCTGGGCATGTACATGTTTTCGTAGCGGATCATGGCTGATTGCTTCACTTCATTTGATGCGTTTTCGTCATAGAAGGGACGGATAATGGTAACCAGCTCAGGTGCAGCTACCGGCCATTCCATTTCTTCCGTGTTGACATTTACAGGCAGCGCCTCATCGTCTAGTACGTTAGAGGAATCAGACTGTTCCACGGACAGTTGCATATCCTCTTCCGACAATGCTTTTTCGCTATTGTCCTGGAAAATCCACATTAAGCTGAGAATGATAGCCGCGGCCGCCAGATAGACAGCAGGAAAAACCCATTTTTTTGCCATCCATTTTCTCAAAGCTGATGGAGAAGCCGCGCGCAACAGTTCCGCCTGTTTCGTGTCTGCTTGCCGCACGTCCGTTTGCCCTTGCCGTTGTGTCTCTGTCCGCATCGTATCGGATTCTGCATTCTGTGCGAACTTAGACAGTTTGTTTTTGTCTTGGTCTTCTTTCATAAGAATCACCTCAGCAACCATTGTTGCCAGAGTTGATTCCTTTTTATACCTAAATGGGAGAATAAATTTCAGAGACTAGCAATTTCCCTGTCGCTTTCATGCGCCCGATTTTCAGGCAGTACGGGTCTAGTTCCGGGCCGTGGTCACCGGAACGTTGCTCAGATCTATGGACACCTGATCGACTCTTTTAATCTCGATTCCCGTATAAAAATACTTGAGAATCTCGTCCGCCTTGTAACCTTCCAGCGCCATCCCCTGCGCACCGTATTGGCTCATGCCGATACCATGACCGTAGCCGTAAGTGGTCACCTCTACATGCTGGTCCGTGAAGCGGAGCGAAAAATGAGTAGAGGGCAGTTCCAGTTTTTCGCGAATCTCTCTCCCGCTCAGAACCTGATTGCCGATCCGGGCGGTCTTGACGCGCCCTCCTGCGGTTTTTTCCAGCACCTTGTACGCGTCTTCCCCGGAGATGTTGATCGCATCGGACAGGCCCAATTTCTCCTTAAACTCATCGATCCCCAATGTCACGGTCTGTTGATAGCGCGGTGACAATTGTTTGTCCCACGGACTCGGTACGCTGCGCAAATAGGGGATCTTCCTCTGCCAGTATTCTTCCGAATTTTCCGTGTACCCGTTGCTGGTGGAAAAATAGGCAGCCAATATCGGTTCGCCTTCATAAGTCGCGATCAGCCCGGCGGTTTCGCGTACAGCGTCTGTCCATTTCTGCCAATAGGCCGGAAATTGATCCTTTCCCCACCGCTTTTTGAGCTGGTCTATGGTCAGGTAAGCTTGATGCACCACCGAATCCGTCACCCATGCTTCTTGGACGGGCACCTGGCTGAAATCGCGTTCCGCCAGCCTGCGCACGATATAAGTGCGGGCGGCAATCGCTTGCGCTTTCATCGCTTCCAGTTCAAATTCCGGCGGCATTTCCGCGGCGACAACTCCCCTGACATAGGCTTCAAGCGGCACGTGTTCCACACGCTCTTCTTTCGTTAAATACACCGGAACTTCAAGTTGAGACCAAAACGCTTCCTGCTTCGTTCCGCTACGCTTTGCGGACAGAAGGTTCCCGTCGTCTATCCTCCCCGCTCCATCGATCGCGTCGGTGCGTTTGTCGACTAAAAGTGCGGGTATGATCACGCTCATCAGCACGAGGACAAGTACCCAGATCCCCGCGACAACCAAGCTTTGTCTATTCATGCTATGTCCCTCCCAACGCGTTGACAGGAATCCGAATCTTGTCCATTCTATGTTGAGCGCATAAAAGATATGCGAATTTCCGTCACGGTCCCGTGGCGACGTTCACCCTTTTGTGAATCAAACAAAAAACATGGTTTACAGGGGATTTCAAGCATCCCATAAACCATGTTTTTTTCACTTTGTTCATCCACTCAGATGAGTTCCCGCCGCCCTTCCAACGCTTTGGAAAGGGTCACTTCATCGGCATATTCGAGATCTCCGCCCACCGGCAGTCCGTGTGCGATCCGCGTCACTTTGATCCCGAACGGCTTGGCGAGCCGGGACAAGTACATGGCGGTCGCCTCTCCTTCGATGTTCGGGTTCGTCGCTAAAATCAATTCCTTGACTCTCTCATCGCTCAGGCGCTTGAGCAGTTCCGCCATGCGTATGTCGTCGGGGCCGATCCCTTCCATCGGCGAAATCGCTCCGTGCAAAACGTGGTAATATCCAAAGTATTCCTTGGTGCGTTCCATCGCGACGACATCCTTCGGTTCCTGCACGACGCAGATGAGGGACGGATCGCGGTTTTTATCACCGCAAATACGGCAAGGATCGACGTCGGTGATGTTGCAGCAGATGGAGCAATATTGCAAATCCCGCTTCACGCTCAATAACGCCTTGGCGAATTCTGTGACCTCTTCATCTTTCATGCGCAGCACAAAAAAAGCGAGCCTCGCAGCCGTTTTGGAACCGATGCCGGGCAAACGGGTGAAAGCGTCGATCAGTTTTGCGATAGGTTCGGGGTAGTACATGCGTTCAGAACAGCCCCGGCATGTTGAGGCCGCCCGTCAGTTTGCTGAGATCTTCGCTGGCCATTTCTTCCGCTTTCGTGAGCGCATCGTTGACTGCGGCCAGCACCAGGTCTTGCAGCATTTCAATATCGTCCGGATCGACGACTTCCGGAGAAATGACGATGTCAGTGATTTTTTTGTGACCGGTAGCCGTCACTTTCACGACACCGCCACCCGCGCTGCCCTCAACCGTTTTGTTGCCTAGCTCCTCCTGCGCTTTCAACATTTGTTCCTGCATTTTTTTAACCTGTTTCATCATTTGATTCATGTTTCTCATCACTTTAATCCTCCTTATCCTCTTTCACGGTGACCAAATCCTCACCGAACAAATCGATCGCTTCACGGATCCATTCCTGATCATACGTTTGGGCCTGCTTCCCATCGGCAGGGGCCGGATGGTCTGGCTCTCCTTTTCCTCTACGCTCCGCACCTTGCTCGACAGCCTCTAATGGAGCCTCTAATAGAGCCTCTGACGGAGCCTCGACTGTCGCCGCTTGCTCCGGTGCGGACGGATCGGTCGCCAAGGCTGAAGCCTCTTCCGCTGCGGCTTTATCTTTAAGTCTTTGCCACTCTTTCAGCATGATCGTTTCCAGGCGCAGCCGCTTGCCGAACGTTTCATACAACACCTGCTCGATCAGTTTTCGGTTGGCCGGTTTCTCGGTCGTCTCGCGGTGGATGGTGTTTTTAAAACCGACCAGTACGAATTCGGGACCGGCCATCACCGGCTCCCCGTTGACGAGCCAGGCATGTACCGTAATCTTTCGCTCTTTCAAAAGCGAAAGCGCCTCGTTCCATCTGCGCGAGACTTCATCGAAAAAGGCATCGTCTTTTGCCTGCTGCAAAAGCCTGAATCGGCTTGCCGTCGATGACATCACAGGTCCGGACGGCGTACCCGCTGTCCTGTTGGCTGCCGGCGCTCCGGTTGCAAAATCGGTATGCTCCGCTTCCGCATCCGCGACCGAAGTTAAGCGGTCAGAAGCATGGCGGCTGGCGGGAGGTGAAATGTGGTCAGCCGCGCTTTTAGCCGCATCGCCACCTGCCGTTTTCGGCGAGAGCACAAGGCGCTCCAGCGCAGCGATTTTGTCCTCCAGTTTGGCAACGCGCCGCATGAATTCTGCTGTGCCCGGAGCCGGTGCATAAGCCGGTGCACCCCTTGCCGCAGAAACGAAAGACGCATCCGTATTCGCTCCGGAAGCTGCATCGCTCGGCCGATCCGCTTCTTCCCCAGCACCGTAGCACAGTTTCAATAGTGCCACTTCAAGCAATGTGCGCGGATGGAGAGCGAATTTCATTTCGCTGTAATAGCGATTGAGTACCGTAATGATTTCAAACAGGCGTTCGCGGTCATACTGTTCGGCTTCCTTACGGAAAGCGTCCACATCCAAAATGCGGTCGGTCATGTTTTCTGCGCCGGGCACCGTAAGGATCATCAACAGATCGCGGAAATACAAGATCAGATTTTCCATGCACCGTTCGGCGCTTTTGCCTTCCCGCATCATCTCGCCGATCCAGCCGAGCACCCGCCCGCCATCGCGATTGCGCAGCGCCTGTGACAGTTCTTTAAAGCGTTCCGACGCCATGCCCCCGGTCATATCGACGACCTGAGCCAGCGTGATGCGTCCCCCGGCATACGCCACGATCTGATCCAGCAAACTGAGCGCGTCCCGCATCCCGCCATCGGACAGGCGGGCGATATACCGCAAAGCGTCGTTGTCGATCTCAATCCCTTCCTGGGTACATACATGTTCGAGTCGACGCAGCTGATCTTCCAGTGAAATGCGGCGAAAATCGAAGCGTTGGCAGCGAGAGTGGATCGTGGCGGGGATGCGATGGGGTTCGGTCGTCGCCAGGATAAAGACGACGTGCGGCGGCGGTTCTTCCAACGTTTTCAGCAGCGCATTGAAAGCTTCGGTCGTCAGCATGTGCACTTCATCGATGATAAACACCTTGCAGCGCACTTCGCTCGGAGCATATTTGACATTTTCGCGCAGATCGCGTATTTCTTCCACACCGCGGTTTGAAGCGGCGTCGATTTCAACGACGTCCATTACCGAACCGTCGCTGATTTTGCGGCATGCTTCACACTCGTTACACGGCTCTTCCGCCGGCCCCCGTTCGCAGTTGACCGCCTTGGCCAAAATTTTGGCCGCGCTCGTCTTGCCCGTTCCCCGCGGTCCGCTGAACAAATACGCATGGCTAAAGCGACCTTCTCGCAACGCATTTTTAAGCGTCTTTACCACATGTTCCTGACCGGCTATTTCCTGGAACGTGCGTGGTCTCCAAGCGCGGTACAAAGCGATATGGCTCATGATCGGATCTCTCCAGGACTCAGATATTTTATTATTATACTACATAATCGGTGCAAGGAAAATCGACGCCGTTGATCCGGGTACCATTGCCCCGACATTTACGACATCGCGAACGGGATGCTGATCGTGAATGTCGTACCAAACCCTTTGGATTTGACACGAATGACACCGCCCATATCGTGGATGATGCGCTGACATACGGACAACCCGAGGCCGATTCCTTCTTCTTTCGTCGTAAAGAACGGATCGAAGATTTTGTCGATCAAGAACGCAGGAATACCCGGACCGGTATCATGGATGTCCACACACACCCTGCCTTCCTCCCGGTCCACTTTTTCCCGGATCGTCAATGTCCCTCCTTCCCCCATGGCTTCGATCCCATTCTTGCAAATGTTCAAAAAGACTTGCTTCAACAGTTCGCGATCGGCCACGATTTCCGGTAAGGATGGTTTGGATTCATATTCCACCGTCACGTTGTGCAATATGGCTTCATTGCGGATGATCGGCAAAATCTCATTGATGACGGTCGAGATGTTGACTTTATAGAAAACCGTATCTTTCGGTTTGCTGAGCAAGAGAAATTCGCTGACGAGACCGTTGATGCGGTTGATTTCATCCAGCATAATTTCCGTATACGAAAGTTCCTTGTCCATGCCTTTTTCGGAGAGGGAGTTTTTTAAAATTTGCAGAAAGCCTTTGATCGAAGTGAGCGGATTTCGTATTTCATGAGCCGTACCTGCCGCAATCTGGCCGATCATGGCCAGGCGATCGCTGCGCTGGACTTGCTCTTCGAGTGAACGCAGATTGGACACGTCCTTGAAAATGACATAGGCGCCGACCGTTCTGCCATGACCGTCCGTCAGCAAACTCGAATCCATCAACAGTTCATACCGTTCCGAATTGTTCGTCCACGAAATGGCATGATTCCTGACGACGAGCCCGTCCAGCAACGTGCGTTGCACGAGTTGATGTTCTTTCGGCACAGACGCGAAAATTTCATCGATCCGTTTGTTCAAAATCTCGTCTCTGTTCATACCCAAAATGCGACAAGCCATGTCGCTGATGTCGACCAGTTCAAAATCCATATTGATCAGCATGACGCCAAGATTAATATCCCGCATAAACGAGCCGGTAAATTCTTTTAGCAATCCGGAGTATTTGTCACCGGGCACATCCCGAAACAGAACGATTTTCAAGCTTTCGTTTTCTTTTGCCAAATCGACTTTAATTTGTACAACCGAACTACGAATACGCTTACCATTCCGTGTTTTTAACAAAGCCTGATGACGCCTCAGCGTGAGCCAATCATCCGCTTTCATTTTGTATAATTCGCTGTTCGTATATCCGAGATAGTGACAAAACTCCACATGGGTGTAAACAAGCTCACCCGCCGAATCAAGGACGATGAACGAACTGTTTTTCAAACTTTTGACCATGCCGACAAATTCGTCCAGCGACAGAGGGAAGCTTAATACCGATACGTCGGACAATCATTTCACCTCACATACACGACAGCGTGGATCCGTTCAGATCCCCCGTTATCGGAAAATTCGTCCCGATTGTTGGCAAAATATGTAGGGAAGTTAATATTATAAAGTTCGTTCTTATGCGTCAAACTCCTTCTCATTTCACAAATTCTAGGCTAAAAAATGTAAAAAACCGGAACTAAAGTCCCGTTTCCAAAACAAAGCCTCTATAACAAAAGAAGGAACAAATTCCCGAATTTAGGACAAAACGCCATCCATTCGGAAATCCGTTCCCTCACGTTGGACTCTATGTATATGCTGCGCACCCGTTATTGATACCGCCACCCGGGCGCTACTTTTACCGCCAGCTCTGGCCGGGCTTCCCTCCGGCACATGGATCGTCCCACTTACGGCTGCTTTCTTCCGAACCTGACCGGGTTCATGGGCTTCCATTGCGAAGGACCCGACCGTCAACACCGCGACATAAAAGTCAGACCCCGCATGAACGGCACCGCTAACGGGAATTCGACCCCGCTATAGCGGATTGCGGGTTACAGGGCACCGCTACCTCCCCATCTAGCGCAGCACGTATAGTATAAAGGATCAGCGCAAAAATATCAACCGAATGGGAAAACTTTCACATATCCCGATTGCTCGACACTTTCACTTCATAACGTGGAAACGAAAAATCCAGCCGCTCCAGCGCTTCCTGCTTGATGCGTTCGACTTCACTTGGCTCAAGTCCATCTTCCAGTTCCAGCCGCACATACAGCGTACCGCCGTTGATCAGCACGATCGCATCGCGCACTTCCGGCATTTCATCCAGCACTTGCCGCACCAGCTTCGCATCTTTGGAATAGGTGTAGTGAGTCGGATTCGTTTGCAAATTCGGATTGGAATGCGGCAAACCGAGATATCCGTCATGGGGATATGAGCGGTTCGGTTCCCCCGCCTGCCTTGCCGTGCAGCCACCGAGGATCATCGTAAAAATCACAAGCGACAGCGCGACCGTCACCATGGACAAAAGACGAACCTTGGCAATGAACAAACGGCCATCGGTACGAAGCATACCGAATCCCTCCAAATGTGAAACGTTTATAAAAGTAGGATGAACGTTTGCACGATTCTGTATGCCCGTTATCATTTCCCAATGGCCGTAGAGAAAAAAAACCGCACCCGAAACGCGGATGCAGTTTGAATTACAGTCCGTATTTTTTCTTGAAGCGATCTACGCGTCCACCGGTGTCTACAAATTTCTGTTTACCGGTAAAGAACGGATGGCATACCGAGCATATTTCGACACGCAGATCTTCTTTGACCGAACCCGTTTCAAAAGAGTTCCCGCATGCACAAGTGACAGTCGTCAGCTTATATTCAGGATGAATTCCCGGCTTCACCATTCTCACCTCATTTCAAACCAATGCCTTAAAATACGTTCCGCAAAAAACGTTCCCATATGAAACGAACACAAAGGGAATTATAACACGATCATTGACAAATTTGCAAGCGGTTGAGCTTTGATCAGGATGCAGAGTTTTTCACACTGCGTGCCTTGGAATCATTTTCATTCCCCGTCGAGAGCGATGCCAGAAATTCCGCATTGGATTTCGTTTCTCTCAGACGTTTCAGGAACGATTCCAGAAATTCCGGAGAATCGGTCATCGTTTTGCGCAGCGCCCATATTTTTTCCAGTTCTTCCTTGGACAAGAGCAGTTCTTCCCGCCTTGTACCGGAACGCCGGATGTCGATCGCTGGGAAAATCCGTCTTTCCGCCAACTTGCGGTCAAGGTGCAATTCCATATTGCCTGTTCCTTTAAATTCCTCGTAGATCACGTCATCCATGCGCGATCCGGTATCTACGAGCGTGGTCGCCAGAATCGTCAGGCTGCCGCCTTCCTCCACATTGCGCGCGGAACCGAAAAAGCGTTTGGGACGATGGAAAGCTGCCGGATCGATCCCTCCGGACAAGGTGCGTCCCGACGGCGGAATCGTCAGGTTGTACGCACGTGCCAGGCGCGTGATGCTGTCGAGCAGGATGACGACGTCTTTTTTGTGTTCGACGAGCCTGAGCGCACGCTCCAGTACAAGTTCCGCGACCTTGATATGGTTTTCGGGCAGTTCGTCGAACGTGGATGCCACGACTTCTCCCTTGACCGAACGTTGCATGTCGGTCACTTCCTCCGGCCGCTCGTCGATCAAAAGGACGAACAGCTCAATTTCCGGATAGTTTTGGGAGATGCTGTTGGCAATCTGTTGTAACAACAGCGTTTTACCCGCTTTCGGCGGCGCGACGATCAGCCCGCGCTGTCCGAGTCCGACCGGTGCAAGCAGGTCGATAATGCGGGTAGACAGTTGCTCCGGATCCGTTTCCAACACCAGCTTCTTTTGGGGATAAAGCGGAGTCAAAGCAGGGAAATGGAGACGTTCTGCGGCGCTTTCCGGCTTCTCCCCATTGACGGCTTCTACGTGCAGCAAACCGAAATACCGTTCGTTTTCTTTCGGCGCCCGGCATTTTCCGGACACCAGATCCCCTGTGCGCAAGTCGAATTTACGGATTTGCGAAGCGGAAATATAAATATCTTCCGGACTGGGCAAATAGTTGATCGGTCGCAAAAAACCGTATCCTTCGGGGAGCACTTCCAGCACTCCCTGCATAAACATCAGTCCGCTCTCCTCTGCTTGCGCTCTTAAAATGGCGAAAATCAGTTCCTTCTTTTTCATTTGACCGTAGTATGGAATCTGATATTTCTTAGCGAGCGCATACAATTCGGTTAATTTCATGTTTTCTAATTCCGCCAGATGCATCTCCATAATCGAAACTTCACCACACCATTCTATTAAAAAGTTTGAATACTAGCCTTGCCTTTTGTTTTCGAAACTATACGATGACATAAGCGATGTCAGAATTGTTGCATACGCAATGCTGAAGCGGTGCGGCAAGAAAAGATCACCCGAGACGATCAGGCGAAGAAAGCACCGCCTTCCGCAATGCACGAAGGCGGATTAAAGCGCCTCTCTTCGAATATTCGCACCGAGACGGCGCAAATTTTCCACCAAACGGTCATAGCCCCGGTCTATAAATTCAACGCCGCTGATTTCCGTTACACCGTCCTGCACGGTCAGAGCGGCGATGACAAGCGCCGCACCCGCTCTCAAATCGGTTGCTTTCACTTTGGCCGCATGCAGTTTGGACGATTCAATCACAGCGGAACGGCCTTCTATTTTGATTTTGGCACCCATACGGATCAATTCGGGAATATGTTTGAAACGGTTGCTATAGACGTAATCCGTCAATATGCTGACTCCATCTGCCTGAGTCAGGAGGCTGGTCATTGGAGATTGTAAGTCGGTGGCGAATCCGGGGTAAACAAGAGCTTTCACGTCGACATTGCGGTAACGCTCCTTGCCGATGACGCGGATCGCTTCATCCGTTTCCCGCACTTCCGCGCCCATTTCGCGCAATTTGGCCGTCACCGCTTCCATATGCTTCGGTATGATCTGATCGACGACAACGTCACCACGTGTCGCTGCCGCTGCGATCATGTACGTACCGGCCTGGATCCGATCGGGAATGATCGAGTGGCGGCAACCGTGCAAGCGGTCCACTCCTTCGATGCGGATCGTTCCTGTCCCCGCTCCTTTGATGCGCGCACCCATAGACACGAGCAAAGTCGCAACGTCAACAATTTCCGGTTCACGAGCAGCGTTTTCAATCAGCGTCGTACCTTTGGCGCGCGTGGCTGCGAGCATGATGTTGATCGTAGCCCCGACGCTGACGACGTCCAGATAGATGGTGGCGCCGCGCAATTCTTTGGCCCGGATATGTATCGCTCCGTTGTCATGGGTCACTTCGGCACCCAACGCCTCAAATCCTTTAATATGCTGGTCGATCGGCCGCGGTTCAAAATTGCAACCGCCCGGCATGCCGATCACGGCCTCGCCAAAGCGCCCCAAGAGCGCCCCCATCAAATAATAGGACGCTCTCAACTGGCGAACTTTTCCGTTGGGCATCGGCCGAGGCTCGACAGGGCGCGGATCAATCACCATCGTCTCGCCTTTGCGCTCCACCACCGCACCGAGTTCACGCAAGATCTCGGCATACACTTCAACATCGCTCAAATTCGGCAAATTGTCCAATATCACTTCCGATTCGGCGAGAAGCGCAGCGGGGATGAGCGCGATCGCACTGTTTTTTGCGCCGCTGATCCGCACGGTACCGGTTAGCGGTCGCCCTCCCTCGATCAACAACTTTTCTTTCACTTTATGCTGTCACCTGCCTACGCGTGACTAGATCTGGTTGTTGCTGCCGAACAGTCTGATTTTTGCACGAACAACTTCGACCATCGCTTCACGGCCAGGCCCCAAATATTTGCGAGGATCGTAGACTTTCTCGTCTTTTTCCAGCACTTCGCGAATCGCCGCGGTGCAGGCTACCTGATTTTCCGTATTAACGTTGATTTTTCCTACTCCCGCCTGGATCGCTTTGCGAATCATCTCGTCCGGCACACCCGATCCGCCATGCAGTACGACCGGAACCGGGATGTTTCTCGTCACTTCTTCAATAATGTCAAAGCGGATATGGGGCTCGCCCTTGTACATGCCGTGAGCCGTTCCGACCGCGATCGCCAGGCAGTCCACGCCGGTTTCCTCATAGAAGCGGATCGCTTCTTCCGGCTTGGCCAGCATCGCATCGGCATCATCGACCACCAGGTCGTCTTCCACTCCTCCGATGGTACCGAGCTCTCCTTCAACGGAAACACCCATGGCATGCGCTACCTTGACGATTTCTTTCGTCAATCTCACGTTCTCTTCAAACGGCAAATGGGAGCCATCAAACATGACCGATGTAAAACCGGCACGGATACATTTCATCACCACATCGAAGCTGCTTCCATGATCCAGATGCAGCGCGATCGGCAGGCCGGAAACTTTGGCTGCCGCTTCGGCAATGGCAACGGTATATTCCAAACCCATATATTTGATGGCGCCTTCGCTCACACCGAAAATAAACGGAGATCTTTCTTCCATCGCTGCTTGGGTGATCGCTTGGGCAAATTCAAGATTGTTCATATTAAACTGGCCGACTGCAAATTTTTTCTCTTTGGCGGCCGGCAAAAATTCATTCATCGATACGAGTGGCATCGCTATTGTTCCTCCCAAAGTTTATGAGTTCATACTGAACAAGTATAACATAAAGAATCGGAACAAAAAAGAGAATCCGTTCATAAAAAAAGCGTCAGACCGTATATCAAGACTATCATCCATTTTACCCCGTTTGACGGGCGTTATCCAGCCGCATTCGGGATGTACCGACCTTCATATATTCGTTGACGACACCCCTTAATTCATCGATATCGAACGGCTTCGTAAAATGGGTGAGCGCTCCCGTTTCCCTTGCCTCTTTAATCATATCCAATTCTCCGTAGGCTGTCATCATGATCACTTTGGTTTCAGGACGGATTTCTTTGATCCGCCTCAAAATTTCCAATCCATCCATGCCTGGAATCTTCATGTCCAATAACACAAGGTCAGGGTTTTCCTGCTCCACGATCGCCAGTGCCATTTTCCCGTTGGCCGCCTGGTAAGTCTGGTAACCTTCGCTGTTGAACAATTCCACCAACAAAATACGAATTCCGTTCTGATCGTCCACGATCAACAGTTTCCGTTTTTCTTCCACAACGGTACCTCCTCGTACACCCAAACGCATGCTTTCACGGGACTTTTACAACACAAGTTCGCTACATGCACAGAAATTCCTGCAAATAAATTTGTAAAATTCAAAATTTTGGACACTTTTTCCCATTCCGTTTGGGTGCGTGTTCAGGGGGCGATATGACTTAAGTATGGAAGGAAAACGGATCGTTGCGGAAACGCTGAAAGGGCTAAGAGACGGAACCTTCTTCAAGTCAGCCGATTCCGTCTCCA
Source organism: uncultured Paenibacillaceae bacterium (assembly GCA_937925675.1). Classification (GTDB taxonomy): domain Bacteria; phylum Bacillota; class Bacilli; order Paenibacillales; family CALAME01; genus CALAME01. The sequence goes on along the minus strand of CALAME010000030.1, from coordinate 6,508 downwards.
GGGTAGAACTTATGTGGCGGGATGTTTTTTGGCCGCCTGCACAAACGCTTTAAAGAGACGTTGCGGGCGGTCAGGACGGGAAACAAACTCAGGATGGAATTGAACCGCTAAAAACCAAGGATGATCGCGCAATTCTATAATTTCAACGAGCCTGCCATCCGGAGAAGTACCGGAAAATACAAGGCCGGCCGCTTCGAGCTGATCGCGGTATTCGTTGTTAAATTCGTAGCGGTGCCGGTGACGTTCGTACACAAGGTCGCTGTCGTAGCATTTTCTCGCCAGCGTTCCCGGTACAAGCTTGCATGGATATAATCCGAGCCGCATCGTGCCGCCAAGGCGGTTGACTTCTTTTTGCTCCGGCAACAGATCGATCACCGGCCACGGCGTGGATGGATTGATCTCCGAGCTGTGAGCGCCGGTCATACCGGCGACGTTACGCGCATATTCGATGACAGCCAGCTGCATGCCGAGGCAGATGCCGAAGAAGGGGATGCGCTGTTCCCTGGCATAGCGTATGGCCGAAATCTTGCCCTCGATTCCGCGGTCACCAAACCCGCCCGGAACCAGAATCCCCTGCACACCGCGGAGATGCTCGTGCACGTTGTCGTCATCTACTTTTTCAGAGTCCACCCAACGAATTTTTACTTCGGTGTTGCACTCGATTCCGGCATGGCCAAGCGCTTCGACGATGCTCAAATAGGCATCGTGCAAGGAAACGTATTTGCCGACGATCGCAATTTCTGTCTGATGCTCCAAACTTTTGACCCGTTGCACCAGCCGCTCCCAATCCGTCATGTCCGCCGGGGGCACATCGAGCTTAAGATGTTCGGTGACGATGTCATCTAAGCCCTGTTCCTTGAGCATGAGCGGAATTTCGTAGAGCGTATCTGCATCGCGCGCCTCGATGACCGCCCGTTTATCGATGTCACAAAAGAGGGCCAGTTTCTCTTTGATCGCTTCGGACAGCGGATGCTCGGTACGGCAGACGATCACGTTCGGTTGAATCCCGATCCCGCGCAACTCCTTCACGCTGTGCTGGGTCGGTTTCGTCTTCACTTCTCCGGCCGCCTTCAGATACGGAATGAGCGTCACGTGTATGTACATGACGTTCTCACGTCCGATATCGCTGCGTATTTGTCTGATGGCCTCCAGGAAGGGCAAGCTTTCTATATCACCGACAGTGCCGCCAATTTCGGTGATGACGACGTCTGCGCCGCTTTCTTTAGCCGCCAAAAACACTCTTTCTTTGATCTCGTTGGTGATGTGCGGGATGACCTGGACGGTGCCACCCAAATATTCCCCGTTTCTTTCTTTCATGATGACCGATGAATAGACTTTACCGGTGGTGACGTTATTGTTTTTGGTCAGATTGATGTCGATAAATCGTTCATAGTGTCCGAGATCCAGATCGGTTTCTGCACCGTCGTCTGTGACGAATACTTCCCCGTGCTGATAAGGGCTCATCGTGCCGGGGTCGACGTTGATATAGGGATCGAACTTTTGTATCGTCACTTTCAACCCACGATTTTTAAGCAATCTTCCGAGCGAGGCAGCTGTTATCCCTTTGCCGAGTGATGAGACGACGCCGCCTGTAACAAAAATATATTTCGCCATGATCTGTAATAACCTCCTGTTGAAAACCCGTTCCCAGGGTCATCACACGCACGATCAAAAAAATTAAAGTGTCTCCTCAGTTTGAAGGAGGCACTTTAATGGATTTGTTCGATATGGTTTTCAAAACGTGCAGCCCATGCTATAGTTTACTCCTTAGCCAGATGGCCTGTCAAGGGGACGAATCGCATCAGTCGTCGGCATCCGGATCAAGATCATCGTCGAGATCATCACCGAGATCAACCAGATCATCGTCATCATCATCCAGGTCGTCCGTCAAATCATCATCAAGATCGTCATCGAGAAGATCGTCGTCTTCATCCAGTTCTTCATCCTCGTCGGCAAATTCATCATCAAACAGATCTTCGTCGTCGTCATCATCGTCGTCGTTTATAATATGCGGACGCGCTGCACTGCTGACACCGTCTTCGGATTTGTCAACCGGATACCAGCGCTTGAGTCCCCACAAATTGTTACCGACGCAAGCAAAGCGTCCATCGATGTTGATTTCCGTATACAATTGAGCAATCACGTCCATCACTTCATCATCGGAGTACCCTTTGATTTTGGCGATTTCCTGCATCAGATCCCGATAGTAAAAAGGGGTATTTGCCTCTTTCAAAATAAGGAAGGCCAGATCGACCATGGGCATTTCTTTGGCTTCTTCCGGAGAAATTTTCAAAGTATAGGGCTTGCTCATCTTCCTGTCACATCCCTTCTGGCGATTTACTTCAAAAACGGCATCGCCGTTCATACAGACGTTGAATCAGTGGTGATTCAGTGTGAATCCATGTTGAATCGGACGTTGAAAAAGACGTATCTATATCAAGCTTTCCATTATCAACCTATAGTAAAACGCATTTTAAACAAAAATGCAATCGTTAAAAAAAAGAAAACAGCGGAGGGACGGCCCTCCGCCAACGACTGTATCCACTGGAACTCTCTATCTCCTTCCATCGTATGTGACGCCCTGCGGGATGACACACCCGATGGCCCATTTCTTATAAAAAAGGCTTCCTTCCCTGTCTCACAAGCCGTAAGTGACATAAGATACACAAGCTAATACGCTTGAGAGCTGTCTTCTGACGAGCGAGCGACTTGTGGGGAGGGATTCCTCTGAACCGTAAACCGTTTTTCCCTGCGGTACCCGTTTATCATAAAGAAGCGATGGCGCCCCCGCGCCGAATCGTCCGCCTTTCGGAATACCATACTTATGAACGTATGCTGAACGTTCTGAATGCCGTTCGGGATGTTGCGCCAAACCTGAAGCCTTTGCCGCTCATCCAGGGCTTCTCCATCCCCTTGACCGAACCCGTATCACCCTCTGTGCCCGAGCTCTTTAAACAACCCGACCTGGTCGTGGAAGACGATCCGGTCGTGCGCTTAAGTTTCATACCCGGCATGCTTCCCGTATTTTTTGCCAGCCCGACTTACAGCGAACGAAAGCCAGGCATCCCTTATGGCGTCCGGTGGATCGGAGCTGATAAAGTATGGAAACATAGCAAGGGCGCCCATGTCAAAATCGCCGTTATCGATACCGGAGCCGATTATTCGCATCCGGACCTGGCCAACCGGCTCGGGCTCGGGATCAACCTCGTCCAGCCCCTCTTGCCTCCTTACGATGACAACGGACATGGAACGCATATTACCGGTACCATTGTGGCCAGCAATCGAAAGGACGGTATCGTCGGCGTTGCACCGGAAGCGGTCGTGTATCCGGTCAAATCGTTCGACCACAAAGGCACCGCCTATGTGTCCGATATTATACGCGGGCTGGAGTGGTGCATCGACAACAAAATGGACATCATCAACATGAGCTTCGGTATGCATCGGCATAGCCCCGCCTTGTATGAAGCGATCATGCGCGCCCATCGTTCCGGGATCATCATCGTGGCGTCATCCGGAAACGATGGCAAGCAAGCGAGCGTCGACTACCCGGCCCGCTTTCGGCAAACCGTATCGGTCGGCGCTTCCAATCTAAAGCATGCGGTCGCTGCATTCAGCAATCGCAGTCCCGATATTGACATTTATGCGCCGGGTGAGAAAGTGAAGTCGACGTGGCCGCATGGCCAGTATCGCAAAATGAGCGGAACTTCGATGGCGACCGCGCACGTCAGCGGTACCATCGCCCTCATGCTCTCCGCTTGCGGAAAAATGCCGGTCCATCGCATCAAAAAAATTTTACAAACGACCGGGCGGCCGCTTGTATCCGGACACCATCAAGAACGCGAGATCAACGCCTATCGAGCCGTACGCAAAGCGATGGCGCTTCAGGCCGCCGCAAAGCGAAAAGGCAAAAAGAAATCAGGCGCAAACGGCGCGCAAAACGCGCAAAGCTCATCCAAAAGGCGCCGCAGGCAAACAAAGCCGCGTCAGAAGACGCGGCCCAAGCTTCGAAAACATCGCAACACTTGATTTTACATTTTGTCCGGTGCGGAGACGCCGATCAAACGCAGCGCATTGTGAATGACGGTGCGGATCGCTGCCAACAATGCAAATCTCGCCTGCATCTCCTTCTCATCTGCGCCGATGACGCGCTCCGCCCGGTAGTAACTGTGGAACATGGAAGCCAGTTCATACACATAGCGGACGATGCGATGGGGTGCCCGCTGCTCGGCCGCGGCTTCCACCTCGCTTTTAAATTCGCCCATTTTCATCATCAGGTCAAACTCCGCTTCCTTGTCCAAAGCGGACAAATCCACTTCTTCTACCGGCTTCACACGGATCCCCTGCTCTTCTGCCTGGCGGAAAATGCTGCAGATGCGGGCGTGCGCATATTGCACGTAATAGACCGGGTTGTCGTTGGAGCGCGACACCGCCAGATCCAGGTCAAAATCGAGGTGGGTGTCGGTATTGCGCATCGTAAAAAAGTACCTCACCGCATCTTTGCCCACTTCATCGACGAGCTCTTCCAGCGTCACCGCCTTGCCGGTGCGCTTGGACATTTTCACTTTTTCACCGCCCTGGTACAGGCTGACCATCTGCACGATCAGAATTTCCAGCCGCTCCGCATCGAATCCGAGCGCGGAGACCGCAGCCTTCAGGCGCGGAATGTAGCCGTGGTGGTCGGCCCCCCAGATGTTGATCAGGCGTTCAAAACCGCGGGCAAACTTTTCCTTGTGGTAGGCGATGTCAGGCGTCAAATACGTATAGCTGCCATCCTGTTTGACGAGAACGCGGTCTTTGTCGTCACCGTGCGGTGTCGTCTTGAGCCAGACCGCTCCGTCCTGTTCGTAGACATGCCCTTTCGCTTTCAGCTCATCGAGCACCGCCTCGACTTTGCCTTCCTTATACAGCGACGTTTCACTGTACCAGACGTCGAAATGAACACCGAACCGCTCCAGGTCGCGGCGGATCTTGTCCAATTCCCGCGTCAGGGCGTATTCGCGGAAAAACTTGAACCGTTCCTCCTGCGGCAGGTCCAGGAGCCGTCTGCCTTCTTTCTCTACCAGCTCCTGTGCGAATTCCTTGATATCGTCCCCGTAGTAACCGTCGGCAGGCATTTCTGCTTCTTCTCCCAGTGCCTGCAAATAGCGCGCCTCGAGCGACAAGGCCAGATTGTCCACCTGGTTGCCGGCATCGTTGATATAGTATTCGCGCGTCACCTTGTACCCGGCGAACTCCAGCACGTTGCACAGCGCGTCCCCGACCGCTGCTCCCCGCGCATGTCCCAGATGCAGGCTTCCTGTCGGATTGGCGCTGACGAACTCCACTTGCACCGATTGTCCGCCACCGATGTCGCTGCTGCCGTAACGCTCACCTTGACCGATAGCTTCGCGGATCACATCGTACAAATAGCTTTTGTTCGTAAAGAAGTTGATAAAACCCGGTCCGGCGATCTCCACCTTATCGATCCCGGCTTCAGCTTGATCGAAATGTTCAACGATCGCTGAAGCGATCTCACGCGGATTTCGGCGCGCGATCCGCGTCAATTGCATCGCAATATTGGTCGAAAGATCACCGTGTTCTTTTTCCTTCGGGATCTCCAGCATGATGTCGGGGATTTGCCCGGACTCGACCAGCCCGGCCCTTTCGATCGCCCTGGTTAGCTCCTGTTGCAAATTCTGCTTGAACTGCTCCAAAACACTCATGATCCATCCTCCTGAATAACCAGCTTCAACTCATACGTACCAGTAAGATGTCCGTCCGTGAACAAGTCATAGGTCCAGGACACGACGCCGACTCCGCCATCGAGGCGAACGTCGACCAAGTGCGTGCGCATGCCCAGCGTTACCCGTCCTCCCGGCAGCTGATAATAACCCGCCGTCTCCTCCCGTTCGACAAACGTCTGTTCCGAGCGAATGCCCCCCTGGCGAATCACCTTGATCCGGCCGGGTTCAATTTTCACGACCGTCGTCGTTTTGCCCATGTCTTCTACCGGATCGCTAAAACGGAGCCAAAGCGCCCCCGCCTTGGCGTATCTGTCCGCCCGCACCTTCCACTTGCTTGTTTCGTCCGGAGACGTCATCGAACGGCTGGACATGTGCACCCATACGTTCGTTTTTTCGGACATTCTCTTTGTACGAACGCTCCTTTACCTTGTGGATGTTCTATCGTCAACGGGTCGTTGAATATGATCGTTAAATTATGATCGTTAAATATCGTTGAAATTGATTTTAAGTGTACCCCAACACCCGTTAAAATTCAACGTTCGCTTCGCGTTCTGAGCATATATTCAGAAGGACTCATGCCGGTGAAGTTTTTAAACATGCGGCTGAAATAGGCCGGATCGGAATATCCGACCATTTCACAAATTTCATAGATCATATATCGGTTCGTATCCATCAGTTCTTTGGCTTTGTTGATCCGGTATCCGGTCAGGTAGTTCATAAAACTTTGGCCGGTTTCCCGTTTGAACAGGTAGCTTAAATAGTTGCGGGTCAGATGGAGCTCGCGC
>CALAME010000029.1 GCA_937925675.1 uncultured Paenibacillaceae bacterium | reverse complement strand
AGTTTACATAATATATATTATCGGACGTTAATACGATAGCGTTAATGGCTAGTAATTCCAATGGAAATTGCTGAGGAAAGAAAAAACTTCGTATAATGTTTATGTGTAATGTTTTTGTGTAATGTTCACGAAGTTCAACATGTTGATCCATCTAAATTAATCATTTATCGGTTTTGAATGGCATGATCTTCGTGTAGTGGTACGGTTGCCCGAAAATGCTCATCATCTTCATAAATATAAAAAACTCCAACGACCATACAAAAAAACTCCGTGTACGATCAACCACGGAGTTTAATAGTTGTCGTTTATAGTTGTCGATTTAGCCAAAACTTCGTATTAATTTATCGAAATAAACATTTAACATTATTAAATATTAATGATATATATTAATTATGGTGTTGTTTTTTGGCGAATAACCGTTTTATTTGTATGGTTTTGTGGCTTCATTTCAAAAACGTTCCATTTCGATAATCTTCGTACGCTTGCCAAATTTCTTCTTCTGTATTCATCACAAACGGACCATGGGCTACAATCGGCTCATGTAACGGTTCTCCTGCAAACAAAATGGCGCGCAATTTTTCGTTTGCGGTAATACGGATACCGCCAAGATTCGTACCGCTAGTATCACTATCCTTTGCTTTTCTGCTTGAATCATATGCAGCGTTGGATTCGTCCGTTTCCTGTATCTCGCTTAGCTCGTGGCTTTCTTCGTTTGTTTTGTTGCTTTCATCCTTGTTATCCCATATAGGAATCTCCAGTTGCATGGCTTGTCCTTTATGGGCTTCCCTTTTATTGGCACCGAATATGCCGCTTCCCTCCAACACATAGATAAATCCGTTATAGGTTGGTGGCAGATCTTGCACGATTGAGGCGCCCTCCTCCATCACAATTTCAACAAACGTGACGGGAACATAGTTTAACGTCGGAGCGTGCACATTGCCGGATGACCCGGAAAACACCCGGATATATGCCCCTTCTTCACGACGAACGGGCATTTTTTCAGCACGGAGATCTTGATAGCGGGGTTCCGTCATTTTGTGCTTGCGCGGGAGATTCACCCACAGTTGCAGAACATGGACCTGTTCTCCTTCCGGTGGAGTTTCATTGTGCACGACCCCTCTGCCGGCGGTCATCCATTGTACATCGCCCGCATGAAGGGCTCCTGCATTTCCTGTCTTGCTATCGTAATGATGGATCGTGCCCTCGATGACGAACGTGACCGTCTCGATTCCTCGATGCGGATGGACGTCAAATGCCCCTTGGCCAAACTGATCTTCCATCATGAGCAAAAAAGGATCAAAGTCTTTCCAGTTCCCCGGTTCCAGGATGGGAGCGACGGTGTGGATCGGACTTACCCTTCTTTTCACAGGTGTCCACACTTTTTTTATGGCTCTCTCGATGTTCGGCACGTTGGTGTCTTTCATGATGTTCTCACCTCTTTTTTGATCATGGATGCGTACTCAAGGCAAACGGTAAAAGCGGCGGGTATTTTCCAACAAAGTTTGAGCTGTTTGCGAAACAGAACGATGCTTCAGGTCAGCGATGCGTTCGATCGATTGACGAATGTGGGATGGATGCGTCATCTCATCGGTAAATTTCCACGGACCGTCCGTTTCCACCATCATGAGTTCCAATGGATAAACGCGCGCAATCGCTTCTACTTCTGCCTCTTGTAAAATATCGGGGGTTATGGATATGTAATAACCTGCTTTTTTCATTCGTGCGAGTGTGTCTTTACGTCCTCTAAACCAATGAAAGTGGGCTTTGGTTGCACCGCATTCCTCCAAAATATCGCAAGCCAGGTCGGCATCTTCATAGATCGCATGCAGCACAACCGGCTTGTCCAGTTCAACGGCCAGATTGACAAAATGTCTTAACAGCTGGATATAGGGTTGAAGATCAAAAGCCTCCCCACTTTTTTCATGCTCCTTGCGTCGGTAATACGGAAGCCCGACTTCGCCGATGGCCACCATTTCGTTTTGATGTTGCCGGATCCAGGACGTCAATTGCTGCAGCGCCTCTTCATTTGGCACTTCCTGCTCCGGGTGATATCCAAAAGCCGGGTATACATGTTGCGGTGCACGTTGTTTCAGTTGCAACTGTTTCTGGCACGAGTCCAGATTGACCGAAACGGAAATGAGTCCAGCGATATTTTCATTGACCAGGGATGTAAGAATTGCTTCCTGTTCATCAGCTTCATAGAGATCCAGATGAATGTGGGCATCGATGACAGGGATAGATGTGGCTCTGCTCATCGCCAACCCTCCCCTCCTTGAATTATGACGGATTTGTCGTCAGGCGTTTAAAGGCTTCTACAAATTGTACGGGCAATTCTTTGATGTAGTACGTTTTCACTCCGCATTTCGTATGCAGATACAAAAATCCGAGCGTTTCGCCTGTTTTATGGTGCGGGTAATAGGAAATATCAAAAATATCTTGCAGTGGAAAACATTCTTGGCCAGCGATAATTTTTTCTTGGTATAAATACATGTAGAATGAATTTTCTTCAACCGTAATCGAATGACGGTCACACACCCGTTTCAATTGTATGCATCTTTGTATCGCTAGCGGTTCCACTCGCTTCATGGCACCCCTTAAACACCCATTGTATGTAACGTTAATTATACCATATTGGCGAACAGCTCGATCCATGATTTTCAATCTAAGTTAACATAACATAATTATGGTTAACATGATGCGTTTAAAAAAATGGCTGGGCGAACAACCGTTTCGCCCAACCAACCTTTTTTATGACCTTCCTCTATACTCATTACTTTATCCAAGTGATGGCCGTTATTAAACCCCATCAGTTTTTCAACCCCATCGCTTCTGCCAATAATTCATACGAACGCAGGCGAGCTTGATGATCAAAAATTTGATTGGTCACGATCAATTCGTCAGCCTGGGTTTCTTCAATCATGGCTTCCAGTTCTTTTCTAACCGTATCCGGACTGCCAATGGCCGTATATTTAAGCATTCTTTGCAGTACCCATTTTTCTTCCTGACTCATAAGCTCATCGATGTTTTCTTTCGGTGGTTGGAGTCTGCCGCTTCCCCCACGGATGACGTTTAAAAATTGCTGTTTCATCGAAGTGGCCAGCCACTGTGCTTCTTCATCTGTATCGGCAGCGATCACGTTGACCCCGATCATCACATAAGGTTTGTCCAATGCGGGCGATGGCTGAAATGTACTGCGGTAAAGTTCAAGCGCGGGCAACAAATAATCCGGCGCAAAATGGCTGGCAAAAGCAAACGGAAATCCAAGCTGTGCCGCCAGTTGAGCACTGAAACCGCTGGAACCCAGCAGCCAGATCGGAATGTCCATCCCTTCACCGGGTACGGCTTTGACCCCGGGCACCGCTCCGCCCAGTTCCGGATTGAAGTACGATCTTAGTTCATGCAGTTGTTCCGGAAAATCGCTGCCATCGCTGAACAGGTTTCGTCTCAGTGCTCTTATCGCAGGCCGGTCCGCTCCAGGAGCCCTGCCAATTCCCAGATCGATGCGGCCGGGAAACATCGCTTCCAAAGTCCCAAACTGCTCGGCGATGGCCAATGGTGCATGGTTCGGCAACATGATGCCACCGGAGCCGACCCGGATCTTGTTTGTATGGGCAGCAACATGGGCAATGATCACGGAGGTGGCAGAACTGGCGATCCCTTCCATGCTGTGGTGTTCAGCCAACCAATATCGATGATACCCCCATTTTTCGACATGTTGCGCCAAATCGACCGTATTTCGAAAAGCTTCGGTTAGCGTTCCCCCTTCAACAACGGGCACCAGATCCAGTACCGACAACTTGATATTCGTCTTACCCTGCATGATAAATTCCTCCTTTGAAATAGGCCCATTGCTTGAGGTTTTAGATGACTGATCAAATGATATGCCATTAGGTTCTCCTACTAAAACGGATTATAAAAGCGGCTTCCGTCATGAAAAGTGACGTAAAGAGCAACGAAGGTCAATACGGCAAGCAAGGCCAATGCGATATAATCACCGGTCGCAAGCGGCCGCGAATTGTAAAACGTTCGCTTTTTTTGGCTTCCGAAACCGCGCAATTCCATGGCTGCACTGATTTTTTCGATCCGGTCCAGACTGGACAAAATCAGTGGCCATACGATCGAGATGGCGTTTTTGATCCGTGTACCCAACTTCTCTTTCCGTGACAAATCGAGCCCGCGCGTCTGCTGGGCAAACGCTATATGGCGATAATCCCTTTGGATATCCGGAATATAGCGCAATGCGATGGCCAGCGCGTACCCGATCCGGTAGTTGACGCCGATGCGAGCCAGGGAAGAAGCAAATTCGCTCGGATGGGTCGTCACCAAAAACAGGAGCGCCATCGGCAAGACTGTCAAGTATTTCAAGGTGACATTCATCTGATAAAACATCTGCTCCCAAGTCAACGTATAGCGACCGACCAAGTGCAGCCATTCCGTCCGCGAACCATAAATTTCGACCCCTTCTTGCGGTGAGAACAAAAAGATGGCTACATTGTTTAAAAAAAGAAAAATCAAGATCAAATAGACGGGAATGGCCACATTGCGGAACGGGACACGGGAGATGGCGAAGATCACGCACCCGATGGTGAGCATGACAGCCAAAATGCGCGTGTCAAAAGTAATCATCGCCACCAACGACCAAACGACAAAAAAAATGAGCTTGGTCACGGCGTTTAATCGGTGAATCGGTGAGTCAATGGGCATGTATGCGAGCAGAAACGACGACATCAGCGTTGCGCTCCCTTCGCTCTACTTCGATAAATCGGTGCACAAATCCACGCGGATCGGGAAGCTGCACTTTTTGCGCCAGCGTGTAAAGCGACGTTTCTTTCAAATGGGCTGCCTCCACAATTGTCTGGTCGCTTAAAATATCGCTTGGATGAGCATCCGCGATCAGCCGGCCATCTGACATCACGAGTGCGCGATCGGTATACTCCAGCATCAGATGCATATCGTGGGTGATCATCAGCATCGTCAGTCCCCGTTCCCGGTTGAGCCGTTCAAGAAAAGACATCAGCTCGGTATAATGACGGTAATCTTGACCGGCTGTCGGTTCATCGAGAATCAGCAGTTCCGGTTCCATCACAAGTACAGAAGCGATCGTGACCCGCTTTTTCTGTCCAAAACTCAGAGCAGACACAGGCCAATTGCGGTAAGGATACAATCCGCACACCCGCAAGGCTTCATGGACCCTCTCCTCGATCTCTTTTTCCGGAATTCCTCGCCATTTCAATCCGAGACCGACTTCTTCCATAATCATCGGTTTGGAAATCATCTGGTTCGGATGTTGTGACACATAGCCAACCGTATAGGCTCGCTCTTTGATCGAGAGATCCTGCATCGATTGACCTTTTAGATGCATGGTCCCCTGTTGCGGACGGATGTAGCCACATATGAGACGGGTCAAGGTCGATTTGCCTGCGCCGTTTTTGCCAACGAGGCTGACCATTTCGCCCCGGTGGATCGTAAAAGACACATCTTTCACCACAGGTTGATCGGCTTCGTAACCGAAAGATACCTCCTCCAACTCCAGCAACGCTGGGCCTGTCCGGTTTTGTGAAGGAGGTTCTTGCATTTGAAACCATGTGTTTAACGGCTTTTGGATCGCATGAAGTGGGATGGAATCCAGTGAGGCCGGTCGCATTTCGGGTGTAACGTGAACGCCGGCGTGTTTCAATGCTGAAATATAGAGCGGTTCACGTATCCCGTATGTGCTGAGCAAATTCGAACTTAACAGTTCATCCGGCGGCATGTCGGCCACGATTCTTCCCTCATGCAGCAAGATGATGCGATCGACCGGCCGGTGCAACACATCTTCAAGGCGATGTTCGACGATGACGATCGTCTTCCCCGTTTCCCGGGCAATCCGGTCAATCAGCTCGACCGCCTGTTTGCCCGTGCGCGGATCGAGACTGGCGAGCGGTTCATCGAACAGTAAAATATCCGGGCTGTGCGTCAACACGCCCGCCATCGTCACCCGCTGTTTTTGTCCCCCCGACAAATCGTGGGGGGAAGCGTCCAGATACGCTTCCATCTCCACTGTTCTGGCGGCCTGTAGCACGCGTTCTTTCATTTCAGCAAGGGGAACCGCTTCGTTTTCCATTTGGAACGCAATATCCTCGGCAACGGTAAGACCGATAAACTGTCCGTCCGGATCTTGCAAAACGGTTCCCACCATTCTGGAGATTTCATGAATGCCCAGTTCGTTCACCGGTTTTCCCATCACTTTCAGCGAACCGGTGACCGTACCGCTAAAAAAATGGGGAATCAGACCGTTGATCGCCTGAATCAGCGTGCTTTTTCCGGAACCGGATGCACCGGCGATCAATACTTTTTCACCGGCATATATGTTCAAATCGATATCGTAAAGGGTCGGTTCGGCTTGTGAACGGTATTGAAAACTGTAATTTTGAAATTCGATGACGGGTACTTTTCTTTCTGTCGTTTTATGCATGGTCAGACATCCTCATCCCGATTTTAGGACGATCATAATGATCAAACATAAAACATTTTAACATAAAAGGGATCAGGCGTCTTTACTTAAACTTCCCGTCTTTGTACGCGTTTTGGCATAAGCCAGCAAAAGGATGGTTCCGATGACACCGACGGTCACGATATTGGCAATGCCTGCCACGATGCCTTGGGTCCACACTTTGTTGACGGGTTCGGCGTAGATCAGAATATCGAGCACCGGAGCAACCAGCAGCCAGGCCAGTACATTGCCGATCACTTGGTAAATGTTGAACTTGATGATCTCCGCTTTTCCAAATTCACCCTCGCTGATTTTGATTTGATTGGCGGCCAAACCGATCACAAGTCCAACGATTCCGGAAGCGATCACCCAGCTGAACCACGGTGAACCATACATGATCGCATCTTTGATGCCGTGTCCGAACCACCCGATCAACACTCCGGCAATCGGACCAAACAGTACCGACATGAGCGCAAGAAAGGCGTAAGCGGTTTCAATGTTTGTGTTTGGCACTCCGGTCGGAATCGATCCGAATCTTCCCAATATGACAAACACGGCGGTCCCGATTCCAATGGCCACAATCGTTTTTACAGTTAACATTTTTTGAAACATGGTTTTTAACCTCCTTGAATCAAAAAATTGGGAACAAAAGCCCTTTAAATTCAAATTCATTATAACAGAGGTTTGTTCTCGCGCAATCCATTTTTATTTTTTGTAGGTTCACAGTACCAGTGGGTATGCTTGTTTTTTAGGCTTAACGAATCGAATGAAAACGCCTATTGATTTTTACATTCAACACCGATAGGATAGTAAACGTGATTGCGACAACGGTAAGGATTCTGAGGAAGGAGAGAAACAAGAAAGGAGATATTATGGTTAAGCTGAACAGATGGTTGTATGGAAAAAAATTAAGTAGCGTGTTGGGAATCGTGCTCGCAATTGCTCTCGTATTAGCAGGATGCGGCAATTCGTCGAAATCTCCCAAAGAAGAGATGTTAGGCGCTTTGCAGACTTTTGCTGAAACGGAGTCCTACGCGTTCGACATCAATACCAAGGTTGGAATTTCTGTTTCCGAGTCCATGCTTTCCGTGGACCCATCGTTGCAAATGCTGGGATCGATGTTCGACAATTTGGACATCCATGTGTCCGGCGTGTACCAGAAGGAACCTTTTCAAATGGAAACAACGATGGACTTGGCCCTGAAAGGCGACCTGTCCATGAACTTTGCGATTCCGTTAGTGATGACGGATGAAAAAATGTGGATCAAAGTGCCTAACATTCCTATGTTCCCTCTTCCGGAGGATGTCGTCGGCAAGTATGTTGAACTGGATTATCAAGAGCTGGCCGAAATGTCAGAAGAAGATTTTCAGCCTGATGCCCTGTTCTCGGGCCAATATGTCGACTTTTCGATGAAAGCCTATGAAATGATTCTTAATCATTTCGATGAAGAACTGTATTTTACTTTTATTCCGAAAGACGAAGCCGAACTTCCTGAAGAAATTGACGCTGCAAAGATCATTCGTTTCCAATTGAACGATGAACATTTGGAAGACTTTATAACGGTCCTTGCAGAAAATATCATTCCTGATTTTATCGAATTGCTGGATGATCCGGAATATCGGGACATGTTCGGATTTGCTAGTGAGGATCTTCAGCAATTGAAAGATGACTATGAAGTGACGCCAGAAGAAATTCAGGAGACGATTGATGAAATTCGGGAAGCCTTGCAGATCAATGAAATCAGCTACACAGTCGCTCTGGATAAAAAACAAAATATGCCTTACCAGCTGTTCAAAATGGACGTTAACTTCAAAGATGGCGAAGACTCGATGCAATTTGTGATCCAGATGGAAACCTTTGTGAAGAATATCAATGAAGAGCCGACCTTTGAGATCGGAATTCCTGCTGAAGAAGAAATTATCACACCGGACGAACTGAGCCAAGCATTTATGTTTTAAGCATAGGGATCAAAATATAAAGGCTGCCTCGATCGGCAGCCTTTATTCGATCCATTTCAACCCCATAGTCGCCGCAACGATGACCGCGATAAAGAAGATGCGTTTGAAATCGCGGGATTCTCCGTATTTGATCATCCCCCACAAAGCAGCTCCGGAAGCACCGATTCCGGTCCAGACGGCATAGGCCGTGCTGGCAGGCAAGGTACGCATCGCCAAAGATAAGAACATAAAACTGGCCATAAACCCACCTGCTAATAACAATAAGGCACGCCTATTTTTATCCCGATGCCATTTGTTGATCCACGTTACCCCTAACATTTCAAATATGCCCGCCAAAATCAAATACATCCATGCCATTTAAGCTTCGCCCCCCTCATGCTCCTTCTCTTCGGTCACCATTTTGAGTCCGATCACACCGGCGAGCAAAATAGCGATGAGGATGAGCTTGCTGTAATGAACCGGTTCATTAAAAAATAGAATTTCCGTAATCACTGTCCCTGCTGTACCAAGCCCGACAAATACGGCATAAGCACTCCCTACCGGCAGTTTTTTGCCGGATGCGATCAAAAGATAAAAACTGAGGATAATCGCGATGATCGTGACGATCCACGACCAGATCTGATCTGCATATTTGAGTCCGATCACCCACATGACTTCAAAAAAAGCGGCCACCACAATCATCAGCCAGTATCTGTTCATGTGCTGCTTCCTCCCCTTTTTTCAAACAGAAAAAATCCCGGAAGCATACTGAATCACAGTACCTCCCGGGCTTTTGTCCCTCCGTGTCGCAACCCTTCATTTCATGTTCATA
>CALAME010000028.1 GCA_937925675.1 uncultured Paenibacillaceae bacterium | reverse complement strand
TACATTGCGTTCAAAATAATGAAATTATTATACAAAAAATGTTGCTTAAATTAATAAATATATTTTATAATTAACATGTCGATAACAAGAGATAAATAGAAAGGGAGGAACAAAAATGAAGAAGCTACATACTTTTTTACTTGCAGTCCTCATGTTGGCACTGCTAGTAGGATGTAGCGGGGGAAACAAGGAAGAAGAGCCTGCTGGCGAATCTGTTGGAAGCGATATTGAGGGGGCAACAGAATTAACGTTTTGGACTTTTGCCGGTACTCACGCCGAATTTTTTCTGAACGCGGCTGAAAGATGGAATGAAGAACATCCAGACCGGCCGATCAAACTGACGGCAGAAACCTATCCGTTTGATCAAATGCACAACAACTTGTTGCTGGCTTTGCAGTCGGGAACAGGTGCTCCGGATCTTGTTGATATCGAAATCGCCAAGTTTTCCAACTTCCTTCTCGGGGATATTCAACTGGAACCGCTGAACGATCTTATTGAGCCCGAACTGGATAAATATATCATCGAAAGATTAAAGATTTATTCAAAAGATGGCGTCTATTATGGAGCTCCGACGCATTTGGGAGCAACCGTCGTTTATTACAACCAGGAAATCATGGATGAGGCTGGCGTAGATATTGATTCCATTGAAACTTGGGATGATTTTGTAGAAGCGGGAAGAAAAGTAGTGGAAGTAACGGGTAAACCGATGACGACCATCCCCGTCAACTGGTACGGCATCTGGCCGTTTATCACGCAGAGAGATTCCGATTTCTTTGATGAGAATGGCGAACTGACCCTTGACAATGACATTAACGTTGAGACTTTGCAGTACATTGCGGATATGGTGAATGTAGAAGGTATCGCAATAGTATCGCCTGGTGACGGATATCACGCTGAAGAGTTTTATGGCTTCATGAACGATGGTGGCGCTGCCTCGATCGTGGTGCCGTTGTTCTACATGAAAGATTTCACCGAGTATATGCCGGATCTGGCAGGCAAGATGCAGATCAGACCGATGCCCAAATGGCCGGATTCAAACAAAAGAACAGTCGGTATGGGAGGTACGGGTACTGCTGTAACCAAGCAATCCGAACACCCCGAACTGGCTAAAGAATTCCTGTACTTTGCCAAACTGTCGGAAGAAGGAAGCATCCGCTTGTGGACGGAGTTGGGCTTTGACCCGCCGCGTTGGGATGTTTGGGATTCGCCTCGGTTGAAAGAGGATAACAAATACTATCAATTTTTCCATGATGACATTTTTGACATTTTGCTGGAAATTCGTGATGAAGTCGGCAGCGTCAACATGACCGACAACGTTCCTGACGTATTGGAAGAAATCAATACGAACGTGATGCACCAAGTTCTCCGTGAAAATCGGTCGGCCAAAGATGCTCTTGAAGAAGCTGCTCAAAACGTGAGGGCAAAAATGGGCCAATAATGGAATGAAACGAATAGCCGGAAACCTAAATGAATAGGGTAGGTTTTAAGCCTACCCTGTTCAAATCTTTATAGGCCTATATGCATGTTGCAGTTCGACCTGAATTTTAGGTCTAAATGATTTTTTGAAGAAGGGATGAAATTATGGAAGGCAACAAGAGCATACCGAAAAAAAGAACCCATTTCCTGGCCTCGCAAAAGGTTGCCCCTTATGTTTTTGTCGCTCCTTTTATCCTATCGTTTTCAGTATTGACGCTTTATCCAACGATCAAAGCTTTTATCATGAGCTTTCAAAGAATTTTGCCTGGCCAAGTCACGTTTATCGGATTAAGCAATTATGTTCGCATTTTTAATACGCCTACATTTTTCAAAGCATTGCAGAATACGACGATCTATATGATTTTAACGGTCATCATTTTGGTTACGATTCCAATTTTGCTAGCTACCATTTTAAATTCGCAGCTGGTAAGGTTTAGGACGTTTTTGCGCTCGGGATTGTTTATACCGGCTTTAACATCCGTTGTTGTCGCAGGTATTATTTTCCGCATGATGTTTGCTGAATCGGAAACCGCTATTGCCAACCAGATCATCGGATTCTTTGGGTTTGAACCAATCAACTGGAGAACCAAAGCCTGGTCTGCGATGTTTTTGATGGTGCTGTTGGCATCATGGAGATGGATGGGAGTTAATGTTTTGTACTTTTTAGCGGGACTGCAAAATATACCGAATGAACTGTACGAATCAGCAGAGATCGACGGTGCTAACGTCGTCCAGAAGTTTTTCCATATTACGATCCCGATGTTGAAACCGATTATTATTTTTGTGACGACGATCAGTATTATTGGGGGCTTTAGAGTTTTTGAAGAGAGTTATGTATTCTGGGAAACGAATTCCCCGGGAAATATTGCACTCACATTGGTGTCCTATCTGTACCAACAAGGGATCCAGCAAAATGATATGGGATACGGGGCAGCTGTTGGGGTCATCGTGTTGCTGATCATATTTGTGACCAGCATCATCAACCTTATCATTTCGGGTGCATTTAAGAGGAGCGATGTATAATGAAACTGAAGCACAAGCGAATGATCTACTCCATCCTCATTACGGTCTTTATGCTGATCGTTACCCTTCATGCGCTGTTCCCATTGATCAGTCTCCTCGTGTCGTCCTTTCGGCCTTCATCGGAGCTGTTCAGACAGGGGATTACGTTTAATATTCAATGGGATCAATTGTCCCTGGACAACTATAAATATATTTTTACGCAAGCGGATCAATATTGGAAATGGTATGGTAACAGTATCATTGTCTCGCTGTTAACGATCATCCTGTCCCTGTTTTTTTCTTCAATGGTCGGGTACGCCCTGGCGGTATATGATTTTTGGGGCAAACATCTTCTCTTTGTCATTGTCGTGTTCATTATCATGATTCCATTTGAAATTTTAATGCTGCCGCTTTACCAGCTTATGACCACTTTTCGCCTGATCGATACATATACAGGGATTATACTCCCCAGTATCATATCGGCGAGTGCTGTCTTTTTCTTTCGTCAGTATGCCTTGGGACTGCCAAAAGAGCTCATGGATGCGGCCAGAATCGATGGAGCCAACGAATACGGCATCTTTTTTAAAATCATGTTGCCGTTAATGACACCGTCCTTGGCAGCGATGGCCATCCTGCAAGGATTGTTCAGCTGGAACAATTTTGTGTGGCCGCTTCTGGTCATCCGCTCGAACAGCATGTTTACGTTGCCTGTCGGATTGCAAACGTTATTGACACCTTATGAAAATAACTACGATGTTCTCATCTCCGGATCGATTATGACGATTGTTCCTATCGTGCTGCTGTATGTCGCATTCCAGCGCTATTTTATAGCAGGATTGACGGCTGGCGGAGTGAAAGGTTGATCGCTCCGCCTGCCCGCTCTACATATACAGATCCTTTACATACATATAAGCGAAATGCGAAAGGAGCAGATAGCTGATGAACGCATCTGTTGTGTTGACAGATGGGATCTTCAAAGCTTCGCAGGAAAAGGGTAAAGAATATTTGCTGGCTCTCGATGTAGATCGTCTCATCGCGCCCTGTTATGAAGCCGTAAAGCAGAAGCCGAAAAAGCCGCGTTACGGCGGTTGGGAATCGACCCAAATCGCCGGTCATTCCATTGGTCACTGGCTCTCGGCGGCAGCCGCCATGTATGAAGCGACACAAGATCAGGAACTGCTTAGGAAAATCGAATATGCTTTGGACGAACTTGAACATGTGCAACGTTTCGATCCGGATGGTTATGTAGCGGGATTTCCCCGCCAATGTTTTGATCAAGTGTTTACGGGGGATTTTGAAGTCGGACTTTTTAATTTGGCCCGCTGGTGGGTGCCCTGGTACAGCATACATAAAATTTATGCAGGATTAATCGATGTGTATCAAATCCTGGGTTTGCCCAAGGCGCTGGATATCGTGATCAAGTTGGCGGATTGGGCGAAAAAAGGTTTGGATCAACTGAACGATGAGCAATTTCAGAAAATGTTGATCTGTGAACATGGCGGGATGAATGAAGCGATGGCCGATCTTTATCTGATCACCCAGAATCCAGACTATCTGGAGCTGGCCAAGCGCTTTTGTCACCAAGAGATCCTGCAGCCTCTTGCCCAAGGCGTCGATGTTCTGGAAGGCAAGCATGCCAATACCCAAATTCCGAAAGTGATCGGTGCAGCCAAACTGTATGAGATTACAGGGGAAGAATCGTACAAAAAGATGGCCTTTTTCTTTTGGCACCAGGTTGTTTATCATCGCTCATACGTCCTGGGAGGAAATAGCATCCGTGAACATTTCGGGCCTTTAAATGATGAGCCGTTAGGCATTCAAACGATGGAAACCTGCAATACGTACAACATGATGAAACTGACAGAGCATTTGTTCAAATGGTCGCCTGATGTAAAATATATGGATTACTACGAGCGGGCCTTATACAATCACATCCTGGCTTCCCAGGATCCCGATTCCGGTATGAAAGCTTATTTCATACCGACGCAACCGGGACATTTCAAAATTTATTGTTCGCCCGAGAATTCCTTTTGGTGCTGCACGGGCACGGGAATGGAAAATCCGGCACGGTACACGCGCAACATTTATCATGTTCGGGATAATGATCTTTATGTCAACTTGTTTATTGCGTCGAAATTGACGATAGCCGAAAAAGGCATCGCGTTAACGCAGCAAACGGATTTTCCGGCTTCCGAAATGTCGACCTTGTTGTTTCAACAGGCGCCTCAGCAACCGTTTACACTTCACATCCGTGTGCCGTATTGGGTGGCTGGCCAGGTCACCGTTACGGTAAATGAGCAGGAAGTATTTACAAAAAAGGAAAATGGGTACTTGTCCATTACCCGTACATGGGCGAGCGGAGATCAAGTCGTTATCCAACTGCCCATGAATGTGCACAAATACGTGGCGAAAGATAATCCTCGAAAACAGGTGATGATGTACGGGCCCCTTGCTTTGGCCGGAAAATTGGGGAGAGAGAAATATCCCGAAACCGATCTTTTGGACAATCATATGAAGCTGGACAATCATCCGTTGATTGATGTTCCGGCTCTGGTGGTGGACGAGGAGGATCCGAATCAATGGATTCAGCAAGTCAGCCGTTCACCGTTAAAATTTCAAACCAAACCGGTCGCGCAGCCGGGTCATCAATCGATCACCCTGGTTCCGTTCTATGATTTGCATCATGAAAGATACACGTTGTATTGGGACGTGATGACGGAAAAAGAATATCAACATTTCCAAGATGAAGAGCGGGAAAAAGCAAAACGATACCGGGAAATCACCATTGATGAAGTCTTCCCCCATGAACAGCAACCTGAAGTGGAGCACCAATTGCAAAGCCGAAACTCTCATTCCGGTTACTTGAATGTGTTTAAAAGAGGGTGGCGGGACAGCCGCGATGACGGTTTCTTCAGCTACAAAATGAAAGTGGATCCGAATCAGCAAATGTACTTGATGGTGACGTACAACGGCAATGATGCAAACGCATATATCGACGGACGCACATATCAACGGGAATTTGACATATTGATCGACGGGGTCGCGATCGCTACACAAAAATTGGAAACCAATCACCCTGGTTCACTGTTTGAGGTCTGCTATGAAATTCCCAGGACGCTGACCCAAAATCAAAAACAAGTCGAAGTGATGTTCCGGTCCGGGAAAGGCAAGATCGCTGGCGGCGTTTACGGTGTAAGGATTACGAACGCCAGAGAATAATAACAGCTATTCAATTTTCCTCCATTCGTCTATGAAAGATGAATGGAGGAAATTTTTATTTTACGTATCCCTATTTCATACAAAAAAAGGAATTTTGGGTCATGTCATCGAAGTATGTCAATAAAAAACAAATATTGGAGGAAGAGAAAATGAATCGGATAAATATTATTACTTTAGGCGTAAAAGACATCGGCAAATCTCTTCGATTCTACAGAGACGGCCTCGGGTTTAAGACATCGGTTAATGACGACAACCCGAGTATTGTCTATTTTGATAACGCAGGAACAAAATTAGCCTTATATCCTTTGGATGAATTGGCGAAAGACATCAATGAAGCAGAACCGCCAAAAGGAAATGGTTTTTCTGGCATCACTTTTGCATATGTTGCAAAATCGATTGAAGAAGTGGACGAAATCATGAAAAAAGCCGAAAAAGCAGGGGCAAAAATTGAAAAACATCCGCAACGAGTTTTTTGGGGAGGATATAGCGGTTATTTTTCAGATCCGGATGGTTATTATTGGGAAGTGGCCTATGCAGAAGACTGGAATTTTGACGAGAATGACATGGTAATGGTTGAATAAAAAAATAAGGGAGGATCTCCATCATCATGAGGTTTAATGGAATTTGTTTAATCACGAAAGATTTGCACCGTCTCAGAAATTTTTACAATCGGGTGTTCAATCGAAATGTAGAAGGAGATCACTTTATTAAATATGAAATGAACGGCGGAGAGTTTTGCATCTTCACCTATCATGGTATGGAAAACATGGTGCCTGGGGTCATGGATGGTTCCGGGTATGGGGGATTTACTGTCGAGTTTGAAGTGGAGGATGTCGATGCAGAATATGAAAGATTGAAGTCCCTGAATGTTTCGATTGTGAAACCTCCTACCACTCAACCGTGGGGGAGAAGATCGGTATGGTTTAGGGATCCGGATGGGAATATTATTAATTTTTATAAGGATATCGAGTAATCCAGTATGGGATTGAAAGGGAATTATGATGATCATTCCAAATCATAATTCCCTCTATTTGTTATAGGATTAAATTGTTATATGATCTAAATGGGATCATAACTGTTTTTGCTAGATTGATTATCGTAACAAAATCTATTAACCTTTAAATTAATGAATAAATAGAAAGGAAGATGAACGTGGGTGAAACGTTGGACCTTGCAAAAACAGCTCTCGGTATTGAACTGGGCTCTACCCGCATCAAAGCTGTCTTGATCAATGACCGGTTTGAAGTGATTGCCAGCGGCGAGCACCAGTGGGAAAACCGTTTTGAAAATGGGATTTGGACATACCATTTGGACGATGTATGGAAGGGATTGCAGGATGCTTACCGGCAAGTGGCTGAGCAAGTGGAAGAAAAATATCAGATGAAACTGACCAAAGTTGGGGCGATGGGTTTTTCCGCGATGATGCACGGCTATTTGCCGTTTGATGCAGAGGGGAACCAACTCGCTGCTTTTCGGACTTGGCGCAACACGACCACAGACCAGGCCGCAAAAGAATTGACAGAGCTGTTCAAGTTTAATATTCCGCACCGCTGGAGTATCGCTCACCTTTACCAGGCCATTTTAAATCAGGAAGAACATGTGAAAGACATCGCATTTTTGACAACGCTGGCCGGCTATGTACACTGGAAGCTGACGGGTGAAAAAGTGCTGGGGGTTGGAGAAGCTTCGGGCATGTTCCCGATCGATGAGACAACCGGTGACTATGACAGCCGGATGATGGAACAATTCAGTGAACGGATGAAAAAATATGATTACCCGTGGAAACTGGCTGAAATTTTGCCGAGGGTGGCAACAGCCGGAGACCAGGCCGGCACCTTGACGGAAGAAGGAGCCAGGTTGCTCGATCCGACGGGCACTTTGCAAGCGGGAATCCCCCTTTGTCCGCCGGAAGGAGATGCCGGAACCGGTATGGTCGCCACGAACAGCATCTCCGAACATACCGGAAACGTTTCGGCGGGAACATCTGTGTTTGCGATGATCGTGTTGGAAAAATCGCTGTCTGATTACTACACCGAAATAGATATCGTCACCACCCCTGCGGGTAAACCCGTCGCCATGGTCCATTGCAACAACTTTACATCTGACATCAATGCATGGGCCAATCTGTTTGCTGAATTGTCCAACGCCATCGGTAAAAAAATCGATGTCAGTGAGCTTTTCCCCATCTTGTTTAAACAGGCCATGCAGGCGGACAAAGATGTGGGGGATCTGGTGAGCTGCTGTTACTATTCCGGCGAACCGATTACCGGCTTTGAAGAAGGACGGCCACTTCTCGTACGGATGCCGGATAGTAAGTTGACGTTGGCCAATTTCATGCGCGCCCAAATTTATTCGGCACTGGCGACATTGAAAATCGGAATGGACATTTTGGTGAAAAAAGAGAAAGTGAAAATTGACTACTTGTTAGGGCACGGCGGGTTTTTTAAGACCGAAAAAGTAGGTCAGCAAATGATGGCGGATGCTTTCCACGTTCCGGTTGCCGTCATGGAAACCGCAGGCGAAGGCGGACCGTGGGGCATGGCCATTCTCGCTACTTATATGCTGAATAAAAAAGAGGGGCAAACGTTAGAAGAGTACCTGGCGCAAGAAGTGTTCGGAAATGCGAAAACGGTGACCGTAGAACCGGATGAAGAAGGAATGGCCAGTTTTGCATATTACATGGAGAAGTTCAAAGCGATGCTCAACGTTGAACGAGCCGCTGTGGACGCTCTCAAATCAAAGTAAAGCCTCCTAATGGCATTTGAACCAAGCACAAGTTTGGAACGTGTAGGTCTTGTTTGACCTGCACGTTTTTTTGTAGCGCTGTTCCCCAACTCACTACATTTGTCCATACAGGACATAAATCTGTCCATATGTCTGGTTGTCGTCCCCCGGTATAATGATGCCCAAGAAGAGAAACCGGAGGAGGATACGCGATGTCCAAAATTACATTTCTCGGAGCAGGCAGCACGGTTTTTGCCAAAAATGTGCTGGGGGACGTCATGCTGACACCGGCCTTGCAAGGGTTTGAGCTGGCGCTGTACGACATCGATGAAGAACGTTTGAAAGATTCGGAGCGCATGCTGCTCAACCTGAAAGAAACGACAGGCAGCACCTGCCGCATCAAGGCATACGACGATCGCAAAAAAGCGTTGCAAGGAGCAAAGTATGTCGTCAACGCCATTCAGGTTGGCGGGTATGATCCTTGCACGATCACCGATTTCGAAGTGCCGAAAAAATATGGATTGCGGCAGACGATCGGGGATACTGTCGGGATCGGCGGCATTTTCCGCAGCTTGCGCACGATTCCGGTCATGCTCGATTTTGCAAGAGATATGCAGGAAGTTTGTCCGGACGCGTGGTTTTTGAATTATACGAACCCGATGGCGGTGTTGACGAATGTGATGATTACCCACGGCGGTATCAAAACGGTCGGGCTCTGCCACAGTGTGCAAGTATGTGTGCCACAGTTGTTTCACAGTCTGGGGATGGATCCGACGAATGTAGAGTCCAAGATCGCGGGCATTAACCATATGGCCTGGCTGTTGGAAGTAAAAAGGGACGGGGTGGACCTGTATCCGGAAATCAAGCGGCGGGCAGCGGAAAAGCAGAAGGAGAAACATCATGATATGGTCCGCTTCGAGCTGATGCTTCGCTTCGGCTATTACGTTACGGAATCGTCCGAACATAACGCGGAGTACCATCCGTATTTTATAAAAAGCCGCTATCCGGAACTGATCGAACGCTTCAACATCCCGCTGGATGAATATCCAAGACGCTGTGTCGCCCAGATTGAAGGCTGGAAAAAGATGCGCGATCAGCTGGTGAACAATAAAAAAATCACGCACGAACGCACGCACGAGTACGCTTCCTACATTTTTGAAGCGATGGAGACGAATCAACCGATCAAAATTGGCGGCAACGTCATGAATACGGGCCTGATTACCAATTTGCCGCGGGAAGCTTGTGTAGAAGTGCCTTGTCTCGTGGACAAGAGCGGGGTTAATCCGACTTATGTCGGCGCGCTGCCGCCGCAACTGGCTGCGCTCAACATGACGAACATCAACACACAGCTTCTGACGATCGAAGCGGCGATCACCGGTAAAAAAGAACATATTTATCATGCAGCGATGCTGGACCCGCATACGTCTTCGGAACTGTCCATCGATGATATTGTGGCGCTGTGTGACGATATGATCGAGGCGCATGGAGATTGGCTTCCGCCTTTTAAATAATGTGGTAAAATAATAGGCATGGCTACGGGAAACCGGTCTAAGCACTTTTTATGTCCAAACACATATGCTAAACAATGTATAAGGAAATTTCGAGAAATGTACAAAGGAAGCGGTGCATCGTGCAACAAGCCATTGCCATATTGGATTCCGGTGTCGGCGGATTAACGGTTGTCAAGGAAGTCATGAGGCAGTTGCCACAGGAGAAAATTATCTATTTTGGTGATACAGCGCGAGCGCCGTACGGACCGCGTTCGCCACAGGAAGTTCGCGCATTTACCAGCCAGATTGTCCATTTTTTGTGCGGCTTTCATCCCAAAATGATTGTCATTGCATGTAACACAGCGACGGCGGTAGCCTTGAACCAAATACGCAATCGGGTGCCGATTCCGGTGTTGGGTGTCATCTACCCAGGGGCGCGTGCTGCGATCAAACGCACCCAATCCAAAAGGATCGGTGTGATCGGCACGGAAGGAACGATCCGAAGCCGTGCTTATGATCGCGCGCTCAAACGCATCTCACCTGATATTCAAGTGTTCAGCAAATCCTGTTCAGAACTGGTACCGCTAGTGGAACAAGGTGATTGCGATTCCCCGAGAGCGGAGCAGATCGTGCGGGAGGCGCTGGAGCCGCTTTCCCGCATTCCGATCGATTGCCTCATTCTCGGTTGTACCCATTATCCCTTTTTGGAAAAACCGATTGCCCAAGTGATGGGTCCATCTGTCCAACTGATCAGTTCCGCCGAAGAAACGGCGCGAGAGATGAGCACGATATTACACGAAAGAGGGCAATTGGCCAAAACAGAGAAACCGCCCCGCCACCGTTTTTTTTGCAGTGGAGATACAGAACGATTTCGCAATATTGCGCAAAAATGGTTAGGTACCGATATTGAGGTCACGCAGGTGATTTGGGATCAGGTGCAAATCGTTTGAAGCGGGAACATCCGCTTCTTTTTTTATGGGAAATCGCATATACATGGGGAGGAAAGCATTTGAAAGGTGGCAAAAGTCCATGGCTTTTCCTTATATTGTGCAGAAAGGGGATACCCTGTTTCGCATCGCCCGCAAATTTGCCCTCAACCTGGATGCGATCATCGCGGCGAATCCGCAAATCGAAAACTTTGATTATCTCGTGCCCGGACAAGTTGTCTATATTCCGGAGCGACCCGTAAATTGGTACGTTGTCCAGGAAGGGGACACCTTCTACAACATCGCTCGCCGTTTTAACATCGCACTTGATGATCTTCTGGCTGCCAATCCGGGCATCGATCCGGCGCGGTTGCAAATCGGGCAATGGATCGTGCTGCCTACCGGAACCGGCTTCAATATTGTCAATACGACGGGGCCTTACGGTTATGAAGAAATGATCGCGGATATTGAAGCGCTCGCAAATCGTTATCCATTCCTTCGAACCGGATATATCGGAGAAAGTGTACTCGGCAAAAGATTGCCGGTTGTCATTATTGGGCGCGGACCTAAAAAAATCCATTACAACGGTTCCTTTCACGCCAATGAGTGGATTACAACGCCGTTGTTGATGAAGTTTATCGAGGATTTTGCTCAGGCTTATGCTGAAAACCGGACATGGCGCGGGACCAATGTGCGTGAATTGTTTGAGCAAGTTTCCCTGTGGATCGTTCCGATGGTAAACCCGGACGGGGTCGAACTGGTGCTGGAAGGAATCTCGCCGAGTAATCCTTTTTATGAGCAAGTCGTTGCCTGGAATAACGGATCTTTTAATTTTCGCAACTGGAAAGCGAACATTCGCGGAGTCGACCTGAACGATCAGTTTCCGGCCAACTGGGAAATCGAAAAAGAAAGACGCTCTCCCGACGGACCGGGCCCGCGCGACTATCCGGGAGAAGCGCCGCTGACCGAACCGGAAGCGATCGCGATCGCTAACTTGACGCGCAATGAAGACTTTTTGCTCGTGATCGCCTTTCATACACAGGGTGAAGTGATTTTTTGGAACTACCGTGATCTGGAACCGCCGGTTTCAGAGACGATCGTCAATCGTTTTGCAGCGGTTAGCGGTTACGAGCCGATGAAGATTTTTGACAGTGATGCCGGCTACAAGGATTGGTTTATCCAGGATTTCAGAAGGCCCGGCTTTACCGTAGAGGCCGGCAGAGGTGTCAATCCGCTTCCAATCAGCGATTTTCCCCGCATCTATGACGACGTGGTCATGATCATGCTGGAAGGGATGAAGGCGACCCAGGAATTGTTGTGACTTCAACCGGAGTTGCTCTGATCAGGAAGCAGAGGTTGAATTTGCCGCCATCTTTCCTTACAATAGACATGCAT
>CALAME010000027.1 GCA_937925675.1 uncultured Paenibacillaceae bacterium | reverse complement strand
GCTTTTCAAATGCAGCTGATCGGCCAGGATCTCTATTCTTCCGCCTTGCTCGTTGTCATCGCAACGACGTTGATCACGCCTTTTCTGTTAAGTGTGGCCTTTTCATACTCAGCAGGAAAGTCAGCGACAGACCTGACAAAAACGTAATCGCACTTACAATAAACAAGGGTGTGGAGTCGGGCAGTCCCGGGAAAATAACGGCGATGGAACCCGTAATCATGCCAAGAATGATCGCATACATGACAGTCGTATAACGATCCAAAAAGTATCGGATTAACTTGCTCGTCAAGATAAACCCTACAATTACACCTGAACCGATCGCTAAAATGATCGGAATATTGAATGTGGCCAGCGCATGGGTGGCCGTCGGATACACACCGATTACCAGTAGAACGAACGATCCGCTAATTCCCGGCAACAGCATCGCCATGCTGGCCAATCCGCCAGCAAAAAAATATCCGATTCCTTCCGTCAAATGGATCGACGTAACCGGAGATGCAGTCTCGTCGGAGCTAAAGAAAGCCATAGAAGCGGCTAATCCGATACCGATGAAGACAATCACATAATGGGAGATGCCAAAATTTCTTTTCACTTCGGCCTGCCGTGCGATGGATGGTATGATTCCCACGATGAGACCGGTGAAAAAAAACATTGTCGCGACATAATGTTCACTGAGCAAATATGTAATCAGACGGCTGAACAGGATCAGAGCTACGCCCATGCCAATCCCGATCGGCACTAAAAAAACAAGATGCCGCTTCCATTCACGGCTGAAAAATCCACTGATCGCCATGACCAGCCGATCATAAATACCAAGCATCACTGCGATCGTTCCTGCACTTACCCCTGGAATTAATTCGGTAATTCCCATCAACATACCTTTATATACGTTCTTCCATTCCATCGGCCCAATCCTCATTTTATATCTTTCTTTTATTCCTTTTATATCTTCCCTTTTTATATTCATTATCTTCAGATTGATCCACTCGAATGATTCAAAATGCATTTTTGATCATAACACAAAACAAATCGGATAGCAAAATGAGATTGAAATCAGTAAAAGTAAATCCCTTCTCAATATAAAAGCAGGAAAAAGGACGCTTCCCATGAAACGTCCCCTCCCCTGCCCTGCAACTTTTATTCCTGAAAATCGCGAGGAATTTTTTGGGCCACTCCGGTTTTAATCGCGGCTCGAATCACACCTTTTCTTACGCATTGAACTACCTGCTCATTAAAGACGCTCGGAATGATATAATCTTTATTCAATTCATTCTCGGGAATGCAAGCTGCAATCGCTTCCGCCGCAGCCAGTTTCATCTCTTCATTGATCATCGTCGCCCGGCAGTCCAGTGCACCGCGGAAAATTCCCGGAAAGCAAAGCACGTTGTTGATCTGGTTCGGGTAATCCGAACGTCCTGTAGCAATGACTGCCGCGATATCCTCAACTTCTTCCGGCATTATTTCAGGTGTCGGATTGGCCATTGCAAACAATATCGGGTTTTCATTCATCAATTTTACATGTTCGCGGGTCAGAAGCCCACCGACCGACAGACCGATAAAGACGTCAGCCCCTCGCAAAGCATCTTCCAGTGTCCCTGTAAGTCCACGTGGATTTGTATGTTCAGCGAACCATGCTTTAAACGGATTGTCATATTGTTTATTTTTACTTACGATCCCTTTGCTATCTACGCCAACTAGATCGGTCACACCGGCCGATAACAAAATTTTACTGCAAGCGATACCAGCAGCACCGACACCACACACGACAACCCGAATTTCGTCCAATTTTTTACCGGTCAATTTCAATGCATTGATCAAACCGGCATACATGACAACCGCTGTTCCGTGCTGATCGTCGTGGAACACCGGAATATTCAGTCTTTCTTTCAGCCGGTTTTCTATCTCAAAACAACGCGGAGACGAAATATCCTCCAAGTTAATACCACCAAAAGATGGAGCCAAATGACAGATCGTTTCCACAATTTTATCCGCATCTTGCGTGTCCAGGCAGATCGGAATGGCATCAATTTGCGCAAACTGCTTAAACAGCACGGCCTTTCCTTCCATGACGGGCATGGCAGCGAGCGGCCCGATATTGCCCAGACCGAGCACCGCGGAACCGTCAGAAATTACAGCCACTGTATTTTTCTTGATCGTCAAGTCAAACGCTTTCGTGGGTTCTTCATGAATAGCCATACAAACTTTGGCTACACCTGGTGTGTAGACATGGGAAAGATCATCACGGTTTTGAATCGGCTGCCTTGGTTCCATTTTCAATTTTCCACCCAAGTGCAATAGAAACGTACGATCTGACACATGGATGACCTTGACTCCGGCAAGTGATCTCAGGCCATCTTCTACTTTCCCGATCGATTCGCTGTCTTTTAGCGTAATCGTCAAGTCACGGGTAGTCTTCGAACCGGATGTCCGAATCACATCAATCGCGATGATGTCACCACCTGCAGCGCCGATCACTGCGGCTATCTCGGCAAAGCCAGTCTGGTCAGTGTCGATATCCATGCGCAAAATAAAAGTTTTCCCCGTTTGTGGTCGTTGCTGTTTCATCGTTTCCTCCTCTTACTCATCAATTGGTCAACCATTTTCAAAATTGCCGGATATCTCATTTTAGTCGCAAATGTCCTTATTTTGCAAGTACTTTTTATATTTAAAAAATAGAGAATATCATCAACTCATGATGGAAGAGGAAGTCAATAAACTGAAGAAGAAGATTGTCGGAGAATAAATCGGATCAGCATACATAAACGATAATTTAAGAAATCAATAGCCCCCCCATTGCCCCTGTTACAACGACTACCCATGGCGGTAATTTCCAATAAGCAAGCATACTAAACAAAATAGCTGCCAGTGCAAAATCAATGGGGGAGTGAATTGAACTTGTCCAAATGGGATTGTAAAGTGCGGATAGTAATATTCCTACAACGGCCGCATTTACACCGGTCAATGCTCCTCTTATTTTCGCATTCCTGCGTAGAGCATCCCAAAAAGGTAATGTGCCTAATATGAGTAGAAATGCGGGTAAAAAGATAGCGAACGTTGCGAATAGACCACCTTGCCATCCGCCAATAACTGCCCCAATATACGATGCAAACGTAAATAATGGACCTGGTACCGCTTGAACTGCACCGTACCCAGCAAGGAATTCCTGTTCCGTTAACCAGCCTGTAGGGACAAATTCTCGTTCGAGTAAGGGCAATACAACATGTCCTCCACCAAATACAAGCGAACCCGAGCGGTAAAAACGATCAAACAATGAAATCCATTCTGTCGCTGTTGCATTCCGTAATAAAGGAAGGGCGATTAGCAATCCAAAAAATAAAGCTAAACAAACAAAGCCAATTCGGCGGGAAATGTGAAAATGTGATGCATTTTTTTCATCCGTTTCCGTTTGCTGTCTGTATAAAAGAAAACCAACCACACCCGCAAGCAAGATGACACCTATTTGGGTATAAGCTGTTTGCCATAACAACGTTAAGACTAACGCAAACAATGCAATTGTTTTTCTTTGAACATCAGGTGTTAAGTTTTTTGCCATGCCTAAAATCGCATGGGCTACGACTGCGACAGCAACGATTTTTAATCCCTTGATCCAACCTGCATCCTCGATTCCGAACGTATCCATAAAAGACACAAATAAAATGAGTGCAATGACAGAAGGAAGGGTAAAACCGAGAAATGAAACAATTCCTCCAATAACTCCTCCTCTCATGACACCAATCCCGATTCCAACTTGACTGCTCGAAGGCCCAGGCAAAAACTGACTCAGAGCGACTAAATCGGCGTAGCTCTTTTCATCCATCCATTTTCTTCTGCGGATGTATTCTTCGTGAAAATAACCTAAATGGGCAGTAGGACCACCAAATGAAGTGAGTCCCAGTCTCGTGGAAACCATGAAGATTTCTAACCAGGTTTGAAATGTATTCTCCTTCTTTTTTTTCAACGTTACACCAACCCTCTAGATAAAAATGGGGACTGTTCATTTTTGAACAGCCCCATGATTGGTTTTTTGATCAATACGATCTTTCAATAATCAGCAGTTTGGAGTCATGATCCCACTCCACTTCTGCTCCGAACGACTCGGCAACAAAGCGAAGCGGTACGTAAACATGATTTTCCCTGATTTGGCTCGGAGCTTGCAAGGAGACTTCCTCCCCATTGATCGCGGCGGTATCGCTGCCAACGACCATCACAATTTCATTGCCGGTGATACCATCCAAGACGGTAACACGTTTTTCCGCAGCATCCCACTGTACTTCAGCTCCCAGTTCCTCGCTCACATAGCGGATCGGCACCATCGTCGCATCGTTTTCGATGTACGGCTGCTGGAGATAGCCCGGAATCGGTTCTTCCGCATTCATATCAATCATCAACTGGGTATGAACATGAACCGTTGTGGTCGTAAACCATTCATTCATTTGCTCCAGCCACTGACGCACTGTAGCGTCTTCCTCAAACCCGTTGAGCAAGGTTTCAAATGATGTATTTTCACTCCATACAAGGGCATTCGAAGTGTCCAGTTGCTCTGCTTTGACCGCACCGTTATGATTCCAGATTTCGTTTTGGCTATAAATGCGAATGCCTTCAATGCTATCATTTTCTGCTCCGAACATCAGGGTCAATTGCAAGTCTTGCTTGTAGATTTTTCCGCTCAGATCTACATACAGATCGAGAGCCAGTACATTTTTCTCGCTAAATACTTGTTGAGCTACCTCGTCGCTCAACAATTCGTCCGCATATTCATCGTAATTTTCAAGGAACGATTCGATTTGACCTTGAAGTGTCGTAAACAGAAACTCAACAACCATTTCCTTATTTTCGACATAAGGCAAAAGCGCTGCGACGGACGGATCACCTGTCTGCTCGGATACAATGTTCAACACTTCAGTTACCGTTGGAATCAGAAGGTCATAAACATTGGCGATCGTCTGTTTCAATCCTTCTTGATCTTGTACTACATTTTCAAGGAACGTTTTGACGAGATCGATCAGTTCTTTTCCATTCAATTCAATATGCACTTTTTTCAAATTCAAACGTTGGCCATCAATCGTTTCGGTTACACTTTCAACCGTGACGGTTCCCGGATTCGGAAAATGCTTGTAGATAAATTGTCCCAATTCTTGCATAGACTCAAACATGCTTTGCGTAAATGCTTCTCCCGACAACAATTTTTGCAGTTCAATCATCTCGGGAGGCAGCGTCGCATCTTCCGGTATGTTCGGGATCACAATCGGTTGACGTGCTCCTTCGATCCAAATCGCCATCTTTTCATCGTCGAACGTCATCGTAAAATCAAGGGATTCTTCTTGCACATTTAGCGTGCCGGACATCGACATCGTTCTCAAATCTTGCGCTTTGATGTCGTCAAATTCGATGGAAAACTGCTCAAACAGTTGAACGAGCTGGGCTTCGTCCTCGGTCAATTCAGCGTCTTCATTGACAAGCAGTTCCACCCGGAATGTAGACGCACTTTCATAGGACGTCAATTTCAAATTGTTGGTCATCACTTTGGTGAGATCGACTCCGCCTACTGCTTGACAACCGGTGAGAATCGCCACCAATAAGATCAGTGCAGAAATCCATACAGTCCTCAGCTTCTTCTTCAACATTTCTTCACTCCCGTTTTCTTTGTATGCAATAGTTCTTTACGCAAATGTTAGACATTCGTTTCACCAAAACTAAAAATTAACCATTCTATGAAACAAATAAAATAAAAAACGGAACCGCCATATCGGACAGTTCCGTTCCAGGGGGATCGGAAATATTAAAGTTTTATTTTTTTCTGCGAGATTTTACGGATGAGCAGAAAACATCTTTTTTCTGGAACGAGTAAACATGTTTCGGAATCGGTACGCAATGATGCCGGTTAATAATTTGAACCGGATGAATGACCTGCACTTCCTGCGGATGGAAAAAGTCGCGCACGATATATTGAGTCGGGGCTACAATCGGTGCAGCAGGTGGACAAACAGGGCCAGGTCCGCCAGCATAGCCGCCTACTTGTTGTTTTCCAACCGGCTTATGGTAACCACCCACACCTTTGGGATGACCATATTGATACATGCTTATCAGCTCCTTTCATCCATCAGTGTATTCTGATCTCCTCATTTGTGGTTGGACAAATATCCAATTTGATGAATATTGGGGAGATCGTCCAGTCATTCTGCCAACTTGGGCAAAACAAGCATAGGAATCGGAGCGAAACCAAGCGATTTTTGACCGATCATCTCTCGCTTTTTTTCAATTTGGGAACATGTTCAAAACCGCTTGACGAGCAAAATCATGATCGCATATGCCGGCAGCCAGGCACGCTCGATTATTGACGGATTGGAAGCCGATGTCGCTACCCTCGCTCTCGCTTATGACATTGACGCCATCCATGAAAAAGCAGGATTGATTCCGGAAAACTGGGCGGAACGATTGCCCGACAACTCCTCTCCGTATACCTCCACAATCGTATTTCTAGTCAGAGCCGGGAATCCACTTCAAATTAAAGATTGGGATGATCTGATCCGCGATGACGTAGAAGTGATCACCCCCAATCCGAAAACATCTGGAGGTGCAAGATGGAACTATTTGGCTGCCTGGGGATACGCACTTGAAAAATACGGATCGGAAGAAGAAGCCAAACAATTTGTAAAACGCCTGTATGAAAACGTTCCGGTACTGGATACTGGCGCTCGTGGAGCAACGACGACGTTTGTAGAAAGAAAAATCGGCGATGTACTCCTTTCCTGGGAAAATGAAGCGTTTTTGGCCCTATCCGAACTGGGAG
This sequence comes from uncultured Paenibacillaceae bacterium, assembly GCA_937925675.1. Classification (GTDB taxonomy): domain Bacteria; phylum Bacillota; class Bacilli; order Paenibacillales; family CALAME01; genus CALAME01. The sequence goes on along the minus strand of CALAME010000027.1, from coordinate 5,443 downwards.
AAGGCGAACTGGAAATCGTGGTTCCTTCCGTCAGCATACTGGCAGAACCACCCGTGACAGTGATCGATGCCCATGTCGATAAAAAGGGAACACGCGAGGTGGCCGAAGCTTATCTCGAGTATCTCTATTCGGATACCGGACAGGATCTAGCCGGTAAACATTACTACCGTCCTCGAAACAAAACGTATCTGGAAAAATACTCCGATGTTTTTCCTGAAATCCGTCTGTTTACGATCGATGAAGTATTTGGAGGCTGGCGGGGAATTTGGTGCGGTGTCCGTCGTCTCCGGCCATGTGCGCGGATTGACCAATACGATGCCGCTGCACATCGAGATTTTATACAACGAATATCAATTTACAGCTTCATTTGCGGTCGCTTCGCTCATGTCGATTTTGGCCCTCATTACACTGCTTGTAAAACAATGGGTAGAATGGGTCTCCCAAAAAAAGCCACACGTTGAATAGGAGGAATGACACTTGAGCATCGATATCGAACATATCAGCAAATCGTTCGGAACATTCCAGGTTTTGCGCGACATCCATCTGCACATACCGACTGGAGAGCTGGTCGCCTTGCTCGGTCCCTCCGGTTCGGGCAAAACCTCCCTATTGCGCATCATCGCTGGGCTGGAAAAACCGGATTCCGGCAAGATCCGCTTTGAAGGAAAAGACATGACGAATCGATCGGTGCGTGAACGCGGTGTCGGCTTTGTCTTTCAACATTACGCCCTGTTTCGCCATATGAATGTATTTGAAAATATCGCTTTCGGGTTGAAAGTGCGCCCCCGCTCACAAAGACCATCCCGTTCAGAAATCAAAGAAAAAGTGGAACAGCTGTTGCAATTGGTCAAAATGGAAGAGTATGCAAACCATTATCCGTCACAACTGTCCGGTGGACAGAGACAACGAATCGCATTGGCGAGAGCGCTTGCCGTTGAACCCAATGTTCTTCTCCTTGATGAACCTTTCGGCGCCTTGGATGCCCAAGTACGCAAACAGTTGCGCCGCTGGCTGCGAAGGCTGCATGATGAAATTTCCATCACCAGCATTTTCGTCACTCACGACCAGGAAGAAGCGATGGATGTCGCCGACAGAATCGTCGTCATGAATGAGGGAAAAATCGAACAGGTCGGAACACCGGAGGAAATATACGAACATCCGCGCACCCCGTTTGTTTGCCAATTTATCGGGAACGCGAATCGTTTTCGAGGGACGGTTCAGGACGGACGACTGCAGATTGGCACATTATCGCTTGAAGCCCCTGACATTGCGATCGACCATCACAAAGAAGCAATCGTCTATGCCCGTCCCGAACATTTGGAATTGTCGAGGGAAAATCCGGGGCCTGACTCTTTCATCACCCGTGTACAAAATATACATGCCGCAGGCCCCGTCATCCGGCTGGAGTTGACCAGTGAAGACGGAGAATGGATTGAAGCCGAATTGGACAGGGAGCGGTTTCAAACACTGAGACCTCAAAAAGGAGACTCTTTGTTCGTCAGGCTGAAAAATGCGAGAGTTTTTGCTTATCCGAAATGATCCTGTCCATTACAGGTCAGGGTTAAACGTCGCTTGCGATTTGTAACACAATCCGATTTCCAGACGGATCACATACGGTCCATCCCATCTCGCCTTCCATTTCTTCAGCAGCAAAGCCCATCTTTTGCAACCGGTTTACAGCATCCATACGCGCCGACTCATCGGGATAAATGAGGGAGTACGCTTCAAGCCCGGCACTTTGTGGCGGAGGTTGAGGCGCTCCCACCCCGTTCCAGGTGTTCAACCCGACGTGGTGGTGATATTTGCCGTCCGCGATGAAAAGAGCGTGCGGACCATAGCGAAGCACCACTTCAAAACCCAGCCCGTCCACATAAAATCGCTCCGCTTGATCAAGCCAGGCCACATGCAGATGAATATGGCCGACTACCGTTTCAGGAGGAAGCTTTTCCCATTTCGATGCAACCGGTATGGCCAAAAGTTCCTGAAAACGCAACGGATCAACGGCCATTTTCACTTGATCCCTTTGCCATTCCCACTCAGACGGATCGCGGTCGCGATAAATCTCTATTCCGTTTCCATCGGGATCCCACAAATACAAAGCTTCACTGACGAGATGATCCGACGAGCCAAACCTAATGCCATTTTCTGTTAAATGGTGGATAATCTGTGCCAAATGTTCACGACTTGGAAGAAGAAGAGCAAAATGATATAATCCTGTCGTCCTCTCTTTTTTCGGTATTACGTCGTCCGGCTGTTTGAGTGTTAATAATACCGTTTTTCCATCTGCGGTCAGATCAGCAGTGGTCTCTGTTCGATTTTTGATTTCAAATCCGATGACTTGTTGGTAAAATTGTAAGGAGCGCTCCAAATCCGTCACTTTCAAAATAACCTTGCCTACGTGAACAATCGGACTCTGATGAAATCGCATGGCACTTCGCTCCTTTATGTTTATGGATATATCGATGCACATGAAAGTCAATGTACATGCATTTTATAAATCACCCCACTTATTGTCAAGCTGAGGTCTCCCCTTTTGGACTTTATTTTTGGTATAATGGTTGATGACCTGATAACTAAAAAATGATAATTTGCTTCAATGAAATATTCGAATACTTGAAAGTCTGAAATTTAAATCTAAAAGATACTGAACTTTCATAAAGATGGGAGTATCGAAGATGAACATGTATCCCTTTGATGAAGTGGCACGTCTGCCGTTGCCCGGGGACAATGTTGCTGTTGCCATTAGAGAATTGCCCGCAGGTACGAAAATTCAATATCAAAACGAAACGTTGACACTGGATTACACCGTCCTCGAAGGACACCGGTTTGCCATCAAACCGATCGAAGCCGGAGATTATTTGTTGTCGTGGGAATTGCCATTTGGCATCGCTGTGAAAGCGATTAAACCCGGGCAATACGTCGTTAACGGAGACGTACTGAATGAATTGAATGTAAGAAGAGCGATGAAACTCGTTCTTCCGACAGAGCCCAACTTCAAAGAAATCGATCACAAATATATATTGGATGAAAACAATTTTAAACCTGCTCCTCCTGCAGAGCGTTATCAGGAAGAGCGTACATTTATGGGCTACAGACGCTCCCCTGCCCGCGGTGTCGGTACGCGCAACAAAGTGGTGCTGCTCGGTACAACATCCAGAACCGGCAGCTTTGTCAAACGGCTGGCTGCCCGCTTGCAGGATGAGGCGGATCGTTATCCGAACATTGACGGCATCGTACACGTAGCTCATACAGAAGGTGCAGCCCATGAACCGAACAACCGTTCTTATTTGCTGAGGACACTTGCCGGGTTTATCGTCAATCCGAACGTCGGCGCAGTTCTGATTGTTGACCAAGGCAATGAACCGATCAACAATCAGATTTTGGAACAATTTATGCGTAAGCATCAGTATCCGCTCGATGATGTTCTGCACCGTTTTTATACCGTCCAGGGCCCGTTTGAGGAAAATTTGGAGAAAGCCGAACACATTGTGCGCAACTGGTTGCCCGCAGTCAATCAATGTCAGCGCACACCCGAATCGATTTCTCATCTGAAAATCGCCTTGCAATGCGGCGGTTCGGATGCTTTTTCCGGAATATCGGCCAATCCTCTGCTCGGCTGGCTCGCCCATGAACTGATCAAATATGGCGGATCGGCTGTGCTGGCGGAGACCGACGAACTGATCGGTGCCGAACCTTACATTTTGCAAAAAGTGCGTGATCTCGAAACGGCGCGCAAGTTCTTGTCGCTGATTGACAAATACAAGGAGTGGGCTTCCTGGCATGGCGCCAATGCGGAAGGCAATCCATCAGGTGGAAACAAGTATCGAGGACTTTATAACATCGCATTGAAATCGATCGGTGCTGCTCGCAAAAAAGATCCGGAAACGCGCCTCGATTACGCGATCGATTATGCCGAACGCATGCAAGATAACGGATTTTATTTCATGGACAGCCCCGGCAATGACCTTGAAAGCATCGCCGGTCAGGTCGCTTCCGGCTGCAATCTGATCTTTTTCACCACGGGCAACGGTTCCATCACCAATTTTCCATTCGTGCCGACCGTTAAAGTGGTGACAACAACAGAGCGCTATAACCTGTTGTCCAAAGATATGGACGTCAATGCCGGAAAATACTTGGATGGCATGTCCATGGACGAATTGGGGAAAGACACGTTCGAATTGACCCTCCGCGTCGCTTCCGGTCAACTGACCGTCGGCGAAAAAGCGGGACATTCCCAGGTGCAGATCTGGCGCGACTGGCAACAAACCGACAGCAGCCAGCTTGAAAAGTTGCTGAACAAAAAAGATCCGGAAGGAACCCCCATTCCGATCGATACGGAAACAGAACTGGCTCCGCCTCGCTTCGAAGCAAAGCGAAAAAACAAAGTCGGGCTGATCTTGCCGACAAGCTTGTGTTCAGGACAGGTCGCCAACATGATTGCAACGCGACTCAATCACAAAAAACTCGGACAACCGGATTCCATTTCCCGGTTCGTTACACTCGTGCATACAGAAGGCTGTGGCGTTTCCAACGGTGAAAATGAACGTTTATATGCGCGTTCCATGGCCAGTTACGCGGTTCATCCGCTCGTCCGCCACTGTTTGCTGCTGGAACACGGATGCGAAAAAACACACAACGAATTCATGCGCCAGCAAATCCGGCAAAACGGAGGAGATCCGGACCAACTGGGATATGCGAGCATCCAGCTGGACGGCGGAATTGAAAAGGTCACTCATAAAGTCGAGGCATGGTTCGAGCAGCAGTTGCAAAAAGAGGAACCGGATCAAGATGAAAATATTCGACTGGACCGCTTGAGGGTCGGTATCGTCAATGATGGACCGATAGATGCGCGGGCTGCGGAGCAATTGGCGGTTTTGTGCAAATGGATCGTCAGCGCGGGCGGTACTGTCGTCGTTCCTGAAAATAGCGGGCTGATCCGAAATGAAGCATTTATTAACACGTTGCAACCGTCCGCCGTCAATCCGTCACTGGCTTATGGCGATCGCATCCGCAACTTTGGATTTCATATCATGGAAACGCCGACCCAACACTGGGTGGAAACGATCACGGGTCTGGCAGCAACGGGTGTCGAACTGATCATCGCATTGATCGGTGAACGACCGATGCAAACCCATCCGTTTGTTCCCGTCCTGCAAATCACAACCGATCCAACGGTCATGAACGAATTTACTACCGACCTGGATCATTTGTTGGACGGAGATCATGCAGGCTGGGCCGCCCAGATCCTGGAATGGTCCCGTCAGACGATGGAGGGCGTCCACATTCCGAAAATGTACAAACTGGGAAATATCGACTTCCAGTTTACACGCGGTCTGCTGGGAGTTTCCCTATGATCATGCAAATATATACGAAAAAGGAATGGCCTTCATAGCCGTTCCCTTTTTGTATTCATCTCATTCATAGCGCCCATTTCTATAGCAAA
>CALAME010000026.1 GCA_937925675.1 uncultured Paenibacillaceae bacterium | reverse complement strand
TTTTCCGGTAGGCAGCAGCATTCATCATTTTTTTAAGGAAAATGCGGAACTATTAAATTTACCGTTCAATTTCACCTTTGGCCTGTTATCCATTTATAGTGCCGTAACCATTTCTTATACTCATGCCCGTAGATTAGGAGTTCCTCCGCTTCATGCAATCATAGGCGGTGTTTTAAAAACGCCTCCTCTATGTAACGATCTGCCGTATCTATCCACGGGTGGCAACTCCACCCCATCCCACCCGCATGGGTTGGGATGTTCTTCAAAGTCAAAAACGGAAAACATAAGATTTTTCTTTGATCAGCCGTCTCCTTTAGGAATCCGCCAGATGCGACCTGCCTGAATCCTGGCAGATTATTTTTTTTCTCTTTTCTTTCGCTGACAATCCACAATCCCCCGCTTTTTCAACAAATACGGCCTTGTTTTTTTGCAATTAATTGTACCCCTTTGTACATGATTCAGCTACCTGTCCTCTATTGTTTTCCTAATTGAAAAATGATGGGAATCATGGTTGATTTTAAATGGACAATCCGGCCAGACGACCGGGGAATATATAGAATAGAGTTTTTGTTTTTACAATTTTTAAGGTAACATAAAGAATAAAAGATACTAATATACCGGAGGGATTCATGTCGTGAACCAGCTGGATTTGTTTAAAACAGAAAAGGAACAGACAAATTTTCTGCATATCATCCATAACGGTAAACCATCTTTAATGTCCATGGCGGAGCTATTTGACCACAAAACCTATCACACGCTTCATGCCGTGTCTTATGCTGCATCCCCGAAAAAAGATATTTTTTTCGACTTCCTCGGAATTTCCGCCCGTCCATCGTGGATAAAAAAGTGGACCTCGCTTCTGTGGAAATAAAGCAAAAGAACATTGGATATTGATATTATACAATGTAGAAAGAAAGCGCATGGAAACAGAACCTTATTGAACCATCCTTCTTCAACATCAAGACGTTTTGCTTGATCACAGGCAGAACAAGAAAGAGTTTCAACCTCCGCAACTGGAGAAGTTAATCGATAAAGATATGCCGTTGGTTATAAACTGAGAACCGACGGTCTCCTTTACGATATTGACAAGTATGAAGGAAGGAATCCATTGCCGAAGGCTGCATTTAAAGAGTGAAACAACGGCCCCATGATGGGGCCGAATTTTTTCGATATCTTTTGGGACCTCGGATAAAAGGGATAAAAACATCAGCACAATAGAGTTGAGGTTAGGATAAGCGAATCGTTCGATGACATGCTCCTGAAATATATGGGTCGTGTGTAACGATAATAAAGGTCTTCCCCTCCTTATTTAGGCTCTTTAAGATTTCCATGATTTCATTTCGATTATCGTCATCCAGGGAGCCTGTCGGTTCATCTGCCAAAATCAGTTCACATGGCTTTAACAGGATTCTTGCTATAGCCACCCGCTGCTGCTCCCCACCTGAAAGCTCATGTACTTTCTGTTTCAAAGAAATATCCAAACCAACTTTTTGAAGCGCCGCCTTTTTTAATTCTTGCTTTTCCTTGCGGGTTTTTTTGGAGTAAGTTAATGGGATGTCTAAATTTTCATCAACGGTAGCATTTTCTATCAGGGCGAAGTTCTGAAACAAATAAGAAAGGCGGTTGCGTAAAATCCATTGAGCTTTTCTAGAATGAATGCGCGGACGTTCCTCTCCAAATAATTTGACTGTACCCTCATCCTGGTTTTCCAACATGCCGATAATATTGAGGAGAGTGGTTTTGCCTGACCCGCTGGGTCCGGTGATGGCTACCATTTCTCCTTTATTGACTGTCAAACTTATCTGATCAAGGACAACATGATCACCATATTGTTTCGTAACGTTTATAAGCTCGCAAATAGGTTCCACCCTTTTACTCTCCTCCCTTAATAACGTGGATCTTGTTCCGACGCTCAATAAATATTAGAGCAATGACGGTAGCAAGGACCTCAATTACAGCCAAACAGAGGATAATCATCTGCAAGTAATGGTCTGTTCTTCCCATGGTTAGCGGAGCAAATCTTTCTTGTATCCGATTCAGCATCAGGCTAAGAATGGCAAACGCGAACGTCGTGGCGATCAACCAACCGAAAACCGCCCGGTAGGTTTTGAAAAAACCGATACCGAACAAGCGCCTTATCACAAACCGCTTTTGATGCTTATGGAAGAAAATGATTAAGTTTTGAACGATGAGAAAAACAAAGACTGCCATTAAACCTAACATTTGGAGCACGCTGGTACGAATCAAACCCTGTAATTTTTTAAATTCCTGGTTAATATATTCGCGATAGGTGACTACTTTCACTCGATCATCCAATCGCAGCCGCTCCAGCTCCGGCTTTATTCTCTTATAGGTAAGCTTGGGATCCTGATCCATCAGTTTCATTTTCAATGGATCAGTCAGTCCGCTTCCCTTTATTCCCCCTCTGTATACAAACAAATGATTTTTTTCGGTCTTGACGTGGATGATCGGATCAAGGATCTTGTTTCCTTCCAAAGGGAACACTTCAGGATTGAAACTAAAAATATATTGACCCCTAGCTGTCCAGATGATCTTCATTTTTTGTCCTTCATCAGTTACCAGAAAAAAGTCTCGTATCTCTTTATCCCTTTCAAAATAATCCCGAATTTCCTCTTCCCGACCTCGATATTGCTCCGGAACAAGTAATACCCAATCCTTTGTGTCCTCAGATATCTTGACTATGTTTCCTTCATGATCATATATGGGGAAGGATTTTAGGTAATTGGGATTTACGACGAGCGAGCGAATACCGTTAAAGTATGGATTTGCCAGTATTTCCCTTTCTTCATACTCCCTGGAATCAATGTATAAAGCGCCTAGAGAGTTCAAAAAGAAATACAATTTGTACAGCGCACTGTCCTCACGAGAAAATTCCGCATCAAGCTCTTTGTTGGTATAGGCAGTGGAATGCCCCTGATAAACTTCGATATATCCATAATCTTTCATACGACTTCCCCAATTGTCCAATTGTTCCTCCCACGCATTTATCTGGTCCTGTTTGTTCTGTATATCCGTATAGAGTTTCCACACTTCCAAGCCCAGAAGGACAAGGATGGTCGCACAAACCACTTTTACGACCATATTCATCACAAAGATGCCCTGAGTATCCTTTCTATTTTTAAGGATTTGGCTGACCTTGATTGTGGAGATATACACATAGCAAAACAGAGAGAGCACCAGCAAGATGAAATAGGCTTGTCCCAATTGAACAATGGCTTCATACAGAAATTTTTCTACTCCATATAATCCCCTTGTAAACAGAATAAATAAAAACGCCCCCAAGGCAGTCATTCCAACAGCCCACGTCATCAAACGCCCCACGACCATCCACCAAAGTCGCAGGTTAGATACCCCGTGCATTTTCAAAATTCCTATTTGTTTCGCGGCGTTAAAGATATAGTAAATCAGTAACAAAAATGCCGCGGCGAACAAAATATACTGCATGTATTTATAGAGGGTCAAATCTTTTAAGTAGAAGAAAAAGAATCCTTCTTGTTCCTCTTGCGGTTCCACAAACACCTCAGGAGGTTGTAAATCGGCCGCAGTATAAGAGACCTTCTCCTTTGCATCCTCACTTTTCAAATGCCTGTTGAGTCTTTCACTCAATTTTTCCAAAAAGAATTGGAGACGCTTATCATCTTTTGCTTCCACAAAGTAGCGCCCATGAACCGGAAGGTAGTCATAGGAGGCTTCCAATGGCAGGACCGTAATGAGCTGTTGCGGATCAAAAAACTGAATCCGCCCCACTTGGTATTTATCGTTTGTTTGGACAGTGGAAAGAAAAAAACGGCTTCCCTCGGTTTCTCCCGCTCGTAGAGCCCGACCATTCGCAAGGCGGACGTGTTCAAAAAATTTGGTTTCACCGGTCAGTAACAAATATTTTTTCATTTCTAGCTGATGATCCGGTCGATAATACTGGGAGGCACGAAAGAGATTAACTTGGGCTTCACGGGCCGTTTTGACCAAAATTCGAAACATTTGTTCGGAATCCGCCAATGTTTCATGCTCCGGAAATATAAAGGGCGTGGCAAACTCCGTTTCGAGAGTTGCCATTTTTTTGAGTTCATCGTTTTTAATCTGATGATAGGTGATAAAAAGCGAGAAAGTAAAACAAACGACCAATGCTATAAATGCGATTTTTTTCAAGACTAAAATCCCCTTTGCGACTA
>CALAME010000025.1 GCA_937925675.1 uncultured Paenibacillaceae bacterium | reverse complement strand
GTGAACCGCCGCCGGTGCAGACCGACATTCCGCGGCTGAGAGATCTGTATGAACCTTACTTCAAGATCGGTGCTGCTGTTGAAAACAACCATTTGCAAGGCCGGCAAAAGGAACTGCTCGACCTGCATTATAACTCGCTGGTCGCCGAAAATGTGATGAAGCCGGAATACATGAGCAGGGGTTACGATGATTTCTATTTTGAACAGGGTGACGTGCTCGCCAACTACGTGCGCGAATACAACAAAGATCCCGACAACGAAACGACATTCGATCTGCGCTTCCATACGCTCGTCTGGCACAGCCAGGGTGCGGACTGGATGCTGCAGGACGATGAAGGAAACTGGCTTGAACCGAACGAAGAAAACAAACAGCTTGTGCTTGACCGCCTGGAAAACTACATTCGCGCCGCGATCCGGCAGTATGCTGATGTCATCACGGATATCGATGTCGTGAATGAAGTGATCGACGAAAACCAGCCCGATGGCATGCGCAACAGCTACTGGTACCAAATTACGGGTAAAGACTTTATCAAGCATGCTTTCCGGGTTGCTCACGATGAACTGGATAAACTGGGCAAACGAAATAAAGAAAACGGAGAATATGTAAGGCTTTATATTAACGATTACAACACTCACATTCCGCGAAAACGGGATGTCCTGTATGAACTGGTTATGGAGCTCAGGGAAGAAGGAGTTCCGATCGACGGAATCGGCCACCAAACCCACATCAATATCGATTCACCGTCGATTCAGGAAATTTCCGACTCCATTCGTCTGTTCGGTGAAGCGGGCTTCGACAACCAGATCACCGAATTGGACATGTCGATTTACACAGACAACACCACGGTCTACGATCCGGTTCCGGAAGAAATCTTGATCAAGCAAGGTTATCGTTACAAAGAGCTGTTCGAGGAACTGATTCGCCTCGACGAGATGGGCAGAAGCGAGGAAAATCCGGAAGGCTGGATCAGCAATGTCACATTATGGGGGATTGCGGACAACCATACCTGGTTGCATAACCGCGGTGGCGTGACTCGTCAGGATGCGCCGTTCCCGTTTGACAAAAATTATCAGGCCAAACCGGCCTACTGGGGCATGGTCGTTGCCGTTGACGACAGTTACTCGCACATGCTGCCGATCAACCCGAAAGAGGCGATTACCCCTCAAGGTACGCCTGACTTGAACAAAGCGAACGACCTCCGCTGGAGTACGGTGCCGCCGGCGCAGACGTACACGTCCGGATCTTTGCAAGGAACCGTCAAAACGCTTTGGGATGACGACCATCTGTATGTCCGTGTCGAAGTCCAGGATGATACGATTTCGTCCGGAGACCAGGTGGAAATCTTTGTGGAAAATGCCGATCCGCATGTGTTGACGCGAACAGACGCGGCCGTGGTCGAAACGGGTGACGGATACGTCGTGCAAACGGCGATCAAGCTGGATGGTGCGAACGAAATGAACCGTCAGGTCCGATTGGACGTCCGTATCACCGACGCAGGTAACGAGGACGATTCGGATCGCAAAACGGTCGTATCCTGGAGTGATCCGCGCAACGCCCAGGATGAAGATCAAGAAGGATACGGCAGACTGACGTTTGTGGGAGAAACCAAGCTCGGGCAAGCGATGCGCGGCACACCTGATATCGACGGTGATATGGATTCCGTATGGAATAACGCCCCCGTCTACACGACAGATGTTATCGTGGAGCAAAATGGTGACGCCGAAGCAACGGCCGAATTCAGGGTCCTGTGGGACGACCATCGTCTGTATGTCTATGCGGAAGTGACCGACAGCCTGCTGACTGATGCGAGCGAAAACCCGTGGGAGCAAGATTCAGTCGAAATTTTTGTGGACCAAAACAACGGAAAAACGAGCAACTATCAAGCCGACGACGGACAATACCGCGTCAACTTCAACAACGAACGTTCGCTGGGTGGAAACGCGGTTCTCGACAACTTCATCACCGCGACGAAGCTTTTATACGATGAAGACGGAGAGCCGATCGGCTATGCCGTTGAAGCCGCCATCGTACTCGATCACATCGAGCCTAAAGCCGGCGATGTCATCGGCTTCGATTTCCAGGTGAACAACGATGAGGATGGCGACGGACGGCGCGACAGCGTCTTCATTTGGAGCGATCCGACAGGACTGTCGTACACCAACACCTCACGTCTGGGGGTTATGGAACTGACGAGTCCGAGTGCGCGCAGAAGCTCGAGAGCTCCTGTATGGATACCGCCGAGATCTGGCCAGGGTACTGAACTGGTAGCCGTCGTTGATGCGGATGGAAAAGCGACCATCCCCCTCCACGATGCAGCTTTGCAGGCAGCATTGGATCGTGCCGAAGAGGGAAGAGTGAAGTTGGAAGTTCAAGGAACTGAAAATGCCAACGCACTCTCCATCGTCATTCCGGGGCATCTCATGAAAAACATCGCCGAAGCAGATATTGCCGTGATCGAAATCGATGCGGGCATTGTCATCGTTGAATTGCCGTTCTCCCTCCTCTTCATCGATGATGAAAAGGGCGAAGTGATTCTGAATGTCGCCAGGGTAGACAGCGACAGCTTGCCGGCTAAGGTCAGGGAAAAAGTAGGCCATTACCCGGTATACGAGCTGATTTTGCTGAAGAACGGCGACCGCATCACAACATTTGGCGCTAACGAATATGTACGAGTATCGTATCCTTTCAGCCTGTCGGCAGGTCTTCGCCCAGCACAAATCGTCATCTACCACATTGCGGATGATGACACCATGACCGTGATCAAAAACGGCCGTTACAATGCATCAACCGGTAATGTCGAGTTTTTGACGAATCATTTCAGCTACTTTACCGCGATCCCTGTCCAAGTTCACTTTACGGATCTGGATCAGGCCGCCTGGGCTGAAGACAGCATCATTGCTCTGGGTGCACGCGGGATTGTAAAAGGAATGACCTCGGACTTGTACATGCCCAACCAAGAAGTGACGAGAGCCGAATTTGTCCAGATGTTGGTGCAAGCGCTCGATCTCAAGGCCAAAGCTTCGAACCATCCGTTTGACGATGTGAAACAAGGCGCTTGGTACGAGTCAGCCATCCTGCAAGCCTATCAGTTAGGCATTGTTTACGGCCGGGATGATGGAACATTCGGTGTGCACGACAACATTCAGCGGCAAGAAATGGCCGTGATGACGTACCGGGCATTGCAGGCCGCCGGCATCGACCTGAAACCATCGGATGCAGCAAGCGAATTGACCGATGCAGCCGCGATCGCTGACTATGCACGGGAAGCCGTAATCGCCATGCACCAGGCCGGAATCATCTCCGGTATGCCGGACGGAAGCTTTGCTCCGAAGGAAACAGCCACCCGTGCTCAAGCCGCCGTCATCCTGAACCAGTTGCTGAATCGTCTTCATTAAGGAGATTTGCCTAAAAGGAGGTTCGCCCACCCAGGGCGAACCTCCTTATTCTTTCACCGAGCCAAGCGTAATCCCGTGAATAAAAAAGCGTTGCAAAAACGGATATACGATCAGCACCGGGATCATCGCCACGAATATTTTGGCCGCATCCAGCGTCCGGTTGGACAGTTCGCTCAGACGTTTGTACTGATCTTCCGTCATACGCGATGGGTCGACCGCCACCACGAGCTGTTGGATGTATGTTTGCAAAGGATAATATTGTTCACGGGTCATAAAGATAAGTCCGAAAAAAAAGTCGTTCCAATGATAGACGATACAAAACAGAGTCACGGTCGCCAGTACAGGCACCGCCAGCGGAATGTACAACTTCAACAGCACGTACCAGGGACCCGCGCCGTCCACCAGCGCCGCTTCCTCCAGTTCCTTTGGCAAGTTGCGAAAAAAATTGACTGTCAAAATGACATAAAACACAATGATCTGCGCACCACCGACAAACACGAGCGCCCACACACTGTTGATCAGACCGTATGCTTTTACCGTCAGGTACAGGGGGATGAGCCCGCCGTTAAACAGCATGATGAACACCAGGATCCACATGAACACATTGCGGCTTCTAAATTGCTTGGGCGATTTGGACAGCGGATAGGCCATCATCACGACGGCGAGAAAATTGAACAACGCAGCCAGGACGACGCGTTGCACCGAAATGAAAAACGATCGAAAAAACTGGCTATCGTTAATGATCTCCATGTAAGCATTGACATTGAAACCGACCGGCCACAACCATACTTTTCCCGCCGCAGCCGCCGATTGTGAACTGAGCGACAACACCAGCGTGTACCAGATCGGCAAAATGCAGGTCACGGTAATGGCGGACAACACCACGATTAAAACGACATCTGCGGTTTTAGATCCCATTGTTGCATCGCGAACCACATCCATCCCCCCTTAAAAAATGCGGTAATTTGTCAAGCGATAGGCCAAATAATACGACAAAGAGATGAGGATAAACCCGACTACCGATTTGAGAAGTCCGACTGCGGTAGCCAGTTCATACTGCAAATTCAAGAGCCCGGCACGGTATACCCACGTATCGATAATATCTCCCGTTGAGTAAACGAGCGGGTTGTACAGATTGAAAATTTGATCGAAACCGGCGTTGAGCACGTTGCCGAGACTGAGCACCGCCAGCAACACTGCTGTTGTCCGCACACCGGGGAGCGTAATGTGCCAAAGCCGCCGCAGTCGGGAAGCGCCGTCCATGGCAGCCGCTTCATACAGCGACGGATGAATGCCGGTCAGTGCGGCCAGATAGATAATCGTATTAAAGCCGAATTCTTTCCAGACATCGCTGGCCACCACCAGGTATGGGAACAGATCGGCACGTCCGAAAAACAAGATGGGTTCGACTCCGAACCATTGTAACAACTGATTGATCGGCCCCCTGTATGCGAAAATGTCCAGCAAAATGCCACCCAGAATAACCCAGGATAAAAAATGAGGCAAATAGACGACCGTCTGCACCGTCCGTTTGAACAGGGCCACGCGCACTTCGTTGAGCATGAGGGCAAAAAGGAGCGGAATGATCAGATGTCCGATGATCTTCATGACGGCGATAAAGATGGTGTTCAAAAAAATGGACTTCGTTTCGTTCAATGTAAACATATAGATAAAATGCTCCAGCCCGACCCATTCCGAGCCAAAGATGCCCCGCACCGGATGATAGTCCTGAAAAGCAATCACAATGCCGAACATCGGGACGACACTGAACAAGATGAGCCAGATCAATCCCGGCATGAGCATGATGAAGTAATGTTTCTCAAAACCTTTTGTTCTCATCTTTTCTCCCCTTTCTGTCAGCACCCGGGTCTCCCATTTGGCTTCGGCCCCTCAACGGAAGTTCAAGAGGGGTACACCTGTGATGTACCCCTCATCCTTGTTCACAAGCGGAAATGTCCATTCCAGGTTCGTTGCTTCCGGCTCTATTTCCGAATCGCTTCCTTGACTTCCTCCGTAATTTGCGCACCGCCCTGATCCAGCCAATCTTCAACGAAGGTGTCAAAATCGTCAAGCGGAGCGGCGCCCATTACGATGCGGAGAAACGTCTCGTCCTCCATCGTCTTCAGGTTTGCCCAGCGTTTTTCCATCGTATTTGTCTGGGAATATAGCAGGCTGTACACACCCTCCATCGGTGTATCGAGAATCGGCCCTACTCCGACTAATGTGGAATAAGCTCTCGTCCATACGCTCATATCCGCCTGCGGATCCCAATATTCAATATCCATGCGATCGTAAGGTTCCAGTTTGACCTTATGAATGTTGTCCACATCGTTGGCTAGCAGTTTGTAGCCCTGATCGACCAAGGGATAGAAATCTTCCGGTTTTTTCGCTCCGGATAAAACGTCCCGCAATGCCTGCGCGGTGACAGACATCTCATCGGACGGAGCAAAGACGATGCGCAACGGATAGTAGCCGATCCCAATGGCATCGATGTCGAATTTCGATTCGTCGCGCACAAGCAGGTTCAGCAGCTTGATCGCAGCCTCTGGATGCTCATACCCCTCGCGCACAACGACATATTCTACCGTCGGTGTGCTCATGTGCGGGCGAAATTCGCCGTTGGCATCCAGCGGCAGGGCATAGGCTTGCCAGTTTGCTTCCGGATTTTCACGGATCGCATTGGCCAGCGGACCGTAGCCCATCCACCACGGAGCAAAAAAGATTCCGGTTTCACCAGCGACGACCGATTCTCCGGAATCGTTGCGGACTCCCATCTCCGGATCGATCAATCCGGCTGCGTACCATTCACGCAATTTGGCCAGTGCTTCCTTGACCTCCGGCAGGATCGAACCATAAACGGGTTCGCCGTCCTCACCTTCGAGCCAATACCCGGGATAAGCGCCAAAAGCGGAGAAAATGGGATCAAATCCGTACAGATTGTTCGCCGATTCCAGGAAATGAGCGTACATTTTTCCGTTGCTGTCTGGCCCTGCAAGACCGATGGTTTTTCCTGTTTCTCCCATGTTGTTTTCCACAAATGCACGGGCGACCCGTTCCACATCATCGATCGTGCGCGGCGGCTCCAGACCGAGAGCATCCAGCCAATCTTTGCGGATCCACATCAGATGAATGCCATCTTCCTGCGTTTTAACACTCGGAATCGCCATCAGGCGCCCGTCGAAAGTGGCGCTTTCCAAGGCCATACCGCCCGTGCTGTCGATGATGGTCTTCAGCGTATCCGAAGCATACTGTTCGTACACTTCCGTCAGATCCGCGATCTGTCCCGATTGCACCAGTTGCCGTAACTGAACCGGTCCGACGACCATCGCATCCGGCAGATCGTTGCTCGCAATGGCCAAGCTGAGCCGTTGATCATAGTTTGAAGGAGAAGCCGTCCAGGCATATTCCACCTCGATGTTCAATTCTTTCAATACGTGCTGGGTGTACTGGTTATCCTCCGGTGTCTGACCCGGAGCCAGCTGGTCGGTGGGATCGACCTCCTGCGACAGGGAAATTTTGACCGTCTCCTCGTACCGGCCGAACGGATCCGCTTCAGCAGTCGATACCGTCTTTCCATCTTCGGACTTTCCTTTCGTCTCCGCTACAGGACTGGACGTTTCATCCTCCTTGCCGGAGCCGCAAGCTGCAACCCAGATCGCAACGACGACCAGCAAGGCGATCAGAACAATACCTCGTCGGTTCATCATTAACCCCTTCTTTCCCTTGTAATCGCTTTCTCCTACAATGTAGCACACCGATACACCCAAGCAGGATGGAAAGCTGTTTCAGATTAAGGGGGAGGAATGACCGCACTCATCGATCAATCCTCCCCCTCGGTACCGGACATTTTTCTCCCTTCCCGCTTCATTTGCCGATATTCGCTCGGCAACATGCCGACCAAGCGGCGGAACATACGGCTAAAATACTTTTCGTCCGCATAGCCGGTTTGCTCTGCGATCCAAGCGATGGTGTGATCCGTATGGCGCAAATACTCTTTTGCTTTTTCCATGCGCATACGGCGCACATATTCGTTGAACGTGACCCCCGTCCACTCTTTGAAACATTGGCTGAAATAGCCACGGCTCATGCCCACCTCTCTCGCAATCTCGGCCGCATTTACATTTTCGGACATCCGCTCGTGCATAACCTTTAGCGCGCGGGAAATCCCCCGCTCTACCTCAGCGGAAAATCGGGCTTTGCCCAATGCCGTCAACATCTGTTGCCGCACCGAGCCCAAATAGATGAGCACCGTCTCCCAATCACGAAATTCGTCAGGCGGAGCCAATTTTTTAGAAGTGACAGCTTCATATATAGAGTTCCATGCAGGATATACGAAGCGTAAAAGTCCGTTCAGCTGTTCCGGGGGCAATGCCAGTGTTTTTAACCGCTTCAGAAACGGTTCGTACTCTTCCACCCGGTGTACCCAGGCGAGAGAAAGGGCATCCGTCTTCCATGCGCTCAAATCCCTTTCTTCCACCGATGAAGATATGCCCAGATCGTCAATCGACAGTTCATACATGGTTTTACTTTCACTGCGTACATAAAAAAAGCACCGTTCCCTGAAATGTTGCAGTCGTTTCCCTAATTCTTCCGCTCGCATGCCTTTTACACCGTATAAACCGATGAGGACAATCCCGTCTTCTGCTCCTGCCGCCTGCAAAAATTCAGCATGAACTTGCCGACCCGCCTGTTCTTCAGGCCACGGCCAGACCGACAAGTCGGTCAACGTGATCACCGCCGGTCTGCCCATCTTTTTGACGATGTCCGCCATGTCGACCGTCCGGCCGAGATCCGCCATGACGACCCACGCTTTGTCCGTAGGAAAAAACGTGGTTCCAGCCGGAAACAGTTCGCTTGTAGCCGGTTTTTGTCGTTCTTCCTCAATCCGCGCCCGGATGCGATAAAGTACCGTACCAAACGCTTCCCGCTCCAGTTCCACCTTGGCGATATAATCGATCGCTCCCAGTCTGAGCGCTTCCTGTATATATTCGAAATCTTGATGCATGGTCAGCACAACGACGAAGATGTGGGGGTGGGACTTGCGCACAATGCGCATCAAATCAATCCCGGACATGACGGGCATCGCAAGATCGACCAGCATCAGATCAACCGGATGATTTTTCACAAATTCGAGCGCCTTTTCCCCGTTTTTGGCCTCTCCTACAACCTCCATGCCGTATTCATGCCAAGGCATCGATGAAATCAAACCTTTGCGCACCAGCTTGTCATCATCCACAATCAGCACGCGAATCATCAAATCCCTCCTGTTTGAGCGGCAGCCGCAAATAGACGCTCGTCCCTTTTCCGACCTCGCTGACCACTTCCAGTTCCGCCTCGTCACCGTACTGATTTTCAATCATCCGCTTTACATAATTCATGCCGATGCCCATTCCGGTTTTGCGTTGCTTGATCGCCTCTTCGTTCAGCATGTGTTCGATCTCCGTTTCAGTCATCCCCTTTCCGTTGTCATGTACCCCGATTTCCACACCGCGGTCCGCCTTCTTTACTTCCACTCGAATGCATCCATCATCTCTAAGACCATGGTACAGCGCATTTTCCACAATCGGCTGCAATATAAAGCGCGGCGTCGGCACGTTCAAGACATCGTCGTCCACCTCCATTCGCACATCAAATGCAAAATCATAGCGGATTTGTTGCAAAATCAAGTACTGCCTTAGCGAGTCGATCTCTTCACGGATGGTGGATTGCTCGCCCAATTTGCCCAGATTGTAATACAAAAGCTTGTTCAGGGACGAAATGAGCCGGTCAATCTCTTTCTGTCCATTCATCACCGCCAGCCAGTGTGCGGTGTCCAATGTGTTCATCAGAAAATGAGGATTGATCTGATAGAGCAATTTCTCCACTTCCAGATCAGCGCGCCGTTTTTCTTTCAACTCCACTTCCTTGATCAGTTTGACGATCTGCTCCCGCATATTCCGGAAACGTTGCAGCAAAAATTGAAATTCGGGAATCGAGGTCGTGTATGTTTCATCACGCTGGAACCGGTTATGAGCCATCATGCGAATTTCGTGATTGAACTGTTGCAGCGGTTTGTACACCATTTTCCAGAGCAAACCGGCGAGAATCAGGCTGATGACGCCGAACAGCAAACACAAATACAGCATCTGCACGACCCAACGGTTCTTTTCTTTGTTGTATTCTGCAATCGGGATCAACGATACGATGGACCAGCCCTGGTTGCTTGTCGTCTTGAACCAGTAGTAATCGTTGAGGAGACCGGAATCTGCCTGGGCGGCGGCGTGGAAATACGCATTTACAGGAAATCGGGATTCCATCTCACTGAAAGCGATACGCAGGTCATTGTCGAGGATCAGATGAATGGAATGCTGTCCGATCCGGTTGTCCAGAATGTTCTGGGTCAGTTGAAAACCGGATTCGATATAGACATACAAATCTTCATATTCACCCGGCCAATCCACCTTGCGCAGCACAGAAAGCACTTTTTGCTCGTTGTACTTTTCCAGGCTCGGGTGCGGACCGAAATAACTGACACGATAATATTCCGCCAGGAGGGGGAGCGATTCCATATCAAAATCCGGCTTCAACCCCGCATTGTTAAACATGTAGTGGTTGTCGTCCTGGAAATAATACATCGTCAAACCGATCGAAGGGTTTGTAAAGGTGATGAGATTGAGCTCCGTTTTGATCGTCTCCGTCAACACGACGCGTTCAAACGGGTCATCCGATGTGAGCAAAACTGCCAGATTTTTTCCGACATTGCCCTGGAAGGCCAGCTGCTGCGAAATATGGTTCAGGTTGCTGAGCGTCGTTTCCAGCGCCAACCGCACCTGTTTCAAATTGTTTTCAACGCTTTCTTCCAACTTGCTCTCCAAAATGGTCGTCATCGTATGGTAAGAAAGCCAGGCCAGACAGATGAACGGAACGAGGGTGCTGAACATAAACAGCAGCATGATTCTTCTGCGAAAAGTCATCCGTTCCAACAAGGGCAGCCTATTAAGGATTTTCTGACGAACCCTTTGCAGGAACCGTTGACGGAACCTCTGACGGAACCATTCCATGGACCAACATCCTTTTGTTTCATGAACATGATCAGGTTTGGTAAAGTATGCGCTTTCAAAGAAAAGGTGCCATTTTATGTCTTTCCCTTTTTCGAATATAATAATAGAAACGAGGTCCGAAGATCAACTCATAGAAACCTATTGAAATCAACTTATAGAAACCAGTGACAGAAACGGAGGAAGATAAAAATGCTCTATCGGTTGGAGATTCAGACGCACAAGCGGGATGAGATGATCGACATTACCGAGCGCGTGCGCGAGCGGGTGAAAGAAGCGGGGATCGAGCAAGGGATCGCCATTATATACTCTCCGCATACGACAGCGGGGATCGCCATAAACGAAAACGCCGACCCGGACGTTCAGCACGACGTGCTGATGCGGCTCGACGAAGTTTTTCCATGGAATCATGCCAAGTATCGCCATATGGAAGGCAATTCCGCATCCCATCTGAAAGCGATCACGACCGGCACATCCCAAACGGTCATCATCGAAAACCATGAGCTCGTACTCGGCCGTTGGCAAGGTATTTATTTTTGCGAATTTGACGGGCCGCGCATGCGAACCTGTCTGATCAAACTGCTTCGCGGCTAAAAGAAAAAAAGGGGTCAGAAACGGACGGTATCCTCATCGAAGGAACGATGAGCGATGTACCGCCGTTCTCCCCGTTCAATCTGGGCCTGTCCATGGGTGAGGTCCGTCACCCAGGCGATAAAATTGTCGGCTTTCGTCACGACGGGCAAGCAGCGATAGGTGACAACGTCGGAAAAATCCGTTCCCTCGATCATCACGCCGGCATTCCTCAGTTCATTTTCCAGTTTTCCATGCCACGTGTAAGCGACTCGGATATTCACCGCTTCGTGCAACACCTGGTAGATCGGTTCAGCAGCTTGAATCGCCACTTGCGCCCCTTCGGCGTAGGCGCGAATCAAGCCGGAGGCTCCCAGCTTGATTCCGCCGAAATATCGCGTGACTACAACCGCCGTATATTTAAGCCCCATATTTTTAATGACTTCCAGGATCGGGCGGCCGGCCGTGCCGCTCGGTTCCCCGTCATCGGACTGTTTCTGCAGTTCATTGTTGTCACCGACGACATAGGCTGAACAGTTGTGCGTCGCTGACCAATGTTCCTTTTTGACCGCCTCTATGAAGCGTATGGCTTCCTCTTCGCTCGCAACCGGACGTGCGCGGCCGATAAAACGGGATTTTTTGATGATGATCTCCGCTTCCGCTTCCCGTGCGAGCGTTTTGTACGAAGTCAGCGCCGTCATCTTTCCGTCACCGTTTCAGACGTTGTTCCAACAATTCTTTTTCTTTCTCAAATCCAGGTTTTCCAAGCAGGGCAAACATGTTTTTCTTGTAGGCTTCCACACCCGGCTGGTCGAACGGATTGACCCCGAGCAAATATCCGCTTACCCCGCACGCTTTTTCAAAGAAGTACACCATTTCCCCGAATGTATAAGGACTCAATTCCGGCAAAGTGACGATCAGGTTTGGCACACCCCCGTCGGTGTGAGCCAGCATCGTGCCTTCGAACGCTTTTTTATTGACAAAATCGAGCGTTTTTCCTGCCAGGAAATTCAGCCCGTCCAGATCGGTGTCTTCCTTATGGATCTCGATGTCCCGCGCAGGCCGTTCGACCTGGATGACCGTCTCAAACAAATTGCGCGAACCTTCCTGGATAAATTGTCCCATGGAATGCAGGTCGGTTGAGAAATCGACAGAAGCCGGATAAAGTCCTTTATGGTCTTTTCCTTCGCTCTCACCGAAAAGCTGTTTCCACCATTCCGACACATAGTGCAAGGACGGTTCGTAGTTGACGAGAATTTCCGTCGTTTTCCCCTTGCGGTACAAAATGTTGCGAACAGCGGCATATTGATAGCTTTCATTCTGTTCCAAATCGGGGTTGTTGTAACGGCGGGCAGCAGCTTGCGCTCCGTGCATCATCGCATCGATGTCGATTCCGGCAGTAGCGATCGGCAACAGCCCCACCGCGGTCAGAACCGAGTAACGGCCGCCGACATCATCGGGAATCACAAACGTTTCATACCCTTCCTCATCAGCCAGCGTTTTCAGCGCGCCACGCTTCCGGTCCGTCGTGGCGTAAATCCGTTTTCTGGCTCCGTCTTTGCCATATTTTTTCTCCATGAGTTCGCGGAACACCCGGAATGCGATCGCCGGTTCTGTCGTCGTCCCCGACTTGGAAATGACATTGATGGAAATATCCTTATCCTCAAGCACTTCAAGCAGGTGCGACAGATAGACGCCGCTGATGTTGTGTCCTGCATAATAGATAGCCGGACCGCCGCGGCGGTCGGCAGGCAGCTCGTTGTAGAACGAATGGGCCAGCGATTCGATCGCGGCGCGGGCGCCGAGATACGAACCGCCGATGCCGATCACGACCAGGGCATCCGAGTCCGAACGGATGCGTTCAGCCGCGGCTTTAATGCGGGCAAACTCTTCTTTGTCGTATTGTTCCGGCAGGTCGATCCAGCCGAGGAAGTCTGAGCCGGCGCCAGTTTTGTTGTGCAATTGCTCGTGCGCCAGCCGGACGGGACCGGCCATATAATCGAGTTCATGCTGTCCGAAAAAGGACAGAGCTTTCGAATAGTCAAACCGCAAGTGATCCATGTTTTAAACCGTCCTTTCTTATGAAAGCAAAGCTTTGACTTTCGCTACTACATTTTCTTTGGTAAATCCGTATTCTTTGACGATCACGTTCATCGGTGCGGAAGCGCCGAAACGGTCGATCGCCATAATGTCGCCCTCGTCGCCCACATAGCGTTCCCATCCGAGCGAGCTGCCCATTTCAATAGCGAGGCGAGCTTTGACATCCGGCAAGATGACGGAATCCTTGTATGCCTGATCTTGCTTCTCAAACAGCTCCCAGCTCGGCATGCTGATCACGCGAACCGGAATTCCTTCCTGCGCCAGTTCTTTCTGGGCTTCGAGCGCCAGGGCTACTTCCGAACCGGTAGCGATAATTTGTGCACGCGGTTTGCCGCCTTCTGCATCGGACAGCACATACGCTCCCCTGCGCAATCCTTCTTTCGCTTTTTCGCGCGTACCCTCAAGGATCGGCAAGTTTTGCCGCGTCAACACGAGGATGGTCGGGCCACCTTTATTCTCGATCGCAAAACGCCATGCTTCCGACGTTTCGTTGGCGTCCGCCGGACGAATGACATGAACGTTCGGCATCGCCCGCAAGGAAGCAAGCTGCTCGATCGGCTCGTGCGTCGGGCCGTCTTCACCGACCGCGATGCTGTCGTGCGTAAACACATAGATGACAGGCAAGTCCATCAGCGCAGACAAACGGATCGCCGGGCGGAGATAGTCGGAGAATACGAAGAACGTGCCACCGTACGCATGCAGTCCGCCATGCAGCATCATTCCGTTCAGCGCTGCTCCCATGGCAAATTCCCGCACACCGAAATAGATGTTTCTTCCGGAATAGTCACGGGACGAGAATACAGGAACGCCTTTCATGTGCGTGTTCGTCGACGACTCCAGGTCAGCCGAACCTCCAAACAGCGTCGGCAATTTGTGACAAATGGCGTTGATTGCTGCACCGGATGCCGCCCGCGTCGCAATCGCCTTGTCCTCAGGAGCATACGTCGGAAGTTCGCTGTCCCAGCCGGCAGGAAGTTCGCCGTGAATGGCGCGCTCAAACTGCTCCGCCAGTTCCGGATATTTTTCCTTGTAGCGAGCGAACATTTCTTGCCATTGTTTTTCGGCTTCCATACCGCGGCGTTTTACTTCCGCAAAATGCTCGCGCACTTCGTCGGGGACAAGAAAATCCGGTTCGGTCGGCCATCCGTATGCTTCCTTCGTCAGCAACACTTCTTCTTTGCCAAGAGGAGCCCCGTGCGGACCGGCCTTTCCACCTTTACCCGCTTTGTTCGGGCTGCCGTAACCGATAATCGTCTTCACTTCAATCAGCGTCGGACGCTCTTTGTCCGCTTTGGCTTCTTCCAGGGCCTGGCGGATTGCGTTCAGATCGTTGCCGTCTTCGACGCGCAGCACTTGCCAGCCGTAGCCTTCAAAACGCTTTTTCACGTCTTCGGAAAACGACAGATTCAATTCCCCGTCCAGGGAAATGTCGTTCGAGTCATACAGCATGATCAGTTTGCCCAGCTTCAGGTGTCCAGCCAGCGACGCCGCTTCGCTGGAGATCCCTTCCATCAGGTCTCCGTCACCGCAAATGCCGTAAGTATAGTGGTCGATAATCGGGAAAGAATCGCGGTTATAGACAGCAGCCAGATGCGCCTCAGCAATTGCCATACCAACCGCCATCGCAAATCCTTGACCGAGCGGACCGGTCGTAGCGTCTACCCCGGGAGTATGTCCAAACTCCGGATGCCCCGGCGTCTTGCTGCCCCATTGGCGGAAATTTTTAATTTCTTCCAGCGGCAGATCATAGCCACAAAGATGGAGCAAGCTGTAGAGCAGCATCGATCCGTGTCCGGCGGAAAGCACAAAACGGTCACGATCGATCCAGTTCGGATTGGCCGGGTTATGCTTCATATGTCTTGTCCACAATTCATAAGCCATCGGAGCCGCACCCATCGGCATGCCCGGGTGACCGGAATTGGCCTTTTCCACGGCATCGATCGTCAACGTACGAATCGTGTTAATCGACAGTTGTTCGATATTTTGGTTTGTCACTGTCATCTCATCTACCTCCTGTATAAAAATGATTCATCCTCGGTACTCAAAAGACCTCATGAACTTCAATTATTGTACCATTCTCACAAAATGTTGCCAATCTGAACCGTATTTCTAATTAAATACAACCGTTTTATTTCCGTGCACGATGATGCGGTCTTCAATATGCCACTGCACGGCCCGCGCCAAAACAATGCGTTCAATATGACGGCCGATCCGTTTCAATTCATCGACATCGTCACGATGGCTCACCCGCTGCACGTCCTGCTCGATAATCGGTCCGCCGTCCAGTTCCTCGGTCACGTAATGCGCCGTTGCCCCGATAATTTTTACCCCCCGGTTGTAAGCCTGCTGGTACGGCCTGCTGCCGACAAATGCAGGGAGGAAGGAATGGTGGATATTGATGATGCGGTTCGGGTAATTTTTTAAAAAGTATGGGGACAAGATTTGCATATAACGTGCGAGGATGATCGTATCCACGCGGTCTTTGACAATCTCCAGCTGCTTTTTCTCCGCCGACTGCTTGTCCTCCTTCGGGACCGGTATATGATAGTAAGGAATATGAAAAGAACGTACCAGGTCCTCCATATCCGGATGATTGCTGACAACCATCTCGATGTCGGCATACAGGTCTCCCGCCTGCCACAGCCAAAGCAGTTCCCGCAAACAATGATCCTCTTTCGAGACAAAGATCGCCAGCTTTTTCTTGACGGCGGCGGGAACGATCCGCCATTCCATTTGAAACTGCTCCGCCACCTCGCGGAAATCTTGGCTCAGTTTCGCAAGTTGATTGGGCAACTGATCCAGATCGAATTCGATCCGCATGAAAAAGCGCCCGCCATCGGGATCCATGCTGTACTGGTCCGATTGTACAATATTGGCGCCGTGTTCAAACAAAAATCTCGACACCGCCGCCACGATTCCCGGCCGGTCTGGACAAGAAATGAGCATGCGGCCGCGATCGCGCGGGGGTTCATTTTTTTTGTGTGTCGGTTTGTTATCGACGAAATTCATAGTCAAGCGACATCTCCTTTTTCCATTCGCCTGGTCGGAGCTGTCACGGGTCCGTCCTAAATAACGTCACCGGACAGCCAGGCGGTCAGACGGTGATTGATATCTTCTTCGGACAGCCCTTGTCCCTCAAACAGCTCGGATTGCTCCACCATGTCATACAGCCGTTCCATCGGTTCGCGCGGATCGGCCTTGCGTGCCTTGGCGTCATTTTTCAGCAGTTCCCATGTCTCGACGATAAACTCGCGCGGCGAGATCGATTCTTTTTTCATCAGATGATCGATCTTCTCTACATCTTCCACAAATTTCTCGTCAAACTGTTCCACGACGTTGCCGCGGAGCAAGGCAATTTCCGCCTTGTACATCGGGCGCTGGTTCTTTTTGTCCTTGCCGATCCAGGGCGTCTCCAAAATCATCGGCAGGTGGCGCAATTTTTCATGATAGACGACGCGTTTGATCGCCTCATAGCCGATCAGCCCCGACCCGACAGGAGCGTGTCTATCCTTTCTCGCACCGCGGAAGTTTTTGCTGTCATTAAGATGCACGACCGCCATCCGTTCCAGACCGATGATGCGGTCAAACTCTTCCAGCACGCCATCCAGATCGTTCACGATATCATACCCGGCATCGTGAACGTGACACGTATCAAAACAAATGGTCAGCCGATCATTTTGATGTACCTTATCGATAATCTGCGCCAGCTCTTCAAACGTACGTCCGATTTCGCTGCCTTTGCCGGCCATCGTCTCCAGCGCAATATTAACATTTGTGTCTGTACAACAGGAGAGCACTTCATTCAGGCCCTCCGCGATCCGGTTGATCCCGTACTCCACATCTTTGTCCGTATAGGAACCCGGATGCAGCACGATATTTGGAACTCCCAGATATTCCGTGCGGCGGATTTCATCCTGCAAAAAGTCTACCGCCAGCTGAAACGTATTTTTCTTGTACGAACCGAGATTGATAATGTAAGGGGCATGCACGACAATCTCTTCGATGTCATGCTCGCTCATCAGCGCTTTTCCTTCTTCGACATACTGCTCCTCGATCGGTTTGCGCTTCGTGTTTTGCGGCGCACCGGTATAAATCATAAATGAAGTCGAACCGTAACTGATCGCTTCTTCCGCCGCGTTCAAGAGACCTTTCCCCGAAAACGAAACGTGCGAACCGATTTTCAGCATGAGTCACTCTCCCTTTCTGATAGATGGACGTGCGGAAGCGGGCGTGTCCCTTTTTCACTTCTACCTATTGTACAAGGATTGAAGGAATTGCACAAGGAGAGCCCGATTCTGCTCACGAACCACCATCAGAACCGTTCGAAAATGAAAGGAAATTGCGTTATAATAAGCATTGTAGCCGTACGGATAGTGACGCTCATGCTTTCGAGATAGACGGAGGTGTTTGGATGGAGGGGGCATTTTCCTGGTTTATCTTTTTTTGGGTCTTTATCCTTTTGTTTTTCATGTCCGTTGGCGGATTTTTTATGTTTCGCAAGTTTTTGAAAGTGTTGCCGAAGAAGGACGGCAAGTCGACGCTGGACTGGCA
Organism: uncultured Paenibacillaceae bacterium; assembly: GCA_937925675.1. Taxonomy (GTDB): domain Bacteria; phylum Bacillota; class Bacilli; order Paenibacillales; family CALAME01; genus CALAME01. The sequence goes on along the minus strand of CALAME010000025.1, from coordinate 16,110 downwards.
GAACTATTATGTAGAAAAAAGCCGCCCACTGTGGACGGAAGAGACGAAGGCGTTTCTTGACATGCTCGTTTCCCCGGTGCCGAAAGCGTTCCGTGATATTGCCAAACATTCGATCGCGGCAAAAATCGGACAGATCGCCCTCGAGGAAAAGGCCGAGCGTATCACGCGCGAGCATTGTCTGCGAGGCTATATTCTTGCCACTCCAAAACGCGATCACAAAAGCCTCAAAGCTTTTCTGGACAAACAAGGGATCGACTATACCCAGTATGAATCGCTTTTCTCCTCGTCACCGAAATAAGTGCGAATGAAATAAAGAGTGAAACCGGGCTGATGAAGATCGGGTCTGAAAAAAGGCCAATCGAATATTAAAGGCATACGGCGGAGGGACGAACATGCTCAGAGCGAATGAAATTTTGCGCCAGCTGAACCGGATGACCTTCTCGGTCTTGTTGGTCGGTTATCAGCATTGCGGCCCCGACTGGCACCGCAAACGCAAACACCGCTATCATTCCTTGTGGTTGATTACAAAAGGTGCCGGGGAATTCACCATGAACGGGAACACCTATCGCGCCGAACCGGGGAAACTGTTCGCCCTTTCCCCCGGCATGGACTTTGAGGGCCGCCCGCTGGAGGGGCAAACACTCGAGTATTATTTCGTACGTTTCCGCTATGCCATCGCCACGGACGAAAACGACCATTGGCATTTTGAGCAGCCTTCCCCTTCCCAATTCCCTCTGGAAGGAATGGTGATGTTGCAAAATCCTCCGGCCACGATCAATTTGTGCGAACAGTTGCACCATCTGTGGCAGCGGCGTGGTCAAAGCGTGACCATGCGCAGGAAAATCCTGTTTCAGGAACTGCTCCTAACGATCTGCCAGGATCTTCGTGCTCAGGAAGTGGCCGGTAACACGACGCTGGCGATCGAAAGAACGATCGATTACATGGTAACGCACTACAAACAGCGCCTCACGCTGGATACACTCGCGCACATCGCAGGCCTAAGCAGCAGCCATTATTCGCGTCTGTTCAAAAAATATACGGGTTACAGCCCGATCGATTATGTTACCCACCTGCGGATGGACCGTGCTAAGGAACTGCTGATGCTTTCCGATTATAAACTGCGAGCCGTTGCGCGCAGCGTTGGCTACCAGGATGAATTTTACTTCAGCCGCATTTTCAAAAAAGTGGTCGGCATGTCTCCGTCCCAATTTGCAAGGAAACATAACCGACCGCTTGAACCGGAATCTTGATGAACCCCGTTACATCAGAGTGCGGGTCGGTACGCCACGGCGTTCCCGACTCTGTACTTCATACAGCCGGTAATACAATCCTCTCTTTTTCAGCAGTTGATAGTGGTTTCCCATTTCACGAATCTGTCCCTTGTGCATCACGATAATTTTGTCTGCATGCTGGATGGTGGACAACCGATGCGCCACAATCAGCGTCGTACGTCCGCGCGAAATTTTCTTCAATGCTTCCTGCACGATTTGCTCGGTTTCCGTATCGACGTGGGCCGTCGCTTCATCAAGGATGAGGATGTCCGGATTGAACGCTGCCGCGCGCAAGAAAGACAACAGCTGCTGTTGTCCGGAAGAAAGGGTGACTCCCTGCTCACCGAGCAAAGTGTCGTATTTGTCCGGCAATTCCTCGATAAATTCATCCATATGAAAACGGCGGGCGAGTCGGCGCACGTCTGCATCCCGAATGTCTTTGCGGTTGAGGCGGATATTGAAACGGACATCACCGGTAAACACAAACGAATCCTGTTGGATCATCGCCACCCGTCTGCGCAAATCGTCCAGCGCCATATCGCGCACATCGTGCCCATCGATCCGGATCGATCCTTTGTTGACGTCGTAAAAGCGTGTGATCAGATTGATGATTGAACTTTTGCCGGCCCCGGTTGCGCCGACGAAAGCGACGGTTTCGCCCGGTTCCACCTCAAACGAAATATCTTTGAGCACCCATTCGTTTTCGTTGTAGGCGAACCATACCCGATCAAATTCGATTTTGCCTTTCAATTTCGGCGGCAGACGAACCGGTTTTTCCGGGTTTTGAATCGCCGGTTCTTCCTCCAGCAATTCGAAGATGCGTTCCGCCGAAGCCATCGCGGTCTGGATCTGGTTGTAGCGGTCAGCCAATCCCATCAACGGTTTGTAAAATTGCTGCACATACTGGGTGAATGCATATACGGCGCCGAAAGTCACCGTTCCGGCCAGCACTGATTTCCCGCCGTACCAGACCAGAACGGCCAACGCCAGATTGCCGAGAAAACCGATCGTCGGGTTGAAGATGGAGTTGATCGTGGTGGCGCGCACACCTGCTCGATAATACTCTTCGTTCATCTCATCGAACCGTTTAAGCTGCTTTTTCTCCCGGTTAAAAATTTGGATGATATGCATGCCGGACAAGTTTTCAGCCAGAAAGGAATTGAGCCGCGACAGCACCAACCGCGTATAGCGGTGCGCATCTCTGACGATCGTGCGGTAATAAACCGTAATCACTACCAGGATCGGGATGACGGTGAACGTGATCAGCGTCAACTTTACGCTCATATGCAACATGATAAAGACGATGCCGACCAGGATGGAAACTTCCTTGACCAGGTTGACGATCACCTGGGAATAGAGCTGGTTGAGCGCTTCCACGTCATGGGAGACACGGGTGACCAGCCGCCCGACCGGATTGCGGTCGAAATAACCGATATGCATCCGCGACAGGTGCCGGAACATTTTTTGACGGATATCGAAGATGATGCGTTGACCGGTATTTTGCAACAGATTCATCTGCGCATAGTTGAGAAATGCTGCCCCGACAATGACCACAAAAAACAAGACACCGATATAAGCGAAACCGATATAATCCTGCTCGCGAAAGAGGCGGAATTGTTCTTCAGTCATCACTTCGGTCGGATACACTTGAGTGCCATGGGCAACGGCCGTTTTCCCACCGCTTCGGTCAATATAAACATCGTCCTCCGCAGCGATCAGCCATCCATGAATCAAGTACCGCTCCGATTCAATGCCGATGATCTGCATTTTCTCCACTTGCGGCGGAACGTCGATTTCGCCGGGCAACGTGTCCTTGAAGCGGCGGTAAATATATCCGTCCCATTCCACTTCCCTCCGCTCCAGCTTGCTCTCATGCTGCTTCAGCCACGGTTCAACCTGTTCATCATCCGCAACATAGCGAATCATCGGCTTGTAGACACCATTGATGCGGTCGTCAATCACGATCTTGATCAAATAGGGCTGGGCCAGCGTCGCCAATACGACGAGCGCGCCGAGAACAATCGACCATACAATCGGCTTCGCGTACGGTTTGGCAAAGCGAAGCATTTTTTTCATCAGCAGGCTGTCCCTGGCGTTGGCTTCTTCAATCGCCTTTTCCGTATGAATGTCCACGCCTATTCCCCCATTTCTCTATTCAGCTGCTGCTGTTCATGCATTTTGGCGTAGATGCCGCCCAGCTGCACCAGTTCATCATGACGCCCGCGTTCGACGATGCGGCCGCGATCGAGTACGATAATCTGATCGGCTTCACGGATCGCCGAAATGCGGTGGCTGACAATAATGGTCGTTCGGCCTTTCATCACTTGTTTCAAGCCTTGCAAAATGCGCTCTTCCGTATCGGCATCCACGGCAGACAGGCTGTCGTCAAAGATCAGGATGGACGGATTTTTGATGAGTGCACGCGCCATGCTGATCCGCTGCCGCTGTCCGCCCGAAAGCGACACACCTCTTTCACCGAGACGGGTTTCAAACTTTTGCGGAAATTCAATGATGTTGTCATGTACCTGAGCTATTTTCGCTGCGCGTACGATTTCTGCTTCGCCATAAGGATTCGGATCAAACGCGATATTCTCCGCAATGGTCGTTGAAAACAGGAAGTACTCCTGGGGCACATAGCCGATCGAACGTCTCAGTACCGAAAGCGGTATGCGCCTCAACTCATGCCCATCGATAAAAATCGTTCCGGGCGGCGGGTTATACATGCGCAGCAGCAATTGGACTAACGTCGTTTTGCCGCTGCCCACCCGGCCGACAATCGCCAGACTGGAACCCGCCGGCACATCGATGTCAATATCACGCAATGCCGGTTTATCGCTTTCCGGATAACAAAACGTCAACCCGCGAATACGGATGTCTCCCTGCAGCGACTTCAAAGGGAGAACATCGTCACTGTCTGTGACCTCCGGTTGGGTCGACAGCACTTTGTGCAGGCGAACTTCTGCCGCTTTTCCTCTCTGTAACGTATTGATGACGCGCCCCAGGTTTTCCACGGGTGTCACCATCAGTCCCAGGTACGTGTTGAAGGCGACAAATTCACCGAGCGTGATCCGATCATTCAATACGAGAATGCCGCCAAACACGATCGAAATGAGAAAACTGAGGCCGACGATGCCCTGGCTGACCGAAAGAAACATCGAGTTGGATTTGATCAATTCACGGTTCGTCTGCACATTGTACTCATTGTCCTGTGTAAATTTTTCAATTTCATCTTTTTCCTGCACATACGTCTTCACGATGCGTATCCCGGAACAAAATTCCTGCACGCGGCTGGTCAATTGACTGATCGCTTCCTGCACGCGGGTGGCTCGGATATGAATTTGGGAGCGAAAGCGGTATCCGAGATACGTCAGCGCTGGCAAAGGAAGCACCACGAGCAGGGTAAGCCCCCAATCGACGGTCATGCCCATCGCGATCACGCTTACGCCGATGAGAACGATCGCTTCCCCGGTCATAAACACACCCTGCATCGCCACTTCCCTTAACACGTTGACGTCGTTGATCGCATGGCTCATCAGATCCCCGATCCGCTGCCGATCAAAATAACTGGACGACAGCCGTTCCCACTGCTGGAAAAGCTTGCGCTTTGTCATTTTGTCGAGCATTCGGGCTAGGGTAAACAACAGAATGCGGCTTGTTGAACGGAAAAAAGCAACCAAAAATCCGACCAGCGCAAGCCACAAGGCATACATCAGCACTTCTCTGACCGTGATTGAATAGTCCTGCAACTGGTCCGTGAATTCCTTCAGCAATACCGGTATCCACAACTGCAATAAGGAGGAAATGGACAATAATGCGATCCCGAACAAATACCGCCACTTATGTTGAATGACATGTTGCCGGAATAATGAGCTTGTCTCCAAGCCTGTTCCTCTCCCTAACTTTATTCTTTGTACATACTACATTACATGGAAAAAAAGAGGATAACCATGGATTTCTATCTTAGAATAGATGGATGATCTTGCTTTTTGGGGTGAAAAAACAAAAAACTGCGGCATTTCCACCGCAGTTCACAAAAAATATATATAAATAGGAGGGTCAAATTTACTATTTATCATACCCATTGATTATAACAATCGCATTGTTGATCGATTACAATTTCATTACAAATTGATGACAAAGTTTGTCCACATTATCCACAGAAAAATTCTGAATATTGTGGATAGTGAAAGGAATTGAATGTTAATTTTCATTTTTTTCCCGAAACGATTCAATCCAATGTTTTGTCCCGCTATATAAACCGGATGCTGCCAGCCCCATGGTGATTCCGACGAGGATGCCTTTCGACCATTGGCCTGGCGCAATGTATACGACACCCCCCACGATGCCAAACCCCAACGCAAGCAGGGGCGCCCATTTTTTCGGCATACCCAGCCCTGTAAAAATCCGGACAAGCCCGATGATCAAAGGCACGAGGGCGATGTCATAAGCAACAAAATCACTCACAGTCACCGACCTCCCATTCCGTCCTTAACCGTCTGACCTAAAAGCCCGGTAGCGTACGGTATTTCATCGTACGATTGCGGGCTTTAAATGGTGTGGGACACCAGTGCGGGACATCAGGGAGATATGCATAATTTCATACAAAACGGGCAACTTAAATCTGGAAAACTGACGCAGACAGACTTGATCCAAAGGAGATGTTGAATCCATGCGTTTGATTCCTTACGAACCGTTCCGCTCTCTTGATCATTTTCGCCGTGAATTTGATCCGTTTTTCCAATCGATTCGCAGCGCCTTCGATCAGTTCACCCCTTTTCACGTCGATATCTACGAGACGGACACAGAAGTGGTAGCTGAATGCGATATACCGGGATTGGAAAAAAAAGAAGATGTGCATATTGACGTCGATCAGGATACGCTCACGATCGCGGGTTCGATCCATCGCAATCGCGAAATCAAGGATGACCAGTTCCATCGTCAAGAGCGTTTTTCCGGCCGATTCCAGCGCACCATCCCGCTTCCCGTTCGCGTCAAATCCGAGGGCGTTGAAGCCACATACCGAAATGGCGTTCTCGAAATCCGCATGCCAAAAATGCAGGGCGAAACAAGAAGACGGATCGATGTGCAATTTCATTAGTTGTGCAATCCATTAGCTGTTTCATTCCATGAATGGAGAGAAAATGAGCAGGAACCAAGCCGGCAAATCAGCACCGGATTTGGTTCCTTTTTTCAAGCGTTCTGTCTCTTTCCAAGCAGCAATGCTGATTGGCAGCACTTGTATGTAATAACTCCGCGCATGAAAAGGCAAAATGAATAAAAACGTGAAGGAAGTGAATTTCATGACGGACACAACCGACTCCTACCACTGTTTTCATTGCGAAAAACCGACTACGTCCATTCGCGCCATCCCGATCATGGATGAGAAAGAAGAAGACCGGTGGGAAATGTTGTGTGAAGATTGCTATGAAGAATGGCTTCATTCCCTCAAGGGATAGGCCTCTCATCGTCATGAAAAACGATAAAAATGTGGAAAAACGGTATACGAAAAAGGGAAAACAGATAGAAGGAAGGAACTTTTATGCCGACAACCGTTAATGTGCCAAGGGAAAAAACGCTGGATAATACCCTTGCTTTTTTTCGTGAAGGGTATTTATTCATTAAAAATCGGATGGACCAGTACCAGACCGATCTGTTCATCACCCGTCTTTTAGGAGAAGAAGTCATCTGCATCACCGGGGAAGAAGCGGCCAAAATGTTCTATGACCCGGAAAAGTTCCGTCGGAAAGGAACCGTGCCTTACCGCATCCAACAATCGCTCTTTGGGGTCAATGCGATCCAGACGATGGACGGGGATGCCCATCTACAGCGCAAGCAGCTGCTTCTTTCCATATTGAAACCTCCGCAACAACATACATTGGCGCAAATGGTCCTTGATCGGTGGATGGAAGCGGCGGAAGAATGGCAAAAACAAAACAGACGAATCGTATTGTTGGATGAGGCAAAGACCGTTCTCTGCGAAGTTGCTTGCCGCTGGGCCGGTGTTCCGATCAAACGTTCCGAACTGGCAAGACGCGGAAACGATTTTGCCGCCATGGTGGATGCATTCGGAGCAATCGGACCGCGCCACTGGAAAGGACGTTTGGCCCGAAACAGCGTGGAGGCCTGGTTCAGGGACATCATCAGCGATACACGTGTAGGCAAACGGAAAGCCCAAGAAGGTACAGCTCTGCATGCCATCGCCTTTTATAAAGAAGACGGCAAAAGGATGCTGGACGTGCAGATGGCTGCGATTGAACTGATCAATATCGTGCGTCCCATCGTGGCCATCGCCAACTTTATCGTATTTTCAGCGCTGGCCCTGCACCAATATCCGCATGAAGCAGAGAAGTTGCGTTCCGGTGGCGACGAGCATCGTGAACGTTTTGCACAGGAAGTGCGCCGTTATTACCCCTTTACTCCTTTTTTGGGCAACAGGGTCAAGCAGGACTTTACTTGGAGAGGCTGTCATTTCAAAAAAGACACGCTCGTGTTGCTTGATATTTACGGCATGAATCACGACTCCCGCCTGTGGGAAGAGCCTGAACAGTTCCGTCCGGACCGTTTTTTAAAATGGGATGGCGGTTCGTTTACCTTCATTCCCCAGGGAGGCGGCGACCCGGCCAAAGGCCACCGCTGCCCCGGCGAACATATCACTGTCGAAATCATGAAAGCTACGATCGAATTTTTGCTTCATCGGATCGCCTATCAAGTCCCTGCACAAAATTTGCAATACAGTTTAAGCCGCATACCTACTTTTCCCGAAAGCGGCTTTCAAATCGAAAACGTCAGGCTTCTGACTTGAGCAATTCCAGAAATGCACGCATAAAACGGGGCAAATCGGGCCACGCATGTCCGCTGACCAACTTGCCATCTACATGAACCGTATCTTCTCCATAACGGGCTCCCAGTTGCTCCACATCGAGACGACACGCAGAGTATGCCGTCATCGTACGCCCTTTAAAGTAGCTCGTGTCCTTCAAAGCGCTAAATAAAAGCACACCGTGACAGATTGCGCCAACCGGCTTGTCCTGGTCCAGAAAATGCTGAATGATCCGGGGCACATGTTCATTTGAGCGGATGTACTCCGGAGCTCGACCACCGGGAATGATCAGACCATCGAACTCGGCTGGATTGACATCACTGAAAGACACATCAGACTTGAGCTGATGTCCGGGTTTTTCTGTATACGTTTCCCATCCATCCACAAAATCATGAACAACGGTATGAAGCACCTTCTTTGTCGGCGAAGCGATCACCGCATCATAGCCTTCTTCCAGCACGCGATAGTAAGGATAATACACTTCCAAAGCTTCCGCGGCATCTCCGGTCATAATAAGCACCTTTTTGGACACGAGCACCCTCTCCTTTTTCTGGAATTTTTATGATTCCCTTCTATTATGAATCAATTTCGATCGACTTGTAAATGCCGCGTCCTCTTTTTTTGAAAAATATAATGAGTAATCGAAGCAAACAAAAAAGGTTTCGGCTTTTTGCCGAAACCTTTTATTTTCTACCGATATGCGGTCGAGAGGACTCGAACCTCCACGGGCGTAAGCCCACTGCCCCCTCAAGACAGCGTGTCTGCCATTCCACCACGACCGCAAGCAAGAAAAATGGTGACCCGTACGGGATTCGAACCCGTGTTGCCGCCGTGAAAGGGCGGTGTCTTAACCACTTGACCAACGGGCCACACTACTGAATGGGACGGAATATATTATAGCCGAATCCGTACGATTTATCAACCGTTTTGGTTGATCTCACCGTCCGATAAGAGGAGTGGCGGAGAGAGAGGGATTCGAACCCTCGCGGCTGTTACACCCTAGCGCTTTAGCAAAGCGCCCCCTTCGGCCTCTTGGGTACCTCTCCGCAGGAAAATGGCTCCCCGAACAGGACTCGAACCTGTAACCACTCGGTTAACAGCCGAGTGCTCTACCATTGAGCTATCGGGGAATGCATGAAATAATTTATCAAAAATATTGCGGGTTGTCAAGAACTTGTGTAGGTAATATCCGCTTACGGTTTGGACGATGTTTCGATTCGCTTCTGTTCCAGCTTCCCCCTGCACCTGCCGCATACATATCGGGATGTGTCGACTTTTCGTTTGCGATAATAAACGGCTTCGCATTGACGACAGCGGAGAAGATAACGGATCGGTTCGGGACGGCGTCCTGTGCGGGTGAGCGGACGGCAATAACGGCTTCCTCCTGTTTTTTGAAGCAATGCTTGAAATTCCGGATCCCGGTGACGAAACCCCCGCCCCTGCCTGTGCAGATGGTAATGACAAAGTTCGTGTTTGATGATTTTTTCCACTTCTTCCTTGCCGTATGCTTGATAATGTGCCCAGGAAATCTCAATGTGATGGGTTTTCAAAAAATAACGTCCGCCTGTGGCGCGCAAGCGGCGGTTAAAAGTGGCTCGGTGCTCAAACGGTCGCCCAAAATCCCGCAGCGATATATACTCCACCCATCGCTGTAACTGTTCATCGGTCATTTTACCTCTCCTCGGTCCCGGTTTTCATCTGGTCTTTTTTCCGCTACAATGATGAATAGAATAAAATGATGTAAAAGACATGATTAAGAGTATTGATAGAAAATGATGAGAATAGAGAGGAACTAGATATGATGCCCAACATGAAATACGTTATCCTGCATCAGGACGATCGGCTTGAGTTTGTGGAAATTCCTGCGGATCATGCCTACCAGCTCAGTGCTTTGTTGAAACGGCTGCATAAAGAAATTGGCAAGCTGACTGCAAGTCACGTGCCTCAACTTCCAACCGTCGCTGCGGAAGCGGAGCGGGTTGAAATCGAGCATCCCCGCTATCCAGTGGTCAGCAGCCTGGACTATATCAATGAACTGGAGTCTCAATTTGCAGCGATCGAAGAAACGAACTATCCGCTCATTTCCCTTCTTACGGAAATCCGCGCTTTACAAGCGCAGTTGGAACAATGGTATGAAGAAGAACAATACGAATGACGATGAATCTGTCGGCGGACCTGCACACCTTTTCGTTTTCAATCATAAATTAATAAGAAAGGTGTAAAAAGGGAGGAACGCAACGTGCCACAATGGCTGATGAATCAGTTAAAGCGGGCTTACCGCAACAAGGACCGCCGACAGATCCGCCTGCTGAACGAATGTTGGTTTTTTTACCACCGCGGCCATGTGCGCAAAGACGTTTTGCCGTAGTCCGTTGATCAGGCCCCGTGCTTCTGTGATCATTCCCCGGGCTTTTTTTCATTTCCCGGGCTCCTCATCGTCAGACTGATCCGCCCTCTTTTCAAATCTACATCCAGAACGCGCACGGTTACCGTATCTCCGACAGCAACCACATCCATCGGGTGACGTACATAATGATCGCTTAATTGCGAAATATGCACCAGTCCGTCATTTTTCACCCCGATATCGACAAAAGCTCCAAAGTCCAGCACATTCCGCACCGTGCCTTTCAATTCCATGCCCGGTTTCAAATCTTCCATTTTCAGCACATCGGTACGGAAAATCGGCGGCGGCATCTCTTCACGGGGATCCCGACCCGGACGGTTCAAACTGTCAATGATATCCGCCATCGTCGGCACACCGATTCCGATCGCTGCCGCCAACTGTTCGACCGAATGCGCGTTCAGCTTCTGTTTGAGCTGTTCCGTGCCGATGTTCTGAAGCGGCTCTTGCAAATATTCAAACAGCCGGCCTACCGCCTCGTACGATTCCGGATGAATCGGTGTACGATCCAGCGGCTGGGTGCCATCGTGGATCCGCAAAAAGCCGGCACACTGTTCAAAGGTTTTCGCGCCAAGCCGCGGCACCTTTTTCAGTTGTTCCCGACTGGTGAATTTTCCGTGTTGTTCCCGGTATTTGACGATGTTTTTGGCAATGGTGGCGTTGATCCCGGACACGTAGGAAAGCAGGGCAGCAGAAGCGGTGTTCAGATCTACACCGACATGGTTGACCGCTGATTCCACAACCGCCCGCAAGCTTTCGCTGAGACGTTTTTGCGAAACATCGTGTTGATACTGTCCGACTCCGATGGCTTTCGGATCGATTTTAACCAGTTCCGCAAGCGGATCCTGCAGACGGCACGCGATGGAGACAGCGCTGCGTTCAGCGACATCCAGGTCGGGATACTCTTCCTGTGCCAGTTTCGATGCGGAGTAGACACTGGCTCCCGCTTCACTGACAATGACATATTCGATTTTGCGGCGCCCCTTCCATTTCTGGATCAGGTTCGCGACAAAGAGTTCCGTTTCCCGTGAAGCAGTTCCGTTTCCGATCGCGATCAGATCAGCATCATACCGCTCGATCAATTCATTCATCTTGCGTTCCGCTTCTTCTACTTTTTCCTGAGGCGGTGTCGGATAGATGACCGCCACCTCAAGCAGCTTGCCCGTTTCATCCACGACAGCAAGTTTGCAGCCTGTTCGGTAGGCAGGATCAACGCCGATGACGACACGCCCCCTGACCGGTGGCTGCAACAACAAATTGCGCAAATTTTCGGCAAAAATCTGGATGGCCTGTTCTTCCGCACGCTCGGTCAGTTCGTTGCGAATTTCTCTTTCAATGGCAGGGGCGATCAGACGCTTGTAAGCATCTTCTGCCACCACTTTGAGCAGGTCGGAAACAATGGACTTTCCACGGATATATCTTTTCTCTAAAAAAGCGATGATTTGCTCCGTCGCCACTTCCAGCCTTACTTTCAAAAATTCCTCTCTTTCCCCGCGATTGATGGCAAGGACACGGTGAGGCGGGATGCGGCGCACAGGTTCTTCATAGGAATAATACATTTCGTATACGGATTCTGCCTGGTCATCCTTCGCTTCGGTGACGATGCGGCCATGATCCCGCGTAAAATTGCGCACCCAGGCGCGAACTCCCGCGTCGTCCGCAATCGTTTCCGCCAAAATGTCCATCGCACCCTGTATTGCTTCCTCCGCACTGGAAACGCCTTTTTCCGCATTGACATACAGATTAGCCTCCTGAAGCACATCACCTTCACGAGGCTGGCGCATGATCCATTCGGCTAACGGCTCCAGTCCTTTTTCTTTCGCCACCACAGCCCGGGTTTTGCGTTTGGGCCGGTAAGGACGATACAGGTCCTCGACTTCCTGCAGCTTGGTGGCACGCATGATCGCTGCAGACAAGTCATCGGTCAGTTTGCCCTGTTCATCGATCAAACGCAGCACTTCTCGTTTGCGTTCGTGCAAATTGCGCAAATAGTTGAGCCTTTCCTCAATGTCGCGAAGCTGGTTTTCGTTCAATTCCCCGGTCATTTCTTTGCGATAGCGGGCGATGAAAGGAATCGTGTTTCCATCGTCGAGCAAGCGGATGGTTGCCAGCACCTGCTCCGCTTTCAAGTTCAATTCAGCGGCGATCTGCTGCGCTGCCTGAGCCGAGTCAAGCACTTCGGTTACCGTTTCATGCGTCGTTGGTGTCGATTCTTTCTCCATGACCGTTCCTTATTCCCTTTCTTCTATTTAAAAATTGAAAAAACGAGGACAACGTAACGTGCCTCGTTTCATCTTAAAATTCAATCAATCCTAAACTGATTTGCAGTGCTTCATTTACTTTCTGCATCGTTTCGTCGTCAAGGTGCGTAATTTTGTCCGTCAGTCGCTGCTTATCAATGGTACGGATCTGCTCCATCAGGATGACCGAATTGCGATCAAATCCATGTGTTTTGGCATCTATTTCAACGTGTGTAGGAAGTTTTGCTTTTTGAATCTGGGCGGTAATGGCCGCTACGATCACGGTCGGACTGAAGCGGTTGCCAATGTTATTCTGGATGATCAACACCGGCCTTACGCCGCCCTGTTCCGAACCGACGACGGGGGAAAGGTCAGCAAAGAAAACGTCGCCTCGTTTGACAATCAAACGCTACACCCCGCTTACCAAGCGGTCTAACGTATCGTCCGCCTCTTCCTCCACGTGAAATGCTTCCGATGCGATATTGAGGTTAATTTTCGCCATCTCCATATATCCTTGTTGCATCGACTCGCGAATGTGACGTTTTTTCCTCTCCATCAAATAAACGCGCATCGCTTGCCGGATAAACTCACTGCGATTGGACTTTTCCTGCTGGACGATCCCGTCAACCTCCTCCAAAAGTTGATTAGGCAAACTGATCATGATGCGTTTTGTGTTCTGAGCACTGGACACCAGTACCGCACCTCCAAAACTTTCTCCAGGATTCAATATTACCAGTATGGCGTATACACAGCAAGTTTATACAGATTCAAATATATGCGTGAAGTATATCATGTATGAGGGGTGTTTTTCATAAATGCGAAGCGACAATTTTCGCCATTTTCATTGCCCAAAATAACTATTCGGCACAAAATCTGAAAATCCTTCATCAAATATCAAAATCTTTAGTACAACTTTCACACATGGCGAACATCGTCAGCATCACCAACGTTCGAAAGCAGCCGGTTAACGGTTGCGACTGTTTGACCATTCCGAACATAAACCCTGGGCACCCGGTTGGATACCATGCAGACAATTTCATAACCAATTGTGCCCAGCCAGCTGGCGACTTCATCAGCGGAAATCATTTCGCCACCCTGCTCACCGAACAGCACCACCTCATCACCGATCTGAACGTCCGGAACACGGGAAACGTTAATCATGCATTGGTCCATGCAAATCCGTCCCACCACCGGTACGCGCTGTCCATGTACCAAAACGTGCGCCTTCCCTGACAGCATCCGGGTATAACCGTCCGCATACCCGACAGGAAGCGTGGCAATCGTTTCTTCACCACGGGTGCGATACGTCGCCCCGTAGCTGATTCCGGTCCCGGACGGAGTCTTTTTGACCATCACGATCCCGGTTTTAAAACTCATGACCGGACGCAAGTTCACGCGTTTTTTGTTGACTTCCTGGGAAGGATATAGACCGTACATGCTGATTCCCAAACGCACCATGTTCAAGGCCAGCCCGGGAATATCAATCGCGGTTGCACTGTTACCGGCATGATTCAGTGGAAAATGGATGTCCTTTGCAGCAAAATGGGAGATGATGCGACGGAATTTTTCATACTGAGCATAAGTGTAACTTTTGTCTTTCTCGTCAGCGCAAGCATAATGGGTATATAGTCCTTCCACATCGATGCCGGGTGCGCTGAGAGCCTCTTCAATAAAGTGGATCGCTTCAGATTCATCCGCGATCCCGATTCGTCCCATACCCGTATCCAGTTTGATATGAATTTTTACCGGCTTGCTTTTGCGCGCTGCTTTTAAACGGTGAAGTACTTCCCGTGTATACACGGTTAATGTCAGGTCATGCTGGATCGCCCGTTCAACATGTTCCGGAGCGGTATAACCGAGAACGAGCAACGGGGCATCCACCCCGGCCCTCCGCAGTTCCAGCGCTTCATCCAGGAAGGCCACTGCCAGATAGTCGACACCGCAGGCCAACACTTCCCGAGCCATGGGAACCGCTCCATGCCCATAAGCATCGGCTTTTAACACCGCCATAATTTTGATCTGTGGCGGCAGCACACGGCGAAATTCACGCAAATTGTGACGAAGATTGTCGAATGATATTTCCGCTCGTGTATAGCGATAATATGAATCCACTCTGTGCTTTCACCTTTTTTCTACATCTTTCAACCAATCGTTAAATTCAATGTTAATGTCTCTGGCCTGCGGTGTCAACAAAGATGGACGAAACGGTTCTATTTTCCAATTTGTCCGTATACGGATTTGGCGACTTCAATCATCTCTTCGAGCGGTAAATCTCCGCTGATAAGACGGAATTCTACCCCGTCGGATACCCAACGCAACGTCTTTTGATTTTCTCCGGTCAAGACCGCGATCGTGTAGCCCAGGTCAACGACTTCTCCCCAATCCGCGGTGACCGATTGCTCCTGCGGCCGCGTTTCCAAAAGTGTAAACGTATATTCACCGCCATAGCGTAACATGACCGCGGTTCCTTCTCCCCATTCGATGTCTTCTACACTTATTTTTTGTACGCCTTCAGGCAAATATGTGGGCTCAATCACCCCAAACGGTCCTGTAGGCACCTGTTCCGCAACGTCTGACTCCGCCTCTTCTTCACTCATCGCCGGCAAGGTTTGCAAGTTCCAGCTCGTCATGTTGCGCTGCATGTCGAAGTCATCGGCTGAGAAATTGTGATTGAACTCGAATTTATCGAACTCCAGCACGATAAGCACGTTGGAGTTGCTGTCGGTAATTTCCACTTTGCGCGGAGCATAGTTATCCTTTTCCAGCCAAATTTTTTGCCGTGAAAATGAAGCATTCTGATAATCAGCCGCTACATCAAAGACAAATGCGTCCTGTTCACTGTCTTCCACGAACGATCTTTGTTCGTCCTTGATGATGCTTTGCACGAGGGTTTGATACAAATAGATCTGCCCCTGTTCGGTCGGCCAGTTGCTCTGGAAACGAAAACTTTTGTTCAAAGACGGTGTCAGCACAAACACACCATCATCGTTTTTCAATACGATCTGGGTGATGTCTTTTTTCTGGTTCGTCAAAGAAATGCGGTAATAATGAGGTTGCAAGTACCAGACTTCCACCGCATACTCTTGCGGCTCGTTGCCCGTCAACAAAACCATTTTGCCCGATGACTGGTAACTGTTCAGTTTGCTGACGGTTTCCTCCAGATCCTTCACGACATCAGAGACGTCCTTTTTGCCGCATGCGGCCACCACGAGCAGTACGGCAAGCAAAACGGCCACGGTCTTTGCAAATCGTCGCATCCCAATCCCTCCACTTTAGCAAATGTGAATCATCATGATACATGTCTATGAGGGAACATGGCCAATTATGCGGACGGGTTTGACGGGCCTGAGAGGGATTGGAAGCCGGAAGGACCGCGAG
>CALAME010000024.1 GCA_937925675.1 uncultured Paenibacillaceae bacterium | reverse complement strand
ACAATCATCTTGAAGCGATCAAGGAACGGTGAAAAAATGAAAAAGGTTTATGTCGATGTCATTCAATTTCGCGGCAGTCATTATGATTTTGGCTTCATGCAGGGAAAACTATTGCAAAACTCCCTTCTCATCAAAAATAGGAAAAAACAATGGCAAGTGCGGAAACCCCGCTTCGCAATTGATGTAAAGGAAACAAAACATATGTTTCAAGCAATCGCGCCGCAAATCTGGGAGGAACTTCTCGGATTGCAGGCTGCCTTACAATGGCCACTGGAACGGGCACTTTTAGAATTCAGTGGCTATCGGGTGAACATCCATCCCTCTGGCTGTTCCATCTATGCTGAGAAAAACTATCTCGTCCGCAATTACGATTATCATCCAAAGACATATGATGGCCGCTTCGTGGTATTCCAACCCCATGATGGCGGTTATAGTGTGATCGGTCCAACGCAGAAAATTACCGGCCGGATGGATGGGATGAATGAAAAAGGACTGGTCATGGGCTACAATTTTATGAACAGAAAACGTCCTGGGGATGGATTCGTCTGTCATATGATCGGCCGTCTTGTACTTGAAACGTGTGCGTCGGTGTCAGAAGCCGTCACCCTCCTTCAAGAAATTCCCCATCGCCATTCATTCAGCTATTGTTTATTGGATCAACATGAGGAAACCCCATTTATAGTGGAAACCACACCCCGCAAGGTTGTTGTGCGCCGGGGAACTTTATGTACGAATCATTTCGAAATCTTAAAAGAAGAAAATAGAAGGGTGTTAGAGGATTCGCAGCAAAGACTGGCGGTGATGAAAGAAAATACAGGGTTAACAGCCGAAGAAGCTTTCCGCTTGTTAAACGATACCAAACGGGGAGTATTTTCTAAATCGTACAGGAGCTGGGCAGGCACAATTCACACTTCCGCATACTTCCCAAAAGAAAGAATCGTCTGGTTTGCAGTAGGGGGAGACCAGGAACCTTATATATTTGACTTTTCCCGCTGGCTAAGAGGGGACGATTTTTCCGTAAAAAAAATGATTGGTATGATCGACACGGATCTTCCTTTTCCCCATATGGATGAACGGGCGGATTGGTATCGCTGATAAAAATGTATAAAAATGGTGGCCTTGTGCAATCTAAATCATAAAAAAACAGGGAGAAAAGACCTGTGAAAGCTGTTTTACCGCGCTTTATCGTCACCGGTATATTTAATACCAGTCTTTATTTTTCCCTGTACTATCTTTTCAGCGAAGGAAGCCATCTACCCTATATTCGCGCTCATATCGCGGCTAGCATGATTTCGATCTTGAGCGCCTATTTTTTACATGTATTTTACACCTTCAGGGCAAAACCCGGGCTCCTTTCCTTCGTTTTATTCCCTTTTAGCCAGTTTGCCAGTATGATGGTGCAATCGGGATTATTATACGTTTTAGTTCATTGGTTTGGCATCTCACAACAATGGGCACCTTTTTATGTGACCGTGCTCTTGTTCCCGTTCACCTATCGCTTAACCCGAACCGTGATTCGTTTGAACTCATTTTCTTAATTAACGAGTGGGAGATTTACTCACTTTCAAATTTTTTTGTTTTTCCTGTTCAACCATGTTCATCCCACCATATCTTGCATATAATGCGTTAAGAGTAAAAGGGAGATGCAAACATGGGCTTATTTACGAATGTAAAAAAACATCCCGATTTGTACACGAAAGAACCGAAAACGAGCAATAATCAAACATATTGGCGGGTGAATTTTTTATCGAAACTTTTGAACCAGCAGCAGATCGCTTCCAACCATCTCCAGGCTACATTGAAGCAAATTCAAAAAACGCAAAAGAAGCAACAGCTCCAACAGGCAACACGCTGGTCCGAAGTTCAGCGTCAGTATGCAGATTTACAAAAAGGGTTACGGGAAAACGAAAAATCTTTCCGGACGATCTTGGAACAAGTTCACACGATCCAAACGAAAACGACTCAGCAAGAGACACGCTGGGATGAAGTGGAAGAAAAGCAAAGTATATTACTACAAAACTTAGAGCAGATGGAAAAGAGGAACGAGATCATCTTGCAACGCATCGAGCGATACGAGAAAGAGTATCAGGAGCTTTTACAGCGCCTCGAACAACTGGAAAAGCTCCAACAGGAGACGTTCACAAAAATAATCGATCAGAGGGAAAAACAGCGGGAAATCGTGGAACAGCTGGATCATCACGGTGCCCTTCTTGATAAAATCATGCGGCAATTGGAATATATTCGGGAAATTATATTTGAACGCAGTCATTACCTGTCAACAAAAGTGGAGCGCAGCTGGCAAAACGTTGTCCATTTTTTTACTAAGCCGAATGAGACGAAAAATCTTCCCTCTGCCCCGGAAAAAGAAAAGATCAATTCTTGACATCCCTTTGTATGACAAAAAGGGATTTTTTGTTTTGTAGACAAAATTCAGGTCAACTTGTCAAATACAAAAAAGATGGTGCCTGCAAAGAAGGGAAGATGTTTTGCATAATGTACAGTAAAAATTCTTCGAGCCATGACGTCATTACTTAATGACTGGGAATGTTTGTGCGAAACTGAATATGTTATAATTTCCATAGTATGAAAGATCAGGCTCCGGGGAGGAGTAAGCAAGATTGCATATGGTCTCCTGATGAGCATCATCTGAACATCCCGAACACCCGAGGCCGGATTTCGTTAATGGACGTACCCACTGTAATTAGCCACACCTCATTTAAAATTAACGGGTAATTGCCTTAAAAAGTTCACAACATATGATACGAGGAGGATCAGGATGGTAAATAAAGACTATCGCGGGTTTATCGGTACATATACAAAAGAAAGTAGTAAAGGTATATACACGTTTATTTTAGATACGCAAGACGAAAAAATTCGGGAGATCAAGCTGGCGGCAGAGCTCGGAAATCCGACATATTTGGCGATTAGCGAAAACCAGGAGTATTTGTATGCCGTTATAGCGGGAGAAGGAGAAGGAGGCGTGGCTGCTTATCGGATCAATAGCGAGTCAGGAGCATTAACTCCTATTAACCGCATGATGACGGAAGGCACCTCCCCTTGTTATGTGGCGGTCAATGATAAAAATGATACGGTTGTGGCGGCCTATTATCACCGGGGGCAGGTGGCTATTCATCCTGTCAAACCCGATGGAACGTTAGGACCTGCGTCGTCTGTCATCCAACATGAAGGAAGTGGCCCGAATAAGGAACGCCAGGAAAAACCCCATGTGCATTATTCAGAGTTTACTCCTGATGGAAAGTACGTGGTTGCTATTGATCTTGGAACCGATCAAATCGTCACGTATACCCTAACAGAAGGTCGGTTGGCAGAAGTGGCAAGTTTAAGGGTCCGTCCCGGTTCCGGTCCCCGGCATTTGGATTTCCATCCGAATGGAAAATACGCTTATGTGATGACCGAGTTGAGTAATGAAATTATCGTTCTGGAGTATAATCGGGAAGCGGGAAGCTTTACAGAATTACAGTACCACACGACCTTACCGGAAGATTTTTCCGGTCACAGTCAAGGTGCGGCTATTCATGTGACGGGCGATGGCCGTTTTGTCTACGTATCCAATCGCGGTCATAATAGTATTGCTGTTTTTGCGATTGAAGAAAGTACTGGAAAAGTCCATCTCGTTGAGCACGTATCTACGGAAGGGAATTGGCCGCGGGACTTTGTCCTCGATCCGAGCGAACGATATCTCATATGCGCTAATGAACGGTCGCATAACCTCACGCTTTATAAACGCGATCGGGAGACGGGACGTCTATCCGT
>CALAME010000023.1 GCA_937925675.1 uncultured Paenibacillaceae bacterium | reverse complement strand
TCAAATTTTTGTAAGCGATCGGAAACGTCCATTCGACCTGTTCGTACAGGGCGGGGCGATAAAAATGGCGGATGTAATTTGTCAGCGTAAACGGTCCCTTGAACCAGTTTTCATTGAGCCGCACTCCATCCGGATCGGCGCATTTGATGATGTACCACGTAAATCCGAGCCGGTTCCTTAAATGTTGGTTTTCTGCCAGCACTTGCGCAAAATATTCCATCGTCATCGCCCCGATCGGTTCATTCGGATGGGGAAAGGCAAAACATAACGCGTTTTTCGGACCATCGCCGATTTTTAGGCAAAGGATCGGATGGCCTTTGCGCGATTTGCCAGCTTCAAAAAGCGTCACCACATCGGGATATTTTTGCGCGAGCGCGCGGGCGCTCGCGTCCAGTTCATCCACAGTCATAAACGTTTGGTAATCAGGCACTTGATCGATCACCGTCTGCCAGTTCAAAGGGTTCACCTCTTTATTCCGTCCGCAAACCGGATATAGTTATATTCCTGATCGCCGGTGTAGGGCGCTGCTTCTGCCGAGGACGGATGTCCTTGCAAGCGGGAATGGTACGGGTAGATGTTGATCAGATCGACCAGCGGGATCATGGGCAGATCTTCGGACAAAATGCGTTGCACTTCCGTGTAAGCCTCCACCCGTTCAGCTTCATCGATCACGCTGGCTCCCTTGCTGAAAGCTTCATCCAGCGCAGCGTTGCTGTAACCGGTCGGGTTGTTGCCGGCCTCTGTGCCGATGCGCATTTGCAGGGCGCCGATGTCGGGTCCGTGGTAACCCCCCATCATGGTGAGCTTGAAATTGCGATCCGCATACACTTTTTGCATCCATGCCGTCGTATCCAACAGCTGGATGTTCAGGTCGATGCCGGCTTGTGCCAGCTGATCTTTCATGACCTGGGCGATATCCGGGAACGAGAGTGCGCTCATGACGTCCATTTCAACCGCCAGATAAAAACCGTCCGCCCCCTTCGTATAACCGGCCTGTTCAAGCAGCGCCATCGCCTGCATTGGATCGTGTGCAGGGATGCGGTGCTCATCTGCAAGAGCCCACGAATATGAGGGAGAGATGAAATATTCCGCAGGTTGGCTCTGCCCTTTCATCGCCCTTGATGAAATATCTTCGTTGTCGATGGCGAGGGCAAAGGCGCGGCGTACGATCAGATCGTTGAACGGTTCCGCGTTGACATTGAAGATGACGTAGTTCCGGTTCGGGGCGATCATGGGTTCTGATATGATTTCGGGGTCATTCAATATCCGCTCCACTTCAGAGCTCGGAGGCATCGTCCCCAAAATGTCGAGATCGCCGTTGTAGAACGATTGGATCATCGTGTTCGGATCAGGAATGATCGAAAAAACGAGGCGATCCACATGCGGGACGTGCCCGAAATAATCATCGTTTCGTTCCAGTGTCAGGCTGACGCCCGACGTATATTCGGAGAAACGGAACGGACCGGTGCCGACCGGCTCCACTTCCAGCCCGCTGTCCCAGTTGGCGTCATTGTAAATATGCTCGGCCACAATAAAAGTGCCGTACCAGGACAAGTTTCCTAAAAAGGCGGCATCCGGATGCGCAAGCCGGACGACTACGGTATGGTCATCCGGCGTTTCGACTTCCGCAATGCTGGAAAAACTGCCGGCGATAAACGATTTTTCGCGGATGGTATCGAGGGTAAACTTTACATCGGCCGAAGTAAACGGTTGGCCATCATGCCAGGTGACACCCTCGTGCAAATAAAACGTGTATTCCAGTCCATCATCGGATATGTGCCACTCTTTGGCGAGGTCCGGCACAATCTCCTGGTGGTAATTGAGTTTCACAAGACGGCTGTAAATATTTTGGGCTACATAGTAAAAGTGGTCATCCGGGCGTGCATCGGGGTTGAACGTAACCGGATCGCCTCGCATGCCAACGACCAAGGTGCCTCCGCCGGCCGCTTCGTGATCGCTACTTCCGTTTTCCCCTGAACAAGCGGTGATGACTACCGTGAGAAGCAGAGTCATGATAATTAGAATATTCTTTAAAGTCCTCTCCCTTTTCACTTCTACTTTCCTCCTACTCTATATTGGTTTGATCGACCTCATTGATTTACACATTTAGGCAACGCACCCAGTGGTTCGGGCCCACCTCGGCGAGCTCCGGATGCATCACCTGGCAGGCATCGCTGCGGTAGATACAGCGGGCATAAAACGGGCAGCCGCTAGAATTTGCGGCGGGTTGCGCGATTTTACCCGCCCGATCAAGGGCGTTTCGCTCCGTTTTGTCGCCGGCTCTGAGCGAACTCAAAATCAGTGCGCGTGTATACGGATGGCGGGGGTTGGTCCACACCGCATCGGCATCGCCGTATTCAATGAAGCGGCCCTGATACATAACGGCAATTTGATCGGCGAGATAGCGGATCGAGCCGATATCGTGGCTGATAAACAGCATCGCTGTTTGGTGCTGTTCGCTCAGGTCAGCCAGCAAGTTCAAAATGTCGGCCTGGATCGAGGCGTCCAGCATCGAAACCGGTTCATCCGCGACGAGAAACTTAGGATCGAGCAGCATGGAGCGCAAGATGGAGACACGTTGCAATTGTCCTCCTGACAATTCGTGAGGATAGCGTTCCAGAAACCGTTCACCCGGCGCGAGCCCTGCCTGTTCCAGCCGTGTCGCCGCCAGTTCCCGCCGTTCATGGTGATCGCGGCCAATCCGGTGCAGTTTGAGCACACCGGTTAAAATCGTTCCGATCGAGTAGCGGGGATCAAAGGTGTCAAACGGATTTTGAAAAATGATTTGCGTAAAGCGGCGGAACGAAAGCGGATCGGAGCGAAGCCACTCATTTACCGGTTTTCCGGCATAACGGATCGCGCCCGCATCCGGTTTTTCCAGACCGACCAGCATTTTTCCAAGCGTAGATTTTCCGCAGCCGCTTTCACCGATCACGCCGAGCACCTCGCCTGGTTTTACAGTGAAACTGACGCCGTCGACGGCGCGGACGCTTTTTCTGTTGTCCCGCTGCCTGTAGGACTTCACCAGATCGGTAACTTCAACAACGGTATTTTCCATGACGTTGTTTTCCATGGCGGTGCTGGTACTAACCGGCATGTTTCACCCCTCCCGCCAGGTGACATTGAACCTGGCTGCCGCCGGGCATGGTGATCTGGGGCGGCTCCTCGTTTCGGCAAATGTTCCGGGCCAGGCTGCACCGGTCGGCAAATGCACAACCTCGAATCGGTTCGCTCAGATCAGGGATCGAACCGGGAATGCCTCGCACGATTGCGGTTTCCCTTGGCTGAGCGGGTATCGTACGCATCAGCGCTTGTGTATACGGATGCTGTGGCTCGCGCAAAACGTCCGCGACATCGCCAAATTCGACGATCTGTCCGGCATACATGACGGCCACTTTGTGACATGCGTATGCAACAGTTGCTATGTCATGGGTGATCATGATCCGGGTCACCTGCAACTGTCGTTCCAGTTCCATCAATTCATCAAGAATTTGCCGTTGGGTTATGACATCGAGTGCGGTTGTCGCCTCATCCAGGATGAGTAATTTTGGATGGTGCATCAGACTGAGTGCGATTGAAACCCGCTGCATCATCCCACCGGACAATTCATGCGGATACATGTCATAAACGCGAGGGGGCAAACCGACCATCTCCAAAAGCTGAATCATGCGCTCTTTCACTTCTTGTTTCGACTGATCTTTTACGTGAATCCGGAACACGTCTGACATTTGCTGGCCGATTTTATGTACAGGACTGAGCGCATTCATGGATTTCTGGAAAACGACCGACAGCTTTTGCCAGCGCAGTTCGGTCATACGTTCTTCCGACAGTTCCAGCAAGTTATTGCCGAGAAAACGGATCTCTCCTTCCACATGTGCCGTGTTGTGGGGTAACAACCGGAGGATGGCCAGCGCCAGCGTTGACTTTCCCGAACCGGATTCACCGACGATGCCGACGGATTCCTGTTCATTCACCGTCAGGGTCACGCCGCGCACGGCGGCGGTGCGTTTGTGTTCGGAAACATAGGTGACACGCAACTGATTGATCTCAATTAGCGGCAATGTTCGCACCTCCGTCAACGGATCGTGTTTTGTTTTGGATTGAAGAGGCGGTTAAGCCCGTCACCAAGCAGATAAAACGTAAAAACGGTCGCGACAATCGCCAGTCCGGCGGAGGCGGAAATCCACCATCCGCTTGTCAAGTACGAACGGCCATGATGGATGACCTGTCCCCAACTGATGACATTCGGATCGCCCAATCCGAGGAAACTGAGGCTGGACTCCATCAGGATGGCGGAAGCGATGTTCATCGTCGTATTGGCTATAATCGGAAAAATTCCGTTGGGAATAATATGTTTCAACAAAATGCGGGTGCGGGATTCCCCGATGGCGTATGCGGCCATAACGAATGTTCTTTCACGAAGCGACACCGCCTGTGCCCGCATAAGCAACGCATTGCTGACCCATCCGGTCAGACCGAGCACGATAATGACGTTGGTGATGCTGCTGCCGAAAAAAGCGACGATCAACAGGACGAGAAAAAATGTCGGGATCATCAGAAAAATATTGTTTATTTCCGTAAGAACCCGATCCAGGCTTCCGCGGTAAAATCCGGCGATACCTCCGAGCAGTGTGCCGATCAGGCCGGAAATGATTGCGGCGAAGACACCGATAAAAAGCGACGTGCGCGTTCCGTATACGATCATGCTGAACACGTCCCGGCCCAATCCGTCGGTCCCGAGCCAATGATCGCTGCCCGGTGCGATCAGCGGGTCAAACTCCATGGAGTTGGGATTGTGCGAAGCGATCAAAGGGGCAAAGAGAGCCGCTGCAAGCAGGACGATCAGGGACAGGATGCCGATCTGCAGCTGTCTTACAGAACGGATCGTGTCCAGCATTTTTTTTAGACCGTTCAGGCGATGTAATGATTTCAGGCGTATCGAAGGGAGACCTATCAAAGTTTCACCTTCTCTCTATGGATAACGGATTCGCGGATCTGCAAGCGCATACACCATATCGAGCAAAATCATCGTGACGGCGACGGAGACGGATATTAAAAGGTACAGCCCCATCAGAAGCGGATAGTCCCT
>CALAME010000022.1 GCA_937925675.1 uncultured Paenibacillaceae bacterium | reverse complement strand
GCTTTCTTTTAAACCGTTCATTTGGTTGTACCTCCAGGGTGAATATCACGTTTTTAACACTATATTTCAGTTTACAATGAATCGGGACTGTCTGCAAAGGGAATTTTGCCGGACAGATCCTGGATCCGTGCGATCAGGGCGGGGGAAAAGACACCGAGATTGTGGAGACGTACCCGCTTCATGTCATCATCCGCATCCCCATTTCCCACATCATTTTCCTGTGCCCTCATCCCCTCTATCGTTCCGTCTGTTTCTATCGTTTCTGCCCCGGGATCGCGCACACGAAGCGGCAATTCATAACCAATGCCGCTCATCCAGTTGCGAAATTGGGCTTCATCTTGGCGGCGGATGACAAAGGCGGTCTCTGAAACGGATAGAACGACCCAACGCTGAAAATCAGGATGGGCTTGAAGTTTCACTGCAAGTTCCGGATCGTTCACTTTCACCATCAGCACATCCCACAGTTCAGCCTTGCCGAAATGCCCGATCCAGCCCGCGACCGTATGTTGGACGTTATCAGCCACGGGCACTTTGCTGAAACGCGTCAAAAAGTTCAGCATCTGTTCCTTCGTCCATCCCGCCTCCAACGCCCGCCTGATGCTCGCTCGGGTCAGGCGGTAAAGATGCACGGCATCGGCCCGCTCATGCTCGGCCAGCGCTTCGACCCCCCAGCGCACCGCCGCCGGCACGGTTTCCGGCACCATCAGCTCCAGGTTCGGTTGCACGTAAAACGACGTGTCCCATCCGGAAGAGGAATGAAGCGGATGAGGGGGGTTCGCCGTAACAAATTCCAATCCGAAACGCGTCCATCTCCAATATATTTCACCCTGGCTGCCCTTCCTTCGTTCGATCAGGCCCAGAATATAAAAAGGATTATAAATCATTTCTTTTAATTGCTCTTCCCTCAGCCATACTCCCCATCGCTCTGTCTTTTGTGCGATCGTTTGGTAAATTTGCATCGGATCCCACCAGCCTGGCCCGCCCCCGCTCTGATTATTCGCCTCCCGTCCAAACTCAGCAAAAATCCGGAACAGAAAACGGTGATGCAGACGAGAACCGGCATATATGCGCGTCAGATAAAACCGGTACATACGCCGCGCCCATTCGGTGTAGGAGAGCGCCAGCCATTCCTTCAGTTTGCTATGGTCAAGCCATACGGTGCGTTCAAAGCGCGCGAGAGCACTTCGTTTGAGAAAAGATTCAAAAAAATAAAAATGTTTCGGCATATATTCACCGAACGGTTCCGGAAACAGCCGTTCGGGCGAACGAAATTTTTCTACGATCTTGTTGATCGTCCGCTTGTAAATATGGCCTTTTTGTGTCACCTCGGCTCCTTCGCGGGCAAGAAAAGAGAGAAATGTGATCAGATCGTGATAGGCGGCAAAACCGCAACTATCCACTGTCGATACATCATCCGCATACTCCACGATCGCGCCCGTTCTGATCTGTTCAGCCAGACGCCTTGCGCAACTGCGGAGTACCGGTTCCATCAATTCTTCTGGCAAAATCAGCTTCTCGCGCCAAAAGTCGCGGAGGCTAAAAAGCAGCCCTTGTTCCTCCAGGCTGCGAATGACAGAGCGAAAGCGCCCCGGTTCGCCGAAAAGCACGTTCGATTTCAAAACGGCATCATCCAGCAACAACGAGCCATGGTCGTCAGCCAAGGCGGCGATCATTTCCAACACTTCCCGCTCGTCCGGTTGAAGTTCAGACAGCGCCCTTTCGATCCGTTCCGGCGTGTAACAGGCAGCAAGTTGCTCCGGTGTTCCGTCGATGGGCACTTGATTTCTGCCAAAACGGCAGCTGATGATATTTGCTGTGCGCTTGTACTTTTCCGCATCCAGCTGCAACAGCAACTTTTCGATTCGCATGCGAATCCAAACTCCTTTTCGAACGTCATCCCTCATCCGCGGCTGGTCACGATCACCGGTTTGGGCTCGAGGTCAAATCGTCCAACACCCGTTCGTCCACAATTTCATAGCGGTAACCTTGTTCGGTTAAAAAGCGCTGCCTGTTGATCGCAAAATCCAATTCCCTGCTGTCCTGGGTGACGATGGCATAAAACTGCGCCTGGCTTCCGTCCTTTTTGGGGCGCAATATACGACCAAGCCGCTGTGCTTCCTCCTGCCGGGAGCCGAATTGACCCGATACTTGTACAGCCACATTGGCATCGGGCAAATCGATGGCAAAATTGGCCACCTTCGACACAACCAGAGCCCGGATTTCCCCCGACCGGAAAGCCTGATACAGTTTTTCACGCTCGGCATTCTGCGTTTTGCCGGTGATCAGGGGCAGGTTCAATGCAGCAGCCAGCGTGCGAAGCTGGTCAAGATATTGTCCGATAATAAGTACGCGGTCGTCCCGGTGCCGCTCCATCAGCTTCCGCACGACCTCCATTTTTCGCTGGGCTTCGGCAGCGATGCGAAAGCGCGCTCGCGCTTCAGCGACGGCATACCGCTTACGTTCATGTTCAGTCATCTCCACGCGAATTTCGGTACAGTTCGCCTTGGCGATCCAACCTTGCCGCTCGAGCTCTTTCCATGGAGCCTCATATTTTTTCGGACCGATCAGCGAGAACACATCCTTCTCACGGCCGTCTTCCCTGATCAGGGTGGCGGTCAGCCCCAATCTTCGCTTCGCCTGAATGTCCGCAGTGATGCGAAAAACAGGAGCGGGCAACAGATGCACTTCATCATAGATGATCAGCCCCCAGTTGCGGCGATTGAACAAGGCAAGGTGTTCAAAGTCATCTTCTTTATATTTGCGATAGCTCAAAATCTGATACGTCGTCACCGTGACGGGACGGATCTCTTTTTTCTCGCCTGAATACTCGCCGATCTGATCTTCTCGCAGCGTCGTTTTGTCCAAAAACTCCTCGATCCATTGTCGACAAGCGGTGATGCTCGAGGTCAGGACGAGCACCTCTGACTGCAAATCGACAGCCGCTGCAATGCCAATCACGGTTTTTCCTGCTCCGCACGGCAGAACGAGCACACCGCTGCCGCCGTACACGGAACCGCCGGCGTAAAACTGATCCGCCGCCTGTCTCTGGTAGCGCCTTAGCTCGAAACGTTTCCCTTTCAGGGTCACCGTGCGCCATTGAAAATGAAGTTTTGCTCCTTCCAAATACCCGGCCACGTCCTCGACGGGGTAACCGATTTTCACCAGTTCCTGTTTCAAAAGCCCGCGGTCCGTGGCCTTGATCGGAGATCGACCGTCTTTTTGGGCACCGATCAGTTGCCGCAGGCTTTTGTATTCCCGGAGTTGATCAAGCAGCGCCGGGTCGCGGCTGGTCAAATAAAGCTGATCCTGCTCCCGTTCGATGCGTAACAGGCCATAGCGGCCATACCACATCTCCATTTCCTTGATCAACGATGACGGTATCGGAAACTTGCTGTACTGGCTTAAAAATGACAGTATATCGTCCAGCCTGACGCCGGCGGCAGCCGCATTCCATAAAGAAAGCGGAGATATGCGGTATGTATGCACGAATTCCGGACTTTTTTCCAGTTCAGCAAAACTGCCAAGATGATCGCGAATCGCGTCATAATCCGGATGGTCCACTTCCACAAGCACGGTCATGTCCGATTGGATCATCAGCGGGTTATCCGGACGGTAGGACATGTCGTCATCTCCTTTGGCATCTTCCTTCATTTTCCATCCGTAATAGTATGGCCCGATTCGCTGCAAACGACTACTTTCCTTTCCGTTCTTGTATTGATCTTAACGGATTTACCTGAGACTGGCAAGGTGACGGTTCATTGTGACGGCTCATTCATCATAAAAAAACGGACCTTTTAAACGAAGGCCCGTTTCCTAATCGTTTCCAAATCGTATTTCGTCATGGCTTCGGTTCATTCGCCATGCTCAAGCCAGCGGATTTCCTCCGGCGTCAGCACAATCCGCTCCGCCGCAAAACAGGATTCCATCTCCTCGCGGTTTTGCGGTCCGATGATTGCGCAGACAGGAAACGCCTGGTTGAGAACATAAGCAAGCGCGATCTGTATGCGCGACACTCCTTTTTTCTCGGCCAGCTCCCCGGCACGATCGTATCTCGCCCAATTTTCTTCGCTGTAAAATACCCGAACCAGATCGGGATTGTCCGGCTTATCCGGAGAGTAACGGCCGGTAAAAAAGCCGCGCGCTTGCGATGACCAGGAAATAAGCGGGAACTGGGTCTGTTCGTGCCAGCGCAACGTTTCTTCGTCAACGTGTACGCAATCTTTCCAGAACGGTTCTTTGGCCTTGGCCAGACTGAGGTTCGGGCTGCTGAATGTAAATCCGGTCAAACCGTTCCGGCGGGCATATTCGTTTGCTTCTTCAAAGCGGCGAACCGTCCAGTTGGAACCGCCGAATGCGCGAATTTTGCCGCTTTCCTTAAGCTCATTCAGCACCTCGATAATTTCTCCCACTTCGACATTCGGATCATCGCGATGCAAGGCATACAAATCAATGTAATCGGTCTGAAGGCGCTCCAGGCTGGACTCAAGATCGTACAAAATGGCTTCCCGGTTGACACGCGGGCCATGCTCATCATGATGCGCCCCTTTGGTCAATATGACGATCTGCTCCCGATTTTTGCGTTCGGATAGCCACTGCCCGATCGCCTGTTCACTTTTTCCGGCCCCGTATATCGCCGCGGTATCGATCGTATTGCCGCCGAGAGAGACAAACAGATCCAGCATCTCGCTGACCTGGTCATATCGTTCCGGTGAAAAATAATCCGATCCCATCACCAGGCGCGTAACCGGTTTTTCCAAGCCGGGAATTTGATAGGTTTTCATAGGCGTCACCTTCCTGGTCCTGTCATTTTAATTCAGCTCAACCGTACGGCGCTGCTCGGCCGACTGAAGGCAGGCTTCGAGCACCTTCATGTTTTGGACAGCATCATCAGCCGGAAACTTCTGGGGCTGGCGGCCAAATACAGCAAGGGCAAAATCGTCCGCCTGCAAGGCGTAGACGTCCAACGTTTCCGCTTTCTCCCGCCGTTCGCCCTGAGCCGTTCTGACAAAGAAATCGGCGTCTCCCGCTTCCTGTTTGTTATACAGATAAGCTTTCGGAACAAAGATGCTGCCGTCGCTTCCTACAATCTCCAAGATGTTGCGTCCCCCGGCCCACATTCCACAATCAAAGGTCAAGGCCACATCACCGGGGAATTCCACCAGTCCTGATGCCATCATATCTACATTGCCGTGTTGTTGCGAAAATTGCGCCACTACCGTCACCGCCACCGGTTCTTGTTCAAGAATAAGGCGCGCAGCACTGAGCGGGTAACAACCGACATCATAGAGCGATCCTCCCCCCCATTCTTTCACATAGCGGACGTTGCCATAGTCTTTGGCGTTGTTGAACGTAAAGGCACCATGGATACCACGGATCTCCCCGATTTCACCGCTGGCGATGATTTCTTTGATACGATGATAACGCGGATGATGGCGATACATGAACGCTTCCGCCAGCTGTACTCCTGCTTTGGCACAAGCTTCTTTCATCTCTTCCGCTTCCCGGGCGTCCAATGCCAGCGGCTTTTCGCACAGGACATGCTTGCCCGCTTCCGCTGCCCGGATCGTCCACGGTTTGTGCAGGTGGTTCGGGAGCGGAATGTAAACCGCATCAATATTGGGATCGGCCAGCAATTCTTCATAGCTGCCATAACTGGTCGGAATACCAAACTCTTGCGCCGTTTCCTCCGCCTTGGCCTTGTCCCGGCTTGCAATCGCTACCACTTCTCCGTATTGACTGTTCTTGATACCGGGGATCACCGCCCGTTTGGCAATAGCCGCGCAACCGATAATCCCCCACCGCAATTTTTCCGACATGCTGCCC
This sequence comes from uncultured Paenibacillaceae bacterium, assembly GCA_937925675.1. Classification (GTDB taxonomy): domain Bacteria; phylum Bacillota; class Bacilli; order Paenibacillales; family CALAME01; genus CALAME01. Next base: position 47,844 of record CALAME010000022.1, on the reverse strand, counting down.
CTCCTTTGCCTCCGTTCATTCTACTAGCAAAATAACAATTTATGAACATTATAATATGACTTTAACTGGAAATAAATAAGACTTTTTTAAAGCGAATATAACAAATTTCAGAAAACCATCCCCCTCATCGCTCGCATTTGTATAAAATTTGCAGTAAGATGAGTATACAGTGATCACATGCAGTGACCAAGCCCATCGATCGATGGGAGCCAATCGGACGAAGGGGCGATCGATCGCGATCGGTTCCGATCGGTCGGATGGAAGATCAGCCGAATGGTTACTCAGCGGAAGGAACGTAAAGACGATGAGAGGAAACAAGTGGACAAATTTTCAAGACCGGCTCAGCCCGACCCAGTTTGTTGTGCTCGGTTATTTGCTGGCGATCCTGATCGCGTCCTTATTGCTCTGGATGCCTTTCACGCATAAAAAAGGCGCATCCCTTTCCTATCTGGATGCCCTGTTTACGGCAACGAGCGCCGTAACCGTAACCGGACTGTCCGTCACGGACACGGCGGGAACTTTCAACATCGCCGGCCATCTGATCTTGCTCATCTGTTTCCAGATTGGCGGCATCGGCATTATGGCGCTCGGCACTTTTTTGTGGCTATTGCTGGGCCGCAATATTGGCTTGTCTTATCGCCGCATGATTATGGTGGATCAAAATCGCGACAACCTGGCCGGTCTCGTCAAATTGATACGAATGCTCTTGATTTTGGTCCTGATCCTGGAGACGTGCGGAGCGGCACTCTTTACCGCCTATTTTTATTTTTCGGGCATCCAGCCCGATTGGCGGCATGCTCTCTACCACGGTATTTTCCACGCCATCTCGGCTTATACGAATGCCGGGTTCGACATATTCGGCAATTCCCTTGCCGATTTTACACACGATTATTTCGTGCAAACCGTGACGATGCTCATGGTCGTACTTGGAGCGATCGGATTTCCCGTACTGCTTGAGTTGCGTGAGTATTTGTGGGGCAGCCAGCCCCGATTCCGTTTTTCCCTGTTCACTAAGATGACCAGCCTCACCTTTTTGCTCCTGACCGTATTTGGTGCTGTAGGCATCTGGCTGGTCGAAAAACGGTTATTTTTTGAACAGATGAACGGGTTGGAAAAAGGCTTCCACGCCCTGTTCTACTCCGTGACAGCGCGCAGCGGAGGACTGTCCACGATCGATGTTGCCGAGTTCAGCCCCACCACCCAGCTGCTCATTTCTTTGCTCATGTTCATCGGGGCCAGTCCGTCCAGTGTAGGGGGCGGAATTCGCACGACGACATTCGCACTCGTCCTGTTGACCCTGGTTACATATGCGACAGGCAAAACGGAAGTGCGCGCCTTCCAGCGCTCCATCAAAGAGGAGGACATCATCAAAAGCCTGGTCGCGTTTGCGGCTGCCGTCATTATCGTATGCGGAAGCATCGTTGTGCTCTATCATTGGGAACAAGAAAAAACGTTGTTTTCCATCGTATTTGAAGTGACTTCCGCATTCGGTACGTGCGGTTTGTCGACCGGTATCACAGCGGGTTTAACGGTCCCGGCTAAAATCGTGTTAATGGCATTAATGTTTTTGGGGCGGATCGGCATGCTTTCCTTTCTCTTTCTGTTCCGTACCAAGAAAAAGCAGAGTGTGTACAGCTATCCGCATGAAGAGATCATGATCAGTTAGATGGAAAACGGGTCTGAACGTTGGCCAAAACCGGTCTCATAAACAATGAACCGATCACCGGCATGCTGCCGACCAGCAAAATGAACAAGGTATGGGCCAGCTCATTCATCGTCAGCGACACGACCGCGATGAAGGCGGCTGTACCGACCATCCGGCCTGCATTCAATCCAAGTTCGCGCAGGACGACATATTCAACGCGCAGATCGGCGCTTTCCTGATCCTTGCCGATCAGATCAAATACCGTTGAGGTCATCGGGATCGTATAAAGCGGAACAAACAGCGATGTCCCGATGCCGAATACGAGTAACATCCCATAATGGATGTCGATAAAAAAAGGCACGATCACCAGCGTCATCGCAATCGATCCGTACAGCATGGCTCGGGCACGGTAAGCGGGTTTTAAATATTTACCGACGACCATAAAGCTGAACAAGGCAACCAGAGAAGTGATGAGCGCGTAGTTGCCGAGCTTCATTTCGCTTCCGGTTGCGATATAGACGAGAAGTCCGATCACGAACGCAAATACGCCTTCGCGTATTCCTTGAAACGTCAGTGCTGGCAAGGCCTTGCGCCATATATTTCCCCTTTGTCTCCATTTACGAAAAGCCAATGTCCACTCATATTTGCAGCGAATTTTCCTTTTTTTCAGAAAAAAACTGAGCACATTGGCGATGACAAACACGGTGAGGGATAAGGTGAAAATGACGCGATATCCGGACGTATCTTCCATGTGGGTGATGATCAGTCCGGAAACCCATGGCGCAATCATGCCTGCCCCGGAACCGAGCAGGCCGGACCAGCCGTTAAATTTGTCGCGATTGTCCGGGTCCGTAATTTCAAAATAAACGACATTGAAGGCAAGCCAAAAAAAACCGGCTGCGATCCCTTGTACCGCACCGAGGGGAACCACATAATCAACTGCCTTCGTCTGCAACATGAGCACAAGCAAATAAAAAAAAGCCGAAACGCCAATGCCCAGCCGCAAACTGTTCATTTTGTTAAATTCCTTGACCCATTTTCCGGCCAACCAGAACGTTAGCGCATTGGCGGTATGATGGGACAACTGGAACCAGCCGATCAAAGAAAGATCATTTCCGACTTTCCACAAATACACATTCACAAACGTGCCAGACAAGGCATTGGCCACTGCGAACAGAGCGTGTACACTCAATAGCAGCACCGCCTGGGCGGGAAGGTGACCCGAACCGCCCCGGGTCTTGCTATCGTTTGAAGACATGGGCATCTCCTTTGCAATCGGAATACACCCATACTTTACCCCATTCGCATGAAGACCATTCCGCCTTTTCCGGCAACGCTGCGCCGGCGTTCTATCACAGGTTATCGGAACGATCTTCTTTTTCCAGCCTGCGCCGGTTCAATTCGGACAGCACATATTGCACTTGCATGCAGGACGGGCAGAGGTAAACGTCGAGAGTGAACGGGGGTTTGAGCGCCCCCACCGGAACAAACGTCTCCGCCGTTACGGTTTGGTGTCCCGCCAGTACGGTCGTTTCACCGCAATAGGAGCATTCGCTTCCTTCCACCACTTCTTGCGCGCTCTCATCTTCCGGTTCAAGACCGATATGAATCGTACGGTATGCTCCCAACTCATTTTCACAGTACGGGCAGACCGATTCGGGGCCGGTTTCCTCGTCCCAAACAATTTCCGTCTGACACCATGGACATACGGTTTTTTTGCTTCCTTTTCCCAACCTGGTTCCTCCTGTTCATCCTTTATCCGTGCTGGATAAAATAGTAGATTCCCGCCACCAAAAAGATAAAGGCAACAGCAAACAATGTCCCCCACAAATACTTCATGGCTATGAACCACTCCGTTTCGCTATTGAATGCTGGCACCAACCACATACGAAAACGCCATGGACAGAATCATGGATATGAAGCCGATCGCCCGGTTATCGCGTTCGAGTTCCTTGTCCACTTTAAACCACGGCGTCAAAAATTCAAACAGAAAATAGGTGATCAGGAGCAAAACGTAACCGACCACCGCCCATAAAAATGCAGTATAGATCGATTCCGCATCTGTCAGCGCATAGCGGAACACATTGCAGATGCCAAATATTTTCCCTGCGATCGCCAGCGCAATCGAAAGGTTGCCGCGGGCAATTTCTTCCCACGCTTGGTAAGGGGTCACCAGCTCAAAGATGGCAAGAAATATGACCAACAACAGGCCGGCGACCGAAAAATAGGCGATCGTCTCAATCAAGGGAAAATCTAACAGCAGATCAATTTCTTCACGATTCAAAAGGCTCCCCTGCCTTTCCTGGCCGGTTTCATCCGCTTATCCGAGCTCGGCGATCGTTACACCGCTGCCGCCTTCCCCCAAGCCGCCGGGACGGAAATGTTTGACGTGTTTATGCTTGCGCAAATATTCCTGGATGCCGTTCCTCAGTACACCCGTGCCTTTGCCATGGATAATGGCCACCTGGTTCAGGTTGGAAAGAATCGCTTCATCCAAAAAGCGATCGACTTCGATCAGTGCGTCTTCCAAAGTCGCTCCGCGCAAATCCAGTTCCGTACGCACTCGCTGATCTGCCCGTTGGACTTTTGTAAAAGCGGAGACAGTGTCTTTTACATTTCCGCTTTTTTTAACCAGCTGCACATCATCCTTGTTCACCTTCATTTTCATAATGCCGAGCTGAACGAGCCATTGTCCGCCCCCAGCTTCTTCGAGAATATAGCCTTTTTGCCCCAGACTGAGTACATATACTTCATCGCCAGGGCCCGCTGCTTCCCTTTTCCCGCCCGCAGCTTGCGGTTGATAGCGCTGGTCTGTACGTTGCGGAAGCGCCTGGTCCAGCCTCTTCTTGGCTTCAATCAGCTTGTGCTCCTTGATGGAAACCTGTTCTTCCATCGCCAGCTTCCGCAAATCGGCGATGATCTGTTCCGCTTCCTGCTGTGCTTTTTCCACCATCCGCTTCGCTTCCGCTTCTGCGTGGCGCAAAATTTTCTCCCGCTGTTCTTCCAGGCGCGCAGACTGTTCTTCGTATCGGCGCTTTAACTGTTCCACTTCGCGTCTCAACCGTTCCGCTTCTTCCCGCTCCGTTTCCGCCGTCGCCCGATTCCGTTCAAGCGAAGCGATCATTGTATCCAGGCGCCGATCGTCTTCGCCCACCTGCTCGCGCGCTTTTTCAATGATCTCCCGCGGCAATCCGAGCCGTTCTGCGATCGCAAACGCATTGCTGCGACCCGGAACTCCAAGCAACAGCCTGTACGTCGGACGAAGTGTCTCGATGTCAAATTCCATGCTGGCATTCATAATTCCTTCCTGCTCATAGGCATACGCCTTCAGCTCGCTGTAATGGGTTGTCGCCACGACACGGCAACCGACTTCACGCAAGTGTTCCAGGATCGCCATCGCCAATGCGGCCCCTTCGGTCGGATCGGTACCCGCACCCAGTTCGTCCAGCAAGATGAGGCTTTGCGACGTCAAATGCTCGAGCATGCGGACGATGTTGGTCATATGGCTCGAAAAAGTGCTCAAGTTTTGCTCGATGCTCTGCTCATCGCCGATATCGGCAAACACGTGATCAAACACACACAGTTGACTGCCGTGCGCAGCGGGGACGAACAGGCCGGACATCGCCATCAAATGAAGTAGACCGATCGTTTTCAGCGTCACCGTTTTTCCGCCTGTATTCGGTCCGGTGATGACGAGCATCGTTACATTTTCGCCAAGCTCGACGTCAATCGGTCTGACGTCTTCCGGTGCAATCAAGGGGTGGCGTGCTTTTTTCAACTGGAAGTAACCGCGATCGTTCATCACCGGCAGCGTGGCATTCATCGCTTCGGCCAGATCCGCCTTGGCAAAAATAAAGTCTATCCGGGCCAGACGTGCAAGGGTTTCGCGAATGTCAGCTTCCTGTTCACCGACGCGCGCCGACAGTCTGCGCAAAATTTTCTCCACTTCTTTTTCTTCAGCCAGACGCAATTCCCTCAATCGGTTGTTCATCTGCACGATGGCTTCCGGTTCAATGAACAAGGTCGCTCCGGACGAGGATTGATCGTGGATGATACCGCCAAAATGAGCACGATACTCCTGTTTCACCGGAATGACATAACGGCCGTTGCGCAACGTGACCAGCTGCTCTTGCAACATCTTTTGTGTGGACGGATTGCGGATCATCGCTTCGATCTTCTCACGAATCCGCGCTTCACCGGTGACAATTTCGCGACGAATGCGAGCGAGCTCCGGGGTTGCGTCGTTGCGTACGTCGGCATTTTCATCGATACAGTCATTGATCTCCTTCTCCAACCCACGCTGCTCGGTAATCGCGTCTGCTTCCGCCGCTAAAAGCGGAACAGGATGGTCTTTATGAACATGGAGAAGCTCCCGCTTGATCGTTCTGGCAGCAAAGAGCGTTTGCGCAGTATCGAGCAATTCCTGCGGCGAAAGGATCCCCCCGATTTTCGCTCGCCTCAGCGCCGGACGAATGTCACGAATCCCGCCAAAAGAGACGCCGGAGCGGATCCGGTTGACCTTCATCGCTTCATCCGTTTCCTGAAGCAAGCGAAGCACGGTTTCGAGGTCGTTCGCCCATGCAAGCTCGCGCGCCAGCTCTTTTCCCATCGAGGTCGAGGCACAGCTTTCCAGCCGCTCTATGATTTTGTCGAATTCCAGCGTTCGCAATATTTTTTGCAGCAACGCCGACCCTCCTTACCAATCCTATTATAACGAATCCCGGCATGGGAAGCGAATGCAGCCGGTATGTTTAAAATGGTGATTTTTTGGTTATAAGGACGGATATATTTTAACTTCTGCTCGGGTAAAATAAGCAAAAAGGAGGCTTGGTAACCATGAAACTGTTTTCCCATGTCATGCGATTTATCGTCGCTGCCATCGTATTGTTGTTTGTCAGCTGGATCGTGCCCCGCTTTTCGGTCGGAGGTTTCTGGAGCGCTTTGTTCCTCGCCCTCGTCATTGCAGTGCTCGGTCTGGCGGTGGAGTCGTTGTTTGGTCGAAAAGTTTCCCCCTTCGGAAAAGGAGCGGTCGGTTTTCTTACGAGTGCCATCATCATCTGGATCTCCCAGTTTTTCGTTTCCGATGTTTCCGTCACTTTGTTTGGCGCATTGCTTGCTGCTCTGGTGATCGGCATTATCGACCTGTTCCTTCCTGTCAGCACTCCGTTTAACGCCGTCAAACGGGGAGGCTCCCGCTAACAACGGACAAAACATATCTGTTTAAGGCATCAGATCTGTGCCATCTGATCTGTGTTACCAGCATCGTTAACTTTTTGACGACAGTGGCGCCTTCAACGGCAGTTGCGATCGCATCTCCAACAACGATTGTCATCACTCTGTCACGATATTCACGGCTTTGTCATATTTGCCGCCCCGTATATACGTTATGATAGATGATGTAGGATGACGAATTTGGGGAAATAGGGGAGGAATATAGTGATGAAAAAGGTGATTGCAATCGTCGTTGGAGCAGCGCTTCTCATCAGCCTGACCGCTTGCGGAGGCGGCGGTTCCAACGGAGCTCAAGGAGGATCGCAAGCGGCGGTTGAATCATCCGATCCGAATCCGACTGAGCTGACCATCATCGCTTCTAACTGGGAGTTTGATCAGGAAGAATACCGGGTAAAGGCTGGAGAACCTATCCTGTTTGCGATTGAAAACGCGGAAGGTTATCACGGTTACGAAATCAAAGGTTTGGGTATCGAGATCGAACCGGGCAAAGAAAAACAATACACGATCAACGAACCGGGAGAATATGAGATCGTCTGCTCCATCATGTGTGGAGCCGGACACGATGACATGGTGGCAAAGCTGATCGTTGAATAATGCTTTTCAAGGTTTCAGCGTAGTATAAAAGGCGCCGCTTCTTTTTGGAAGCAGCGCCTTTTGATTTCATTTGAAATAAAGCACAGCCGCAAGCAGCGCGAACATTAACAATCCATACAGAACATCGTGAACCGTAAAACGGATCTCACGGTAAAAAACACGGTCGCGACTGTCATCAAATCCTTTGGATTCCATGGCGATCGCCACCCGGTCGGCCTTGCGGATCGCGCCGGCCAGAAGCGGAATGGCATACCGCTTGATCTCATTCCATTTGCCTCTGATTCCACCGGATTCACCCAGGCCGCGTATGCGATGAGCAGCGCGGATCGTTCTTAATTCCTCCTGCAATATCGGCAGGAAGCGGTATGCCGCCATAATGCCATAACCGTAGCGGGCAGGAAGCCGAAGATGCTGGATCAAGCTGAGCATCAGTTTGGACGGTTCCGTCGTCATGATAAAGAGAAGTGACCATGAAGCAAAAACCATGGCCCTCATGCCAAAGGCCAGACCGGTCATTACATTTTCACGGGCGATGGTCATCGGACCGAGCGTAAACAGTACCGTTTCCCCCCGCTCCCCCGGAAAAAAGGTGTGGATCCAGAGAAAACTGAGAGCAAACAGGCTGAACGGGGCCAAGTACATCAGAAATGTTTTGAACGGTACAGCTCCAAGCAAGCGCAACAGTAATCCGGCAAGCCCTACCATAAACAGCGGTGTCCACGGATCGTTGACGAAAAGCATCACCGCAATCACGCCAAACAGCACCAACAATTTCACGACCGGATTCCGCTCTTGCAACCAGCCATCATGGCGTTGCAACGATTCCAGCACGGTCTGTCCGCCCTCCTTTCATCGCCTTGACCCTCTCAGCGAGTACACAGGTGAGCGGTTTTTCCATCCCCAACCGATCCAGCTTTTCCTCGTCGGCAAAAAGAGTTGCCGGCGCGCCGTCAAAGACAATTTTTCCGTCATCGAGAACGAGCGCCCGTTTCGCATAAGCATACACGAGCTCCAGATCGTGCGTAATGAGAAGGATCGCTTTTCCCTCACCGCTCAAACGGGACAGCATGTGCATGATGCTTTCGGTATTGCTCAGATCTTGCCCGAACGTCGGCTCATCCAGAATGAGCAATTGCTGGTCGTGAACCATCATCGTCGCTACGGACAATCGCCTTTTTTGTCCCTGGCTCAGCTGATACGGATTGTGATGGCGATACGGAGTCAGGCCGAATCGCTCCATTTGTTCCTGGACGCGCGGCCACCACTTATCCCGTGCCATTCCGCTTTTTTCAAAGCCGTAGGACAATTCTTTTTCAACCGTATCTGCGACAAATTGATGTTCCGGATTTTGGAAAACAAAGCCGGCTGAACGATACAGTTGCCGTGCGCTCCAGGCTTCCAGCGGTTTCCCTGCGAACATCACGGTGCCTTTTGTCGGAACAAGCAGCTTCATCAAAATTTGGGCCAACGTGCTTTTGCCTGCGCCGTTTACGCCAAGAAGCGCCACGATTTCCCCGGGGTAGACGTTAAAGGAAACCTCCTTTAAAACGGACTGATTTCCGTATGCAAATGCAACCTCTCTTACTTCGAGAATCGGATCCGGGGCGCCGTTTTCGTTGTTTGCCTCCATCGCGTCCTCCACAGATCTCATCGTATGTTCAGAGGACGTTATGGCGCGTTCCGAAGGCGAATATGCGGACGGCGGTTGTCCGTTTTCCCATTCCTCCAGTGTCAAAGGGAACACCGGCCACCTCCAACCTTTTTCAGCCCATTGGCGCGCAACAAGCGGGATGCGCGGAACCCAGATCCCTTCTTTCACCAGTTCCTCCGAACGATCAGCAAACAGTGGACGGGGCGGGCCGTCGTATACGAGGGACCCCTTGCGATTCAGAACGAGAACGCGGTCGATGAGCGGCACAATCCGGTCCAACTGGTGCTCGACAAACAGCAGCGTTTTGTTGCGGGAGCGGGCAAGTGCATCAAGCGCATCCAGCACTTCCCTCGCTCCTTTGGGGTCGAGATTCGCTGTCGGTTCGTCGAGGATGAGTAGCGGCTGGTCCATCGCCAATAGACAGGCGAGCCCCAGTTTTTGCTTCAATCCTCCTGACAACTCGGAAATGTTCCGCTCCAAATACGGCAGAAGACCGACAGCTGCCAAGCCGGACTCGATTCGCTTTGCCATTTCTTCGCGTCCGAGGCGCAGATTTTCCAGCCCGAACGCCACCTCATCTTCAACAGTCAGCATACAGAACTGCGTATCCGGGTCCTGAAACAAAATGCCGATCTCGCGGCTCGTTTCCCGCACCCCTTTGTCGAGAACGTTTTGCCCGTTCAGCAGCACTTCCCCTTCGATTTCCGCTTCCACCGATTGCGGAATAATGCCGTTCAGTGCGAGGATCAACGTACTTTTTCCGCTCCCGCTCGGACCCAGAAGCAGGATGTTTTCGCCGATTTCCACCGAGAAGGAAACGCCGCTGATCACCGGTTCACTTTGTCCCGGGTACCGCACCGACAGGTCACGAACTTCAAGAAAGGCCATGGTTGCCGGACTCCTCACGAAGCTCCTTGCCGAGGGCAAAGCGATTCAATACACCTGTGCGTCCCAGTGCATCGGCGATCGCTTTTCCGCCCCATCCGCCCATGACCGCACCGCTGATCAGCATCGCCACCAACTGGAAAGTCACAATTAACGTCGACAAGTGATCGTAACCATACACGAAGTAAATGGTGATAAAGTTGGCGAACATGCCCAGTATACCGGCAAGCATCAGGACCGGCAACCGGTAGTTGCGATAACGAAACAGGGCGAACGCGAGTTCAGCTCCGAGTCCCTGTGTCAAACCGAGCAGCATGACGACACCGGCGTTGACGGATCCGGCAAGCACTTCCGTACCAGCGGCGATCAATTCCGCGATGAGAGCTATTCCGGGCTTGCGAATAATATAGGCGCAAATGATCGGGGCCAGCACCCACATTCCGGCCAAAATTCCCCAGGCCACCGGGCCAAGCATCGCTTGCACAAACTGTCCGAAAAAGATCCACAACAAATAGAGGACACCAAACACGATCGAAATGGCAGCCATCACCACAATATCGTACAGTCCGATCCTGGGCGCCCGCTGTTGGCCGCGGCTGTGCTTTGGATGACCAGACATCGGATTATTGGCCATCGGACGCGCTCACCGCCACTTCAGGCACCTGTACCGGCCAGTCTTCCAATTTGTAGGCCATATCAAAAAACAGATATTCCAGCTGGCAACTTTTCACGAAATGATCGATCATACGGGCTTTTTCTTCTTTAGAAGCATTTTCGGCACAGCGATCAAGGCGGTTTCGGAACGACTCCACACGCGGTACCATAGGCTGATCGCCATAAAACATGATCCATTCATAGAAGGGATGGTCCTTTTCCGGTCGGTACTGTTCGATCAAACGCAGCCCGACTTCGAAGTAGACCCACGGGCAGGGCAAGAGGACGGCTAGCAATTCTCCCAGCGTTCCCCCGTGCGCCACAGCAAGCATATGTCTGGTATAGTGAGTGGCTGTCGGGGCGAGCGGATACCCTTGCAATTCCTCATACGTCACGCCGGCTACGCGGCAAAAGTTGTGATGGGGATGGGTTTCACTGTCCAGAATAAATCCGATTTTTTCGTGGAAAAAAGCAATGTCTTCCCGATTTTGGCATTTGGAAATACCGAGTCCGTAAATGCGCATGAACACATTCAAATATTCGAAATCCTGCTTCACGTAATGAATCAGCTGCTCCTTGTCCAACTCCCCCCGTCCGATCCCTTGCACGAACGGGTGCTGGATGATCGCTTCAAACACAGGGTCGGCAATGCGACGCAACTCATCGGTAAATCTCATCATTACCCTCTCCTTATGTTTGCAAAACCACCCAAGGCAGGACAAGGCTCGTTGTATAACGCGTCAAACAACTCGTCATACAAAACGAAAAACCGCTCCATGGAGCGGTTGGTTGTTGACGTTCCCATGCGGTTACACGGATCACCGCACAAAGCAGGATCAAAACAGCACAAAACAGGCAAAAAACGGGATCCGTGAACGAGCACGTTCAAAGTAAACAACCACTTCCCTCCGCTGGCATGACCCAGATCAGGTTCAAAGGGACAAAGAACGATTTTTCGTTCTTATCTCAGCCTTTCGGCGCCCCTAGTGGTTTCGCAATATTTGATTTTACCAATAAGATACCTTTAACTCCTTCAATTGTCAATGCAGAAATCGTAAACCATATTCTTCATCAAGCAGAACGGCGCGGATTGGGCCCTTAAAGTTATTCTTTGAATTGTTCTTCTGCCAATTCGATCCATTCATCGTATTCGGTCTGCAATTTCTGATATTCGCGTTGCAGGTTACGGTACTGAATTTTCAGTGCTTCATACTCGCCGCTTACACGTTCACGCTCGGCTTCCGCTTCGCGAAGACGCTCATTTTCGGCACGCAACTGCTCCACTTCCTGCTTAAGTCGTCCCATCTCATGACGGAGCTTGCCCACTTCGTCACGCAAGTGGCTCAACAGCTGTTCGCGCTCCTGTTCGGATGCCAGAAGCTTGTCTCGTTGCTCCGTAAGCTTGCGATGTTCCTGTTGCAAGTTGGCCAGTTCCGCCACCAATTTTTTAAGCTCCTGCTCTTCCTCGCTTTTTTGTTGCTGCCATTTCTGCTGCTCCTTTTCCAGTTCCATCTTCAGCCGTTCACAAGCATCGGCCATATGCATGGCAGCGAGCACTGCGATGCGCAAAAAATCGAGGGATTTGTTGCTGTTGGCGATATCACGCATTTTCTCATCGACACGCCGCGCCACTTTGATGATATGTTCCCGGGACGTACCGGTTTGATCTTTCAGCTTATAATTCGTACCGAAAATGTTCACGGTCACACGCGTTTCTTCTTCGCCCATCCACGTTCGCTCCTCTCTTACCTGTATAAAAGGCAATACGCCGCGACTTTCCTGATCGCAACAAAATGAGAGGCTTCGAAATACCCGCCTCTCATTCTGTTCGATATCACCTGTCATTTTCCCTGCTCAATCGACAAATTTCCTCATGAATACAGCTTTTTTATGCTTTGCGCAGTTCAGCACCGAACGAGCGTTCCAGCGCCGCGACAATCGCATCCTGACGTTCTGCCACTTCCTCATCCGTCAGCGTGCGTTCTTTGTGCCGGTATACAAGCGAAAATGCGACACTTTTGTTGCCGGCGCCGACATTCTCGCCAGTATAGACATCAAACACGTCCACCGATTCTAAAAGATCGCCGCCGGCGCGCACAATTTCTTTCATCATATCGCCAACAGGTGTCGGCCCCGGAACGACCACAGCGATGTCGCGCGTAACCGCCGGAAACCTGGGTAATGCTTCATAATCGATATGGAAGGTCGCCAGCTCGTAGATGGGCTCCAGCTCGAGTTCAAGCACATACGTTTCACCCAGATCGCGCTCCTGTTGCAGCTCGGGATGCAGTTGTCCGACCCGTCCTGCGACGTAAGGTCCGTCTTCGGTTTGCAGCACAATTTCCGCTGTCCGGCCAGGATGAAACCCTTGCGGTTGAGCCGGTCGGTAAGTGACTTCGGTTATACCCAAATAGTGAAACAACGCTTCGGCGATGCCCTTCACATCGTAAAAATCAACCGGTTTTTCTTTGCCGGACCAGTGCGCAGGATGAGCCGCTCCGCTCCATAACAGGGCGAGCATCATTTTTTCCTGCGGCAGCGTGTCGAGTTTTTCCTGTTGCGACAAAAAGACGTGGCCAATCTCGAATATCGCGATGTTTTCTTCATTGCGGTTACGGTTGTACAGAGCGACATCGATGAGACCCGGGACAAGGCTCGTGCGCAGTACGCTGTGTTCTTCACTCATCGGCATGGCCAGCCGGATGGGATGAACCCCTTCGTACATACCAGGAAATAGTGCCAGATGGCGCGGGTCAACCAACGAGTAAGTCATCGCCTCATGGATCCCTCTGCCGAGCAACCAGTGGCGAATGGCCCTGCGCACCTTCTGGTTCTTGTTCAGATGGCCCGCGGTCGTCTCACCTGCAGGCAGCGTCGTCGGGATGGAGTCGTATCCATACAGACGTGCCACTTCTTCTATCAGGTCAACATCGCGCGCAATGTCGCCACGGCGGGTGGGCACATCGACAACAAACTCATTTTTGTCCGTCCCTGTTGTATAGGCGAATTGAAGTCGCTCGAAGATTTGGGCGACCTGTTCTCCTGTCAGCGAAGTGCCAAGATAGGCATTGATCCGGTTCACACTGATGCGAATTTGTTTTCGCTCAGGTTCAACCGCGACATCTTCAATAATCCCTTTCGCCACCGTACCGCCTGCATAATCGGACAAAAGTTTTGCCGCGCGGTTGAGCGCCGGAATGACTGCGCCTGGATCCGCCTCTTTTTCAAAACGCAAGCTTGACTCGGAGCGGAGTCCAAGCTTTTTGGAAGTGAGTCTTACCGAAATGCCGGAGAAATTGGCCGACTCCAGCAGCACCGTCTTGGTCTCATCCGTCACCTGTGTCAGCGCTCCCCCCATGACACCGGCAACAGCTACCGGTTTTTCCGCATCAGCGATCACCAGCATTTCTTCATCCAGCTTGCGCTCGACATCGTCGAGGGTGACGATCGTCTCACCCGCGCGTGCTTTGCGGACGATAATGCTGTGGCCAGCCAGCTTGTCATAGTCGAAAGCGTGCATCGGCTGCCCATATTCCAACATCACATAGTTGGTAATATCGACAATGTTATTGATCGGTCGAATACCGGCAGCGATCAACCGGTTTTGCATCCATTGCGGCGACGGTCCGACCTTCACATTTTTGACGATGCGGGCCGCATAATGGCGGCAGAGCTCGCGATCCTCGATGCGCACACTGGCGAGCGAGGCGGCTTCTTCATCCGTTTCTTCAAGCTCCGCTTCCGGCTCGGGCAAACGAACGGCAGTGCCGGTGATGGCCGCCACTTCATACGCAGTGCCGATCATACTCAGACAGTCGGAACGGTTGGGCGTTAAATCCAGTTCCAACACTTCGTCATCCAAATCGAGCACATCGATAATGCTGGCACCAAGCGGCGTATCCTCCGGCAAAACAAGAATCCCTTCCTGCAACTCTTTGGGCAACAGCCGGTCATTGAGGCCCAGTTCTTTCGCTGAACAGATCATTCCATTTGATTCAACGCCACGCAACTTGGCCTTTTTGATCTTGACGTTTCCGGGAAGAGTGGCTCCAACAAGCGCAACCGGCACTTTTTGTCCGGCAGCGACGTTGGAGGCTCCGCAGACGATCTGGAGCGTCTCTGGTCCTGCCACATCCACCTGACAGAGACGCAGCCGATCCGCATTGGGATGCTGTACACATTCCAGCACCTTTCCGACGACGACACCATCGACGCCTTGGTTCCGCTTTTCAACCGCATCGACTTCGATACCGCTCAGGGTCAGTTTTTCCGCCAGCTCCTGTCCGTTCATGCCGCCTAAATCCACATATTCCTTAAGCCACCGACAAGATACCTTCATCTTTCACCACTCCTTCACAGATGCAAAAACTGCCTGACGAATCTGAGATCGTTTGTATAAAAATGACGGATATCCTCAATGCCGTATTTCAACATCGCAACGCGTTCAACCCCCATGCCGAATGCAAATCCCGTACATTCATTGGGATCGTAACCGGACATCTCCAACACGCGCGGATGCACCATGCCCGAACCGAGAATTTCAAGCCATCCGGTATGTTTGCACACCCGGCAGCCGCCACCGTTGCAAATCACGCAAGTGACGTCCACTTCTGCACTCGGCTCAGTAAACGGGAAAAAGCTGGGCCTAAGCCGGATTTGCGTCTGTTCTCCGAACATGCCGCGGACAAATTGCAACAAGGTTCCTTTCAGATCGCTCATCCGGATGCCGCGATCGATTACCAGCCCCTCAATTTGCGTAAACATATGCGAATGGGTAGCGTCGTCGTCATCGCGGCGATACACTTTCCCCGGGCAAATCACTTTGACTGGCAACTGTCCTTTCCGCTTTTCCATCGTCCGGGCCTGAACCGGAGAAGTATGGGTGCGCATGAGGATGTCATCGGTAATATAGAACGAGTCTTGCATATCCCGTGCCGGATGGTTTTTCGGTATGTTGAGCGCCTCAAAATTGTAATAATCGGTCTCCACTTCCGGCCCTTCTGCAATCGTAAATCCCATGCCGATAAAAATCGTCTCGATCTCCTCAATCGTCTTGTTGAGCGGATGCATCGCTCCCCGCGCCGCAATTCGTCCCGGCAGGGTCACATCGATCGTTTCTTCGGCCAGCTGCCGTTCGCGTTCACGCCGATTCAGTTCCCGCTGTTTTTCTTCAATAGCCCCCGCGATCTGAGCTCGCACTTCATTGGCGGCCTGGCCGACAGCCGGCCTTTCTTCTGGCGGAAGCGACCCCATCCCGCGCAATACTTCCGTAATCGGGCCTTTCTTGCCCAAATATTTGACGCGCACATCGTTCAGCGCTTTAATATCGTTGGCCGCTTGGACTTCCGCCAACGCTTCCTCTTTCAGCGATTGCAATTTTTCAATCACGTCACGCGCCTCCTTCAGCAGATTCATGGTCAATAAAAAAAGCTTTTCCCGTCCGGTTAAGGGACGGAAAAAGCCGCGGTACCACCCTTATTGGAACGCAAGAGTTCAAACCTTTACATCAGACCTTGCATTCCCACTCTTTTGCAGGATAACGGACTGCCACCGGCCGGACCTACTGACCCGGAAGGGCGTTCGGGCGGCTGCTCGGGAGGGAATTTCAGCGGGCTGCAACACGTGAAAAAGCTTCCAGTCAATGGCTTTTTCTCCCTGGACGGGCAGCGTCGCTTACTCGTCTCCGTCTTCGCATTTGGTCAATGTCGTCAACGATCGATATTATTGGAGATAATTATATGTAAAAACGGACATGATTGCAAGCGGAGTGCGGGATACCGGCAAAATTCCGGGATCAGGAAAAAAGTCAAAATTCGTCAGCGCTTGCCGGAAAAAGTAAAATTCAGTATATTGGTATATGACATATCACGTATCAGAGCATCCGTGAAGGGGGGCATGCTCGCTTGAAAAAAACACCTGATTTTATCCACGCCGTCAAATCGAAGACCAAAAACATGAAGACGATTCGGGAAATCGCGCTGGAATCGTTGCGGGATGCTATCATTACCGGGGAGCTGAAACCCGGCGACCAGTTAAGAGAACGGGAACTGGCAGAAATGATGGGCGTCAGCACGACGCCGATCAAGGAAGTGCTCCGCATTTTAACCAATGAAGGTTTGGTGGAAACGATCCCGCGCAAAGGGGCCTACGTTTCCGAAATGGTCAACTCCTCGATTGAAGAAATCTTGCTGTTAAAAGCTGCTGTAGAAGGTCTGTTGGCACGACTTGCTGCTGAAAAAATGTCCGATGAAGATCTGGCCCGCCTGGAACAACAGGTGGAAAAAATGGAGCAGTTGTCCAGGACAGGCAGCTCCGAACAGCTGGCGGAAGCCAACCAGGAGTTTCACCGACTCATTCAGCAAGCTGCCGACAACATGGTCATCGCGCATGTATCGAAAACGATAGAAGCTTACGACCGGGCATTTCGCAAACGGGCCCTCCGTTTTCCATATGAAATTGAACAAGGCTTCTCCGAACATCGGGCGATCTTTGAAGCGATCAAAGCCAGGGATGGAGATGAAGCGGAAAAGCGCATGAGAGAACATATCCAACGTACCATCAAAAACGTACTACAATCTGCAAAAGGAAGGGATCAGACATGACGTGGCAATCGCTTTCACAATTTTTGGATTCGATGAAGTTGATCGATCTGTCCCATACGTTGGAAGAACAGATCCCGGCTGTCCCTACACATTCCAAATTCGGACACCAGCTCTGGCATTCCTACGCTTTTGGCGACGTGGCACTCACTTACAATTTGACGATGAATGAGCATTCAGGAACACATGTGGACGCCTATAGCCATTTTATTCAAGAAGGCGAAGCGCATCAACACATTGACGAAATCCCTCTGGAAAAATTTTGTGGACCGTGTGTGAAAATTGACCTCAGCTTCCTCGGACCCAAAGGAGAAGCGACAGACCAGCATGTCCGGGATTGGGAAAAAAAACACGGACCGATCCAACCGGGAGACGTCGTCCTGATTGATTTCGGCTGGTCCAAGTATTGGAAAAAGCGTCCGCACGATTACGATTTCGTACACAATCACCCGGGGGTCGGTGCCTCATTAGCGAAATATCTCGTGGAAAAACAGGTGCGACTGGTCGGAGTCGACACGATCAGTGTCGATGTCTGTGACACGACCGAATTTCCGGCACATTACACCTTGCTCGGCAATCAGATCCCGATCGCAGAAAACTTGAAAAACCTGGATCAGATCGAAAGCCGCGGCATATTCATGGCCTTCCCGTTGCCGATCAAAGAAGGGTCCGGTTCGCCGGTAAGAGCCGTTGCCTGGGTGCCGAAATCGTAACCATAGAGAAACCTCCCGCTTGTTCACTGTCTGCGTTGGCGGGAGGTTTTTCATGAGCTCATCTTAACGCATCAACGCATCAGCACGCCACCGTTGATATCGATCGTCTCTCCTGTCAGGAAATCAGACAGTTCGGATGCCAGATACAAAACAGCTCCGGCCACGTCGATCGGCTTTCCTGCGCGGCCCAAAGGAATTCTCGCGATTGTAGCTTCCTGCGCTTCCTTGGGCGTAAATGTCTCATGGAAGGGGGTATCGCCGATAAATCCGGGTGCAACGGCATTGACGTTGATCCCGTAAGGTGCCACTTCTTTAGCCAGTCCCTTCGTATAGGCAATGATGGCCGCCTTGGAAGCCGCATACAAGGAGGCACCTGGCCCGCCACCGTCGTGCGCAGCCAGCGAGGCCATATTGATGATTTTACCTCCGCCATTGGCTTTCATATACGGAATAACCGCCTTACAGGCAAAAACGGTCGTCTTGAAATTGACGTCCATCACCTGGGTGTAATACTCTTCTGTCACTTCGGCGTTGGGAACGCGTTTCACCATGCTTCCGGAATTGTTAAACAGAATATCGATTTTTCCGCCAAGCGCTTCGGCGGCATCACGCACAAGCCGTTCAGCCGCTCCTGACTCGGTCAAGTCCGCCTGGAACAAAACCGCTTCCTGCCCCATCTTTTGGATTTGCTTAACCGCTTCTTCCCCCGATTCCCTGTTCCGGAATACATGCAGCGCCACTTTTGCCCCGCATGCGGCAAGACGAAGAGCCGTTTCTTTGCCAATCCCCACTCCTGCACCAGTAACGAGAGCGACTTTTCCTTGCAAATTCAGTTGCATCTTCTGGGTTCCTCCTTATGCTGACCTATGTCTGCATGTCTGTTTTATTCATTGTATCATAATCGTAAGCGGTTTCTTAATATAAGAAAAAAATCCTTGCATAGCAAGGATCACGTAACTAGGTTGTATGGAGCGGGTGATGGGAATCGAACCCACGCTACCAGCTTGGAAGGCTGGAGTTCTACCACTGAACTACACCCGCACATTTCTGTTTCTGAACAAAAAAGACGTTTATAAATATAACATGTCCGCATGCAAAATGCAATCATCCGTTTAAGCCGCTTCCACTTGACAAGAAAGCGTTGGAACACTATGATGTGAGAAAATATCGCACGCCAGATGGATATACTGCTGATATTGCCATGTTGACTATAAAAAACCGACGCTATGGTATACCGTTTGTGGATGTGAAAAACGAAAGATAAAGGAGGCGTTAAACATGAAAAAGGCTTTGATCAACATCGATTACACGCGGGATTTCGTGGCGGAAGACGGTGCACTGACCTGCGGCAGGCCCGGTCAGGAGATTGAAAAAGCGATCGTGGACCTTACGAAACAATTCATTGAAAACGGAGATTTCGTCGTGTTTGCCGTCGATATTCACCGGGAAGGAGATGTTTTGCATCCGGAAACGAAGCTGTTTCCGCCGCACAACATCGCAGGAACGAGCGGAAGGAAATTGTACGGGGAGCTGGAAGAAGTGTACCAGCAAAACAAAGACAAAGACAATGTCTACTGGATGGATAAAACCCGCTATAGCGCATTCGCCGGTACCGATCTGGAAATTCAATTGAGAGCAAGGGAGATTACGGAACTTCACCTCGTCGGGGTATGCACGGATATTTGCGTTTTGCACACAGCCGTGGATGCGTATAACAAAGGTTTCAAGATAGTCGTTCATAAAGCGGGTGTAGCCAGCTTCGATCCACAAGGACATGAGTGGGCTTTGCGTCATTTCAAAAACACGCTCGGAGCAACCGTTGTTGAATAAACCGTTGTAGAATAAGGAGAGTCCAAGCGGATGGGAAAACGTTATGCAGATGACGGCTTAGCATTGCACACCGATCTGTACCAGATTAACATGGCGGAAGTATACTGGCGGGACAACGTTCATGAAAGAAAAGCGGTTTTTGAAGTATACTTCCGCAAGCTTCCGTTCGGAAACGGATACGCCATTTTTGCGGGGTTGGAGCGAGTCGTCCAGTACCTGCAAAACTTCCGCTTCAGTGAAAACGATCTGGAATATTTGCGGGAATGCGGATATGGCGAGGATTATCTCGCTTTTTTGAAAGACCTTCGTTTTACCGGTACAGTCAAATCGATGAAAGAAGGGGAAGTCGTCTTTGCCAATGAAGCGATCATGAGGATTGAAGCCCCGCTGGCACAGGCCCAGTTGATCGAAACGGCCATCCTCAATATCGTCAATTATCAAACGCTGATCGCTACGAAGGCTTCCCGGATCAAGCATGTGGTTGGGGAGGACATGGCCCTGGAATTCGGCAGCCGCCGGGCCCAGGAAATGGATGCTGCCGTCTGGGGTGCCCGGGCTGCATTTATCGCCGGATTCGCCGGTACCTCCAATGTCCGCGCCGGCAAAATGTTCGGCATCCCGGTCGTGGGAACGCATGCCCATGCGATGATCCAGGCATATCGCGATGAATATACCGCCTTTCGCAAATATGCGAGCACCCACAAAGATTGCATTTTTCTGGTAGACACTTACGATACGCTTAAATCCGGAGTTCCCAACGCGATCCGGGTGGCCAAAGAATTCGGTGACCAGATCCGTTTCAAAGGGATCCGGCTTGACAGCGGAGATTTGGCCTACCTGTCCAAGCAGGCCAGAAAAATGCTTGATGAAGCGGGATTTCCGGACGCCAAAATTTATGCCTCGAGCGATCTGGATGAATTCACCATCCTGAACCTCAAGGCGCAAGGGGCCAAAATTGACCACTGGGGAATTGGAACGAAACTGATCACGGCCTACGACCAGCCGGCATTGGGTGCGGTTTACAAGCTGGTCTCCATCGAGGACGAAAACGGACAAATGGTCGATAATATCAAGATCAGTTCGAATCCGGAAAAAGTAACGACGCCGGGATTGAAACGGGTTTATCGCATCATCAACAAAGAAAACGATAAAGCCGAAGGCGATTATATCGCCCTTGAACATGAAGAGCCGCAAAAGGAAAAACGGTTGAAAATGTTCCATCCGGTGCACACCCACTTGGTCAAATATGTAACGAATTTTGAGGCGCGGGAGCTGCACCATGACATCATCGTAAACGGAAATCTGGTGTATGAACTTCCCGACGTTTACGAAATTCAGGCCTATGTTCAGGAAAGCTTGCAACTGTTCTGGGATGAATACAAACGGACCCTGAACCCTGAAGAATACCCGGTAGACTTGAGTCAGGCGTGCTGGGATAACAAACGCAACCTGATCGAAAAGGTGTTGAAAGAAATTCACTCCATCCCAGATTCATGATTTCATATCACAGACAAAAACAGGCTGACCTCTTGGTCAGCCTGTTTTGTATACACAAGAATGATCAGGAAAATGACATCATTGTTTTTGAAGTGCCAGTCGGATGACGTTCCAGGATGCTTTCGGCAAAGGAGCCTCCAGCTTTCCGTCGTTTACCACGGCTTTTCCATTGCTGTGCGGTTTGACGCGTTCCGCATCAGCCGTATTTACCGCACGCAGGTCATCGTTTTCCAGCACAATATGTTCAACCACCTGGAAGTTGGAGAAGCTGCGGACGTCGCATTCCAGCTGGAGCCCTTCGCTCAGGTGACGGTTCACGGCAAAGATCGTCAGTTCTCCGTCTTCTTCATTATACACCGCAGCCGCTTCCAAATAAGGAACGTCCGTAAAATCTTTGCTGTCATATTTCGGCGAGGAGATCACCGGTTGCAAGGAGATCCCGCGTCCATACCGCGATGCATGCATAAACGGATAGAAGATGGTCTGTCTCCATGCGGCGCCGCCATTTTCGGTCATGATCGGAGCAATGACATTAACCAGCTGTGCCAGACAAGCGATCTTGACCCGGTCCGCATGCTTGAGGAAAGTAATGAGCAGGCAGCCGACCATTAACGCATCCTCAAAGTTGTAGATGTCCTCCAGCTGGGGAGGTGCAATTGTCCACGGCTCCAGCTTTCTATCCGCATCATTCGAATGATACCAGACGTTCCATTCATCAAAGCTGAGGTGGATCGTCTTTTTGCTCCGCTTCTTCGCCTTTATGTAGTCACAAGTGGCGATGACCGTGCGGATAAACTGCTCGGTATCGAGCGATTTGGCCAAATAGTTGGCGGTATCCCCTTCACGATTACCAAAATATTGGTGCAACGAAATATAATCGACCGTTTCATACGCATGATCCAGCACGATGGCCTCCCATTCCGGGAACAGCGGCATCGATGAACTGGAACTGCCGCAGGCGACCAGTTCAATACTGGGATCAACCAGTTTCATCACCTTGCCGGTCTCATTGGCGATCCGTCCATATTCAACGGGCGTCTTATGACCGATTTGCCAAGGACCGTCCATCTCGTTTCCAAGACACCAGGTTTTGATCCGGTGCGGTTCTTTGTATCCGTGTTGGATGCGCAGGTCGCTCCAGTACGTACCCGACGGATGATTGCAATATTCGATCAGGTTGCGGGCCGCATCGATTCCGCGCGTACCCAGATTGACCGCCATCATCACTTCGGAACCGGCTTTTTTGGCCCACTTGGCAAATTCGTTAGTACCTACTTCGTTTGTTTCAATTACCCGCCAGGCGAGCTCCAGCCGGCGCGGGCGCTGTTCGACGGGACCAACTCCATCCTCCCAATTGTAACCGGAAACAAAATTGCCGCCCGGATAGCGGATAATGGGAACGTTCAACTCTTTGACCAGTTCCAGCACATCGCCCCGAAACCCATCCTCGTCGGCAGACGGATGATCTGGCTCATAAATTCCCCCATAAATGGCCCGTCCCAAATGTTCGATAAAAGAGCCGTAAAGGCGCTTATCGACCTCTGCGATCCGATAATCCTTATCGACTATCATCTTTGCCTTTTTCAATTCGACCATCTCAACTCTCCTTCTCGCCGATGATTTACAAATGTTAATTATTATATTAATATATAAACGTTTATATTAGCAAATATAAAGCATGGTGCTATCGTTGTCAATATCCATAACAAAGAAGCACATGTCAACATTGATCATAGATGAGGGATAGCGTTTTCATCATTCCGCTTCTCCAGGGGGGCGCACACTTACACCGTCCCGCTCAAATGCGGTGCGAAGCGCACGTGCCAGTTCCAACGCATTTTCACCGTCACCATGAATACAGATCGTATCCCCGCGAAGCGGAATTTGCGTTCCTTCTTGCACATTCACTCTGCCATGTCTGACAATCGACATCGCTTGCGCAACCGCCTGCTCCGTATTCTGGATAACGGCGCCGGGTTCTCCGCGCGGCACCAGCGTTCCGTCAGCACGGTATGAACGATCGGCAAAGGCTTCAAATGCACACCGGATACCGGCGCGCTCTGCCTCGACGGCAAGGCAGCTTCCTGGCGGTGCATATAACATGAGTTTCGGATCAAGGAGACGGATGGCGCCGACGATGGCTTCTGCGAGCTCCTTGCGCTTTACCGCCATGTTGTACAAGGCTCCATGCGGTTTTACATGATGCAGCCGGCCCCCTTCCGCCTCCGTGACCGATTTCAACGCACCGACCTGATACAGCACAAGATCGCCCACTTCCTCCGGAGATATAGCCATCTCCCTTCTGCCAAATCCGACCAGATCCGGTAATCCCGGATGGGCACCTACAGCAACACCGCGTTGCAAACAAAGCTGTACGGTGCGCCGGATGACAGACGGATCGCCGGCGTGAAACCCGCAGGCAATATTGGCCGATGTCACGTATTGAAGCAGCGCCTCATCCTCACCCACACGGTAAATGCCGAAACCTTCTCCCATGTCGGCGTTCAGATCAACCTGCATCGTTCATTTCCCTCCATTTCGTCAAAATGCCCAGCTTTAATCCGCTCATTTCGGCTTCATAGGCGATATATAGACGTTCTGCCTCCTCGCGGCTCACCAACTGAAACTCCAGACTGTCGCCCGGCTTGAGTTGAGCCAGCACAGGCAGGTCAACCTGGATGACGGTGGCAATGCGCGCGTAACCACCGGTCGTTTGACGGTCTGCCATGAGCACGACCGGCTTGCCATCCGGTGGCACCTGAATCGTGCCAGCAGTCACCGCCTCACTTAACATGACTGCATCCGTATCACATTCCAATGCCGGTCCATCCAGCCGGTAACCCATGCGATCGGATTCCGGCCGGATCCGATAACGTTCCTTGAGCAACATTTCGCGGCTGTCCGGACGGAACCATTCATATTCGGGACCTTTTACTACTCGTACAATCGGATCTGTCCCGTATGCAGGAAAAATGTGTGGACTGACGTACCACCTGCATGCATCATACGGTCGATCGCGGTCCATTTTGACTGGCGCCAGTATACTGTCCCCGGTTTCCAGCCGATCCCCTTCCATCAGCGGTCGTCCGGCGAATCCGCCGAATTGGGCACGCAAATATGTTCCGCGACCACCAAGAACTTCGGGTACTTTGAAGCCGCCGGAAACAGCCAAATAGGCGCGGCAACCCAGTCTCGCTGCTCCAAACGACAGACGGGTGCCGGCTTTGACGAACACCGGGCGCCACAAGGGCAAATTTTCTTCGTTTACTTTAGCCCCCATGTCCGCACCGCATACGGCGATCCACGCATCTTTTTCAAGTTCCAGAACCGGCCCTTGCAACGTCATTTCCAGGGCAGCTGCATCCGGCTCGTTTGCCACGAGCAAATTGGCCGCACGCAGCGCAAACGTATCCATCGCTCCCCCTGCCGACACGCCATATTGCTGATAACCGCTTCTTCCCAGATCCTGAACGGTCGTAAGCAATCCGGGTTTGATGACTTTCAACGTCATTTTGGGCTTCCTTTCTGTTCCTTACATATCTCGTCGTATTCCATCTTTTCAATGCGGCGAAAAATTACCTGATCCCCTGCACGCAAAAAGGTAGGGGGCGTCGCATGCGGATCGAAAAGCTTCAGCGGCGTCCGCCCGATAATTTGCCACCCGCCGGGTATTTCCAGAGGATAAACGCCGGTTTGTTTTCCTCCGATCCCTACGCTGCCAGGAGCCACTGCGCTCCTTGGTGTATGTTTACGAGGAGTGCTGATCCGTTCATCCATCCCTTCCAAATAGGGAAAGCCAGGGACGAAACCGATCATCGTTACATGGTAGGTGGGCGCGGTATGCAGCTCGATCACTTCCTCTTCCGTCAACCCGTTATGGGCAGCGACAAACGAAAGATCCGGCGCGAACTCCGGATCGTAACATACCGGTATTTCCACCTTGCGCGAAGGGGGGACAGAAACCGTCGGAAGCGCCTCGATTCGTGATTTCAGCCATTGACATACAGCGGTGTAAGGCGATTGCTTCGTTTTCCGGTACACCAGGATCGGATCGTAATATACGGTCAAAGAAGTATAGGCCGGCACCGCCTCCACATAACCGGTAAACGGTTCGTTTTCCAAATGTTTAAGCAAAGCCAGGGCACGCTGGTTGGCTTCCCGGTTCATCTCCGCAGACCAGCGCACCGTCACAGCCCGTTCCCCGAGCGGATACATTACATACTGCAATGATGCAAGTCCCCCTTGCGGCCTTTTTTTGTATATCAGTATACTGGATCGATGACCAAACGTCGATATTCCATGTTGACATTCCCCATGATGATCAAATCGTGATGCTGCAAAAACGACCTGCTCGATGCAGGATATTCACCCTGTGCGGGCGGATGTACATATACTGGCTCATAGATGACGATTACCCCCGTACCGGAAGAAAGGAGCTTACAAACATGATCCGTATCGGAAGTGAAATGCTGACCGACGTCGACTGGTCCGACCAGATCCGCCCATTTCAACAGTCGATCTTGTTACAGATGATGCAAGGCCGCCAACTGTACACGTTCGGCGACCAACATCAGCTGCAGTTCGAACTTCAGCTGAGAGAAAGCATTGTCAAAGCGGCAGGTGATCTGTACAGAAGTGGTGTTCAATACGCGGTCTTTGAAGATTCTCGCTGCAACCCGCGCTACTGGATTTTGACTCCGCAGGGAGGATTCCGTCTTCGTCCTGATGTACGTTCCTCCGCAGCCATCACAGACATCTATCAAAACGGACATTTGTACGCCTTTGAATGTGCAACCGCGATGGTGATCGTACTGTACAAAGCGGTGCTCGATGTGCTCGATCCGAACGTATTCGATCGCCTGTTCGATCATTTGCTGCTTTGGGCATGGCAATATGATCAGGATCTTGGACTCACAACCAAAAAAAGATTTGAGTATTTGCCCGGTGACATCGTTTACTTTAAAAACCCGGATGTCAATCCCGCTACTCCGGAATGGCAAGGTGAAAATGCTGTTATTATGGGGGGCGGGTTATATTACGGCCATGGCATCGGCATCACGACGGCGGAGGCGATCATCATGGCTTTGAATGCAAACCGGCGTCCCGGTGCAAC
This sequence comes from uncultured Paenibacillaceae bacterium, assembly GCA_937925675.1. Taxonomy (GTDB): domain Bacteria; phylum Bacillota; class Bacilli; order Paenibacillales; family CALAME01; genus CALAME01. Next base: position 21,431 of record CALAME010000022.1, on the reverse strand, counting down.
CCGCTCAGCCTATCTGATGGATCAGGCGACACGCCCGAATTTCCGCTATTTATCTCAATTTGCCAGACCTGTTCGCATCTATGTACAACGAATCGGTAACGCTGTGTATCGATGGACGGACGCACATTTTTGAACATCCTTCAACAAATACCCAGTCGGTTTAGGAGTTTATCCCATATGATAAGAACGTAAACTATACCCCAAGGAGGAATTCTCTTATGGAATACGCAAACCCCGTTTTCCCTCACGCCAATGTCGCACCGGCTGCCACGAAAAGCGCTAACGCACCTGCTTACGGCGGCTACTACCATCATTGTCCGTCCCACGTCGGAGGCATCTGGACGACGACCGGTGTTATTCTTGTCCTGTTCATCTTGCTTGTCATTGTAAGCCGGGCCTGGTGTTTGTAAGGAGAAATGACCGCGTAAATTGAGCATCTTAAAAAGCGCTGCCATGTTCGCAGCGCTTTTTTCCCTTTTTGTTTCCCTTTTTTGTATGCTTTGTTGTGCCGCTTTCTTCGGGTCACTATCTTCTTTTGTCTCTTTCTTCTTTCACCTTGTCATTCATCTGTTTATGAATCTGTCTTTTATTATAGCTCTTATTATGGCTTTGAACCTGTTTATTGATGCTCTCGCTCAGCCTGTCTTTCAGCCTGTCTCTGTTATCCGGTTTAGCCCTTGTCTGTTTTTGCTCTTCCCGTTTATTTTGATCCTGCCTAAATCGCCGATCTCGCTTGTTTTTCTCCTGTTCGGTTTTATCCTGCTCCTTCATGCTGTCCCGCTCATTCGGCGTCGCTTCACGTTTTTCCTGATGAACCCAGCGGTCATTTCTCTGAATGCGGTCATTTCCATGATCGATTCCCTTTTCTAGCGGGTTATGTATCTGATTACGCACATTTCGTATTTCTTGCTTTGTATCCGGTCGATGATCGGAAGAGGCTTTGGACGTGACGTTATCCTTTTGATAGGAAGATTGACGTTGAGAGAAAGGTTGACGCTTGTTCTCTGGATCACGCCGGATTTTGCCCCGTTCAGGTAAGCGGTTCGGAACAGGGTCAGCGATACGGCGCACAGGATCAGCCGTATTGCGCATGACGGCCTGTTCGACGGTTTCAGACTCTTTATTTCGCATTACATTCGGGTCACGGTTCTCTCCGCGCACTCCACTGGCGCGGCCATGTTGCGCTGCTTGCAAAATATCCCGATCTGCCTTTACAGACGAGGAAGCCTGGCCATTTCGAACCCGTTCTTGAAACGCATGCGCAGGTAACGACCGGTCGGCTAATAATCGACCGTAATCACCGTAATCTTTAAGGCGGTGATCGTTATGTTCATTCCGACGTCGGTGTTCCGCTTTTCGCTGTCCTTGACGACGTTCTTCGATTTGACTGACCAGCAAGTGAGGGTTGGCCATCAGGCGCCGTTCCCCACCGTTTCTGCGTTTTGATTCCGATCCGCACGTCCACGACGCCTGCACAGAATTGACGTCGTCACAATGGAATTGCCGATGATGGGGGTTTCGCAAACCGCTCTGCCGCGCCGGATCTCCTGACGGTTCTTCGGGCTCTATTACTTCTTCTTCGATCCGATTCACCGTTTGCCGATCCAACAACTGCCTCAATCTTTCCTTGGATTGGGACAGATCGTTAGGCAGGAGTTCATCCATACCGCCCGTCCGTTGCACAATTTCATGCACACTCATTTCTTTTAGCTCTTCCCAACTAATGGTGTGTCCTTGAGCTTCGGACAACAGTTTCAACGCGACCTTCCCCGATGAAACCCCGGTATGTAAAGCTTCCTCGCGCAATTCTTGTGGTGCGGTGACGGCAACGATGTTAAAATGAGCATCTTCGGGGTGCAATTCCACTAATGTTTGCTCAATATTTTGTTCGATCTGTTGCATGATACGAAATTCATCCACATCTTCTTCTTGCACAAATGTGCCGGTCACAAAAATACTGCCCGCGCCTTGTTCCACATATTTGCCAAGATATTGTTCCTCATCTGCCCGACTGATCAATAAACGTATGGCTTCGTCAATCTTTTTCCCTTCTAAATGAACCTTGTTGATCAGCTCCATCCCGTCTTCATTGAGGCCGCGCGCTTCGATGACTTTGTCGCTGCGATTGATCCCGAGTTCCACGCTGGGATTGATATCGATCGCCACATAAGCGACCACGTCATGCCCCATATCGAAAAACCATCCCTGCCATGCTCCGAGCACCATTAAAAATAAAAAAACAGCTGCGACACTGGCCGAAATCCGGGCAAAAACCCGCTTTCTTTGTAGCGGTATCGTGACCTCTTTTCCTACCTCACCGCTGATGACACCGCGCCCTACCTTCAAAAAACGCCCATCTCGTGTCATCACGACCCAATGTTTGGCAGATTGTTCCACAATAATGCCTTTAAGCATCCCCATTTTCCTCCTCGCCCGAATACAGATATTGTTGCAAATAGGGGTAATGCCCGGTATGTATGAGCGCCAAAGCGATCAAGTATTTACGGTTACGCTCCAGCGTTTTTCGAGAGACCCCACATTTTTCCAATAACGGTTTGATAGGAAGCATTTTTTTGGAAAGCATGGAATCCATCAATTCTCGATCATTTCCTAATATTTTAGCAATGCGAAACAGCATGCGCCTGGAGTCGGAATGTTTCGGAGACACTTTGGTCAGGTCGGAAAAGGATATTCCGAAGCTCTCCAATTTTTCAGCAAGATCAGCAATTTCTTCCTTGCGGGCTTCCGCCTCCCTTTCCAGCTCATACTGCGCAATCGCCTGTTCCGTCTCCACCGGATTGGTCACGTGGTTTTCTTCGTCTTCGACGTCAAAGGTGCTGAGCGGAATTTGGCTTAAATGTCTCTCCTCTCTTCGAATATGATCAATCAGCCTGCGACGGATCACCGTCCGCGCAAACCCGAGAAAGGAAGCTCCGCAATTGCAGCGGTATTCATTAATGGCTTCATTAAAGGCATGCAGCGCGATCGAAAACTCGTCATCGCGCTCCGGATCTATATATTTTTTACAGCAGATGCTCGTCATTTTGGCGATAAATGGACGATATTTTTCGATCATTTCGTTGCGGAGGACGGTGTCGCCGGCCTGGATACGAAGCACTTTTTGTTCGAGCGTTTCATCAGATTCCTGTTGGAGAATCGGGCCGAGATCCTCTTTATTTTCCACCCATTTTTTGAATAGAACGAGTAGCAACCGTCCCACCTCGTTTTATATTGTTCGTTTTTGCGGAAAGATAAGCGGGGGTTGACGTTCACCCACTCGCAGCGGATTTGAACGTTTTCAAGCGGATTTCACCAATTTGAAGCATATTTCAAACAAAAGCCGCCGGAAACAAGGTCCGAGCGGCTCGCCATCATCAAATTCATTGAATTCGTCATTGAGCATGTCCAAGTTTAGATCACGGTATCGCCCGCACAAACTAGGACAGTTTGCCGGTCGAATTTTTGCTCTGCAATTTGTCACGGCGCCGGCTCAGCACTTTTAAGCGGCGAATCAATTGTTCTTCCCATTCCTGATCTCCGAGTTGCCGCGCTACCGCCCACAAATCGAGAGCCATATCAATTTGTGTATATACGATTTCTAACGGATCCTGATCTTCGTAATTGACACAATTGTCGAACAGTTCTTCCTTGTCATGTACATCCACATAATCAAGGAAATCGATTTCCGCTGCACCGTCACCATGAGCATATTCAGCCAAAATCTCATATTCCTTCTCGATGGCATGATGAACTTTTACCCGGTGGCATACCGGACAAAAGACAAGCGGTACATTGTGAATATGAGTTTGCATATATTTCAAAGTTCCCCTGGTTCCGATCATGCTTGCACCGCAGCAAAAGCTCATGGTGACCTCCTCCTTCTCCCCTCTTTTCCGTTTATTTTACATGATTCAGTCTATTGAAATCTATGTAAAATGATGGATTAAGTCTTTCAACCAATAAAACATGCTACCAATTGCATAGATATGGTTATTTTGCAGGTCTTTTTGTTCATTTCTGTCTGGAATGTTATAGGTTTATCGAACCGATGCTTCCTGCCTGATTTTTTCTTTGGCGTAAATGTTCCGCACCGCATCTTCATTCTGTGGTTCTTGCACTTGTAAATCTTTAATCTGTCCAAAGCGGGATAGTACGGTAAATTGTAACGAATGGGGACCCCGTTTCCATAAGATCCGCCGCCAAGAATCAGTATGAATTTCCCTTGTAGCCGGCTCCAGTTGTTTTTCACCACTTTGGCGAATTGTCGGATTTTATCTCTTTTGGGTGAGCAGTATGCATTTTTATCGGTAATTTTCTGAACTTTAAAGCTCAAACAAAATTTTCCATGAAATCGCTTTAAGTAATATGTACCATATTTGTATCTCTATAACAATCCTATTCCAAAATTTTTAATATATCTATGTTCGATCCAAACAAAAAAACATTTTTTTTAATCGGTAATATGTTACAATATACTTATTAATGGGACTATTTCCCTATTTCTCTTATAGACTATTTGTCCAGAACCTTCGTCCGTAAGACCTGCTGTGGATGATATATACGGAAATGCCTTCCAAGCGGGGTGAACAATGATGAAAAACTCACGCAAAGCCAAGCTCTTTTTTAAAATCAGCGAATTTGAAGTACCCCCGATGCAAGATTTGCTCGTGATCGGGAAAAAAGCTCCCGTCGGTCCGGAAGCAGCCAGACGCATGGCCGAGGCCGTGTCTCCCGATCAGTTTACAATTCTGCGCATAGATCATCCAAAAGTAGAAGCGGTTCTTATTAAAAAATCGCTGATTGAACAGTTGGATCAGGAAGTTTTGCTTCAAACCATTTTGGAAGAAGCCGACCATTTGCTAGATGACACGATGGTATTACGTTCAGAACTGCGCGTGTCGCTCACTGTAGAGCGCGAGGTGGAATGGTAATGAAAGTGGCGGAATGGATGACAGAACATTTGCACACGGTGTCCTCTTCCGCATCGGTCGCTTCCGTCGCCGACCGGATGAATCAACTGAAAATCGGTTCCTTGCTGGTCAAGGAGGAAGGGGAGATCGTCGGGATCATCACTTCAAGAGACGTACGCTCATCCCACCCGAACCGGATCGCTGCAGATGCGATGAGCTCCGACCTTGTCAGTGTCCCGCCGGACTGCTTCATCTGGGACGCACTGCAAATTATGGAGGAAAAGGAGCTGGAGCGTCTTGTCGTGAAGGAAAAGGACCAGGTGAGGGGGATGATCACCCGGGAAGCCGCAAATGTTTGCATGAGCCGGATGATCGATCCGCTCACCGGCCTTTATCGAGCGGATTACGTGCGTGTGATGACCGAATACTTCCTGGAAGTGGAACAGCCATTTCTTTTTTTGTTCATTGACCTGGATGATTTCGGAAAAATCAACAAACGTTACGGACATCAGGCCGGGGATGATTTGCTGAAGCAATTTGCCAAGCGTCTGCTCGACATGAAAAAGGAACCATACGATCACATCTGCCGCTATGCCGGAGACGAATTCATCTTTTTGACCACGCGAAGCAATCTGGAAAGAAATGAACTGATCGAGGCTATTACCCGCCCCATCGTCATCGAAGATGCCGAATTGCACGCCTCCATCGGCGTATTCACGGCAAGCGATCCTTCCACATTTTCCAAACTTACATTCCGTGAAATTTTGCGGCAGTCCAGCCTGATGTGCTCGAACACGAAAAAGCAGATTTCTTAAACGCTGTCAGCTTTGTTCCATTTGTTCCTGTATCGCACCGATGCTTTCAGCTGGACCGCTTACCAGCAGACGGTCGCCATATTTGATCTGGGTCAGGCCGTGCGGAGTGATGAAGGTATCCCCGCGAAAAATACGCAATACGAGTACGTTTTGCGGAAGAGCCAAATCCCTGAGCAGCATGTTGTGATAATAGCGGTTTTGCACATGTATCTCTCGGATCGAGTCGTCTTGATGCGCGATCATTTTGACCGCAATCGGCGAATCGATCATCAATCTGAGCAGAATTCGCGACGCATACAACGTGGACATCAAGGCAAACGTCTCGTCCGAGGATACTTTCTCCTGCCATTTCGGGTCTTCCGCCCGCACAATGATCCGCTTTACTCCCACTGCACGGGCATATTCAGCCAGCCGCACATTCAGTTCATCATCCATCGTACCGAACACGATCACATCCGCTTTAAACAATCCCGCTTCATTCATCTTCTGCTCGTCCGTCACGTCCACATTAATAACCGGAATCCGCTCTCCGTTCCCTTTGTCCATCTCTTTTGAATGGGAATCCGTACTGAACAGCTTGACGCGATACCCTTCCTGGCTCAATTCATGACTGACCGGAAGCGTAATGTGATTCGCTCCGACGATGGCAACAACCGGCTTGGACGGCGAGCGAAACGGAAATACGCGGTTGAACAAAACCGGAGAAAGAATACAGCTGAGCACAGCGGTCATGATCAGCGCACCGTGCATCGTATCACTGATAATTCCGATTTCAAGCGCAACCGTTGCCGCTGCGACGACAAGGCTCATCGTGGACGACAGCAACAGGCCCGCTCCGACCGATTCCGGCCAGGAATACCATTTTTTCAGCAGCAACGATGGTACGATTTTCGATATGAACAAAGCGGCCAGCAGAACAGGAATGAACAGCACCATCGACAAATCGGATACGAGGGCACGCAGATCCAGATTTACCCCGATCATGACGAAAAAGATCGGGATGAGAAAACCGTAGCCGAATGAATCCAGCTCGTGCTTGAATTCTTTGTTTGGAGCCAGAAGCGAAACGACTACACCCGCCAAAAAGGCCCCCAGAATCGTTTCGACATTCAGCGTTTCGGATAGCACCACAAACAGCAATATAATCGCAAACACCGCGCGCGTGCCAATCTGGACACTGCCTCTTCTAAGCACGTTAAACAGCTTGTCCTGCGAATACCGTTTCAGGACAAAATAGATCACCACGACCAGCACAAAGAAAAGCAGCAGCATTCCCATTTGTCCCGGCGAGCGGGAAAACGTGCTGATATATACCGTCAACAGCACCATCGTCACCAGATCGGAAATGACGGCGATGAGCAGAATAATCTGGCCGAGCGGTGTTTCCAGCATCCGGTTTTCTTTCAGGACCGGCACCACTACACCGAGCGAGATGGTGGCGATGATCAGTGTCAACAGATAGGGGTCGCTGGCAAAACCGAAGGCCATCAGGATCATGGCCAGCACGAAAGAAAGGACGAAGATGAAAGCAAAAATCGCTGACGCCACTTTGAGCGGATGGGCTTCGGCAACCTTTCCGGCCGCACCGACTTGAACAGATTCACCAAGCTTGTCCGACGGCAATGCCCGATCGGATCCGTGACGGCGAAAGCGAAATGAAGCGAAGTCAATCTCCAGACCGCTCAGAAACATCAAATAAATCAACCCGAACAAGGAAAGCAGTTCGAGCCATGGATCTTCACTGATCAGATTGAGACCACTTTTGCCGATCACGAGTCCGACCAATATTTCAGCAACGACAACCGGAATGATTTTTACGCGCAACCGGTGCAAAACGATCGGAATGAGAAAAGCAGCAGCTACGACGATCATGAGTGAAAATAAAGATGAAGATGGCTCCATATCGTCACCTACCTTTGAACAAGATGATAAGGGGAAGCGCTCCTTGTCTGGAAAGGGCCGCTTCCCCAACCGCCAAACCCGTTATTTCAGCTCCATGAAGTTGCCGGTTACTCCTCTGAATACGTTTCTCTGTATTTGTCTGCGCTCCACAAACGGTCGAGTTCGGATGGATCGGAAAGTTCCACCTTGATCATCCAGCCGTCACCATAGCAAGATGAATTGACCAGCTCCGGTGAGTCTTCCAGCCGCTCGTTCACTTCCACCACTCTGCCGCTGACAGGGGCATACAGTTCTGAAACCGTCTTGACCGATTCCACGCTGCCGAAAGGTTCACCGCTTTGTACTTCATCCCCGACGGAAGGCAATTCCACAAAGACGATATCTCCCAGTTCGTCTTGGGCGAAATCCGTGATGCCGATGACGACCGTCTTGCCATCGACACGCACCCATTCGTGCTCTTCCGTATACTTCAAATCGTCCGGCACATTCATGGCCGCTCCTCCTTTATTTTTTGAATTAGGATGCGTTTTCCATCGCTTCCACGATCAGATCGCCCATCCGATCGGTTCCAACCGCGTTTTCACCCGCTCCGAGATCGGCGGTGCGATGTCCCGCATTCAACACCTGATTTACCGCATTTTCAATCCTTCTTGCTGCTTCTTCATAGCCGAATGTCAGTCGGAACATCAGAGCTAGCGACAAAATCGTCGCGATCGGATTGGCAATATTTTGACCCGCAATGTCCGGGGCACTTCCGTGCACCGGTTCATACAGACCGAAGCTTCCTTCACCGAGCGATGCCGAGGCCAGCATGCCGATGGAACCGGTCAACATCGCCGCTTCGTCGCTCAAAATATCACCAAACATGTTTTCGGTAACGATCACATCAAAGCTGGCTGGACGGCGCAACAATTGCATCGCGCAATTGTCGACCAGTACATGCTCCAGTTCCACGTCCGGATACTCCGGTGCGATCCGGTTGACCGTTTCGCGCCACAGACGTGACGTTTCCAATACATTGGCCTTGTCGACGGAAGCCAGTTTCTTTCTGCGCTTGCGCGCAATTTCAAATGCCTGGCGTACGATGCGCTCGATCTCCGGCACACTGTAAACGCATGTGTCTACCGCCTCCAGGCCGTTCTCTCCTTCGCGGCGGAACTTGTCGCCGAAATAAATGCCTCCGGTCAGCTCACGAACGACAATCAAGTCCGTTCCCTCGAGCACTTCCCTTTTAATCGTTGAAGCATCAAGCAAACAATCAAATACCATGGCAGGGCGAATATTGGAGAAAAGGCCGAGTTCCTTGCGAATGCCGAGCAGACCGGTTTCAGGCCGCAGTTCTTTCGGGTTGTCATCCCATTTGGGACCGCCGACTGCTCCGAGCAAAACAGCATCCGCATTGCGGCACAGTTCAAGCGTTTCATTCGGTAGCGGTGTTCCTTTTTCGTCGATGGCAATTCCGCCGAACAATGCCTCTTCCGTTTCAAACCGGTATCCAAACAATTGCTCCGTTTTTTTCAACACTTTCAGCGCTTCCCTTACGACTTCAGGACCGATACCGTCCCCGGGAAGTACGGCGATTTTTTTTGTCTCTCCCACAATGTTCACTCCTATGGATGAAGTTGGTTCATACGCTATTTCTTTTGTACCATAACTTAAGCGGTTTTTCAAAGACTTTGCCCTGGGCCAGCATTATCAAGTCCTTTTGTATGGTCACCGCTTCTGTATATACTGCGGGATATGAGGACCACTTTCAGATCATACACAATATGCAAAATGATCGGCAGCCAGAGATGGCCGGTCACGATGAACAGATAGCTGAAACAAATCCCGATCAAAAAGGCGTTGAACATGCCTCCCGCTCCCTGATGAAAATGGACAAGTCCGAACAACAATGCGGCAACCAAAAAGGAGACGAGCCAGCTCCAGTCAAAAGGCAAGGCATGGATGTATCGAGCCAGAAATGAACGGAACATCATTTCTTCGCCAACCCCGACGAACAGGGCAAAAAGGAGAAAAAGACGCCGCTCTTCGATGTTTACCGGCAGTACAAAACTTTTGGGCGCATACTGTTCACGCACCTTGTCCAAAAATTCGCGGTTTTGCGTCAGCACAAGCGCGACCGGAACGATAAAAGTGATGATGAGAAAGGCGATTGTGCACCCGAACAGGAGGTGGACAAAACCTGGAATCGCCACCTGTTCGTGAAACGATACCACTTCGCCAGCCGGCAAAATGAGCGCAACCGCTATCGTCCCTATTCCCATCAGCACGATCGTTACCAAATACATGCGCTGTTTGTTTGCAGTCGAACCGTCTTTTTTTAGCGAGAAATATTGCAGGGTGGACAACATCGGGATGATGACCAGCATATAGAGAACCAAGATATGGTTCATCCCCTTAAACAACTCCTTCAACGGAATCTATCCGACCACTGGAAAAAAACTTGCGAAAATCCAAGCTTCCGTGACTCTGTTACGATGATGGAAATTTCCGTTTAAAAACAGACGCACATCCATGGAAATAAAGCGGCCTGCTCATCGCAGGCCGCCTCTGATCAGATCAGGCTCATGTTGTCCCGTTTGCGTGTATTCCCTGTTCTTTTTTTGTCAATCAGGCGGTTGATGGCGTTGATATAAGCGAATGCACTCGCTTCAAGAATATCCGTGCTGACGCCGCGTCCGGTTACAGACACGTCCCCCTGATTCAGAATGACTTGTACTTCACCCAGCGCGTCTTTACCTTGTGTAACCGACTGGATCGTATAATCCTCCAGTTCTGTTTCTTCTCCGGTCGCTTTGTCGATCGCCTTGTAGATCGCATCGACAGAACCGTTGCCCGTAGCGGTTTCTTCACGCACTTCACCATCTGCCGTGCGAATGCTTACCGTCGCCTCGGGCGCAGACTGGTTGCCATATGAAACCTGAATGCGCTCGAGCGAAAACACTTCGGGCGTCTGCACCAGTTTTTCCTCGATCAAGGCGCGAATGTCTTCATCGGTGACCGTCTTTTTACGGTCCGCCAAGTCTTTGAACTTCTGAAAAGCGGTATTGATCTTTTCTTCCGACAGTTCGTAGCCGAGATCGAGCAATTTTTCGCGGAAAGCATGGCGGCCGGAGTGTTTGCCAAGCACGAGTTTGCTTTCCTTCAGTCCGATCGTTTCCGGTGACATGATCTCATAGGTCGATTTTTCCTTCAACATTCCGTCCTGATGGATGCCTGACTCGTGGGCAAACGCATTGGCACCGACGATCGCTTTATTGCCGGGAACGACCATGCCCGTCAACTTGCTGACGAGCCTGCTCGTACGGGCAATTTCTTTCAGATTGAGTGTCGTCTTGGCGCCATAGTAATCTTGCCGCGTCTCCAGAGCCATCGCTACTTCTTCGATCGCGGTATTGCCCGCTCTCTCTCCGATGCCGTTGATTGTACCCTCAATTTGATCCGCACCGTTCTTGATCGCGGCCAGCGCATTGGCCGTCGCCATGCCGAGATCGTCATGACAGTGCGCGCTCAATTGAATTTTTTCGATACCGTGAACGCGTTCGCGCAACGTTTTGAAAATAAGTCCGAATTCCTCCGGCATTTTGTAGCCGACGGTATCCGGGATATTGACGATGCTGACGCCGGCGTCCACCGCCATTTGCGTCACTTCGACGAGAAAATCCAGTTCGGTACGCGCCGCGTCTTCCGGTGAAAATTCGATTTTGCTGAAATATTTTCTGGCGTAGCGGATCGCCGCTTCCGCCACTTCCAGCACCTGGCTTTTTGTCATGCGCAATTTATATTTGCGATGGATCGGAGAAGTTGCCAAAAACAGGTGCAATATCGGATCTTCCGCATCTTTCAGCGCTTCTCTCGCCGCTTCGATATCCGATTCACGGGAACGTGACAAAGCGACGACGCTGGCATTTTTGACAGCTTTGGCAACGGCGGCGACAGCTTGCAAGTCACCTTGCGACGCCGCCGGAAAGCCTGCCTCGATGCGATCGACCGCCAGTTTTTCCAACTGGAGGGCGATCTCCACCTTTTCCTGGGTATTCAGGTTGACACCGGGTGACTGTTCCCCGTCCCTTAATGTCGTATCGAAGATGTATATTTTCCGCATGTCTTTCACCTCCCCGGGTCATGTCTGATCAAGCACCGTCAGTTTTACTTGTTCAGCCATTGCATCATGCCGCGCAGTTTTTCCCCAACCTGCTCGATCGGATGCTCCGCTTCTCTGCGGCGGGTAGCGGTAAAGAACGGACGGTTTGCTTGATTCTCGAGGATGAAGTCGCGTGCAAATTTACCGCGCTGAATGTCTTCAAGAATACGGCGCATTTCTTTTTTAACTTCATCGTTGACGATGCGCGGACCGCTGACATAGTCACCGTATTCCGCCGTATCGCTGATCGAGTGGCGCATGCGGGAAAGTCCGCCTTCATACATCAGGTCAACGATCAGTTTCAGTTCATGCAAGCATTCGAAATAAGCCACTTCCGGCTGATAACCGGCTTCAACCAGCGTTTCAAATCCAGCTTTGACCAGATGGCTGACACCGCCGCACAGCACAACCTGCTCACCAAACAGGTCGGTTTCGGTTTCTTCGCGGAACGTCGTCTCGATTACGCCAGCGCGCGTGCAGCCGATTCCTTTCGCATAAGCGAGACCAATCGCATGTGCATTTCCTGTAGCATCCTGATGAACAGCGATCAGACCCGGCACACCAAAGCCTTCCACATAAGTGCGGCGCACAAGATGACCAGGCGATTTCGGCGCGATCATGAGCACGTCAATGTCTTCGGACGGAACGATTTGGCCGAAGTGAATGTTGAATCCGTGCGAGAACATGAGCGCTCCGCCTTTTTTGAGGTTGGGCGCAATTTGCTCGCGATACACTTTGGCTTGTACTTCGTCGGGCATCAAAATTTGCACGACATCCGCACGCCGCGCTGCCTCATCGACCGTAAATACTTCAAAGCCGTCTTCAGCAGCTTGGTCCCACGATTTTCCCGGACGCAGCCCGATGATGACGTTCAGACCGCTGTCGCGCAAGTTTTGTGCCTGGGCATGTCCCTGGCTTCCATAACCGATAATGGCGATCGTTTTGCCTTTAAGTACATTCAAGTCCGCATCGTTTTCATAGTACATCTTTACTGCCATGATATGTTTCCTCCTTGAATTTATGATGATCCTTAAAAATGAACACCTTTTTTTATTTGTTTAAGCCGCTTATTTGTTCGTGCCGCGCATCATCGCGGTGACACCTGTGCGGCTGATTTCCCGAATGCCATATGGTTTGAGAAGTTCAATCATCGCGTCCACCTTGTCCGAATCGCCCACAACTTGAACGATCATGGTATTCGGACTGATGTCGACTACGGCGGCGCGGAACGTGTCGACGACACCCAGAATCTCCGCCCGCACGGACGGATCGGCGTTGACCTTGATCAGCGCCAGTTCACGGGCGACCATCGGGTGATCACTCAGATCGACCACCTTGATCACGTCGATGAGCTTGTACAATTGTTTGGAAATCTGCTCGACCGTGTGGTCGTCCCCGGTCGTGACGATGACCATGCGAGACAAACCTTTTTCCTCCGATGTGCCGACCGTGATGCTATCGATGTTGAACCCCCGGCGGCTGAACAGGCCGGCAACCCGCTGCAGCACGCCAGGCTGGTTGTTCACCAATACCGAAATCGTATGCCTCGTCCCGCTCATCTCAATCGTCCCCCAATAACATGTCGTCGATCGTATTGCCTTGCGTCACCATCGGATACACATTTTCCTCTTTGCTGACAACAAAATCGATCAGCACAGGCCCCGGTGTCTCGAGCGCCTCTTGCCATACTTTGCGTGCTTCCTCTTTGTTGGTGGCGCGCAAACCTTTTATACCATATGCTTCTGCAAGTTTGACGAAATCGGGGCTGCCGGACAGGTCGATATGGCTATACCGGTTGTCGTAAATGATTTCTTGCCATTGACGCACCATACCGAGCACCTGGTTGTTGATGACGACGATCTTAACGGGAATGTTATTGATCGCACAGACCGCCAGTTCCTGGGCGCACATTTGCATGCCGCCGTCGCCATTGATTGAAATGACGAGCCGGTCCGGATTACCGATCTGCGCACCGATCGCCGACGGGAAGCCGAAGCCCATGGTACCCAGTCCGCCGGACGTGATCCAGGAACGCGGATGCTTGAATTTGTAATATTGCGCCGTCCACATCTGGTGCTGGCCGACGTCGGTCGTGATGATCGCTTCACCCTTGGTCGTCTCGTAAATCATCTCGATGACATATTGCGGTTTCAGTTCCTCGTCCGAATCCTTGTAACGAAGCGGAAACTTCTCTTGCAATTCCTTCAGCCATGCGATCCACTTTTCCTTTGAAGCGGTCTGTCCAATTTTGGCATTGATTGCTGTCAAGACAGCCTTCACGTCACCGACGCAAGGAATCGACGTCTTGACCACTTTGCCCACTTCAGCCGGATCGACATCGATATGGGCGATGGTCGCCTTCGGCGCAAAACCGTCCACCCGCATCGTAACCCGGTCGTCAAAACGCGCTCCGATGGAGATCAAAAGGTCACAATTTTGCAGCGCCTTGTTGGCCGCATAAGTGCCGTGCATACCCGGCATGCCGAACCACAGTTCATGATCGCTCGGGAAACCGCCAAGACCGAGCAATGTCGTCACGACCGGGATGCGCGTCTTTTCGACCAGTTCGATTAACTCGCGGTGAGCTCCTGCATGTACGACACCGCCTCCGGCAAGGATGACCGGTCGCTCTGCTTTCTCCATCGCCTGTACCAGTTTGTTTACCTGCAACTTGTTCGGTTCCACGGTCGGATTGTACCCGCGCAACTCGATCTTTTCATCATAACGGAACACCGTTTTGGCCGCCGAAACATCTTTCGGAATATCGATCAACACCGGGCCCTTGCGTCCGGTCGAAGCGATGTAAAACGCCTCGCGGATCGTACGTGCCAAGTCGCGCACATCGCGAACCAGATAGCTGTGCTTCGTGATCGGCATCGTAATTCCAGTGATGTCCGCTTCCTGGAACGCATCGGTACCGATCGCTGTCGTGGCTACGTTTCCGGTAATCACCACAAGCGGAACGGAGTCCATATAGGCCGTTGCAATACCAGTCACAAGGTTGGTCGCCCCCGGACCCGATGTAGCGATGCAGACACCGACTTTTCCTGTCGACCTCGCATAGCCGTCTGCAGCGTGAATCGCGCCTTGCTCATGGCGTGTCAGCAGATGGTTGAAGTCGGGGTTGCCATACATCGCATCATAGATGTAAAGCACGGCGCCGCCCGGATAGCCGAACACACACTCGACACCTTCCAGCAACAAGGAGCGCAGCAAAATTTCCGAGCCGGTAATCTCGTCAGGCTGCAACAGTTTTTTGCGAAGTTCTTCCTTTGACAACGTCGCCAAGCCTTCGACTGCCATGTTGATCCTCCTCTCAAATCGCTAAATTTCTAATCGGTCATTTTCCGGAAATTGCCGGTAATAAAAAAAGCCCTTTTCCCGCCGCTAGCAAGCGTTAACGGGACGAAAGGACTTTGTCTTCCGTGGTACCACCCTTATTTGCCGCACATTTCGCAATGTACGGCCTCAGCGGGTAAACTAACAAGGTTTACCCTGAGCGTAAGATAACGGTCGCTCGATCCGATTTTCCCTACTGCCGTCCGCCGTTGCAGCGAGAACGCAAAAGCAACACGAACGATTTCAGGAAAACAGCTCCGAGGTGAGCTCGCGATCAAGGGATTATGGCAAAGGTTCCAGCAAACTCCTTTGCTCTCTGGTACATAAGAGCCCTTGTGCTTCGTCCTCTTCACAGCCGTTCGCGGTTTTAGGTTTTAAGCTTATTGTCAATTATAAAGGGTTCCAGGAGGTTAGTCAATGCTTCATGCATTAATTTTTTGCTTGGCGACACCGACCAGATCCTGGAAGGCCTTGCTATCATTTACAGCCAGATCTGCCAGCATTTTACGATTGATGTTGATGCCCGCCAGTTTGAGACCGTGCATCAGCTTGCTGTAGCTCAATCCATTCATGCGCGCAGCAGCATTGATGCGAACGATCCACAATTTGCGGAAATCACGTTTGCGTTGCCGGCGATCCCGGTACGCATACATAAACGATCTCATTACTTGTTCATTAGCGGTTCTGAACAGTCTATGTTTAGCGCCGTAATACCCTTTGGCGAGCTTCAAAATCTTTTTGCGACGCCGACGGGCGACGACGCCTCTTTTTACTCTAGCCATGTCTTACTTCCTCCCTGTCGTATCGTTATTAGCCTGTCGTATAGCCTTGTAGTACCTTTATTTGACGTACGTAATCAGCTGGGCAATGCGTTTTTGATCCCCTTTGGACATGAGGACAGCTTTGCGCAGCCTGCGCTTTCTGTGCTGTGCTTTTTTCTCCAGCAGATGGTTTTTAAATGCTCGATTTCTTTTGATTTTGCCGGTGCCCGTTTTGCTAAAACGTTTGGCGGCACCGCGGTGGGTTTTCATTTTAGGCATAATCGAATCCTCCCGTTTTATTCTGCTACTTCGGCTGATTCGGAGCAAGAATCATGATCATGCTGCGCCCTTCCAGCTTCGGTTTCCGCTCTACGGTAGACAATTCTTTCGTCTCTTCCGCAACCCGTTCCAAAATTTTGCGTCCGATTTCGGCATGGGTAATTTCCCGCCCCCGGAATCGCACAGAACATTTGACCTTGTCGCCGGATTTTAAAAATTTGATGACGTTGCGCAGTTTCGTCTGATAATCGTGCTCCTCGATTTTAGAACTGAAACGCACTTCCTTGACGTCGACGACTTTCTGGTTTTTACGGGCTTCCTTCTCCTTCTTTTGCATTTCATAGCGGTATTTGCCGTAATCCATAATACGGCATACCGGGGGTTTGGCCTGGGGAGCCACGTTCACCAGATCCAAGTTGGCATCCGCAGCCATTTGCAGCGCCTCGCGCAGAGGAACGATACCGATCTGATTTCCATCCGCGTCGACAACGCGAACCTCCTTGGCACGAATCGCTTCGTTGACAAAATGCTCTTTGCTAATAATTTTCCACCTCCATAGATATTCAAACCGGTTTAGGAAAAACAGATGCGTGCCCTCCTGCACGGGGCAACCGCATTTTTCCACAAACGACTTAAGGAAAAGCGCAAGTTCACAAGATCTTCATGCGCAATATTTCCTTTTCAATCGTTACTGGAAAAACGGCTGCGTGTTTTACCACGATCGCCATCAGACGCGTTTTTCCGCAAACGACTCCAGGTTTATAAAACAAAAAGATGTGAGCATGCGCCCACATCCCGTCAACTCGCGTATACGATTATACCGAGGTTGAGAGTCTCCCGAAAAACCAGTCGACCGTGGTCGAGCAGGTGAGAAGCTGGGCGCTTCTGCTTAAATCATGAATAGTTTATGTGAATTATCAGCCACAATAATATACCATGAGCTCCATGACCTTGTCAACATGCCAATCACATGTTAATAACATACAGCGGCATGCCTGCTCATTTGCAGCCAAAACGCCTTTTGGCAGGCTTGTTCAGACAAGGCCTTCCACTGGTCACGCACTTTTGCCATTGCTATAATTTTTTGTGTGAACCTCTTTTCATCTTTTTGCGATCAACTTTTTGGAAAATATCTTTTCTTGTCTTTACTTGTTGAACATCGAAGATGAGCATCCGTGAGGTGAACCGCATTGACATGGATCATCAAGCGCAAATGGTTCGTGCCAGTCATCTGGGCCGCCCTTGCCCTTGCTTTGTTTTTCATCGCTCCCGATCTCAATGAACTGGTACGGGAAAAAGGACAATTGACACTTCCGGATGATCAGCCCTCCATGCAGGCGGAACGCATCTTGCAAGAGGTGCGCGAAAAAGAGGGCCGCGCGGATGAACTCAACATCGCACTTGTCATTCGTATTCCCGACGGCGTCAACAGCGAGTCGCGTGACAGGATCAAATCAGCTCTGGAAGAACTGGAGGCAAACGGCCAACCGCTCGGGGTCACATCCGTCATTTCCCCGTTTTCCCAGCCTGAATTGGAAGAACAGCTTATATCTGAAGACAAAAGCACCCTGCTCTCCATGCTGTCGGTCGAACAAGGCGAAAGATCGGTTGCGGACATTCGCCAGCAGCTGACGCAGTGGCTGGACGAAAATTGGGCGGGAACAGGAATCGAATATGAAATGACCGGAGCGGAACTGATTGACGAGGACGTAATCATCAGTTCTGAAGAAGGGCTGAAGAAAACCGAACTCATCACCTTCCTGTTTATATTAATCGTTTTGCTTGCTGTTTTTCGCTCATTTGTAGCGCCGCTTGTGCCGCTGATCACGGTCGGGGTGAGCTACTTTGTCGCCCGCTTTGTGGTGGCGATTTTGGCAGACAAGGTCCATTTTCCTCTCTCTACCTTTACCCAGGTATTTATGGTAGCCGTCATGTTTGGTATCGGCACCGACTATTGCATCCTTCTGCTCAGCCGCTTCAAAGAGGAACTGGCGAAGCGGGAGAGCATCCATGATGCGGTAGTATCTACATATCGTACGGCTGGCAAGACCGTGTTTTTCTCCGGTCTCGCCGTTCTGGTCGGATTTACGGCGATCGGACTGTCCCGGTTTATCCTGTATCGTTCCGCTGTGGCGGTCGCCGTCGGCATCGCAGTTATGATGTTCGCACTGGTCACCATCGTGCCTTTTCTCATGGCTTTGCTTGGTCCCAAGCTGTTCTGGCCGCTCAAAGGGGCAATTGAACATAAGCCGAGCCGCCTGTGGGAAGCGGCAGGCCGCTTTGCGGTGCGCCGGCCCTTGGCCGCACTGCTCATCACCGCCGCTGTTGTCACGCCGGTGCTCATTCAATACGACGGCAAAGTTTCTTTCAATTCCCTGGACGAAATTGGCGCGCAATACGGATCGGTAAAGGGGTTCAACATCATCGCCGACCAGTTTGGCCCCGGTGAAGCATTGCCGACCGAAGTCGTCCTCTATAGCGAACGGCGGTGGGATACGCCCGAAGGTTTGGCTGTATTGGAAGCGATCAGTCGGGAAATTGAAACGGTCAAGGACGTCGAGTATGTGCGCAGCGCCGTGCGCCCGCTCGGTGAACCGCTGGAACAGTTTCTCATCTCTGAGCAAGCGGAGATGCTGGAAGAAGGGCTGCTCCAAAGTGAGGAAGGGCTCGGACAAATCCGTGCGGGATTGGAAGAAGCGGCAACCCGGCTGGAGGCATCGGCTCCAGAACTGGAACAGGCGGCAGAAGCTGCATCGGAACTTGCGCGCGGTTCCGGGCAACTGCGACAAGGAGTCCAACAGCTCAATGAAGCGCTGACCCGCCTCGAGCAAGGACTGAGGGAAGGAAGCATGGGGGCCCGTGAACTGGCCGCTGGCGCCAACGAGCTTCGTACCGGCGCGGAACAGTTGCTGAACTCCAGCAGCGAACTCGAGAGCGGTTATAGCGGAATCGCAGGCGGACTGAAAACCATCATTGACCAATACCGGATGCTGGAAAACCAATTAGCCGGACTTCCCGACGCGCTCGATGCCGTCTATGCCGGGCTGGAGCAGGCGCTGTCAAGACATCCGCAACTTGGCGAAGATCGCGATTTTCTCGTGGCCATGGCCACCGTTTCCGAACTGAGGGCGGGGGCTCACGAGATGGTTGCGGGACTTCAACAATTGAATGAAAAGCTGGCGGAAATCGAAAGCGGACTCCGCACCGCCAATGCAGGATACGCTCAAGCCCGTGCAGGCTTAAAGGAATTCTCATTCGCGCTGAGCGAGCTTGCAGACGGTCTGGCGAAACTTCAAAGCGGAATCGAGGAAGCGGCGGAGGGACAAAGACGCATCACCCATGAACTGCCGGGATTGATTGAAGGGGCGGGGGAAATGAACACCGCTTTAGAAGCGGTAGCGCAAGGAATGGCCAACATGCGTTCCCAGCTCGCCCAACTGACTGACGGTCTCGGACAAAGTGCAGACGGTCTTGGCCAGATCGCGGACGGACTCAAACAAATGCGCGAGTACGCCGGTGAACTTGCCGATGCCCCATCCTCCCCGCTCGGAGGCTGGCATCTGCCCGACGAGGCCCTTCAGGACGAAACATTCGTCCGCGTGCTCGAGAATTTTATGTCCGATGATCGGCATGTGACCACCCTGCAGGTCATTTTCGCCGCAAACCCGTATGTGGAAACGGTGCTGGATCGAGTTGACGACGTAAGGGAAGCAGTCGCGCAAGCACTGCAAGGGACCGCATACGCCGACGCAGAATTTGGTGTCGGAGGCGTGAGCAGCGTATATGCCGACCTGCGCCAGGTGTCCGGACAGGATTACGTGCGCACTGCGGTCTGGATGATCATCGGTATCGTACTCATTCTGATCGTGCTGCTGCGTTCCCTGGTCATGCCTATTTATTTGCTCGCCTCGCTCATTCTCACCTATTTCGTTTCGCTCGGGGTGGCGGAATGGATTTTTGTCGACATGTTTGGCTATTCGGGTGTCAGCTGGGCCGTTCCCTTTTTCGGCTTTGTCATGCTGCTTGCGCTCGGTGTAGACTACAGCATTTTCCTGATGAGCCGCTTCAACGAGTACCGGAACGAGCCGGCAGCGGAATCGATCGTCGAGGCGATGAAGCATATGGGTACCGTCATTATGAGCGCAGCCATCATACTCGGAGGCACTTTTGCAGCGATGTACCCGGCACAGGTTCTTTCGCTGTTGCAGATCGCAACGATCGTCATTTGCGGACTGGCGCTGTATTCCCTCGTCATGCTGCCCCTCTTCGTTCCGGCGATGGTGAAATGGTTTGGCCAGGCCAACTGGTGGCCCTTCTCTATGGAAGAGAAAAAGGACGCCTAGGTCGGCTGTCAAGCCTCCTCACGGACAGCGTCCGGACAGCAGGAAAGGGATGCGGTGACAGAGAATGAGCGGATCGTTAGCCGGCCGAGACGAACGTTTGCGCCGAGCTTGTGCTCAGCACCGACCGATATTGATGGAACAAACCGGAAAACACCGTATTCCACGACTGTCGCCGCGCATGTTCGAGACCGCTCCGGGCGATTTGGTTCAGCAGGACCTGATCACGAAACAGCCGTTCAATTGCTTCGGCAAATGCGCGCGCGTCATCCGGCGGACACAAGAGCCCGGTCCGCCCGTCTTTCACATTCTCTTTCACACCGCCTTTCGCCGCTCCGATCACGGCCGTGCCGGAAGCCATCGCTTCCAAAATCACATTTCCAAACGTTTCGGTTGCCGATGGAAACACGAACAGGTCGGCAGCGGCATAAAGGCGAGACAACTGCTTTCCCTCTTTAAAACCGATGCAATAAATCGGTTTGTGTTCGGCCCGTTTGACGAGCACATCGTAAAGCGGGCCGTCGCCCACGATGACCCATTGCGCACCGGCGCGTACATCATCCGGCAACAGCTCCCACACATCGATCAAAAGCTCCACATTTTTCTCCGGCGCCAGGCGCCCGACATAAAGCAGCGTGAATTTGTGCGGGCACGCCCCGCATTCGCGAAGCGTCTCCTCCCTGTACAAACGAAAGCCGGGATTGAACTCAACGGTATCGACGCCGCGTCCCCAAATTTCCAGACGGCGGAATCCCCTTTTTTCCAAAACCTTTTTTGCGGATAAGGACGGCACAAAAATCTTTTGACAATCCGCATGGAACCAATGCATGTATTTCCAGAGAAGGGGTTCCAGCCAGTCCATTTTGTAATCCGTTAGGTACTGGTCGAAGTGGGTATGGTAGGATGCAACGAGAGGGATGCGATGTTTTTTGGCGTAG
>CALAME010000021.1 GCA_937925675.1 uncultured Paenibacillaceae bacterium | reverse complement strand
AAGGAAATCGCCGAAGTTTGGGGATCATACACAAGCGTATAACGGTTCATTTACTGCACTCCTTTCCTGATGCATGAAACAAACAGCCTGCCCCCGCAAACCCGATTGCGGAGGACAGGCCGTATTGAAAGAGACCTGGAAGAGATTCGATCAGTCTGCCCAGAACTCGTCGTAAAATTGTCTGAATTCCTGATAAGCCTGTTTAAATTCAGGACGGCTGTTCAGGCTGTCGACATATGCCCGGTATTCGTCCATCGTGATCCGGCCGACAATCGCTTCAACCACTTTTGACTCCCATTCGTTCTGATAGTTCGGCCACGTATTCGTCCATGTGTCGGAAACGACATATTCGGACGGGTCATAGTATCCGAGTTCGTCCCAGTTTTGCACCATTTCCCATATCTTGTCGTTGTACTCTTTCGGCGCCGCCTTGTCGTACGATTTCCACCAGTTGTTGAAAGCGAGCGGAATCGGCTGTTGTGCAGAAGTACCGACTTCGATATTGCCCTGTTCGGTCATAACCGGATAGCCGTCGACCAGGTTGTGGTGTACCCCTTCGATACCGAAGAAGATAAAGTCAAAGAATTCCGGTGTATTCGTGTATTCAAAGAAATCCAGAATGCGCTTCACCTTTTCTTCCGGCACACTTTTCGCGATCATCAATACACCGAAAATGCCCGGCGTATTGCGCAACGCATGGTGTCCGTCCGGTCCTTGCGGAGCGATGACGATGACTTCTGCGTCCGGATACACCTTTTTAATGTTTTGTTCAAACGACCAGGCACGCCAGATGTTTCGTTGATAGGCAGCGGCTTTGCCCGATTCGAACAGCTCCTGCGCCTGGGTCGGACGAATCGTCGAGAATTCTTGCGGCAATGCCCCTTTGGCATACAGATCCCGCATATATTCCACCGTTCTCGTATAGCCAGGTGCGAGAAAACGATGGATCAAACCGCCGTCTTCATCGAATTGCGCCTCCAGTCCGCCAAAAGCAGCCAGGATGCTGGGCGAAATTCCCGTGCCTCCCGGATGGACATAACCGACGGTATCATGCTGGCCATTGCCGTCCGGGTCTTGCGTAACCGCTGCGACCAGATATTCAGCAAATTCATCCATCGTTTGCGGAATATCCATGCCGAGCTTGTCGAGCCAGTCTTTGCGTATTTTTAATGCTTCGTCAATAACAGGACGATTTCGCGGAATTCCATAAATCTCACCGTTTCTTGTCACATAGCGAAACCCGAGCGGTGCGGAATAATCCCGCAAATTCGGATATTCGCTAAAGTCCCCGAGGAATTGACCGAGCTCCCAGAATGCCCCGTTTTTGATTGCGGTCTGAATCGTCGGGCTATTGTAGTTACGGGCAAATACAACGTCCGGCAGGTCACCGGAAGCGAGAACGAGCTCCAGCTTCGTATCATAATCCCCGTCCGGAACCCATTCGATATTCAGTTTCGTATTCGTCCGTTTCTGAAATTCAACCCAAAAATCGTTGTTCATATCCGGTATTTCTTCAAACAAGGATAAAAGCATGGTCAACTCCAGCGGTTCTTCACTCGTTCCTTCTCCGCCCGAATCGCCGGAAGGAGAACCGCCAGATTCCCCCGAAGCGGAAGTTCCCGAACCTTTAGAATCACCTGCACCCGATCCGCCTCCTGAGCACGCAGCCAGTACGGTGCCCATCAAGAGCAGAACAGCCATAATGAAAACCAGCCTCTTTTTCAGGAATGACATCGGCTTACCTCCTCGTTTATTGATGTTTGGAAGTTCCCGGAAGTTGTAAACGTTTCCTTTTACGTGTACGGTTTTGCTCTCTGCGCTTTTGTTACGCGCTGTTTTAAAGCCTTGCGCGCTGCTGAACGCATCCCCCCTATTTGGTTCCTTCGATTTCACCTTCATCATACAAACCGCAAAATCAGCACTCAACAGACAGATTTTTATATTTACGGATCTTTCGGGCTGATCTGACCACCATGACGGGCAACGTCAATTTCTGTCCGGTTAACCTTTCACCGAGCCCAGCATGACCCCTTTGGCAAAATACTTTTGCAAAAACGGGTACACGACAAGGATCGGCAAAATGGCCAGTACAATCGAAGCCATACGGATCGTTTCCTGTGGCAACAACGCTTCGTCACTGCCGATCGTCCCCGCTTGGCCCACACCGGTCGAACTCGAGTCAATGACCAATGTTTTGACCAGCAGTTGCAGCGTCCATTTGCTCGAGTCGGTGAGGAAAATCAAGGCGTTGAAATACGTATTCCAATGAGCCACAGCGAAAAACAGTGTAAATGCAGCGATCGCCGGTTTGGAAAGCGGTATAATAATTCTGAAAAACACGCCTATATCTGTACAGCCATCGATGCGCGCTGCATCCTCCAGCTCAGGCGGCAATGAATCCATAAAGCTTTTGACCACGATCAAACTCCATGCATTCGTAAGGGTAAACAGAATGAGCGCCCACAAAGAGTTGATCAAACCCAGGGAGCGGATAAGCAAATAGTTCGGTACGATCCCGGCGTTAAAAACGAGAGTAAAGACGACGAGCGTCAAGATCAGGTTGCGGCCCGGCATCGTCTTTTTCGTCAAGGCGTAGGCCATGCTGAACGTGACCGCAACGTTTAAGATCGTGCCGACTACCGTAATAAACAACGTGCTTTTGAGCGAATTGATAAAGCTGTTCGTTGACAACAGATAAGAATACGAGGCCAATGACCATTTTTCAGGCCATAACTTGAACTGAAACGGAACATACACTTCCGGATCCGTCAGGGAAATGACAATGACGTAAAAAAACGGTACCAGACAGGCCAATGAAATGACAACGATTACGATATAATTGATCCAGTCTCCGATCGTCATTTTTTTGTTGACTGCAAAACTCATGTGCCCACCTCCTGTTCAACGAGCGATTACAGAATACCCTCATATCCCATGCGCTTCGACAGCCAGTTGGCCGTAAGGACGAGAATCAGTCCGATGACCCCTTTGAACATGCCCACAGCGACCCCGATGCTGAGCTGGCCCCGCAAAATGCCTTGCATGTAGGCATATGTGTCAAAAACGTCACCCACATTCATAACCAGCGGATTCAGCATGAGCAAGATTTGCTCGAAGCCGACGTCCATCATTTGTCCCATGCGCAGTATGATCAATATGATGATGACGGGTCGAATCGCAGGTAACGTAATGTGCCAGATTTGGCGCAAACGCGATGCCCCATCAACAACAGCGGACTCATATAATGTCGGATCGACCCCCGCAATCGCCGCCAAAAAGATAATCGTTCCCCAACCGGCCTCTTTCCAAATATTCTGGAAAGTGATGATCAGCCAGAACAGGCGGTCATCCGATAAAAAGGCGATCGGTTCCATGCCGAGAGAACGGATCCACTTGTTGACCAGTCCGACATCCGTCGATAACATAAAGAAAGTCAAACCGGCGACGACGACCCAGGACAGGAAATGGGGCAAATACACAATCGATTGATTAACCCGCTTGAATACTTCGTGCCTGACCTCGTTTAACATTAATGCCAGTATGATAGGCAACGGAAAATAAAGCAGCAAGTTCATCAAATTGATTACGAGGGTATTGCGCAGCAAGGTGTAAAAATAGTCGTACGTAAACAGTTCTACAAAATGTTTAAAACCGACCCACTCGCTCGCCCACACCCCCGCAAACGGGTTGTAGTTTTGGAAAGCCAGCACAAGTCCCCACATCGGCGCATAACGGAAAATGATAAAATACAACAATCCCGGCAGCATCAACAAATAAAAATATTTGTGCTTGACCATCTCTTTCCACAATGTTTTGAAGCGGGAGCGTCTATCCGGTACGAACGTTTCTGCTTCAACGGTTCCCGCGATCTTATGGTCCACAGCCATAGGGACACTCCTTTCGCATTTTGATCACATGCCCTGCCTCCTTGTATCGAGATGTATCGATTGCAAGCTCATTGTATTTTCAAAGTTTGCTGCACACAATAGACAATAATTGCCCTCGGTTGAAAGCGAATTGCTCAGGTCAAAAGTTGTCGTGAGTCCATCAAAATGTCCAGGCGGACGAAAAATGCAACCGCCCTTTCGGGCGGTTTTTCTTAACGGTGAAGCATGCGGTATTGACTCGGTGACATATTTAAATATTGGTTGAACATGCGGTTCAAATTCCGTTCCGAATAACCGATCCGTTCTGCGATATCTTTCACATTGTCATCCGTTTCCACCAACAACCGCTTCGCTTCTTCCACTTTGGTCTCTTTTACAAAATCCAAAAACGATACACCGGTTTCTTTTTTGAACAGACGGCTTAAATAGGATGGACTGATCCCCACCAGTTCCGCACATTGAATCAAGGACAGATCCGAATACACATTATCGCGAATATGCTTGCAGACTTGCATAATAACCGATTTGCCCGTCGAGGTGCGGCTTTCATCCACAAGCTTGTCGTAAAGCGGGAACAGTTCCTCCACAAACCAGTCGAAAATCTCTCTCCAGGTCTGTCTTTCCTGCAGTTGCCCAAACAGATCATGCTCCATAATGTCAAACATGTTCGTCCCTTCGTTTTCCATTGAACTGATGATCTCCGACAAAAGGACGCAATAGCTTTGGTAAATGAGCAAATAGGATTTGGATGCTCTCAAAACGTTTGTAAATTCCGTCAACGACTGCTCCGCCTGCTGGATATCCCCTTTCGCCAGCGACGATACGATCGATGAGGCCAGATGGCGTGGATAAAAGAACATGGATTGTTTATTTGAATGTTCCAGATCGTCAATGTGAATGACCCCTTCATTTTCGCGATAGACGCGATGCCGCAAAGCTAATTCAGCTTCACCGCAAGATACCG
>CALAME010000020.1 GCA_937925675.1 uncultured Paenibacillaceae bacterium | reverse complement strand
GAAACGTCGAGCTTGCCAACCATTTTGGGCTTAAGTTATAATGGCTAGGGAACTCTTCCTCTACGTGAAGCAAGGGAGGTTGGCGGCTTGAGCGAAACGGTGAATGGCGAATATTTTGTCATCAAGGCGCGGGAAAACGGAGTGCAGGTCATCGGTCTGACCCGCGGCAAAGATACCCGTTTCCACCATACGGAGAAGTTGGACAAAGGTGAAGTGATGATCGCCCAATTTACGGATCATACGTCTGCGGTAAAAATTCGCGGCAAAGCGCTGATCATTACAAAATACGGTACGATCGACAATGAAAATGACGAATAATCCGTTCCCGCAGGCATAGCCTGCTTTTTTTCTTTGTACAATGGTAGTGGCGAGTGAACTTGCCATTCCATTCGGAAAGGAAAGATCTCCGTGAAAATCGCTTTTCGCCTGTTGTTGGTGGCCGCTCTATCCATCTCCCTGGCGATGCTTTTGTCTTGGGTGCCCAACCTGCCCGATCTGGACCGCCATATAAGGGGCGGAGAGGAGGCAGTAACGCAGCAGGAACCGGTAAAGCTGACGGAAGAAAATCTGGTCGATCATCTGGTCCGCATGCCCTTTCGGCAAAATCTGGCCAGGGTGAACTGGAACGGAAGCCGATTAGCCGTCGATTTCAGGACGGACGGAAAAGCTTATTTTCCGAGTGAAATTTTCAATGATTTGTTCCTGCTCTGCCAATTCGGGTTTTCGCAAACGACAAACGTCGCTGAGATCACCGTGCGGATCATCGACCGCGATCGGGATGAAAAGCGTGAATCATGGCTGCTTGCCCTTCACGCATCCCGCTCAAGATGGCAGGTGGTAGAGGCGGAGAAAGTGCGGCGTAAAGAACAGGAAGCGAGAGTGTTTATGGAAAAATATTTTCAAGTTCAATACTCCGCGGACTGGCCATACGGCAAAACGCTGTAATGTGCTAAAACGGACAGGTTATGCTATAATATAAAAATTAGATGTTTGTATATTGCTTGCGCTCGGAGGAATGAAATGGACGCGTATCAAATCCCCAGGCTGGCTAGCCGGTACATGCATCATGACATGATCGAAAAGTACGCGGATTTGCCTGAGTTTCCCCATTTGCGTACGAGGCTTCTGCACATCTTTTTGCAGAAGGGCGGAATTCCATCTGTGATGGGCAATGAACTGTATGCGCTCGTCACATCGCTGCTGCAGCTTGGGCTCGACACCCATGATCGGGTGGACAACGACAGCAGAGGCTTGGATGATTTCCGCAAACGAGCAATGCAACTGAAGGTGCTCGCCGGTGATTATTTCAGCAGCCGCTTCTACTATTTGTTGTCACAGGCTGAACAAATCGATCTCGTCAAGCGCCTGTCATCAGCGGTATGCGAAGTGAACCGGCTGAAAATGAACATGTATGTCAAAATGCGCCGGCTTCAACTGAGTGCAGAGGAATATTTGCATCATATGGTCAAAATCAAGTCTCAGCTATTTCTCGGATTCTCCCATTTGATGGAGGGCCTGTACCAGAAGTATTGGCCGGCCATTCTGAAAGGATTTACCCGCTGTGAAATCATTGCGGGGGAACTGGAGCAACTTTCCGCGGAGAGCAGCAAGGGGACTGTCAATTACGGGGAAAGCTGGGCATATTGGTACCTGCTCGCCAAAGCGAATACGGAGGACAAGCAGAAATTGACCGACGGCGTCCATCTCACCTGCTTTCGAACGATGACGGACAAGTATGGACTTCGGCAAAAACTTCTCGATATGCTGGAACAGCAGGTCAATGAGCTGATTGAAACGATCGAACAATTCCATAACGGCGGTCTGGCCAAAGAACTGGTCAGTGAACTGAGACAGATCGGAGAGAAGTTTCAACGTCTCGTGTCTGCATCGACAGTGCCGGAAAACATAATGAGGTGAACGAAACTGAATACGATGAGAGTGAAAGAAAAATATGTGCGAGACGTGTTTGAGTCGATAGCACCGAAATACGATTTGATGAACGACATTATCAGTTTTGGCAGGCACAAGGCATGGCGCAAGTTCACGATGAAGAAGATGGCGATGGAAAAAGGAACCACCGCCATCGACTTGTGTTGTGGAACTTGCGACTGGACGATCGCCATGGCGGAAGCGAGCGGGACAGGCACCATCGTCGGGCTTGATTTCAGCGAACGCATGCTCGAGATCGGTGCTCAGAAAATCCGCAATCTTCAGTTGAGTGATCGGATTGAGCTCGTCCATGGGAATGCGATGGACGTGCCTTTTGAGGACAACCGCTTTGACTACGCTACCATCGGTTTCGGCCTAAGGAACGTCCCCGATATTGATCAAGTTTTGCGGGAAATGGTCAGGGTCGTCAAACCGGGCGGCAAAGTCGTCTGTCTTGAGCTGTCCAAGCCGAACTGGCAACCGTTTAAGTCCATCTATTATTTTTACTTTGAAAAACTGATGCCATTGCTGGGCAAATGGATAGCTGGTCGGTATGAACAGTACAAATGGCTTCCGGAATCGCTGGCGTCGTTTCCCGACCAGGAGCAGCTGGCAGCGAAGTTCCGGGAAGCCGGCCTGAAAAATGTAAAAGTATATCCTCTGACCGGCGGAGTTGCCGCCTTGCACATCGGTGAGAAAGGATAGGCTTATGCTGAGGAAAGCGAAAATATTTCTCGAGATGATCAAGTTTGAACATACGGTGTTTGCCCTTCCATTTGCATTTATGGGCGCACTGCTCGGATCTATTACGGTGCGTGGACAATTCCCTAGCTGGGCGGAGATCGGCTGGATTGTGCTCGCCATGTTTGGGGCACGCAGCGCGGCCATGGGGCTTAACCGGGTCATCGACAAGACGTTTGACAAAGAAAATCCGCGTACAGCGATGCGGGCCATTCCCGCCGGTTTGATTTCAGCGCGGGAAGCTTGGATTTTTATAATCATCTCTTTTTTGCTGCTTTTTGTGGCGACGTCCCAGCTCGATCCATTGGCAATGAAGCTGCTGCCGATCGCGGTGTTTCTGCTCGTCTTTTATTCATATACGAAAAGATTCACCTGGTTATGTCATCTGTTTCTCGGTGTGACCATCGGCCTTGCGCCGCTCGGCGGCTGGGTGGCCATCACCGGCGAAATCAGCCCGCCTGCACTCATTCTATATGTGTCGATTGTGTTTTGGATCGCGGGCTTTGATATTATTTATGCTTGTCAAGATATCGAATTTGACCGCAAGGCTGGCCTTTACTCGATTCCGGCACGGTTTGGGTTGAGAGGCGGCCTGACTATTGCGAAAATGTTTCATCTGATCACCGCTCTCGGTCTTTTCGGTCTCGCCTGGTTTACCGAACTGGGCTGGTGGTATGTGGCGGGAACGCTGATCGCCGGGGGCATTTTGTTATATGAACACCTGATCGTAAAACCTGACGATCTATCCAAAGTCAATGTTGCATTTTTTACGATGAACGGCACGCTCAGCATCGTCGTCTTTTTGTTTACGTTGATCGATCTGGTGGTGCAACACCTATGACTATGCAGGCGGCGAATGCGGAAAAAGAGCGGTGGATCGTCGGCATTACCGGAGCGAGCGGCGCAATATACGGGGTGAAGCTGTGCGAATTTTTGCTAGCCCATGGTTACCATTTGCATTTGATCATTACGGACGCCGGCTGGAGAGTGCTTGAGCAGGAACTCGGCTGGAGCGCCTCGCGCCGCCTGGAAACGCTCGAACAGAAGTTTTCCGGCTTTCCCGGCCGCTTTCAGTACGAGCCGATAAGAGACATCGGGGCGTCCATTGCGAGCGGTTCATATCGCACGCGCGGCATGGTCATCGCGCCTTGTTCGATGGGGACGCTGGCCGGAATTGCCGCAGGCATCTCCGACAATTTGATGAAACGGGCAGCTGACGTGATGCTCAAAGAAGGACGCAAGCTTATACTCGTTCCCCGTGAAACTCCGCTGCATGCGATCCACCTGGAAAACATGCTCAAATTGGCGCAAATGGGAGCTACCATTTTGCCGGCGATGCCTGCATTTTATCAAAAGCCTGCTTCGATGGAAGACCTGGTCCACTTTCTGGTCGGGAAAATTTTGGACAACATGGGGATTGAGCATCAATTATTCCGCAGATGGGGAGAAGAGCAACCATGACAGGGACAAACACGAAAGCAACAAAGGGGCGTTTGCGCATCGGCCGCATCAACTTCACGAACACATGGCCGGTATCTTATTATCTACCTTACTTGCGCGACGATGCGGGGGTGGACTGGATCTCGGAAGTGCCTACGGGCGTAAACCGCGCGATGGCGGAAGGGCGTATCGACATCGCCCCCATCTCCTCGTTTGCCTATGCGGAAAGAGCGGAAGATTATCTGATTTTGCCTGACTTGTCGGTGAGTGCGTACGGAAAGGTCAATTCGATTCTGCTCTATCACAAAGTGCCGCTGAACCAGCTTGATCGGGCCCGGATCGCATTGCCCACGACATCAGCCACATCGGTAAATCTGCTCAAAATCATATTGAAAAAGTTTTATCAATTTGAGCCCCACTATTTTTACGAAGAACCCGATTTGGACAAGATGTTGTTGACAGCGGATGCTGCTCTTCTGATCGGAGATGATGCCATACGCGCTTCCTGGGAAGATCACCGTCAATTACAGGTGACCGATCTTGGAGAATGGTGGCTCAAGCTCACAGGAAAGTGGATGACCTTTGCGCTGTGGGTGGTGCGCAAGGAAGCAGCGGAACAATTGCCAGAACTGCTCGAGCACGTTTACCATGCATTCTGCATGAGCAAAAAGCATAATCTTGCGCATCCGGAAGCAATGGTCAAGGATGCTTGCGAGAAAATCGGCGGTGACGCGGAGTATTGGCATTATTATTTTTCGAATCTGTGCTATGATTTCGGGAAAGAGCAGCAGGAAGGCTTGGCCTTGTACTACCAATATGCACGCGAATGCGGTTTTCTCGACAAGGAAGTTACGATCCGTCTCTGGGATCGTGCCAAATATAAAGCGCCAGGCGAGGGCATTCAAGCGACTACGAATGTACGGGTGAGCCGATGAAGCTTTTGGATATTTACGCAGGGATGAAAAAAGAAATTAAAGAAATTGAACAGGAACTGGAAGCCGCTGTAAGATCCGATCATGAGCTGTTGAATGAAACATCACTCCATCTGTTAAAAGCCGGAGGGAAAAGAATCCGTCCGATCATCGTGCTTTTGGCGGGTCAATTCGGTTCCGGCACTGACAGCAAGTCCAAACTGAAAAAAGTGGCTGTGGCCCTCGAATTGATCCACATGGCTTCCCTTGTGCATGATGATGTGATCGACGAAGCCATGACACGCAGGGGGAAGCTGACGGTCCGATCGAAATGGGATAACCGGATCGCGATGTATACGGGTGACTATATTTTTGCCAAGGCGTTAGAGACGGTGGCGGAATTAAAATCACCCCGGATTCATCAGATTTTGTCCAAGGCGATCGTGGAGATGAGCATAGGTGAAATGGAGCAGATCCGCCATTTTTTCAATACCGAGCAACGGGTGCGCACTTATTTGCTGCGCATTCGCCGCAAAACGGCATTGCTGATCGCCATCAGCTGTCAGCTGGGAGCGATCGCAAGCGCTGCGGATGAAGAGCTCGTCCGCCGATTGTATTCGTACGGATATAACATTGGCATGGCGTTTCAGATTCGTGATGACATTCTCGATATATGCGGCACCGAAGAAGAGCTTGGCAAACCCCCTGGCAGCGATATTCGGCAGGGCAATATTACGTTGCCTTTTATTTACGGATTGGAAGATCCGCAACTGAGGGATACGATGTTGGCCAAAATTGCGGCTATTCGCGATGCGGATGGACAGGCCGATGTCGAACCGCTGCTTGAAATCGTCAGAAACAGCGAGGGGATGAAACGGGCCAAGGCGCTGTCGGACAAGTATATCCACAAGGCGCTTCACGCTCTGGAACCATGCCCGGACGTGCACGCCAAAAGGGTCTTGATCGACATCGCTCACTTCGTCGGAAGCCGTTCGTACTGACGATGTGTGAAAGGCAGTGACGCTTGCTTGGAAGATTTGGACTTTCAGCAATTCATACGCAAGGTCAAACATCAAACCGGAATCGATCTTTCCTTGTACAAAGAAAAGCAGATGAAACGCAGACTGACGACGCTCAGGATGAAGCGGGGTTGCAATACGTTTCAGGAATTTTATAAAAAAATGATGGAAAACCGGGAGTGGTTCGAGGAGTTTCTCGACCGGATCACCATCAACGTCTCCGAATTTTGGCGCAATCCAAACCGGTGGGAAGCGTTGAAAGATGTCTTTATTCCGGAAATGATCCGGCACAGCAAACGGTTGAAATGTTGGAGTGCCGCCTGTTCGACAGGGGAAGAACCGTATACGCTTGCGATGATTCTCGCGGAAGCGGGAGTGCTCGGCACCTCTTCCATCACGGCTTCCGACATTGACCGCAATGCGCTGGAAAAGGCGCGGCAAGGCATTTATATGGAACGTTCCGTTCGAGATGTGCCTTCGTACTTTTTACATAAATATTTTGTCAAGGAAGATGCGCTGTTCAAGGTGAAGGATGAAATTAAACGCGCGGTGCGGTTCGAACAGATGAACTTGCTGGCCGATCCGTTCGATGACGGTTTTGATCTCATCATTTGTCGCAATGTCATGATTTATTTTACAGACGATGCCAAGCATTTGTTATACGAAAAGTTTTCCCGCTCGCTGAAACCGGGCGGCTTGCTGTTCGTCGGCAGCACCGAGCAGATTTTTTCACCCGAGCGTTACGGGTTTGAGACCGCAGACACTTTTTTTTATCGTAAAATGGCTTAAAAAACCGACGGTTCATCGTGTCAAAAACGACAGAAAAAAGAGAAAAAGGTATAAGACGATAGGCGGCTTCCCATAATAGGACTGATGCATGCCATTTCAGATTCCCGGTATTCCGGGCCTGGAGGGAAGGTATGGACAAGCGTAAAGTGATCGCCGCATATCGGCGCGGTTTGCTGACTGTGCATGAATGTGCACAACTGCTTGGGCTCGATTCGACCCGCCTCTTGAACTTGGTGGACGATGCCAGCAAGATCGCCAAACGCAGTCGCGCCGTACGCACATAAAAGGTACATATTTTTCTTTAGGACTCCCGCGACCGGCGAAAACTGCGGACATTTGCAGTTGTCGCGCGCGGGATTTTTATGTTTTTTGATGGCTATCTGCCGATCTTGCGGCAACGGTCAGCCTCTCGTTTTTTCTTGTCAAACCGAACGGGCTGTACTATAATGAGTGAAGCTATGAAGGGTGAGGAGGTTAGCCATGCTCAGATATTTGACTGCCGGGGAAACGCACGGCCCGCAGCTGACAGCGATCATCGAGGGCTTGCCGAGCAACATGCCCTTTTCGTTTGAGGAGCTGAATTATCAGTTGCGCAGGCGGCAAAAAGGTTATGGCCGAGGCCGGCGTATGCAGATTGAGCAGGATGAAGCCCGCGTTGTTGCTGGCGTAAGACACGGCAAGACTACAGGTGCCCCTGTGGCATTGGTGATTGAAAATAAAGATTGGAAAAACTGGTCCGAGATCATGAGCATTGAGCCGATCGAGGGCACGGATGAAGTTAAGCGGAGAGTGCACCGCCCGCGTCCGGGGCATGCGGATCTGAATGGCGGTCTGAAATACAACCATCGGGATCTGCGCAACGTGCTGGAGCGTTCCAGTGCCCGTGAGACCGCAGCAAGAGTCGCTTGCGGAGCGGTGGCTCGCCAGTTGTTGTCCCACTTCGGGATCAAGGTGGCCGGACATGTGATCCGCATCGGTGAAGTGGAAGCAAAACGACCGGATCTTCCGTTGGACGAGCTGATCCGCGTCACCGAGGAATCCCCGGTGCGGGTAGCGGACAAGGAAGCGGAAGCGAAAATGATGGAATTGATCGACCGGGTCAAAAAAGAAGGGGATTCGATCGGCGGTGTTGTGGAAACGATCGTCGAAGGGGTTCCGGTCGGTCTGGGCAGCCATGTACAGTGGGACCGCAAACTGGATGGAAGAATCGCGCAAGCGGTCGTCTCCATCAACGCCTTTAAAGGGTGTGAGATCGGAATCGGTTTTGAAGCCGGGCGGTTGAGAGGGTCTGAGGTGCATGACGAGATCATGTATTCCAAGGAGAGAGGTTTTTACCGGAAAACCAACCGTGCCGGTGGCTTCGAAGGCGGAATGACAACGGGCGAGCAGATCATCGTACGCGGTGTCATGAAACCGATCCCCACCTTGTACAAACCGCTGGCCAGCGTTGACATCGACACGAAGGAGCCGTTCACCGCTCAGGTCGAACGTTCGGACAGCTGTGCCGTACCGGCAGCGAGCGTCGTGATGGAACATGTCGTTGCCTGGGAAGTAGCCAAGGCGTTTCTGGAGAAGTTCGGGGGAGACTCCATGGAGGAAATACGCGCCAACCTGGAAAACTACCTGAAACAAGTGGAGCGTTATTGAAGATGAGGGAATTGAAAGTCGATCTGGGAGAACGCTCATACCCGATTTTCATCGGCAGTTCACTTATTGAGCAGCTTCCGACTTTTTTCGCACAATATGGAATCCACATGCGCTCCCCGCTCATGGTCATTACCGATGAAAAGGTGGCGCCGCTCTATCTGGAGCAGGTAGAGCGGGCTCTTGCCGGGGCCGGTTACCGGGTAGCGAAGGCCGTTGTGGAAGCAGGGGAAAAATCCAAATCGTTGGAAGTGCTGGAACAGCTTGTGGAAATTGCATTGACCCACGGTCTCGATCGCCAATCGACGATCATCGCGCTGGGAGGAGGTGTCGTCGGCGATCTGGCCGGATTTGCGGCGGCGACCTATATGCGCGGAATCCGGTTCGTGCAGGTGCCGACGACCATTCTCGCCCATGACAGCAGCGTCGGGGGTAAAGTGGCTGTCAACCATCGCCTTGCCAAAAACATCATCGGTGCGTTCCACCAGCCGGTGATGGTCGTTTATGATACCGATACCCTGCAAACCTTGCCCATGCGGGAAGTCCGGGCCGGACTAGCAGAAGTGATCAAGCACGGACTGATTCGCGATCGCGATTTTGTGGAATGGTGCGAAGAACATGCCGACCGTCTTCTCCATCTGGATCGGGAAGCGCTGGAGTACGCTTTGTACCGCGGATGCGCAATCAAGGCGGAGATCGTGTCCCAGGATGAGCGTGAAAGCGGTTTGAGGGCGATCCTGAATCTGGGGCATACGATCGGGCACGCGCTGGAAGCGGTTGCGGCCTATGAAGAATTGCTGCACGGCGAAGCGATCTCCATCGGCATGGTCGGAGCGGCCCGGGTCGCTAAACGCCTCGGATACGGGGAACATATCGAAGAAACGACGGTGCGTATTTTGCAAAAATTTGGACTTCCGACGCATATCCCCGCCCATATGGATCCGGATCAGATCATGAAGACGATGTCTCATGACAAGAAATTCAAAGAGGGGAAACGAGTCTTCATCGTACCGACAGACATCGGAAATGCGACCATCCATCACGACCTGTCAGCGGAACTGCTAAAAGAAATCGTCGAATCTTTGATGCGGGAGGATTAACCGGATGTATGTTCGTGGAATTCGCGGTGCCAACACCGTTGAGCATAACGATGAGCAGGAGATTCTTCAGGCGACGACACAGTTGCTGAACGAAATCATCGCGCAGAATGAAGTTCGCCCTGAGGACATCTGCTGCGTATATATCACAGTGACGCACGATCTGAATGCAACGTTTCCGGCGCGTGCCATCCGCTCGATGCCGGGCTGGGAACTCGTACCGCTCATGTGTGGGCTGGAGATCGATGTGCCTAACGGTCTGCCCAGATGCATTCGTCTGATGGTGCTGGTCAATACGACGAAGCGCCAGGATGAGATGGTGCATGTTTATCTGAACGAAGCGAAAAAGTTGCGTCCGGATCTGGCTAAGTCATGAAAAAACAGTTGACGAATACAAACCTGAAAGGTTAATATAGATAAAAATCCGGTTTTTGAAGGCCAGTACGTTTGAAATTGAAGAGCTGAGTTGAGCAGAGTAGAGCAGAGTAGAGAAGAGAAGAGCAGAGACGAGCAAAGTGAATAGACGTAGATCAAGACGATCCGGCTACCCGAGGCATTTTCAAAGGTAAATCTGCCCCTTTGGTGTCAAAGGATCTGTCTTGTTCGATGGTTTATTATATGTTCGTGTACGCTCATGGCAGGAATGAAAACCTCTACTTTGCGGTAGAGGTTTTTTTGTTTTTCTGATCTTCCCATTCTAATAAGGAGGCTGAAACCAGCGATGCATGCCCCTAAACTGAAAGAAGTCCTTCACCTGTCCAAAGAATATAATCTCATACCGGTTTACCGGGAAATTTGGGCCGATACGGAAACGCCGATTCGCGTCTTTCACCATTTTTACGACGAACCGCGCGCCTTTTTGCTGGAAAGTGTGGAAGGCGGGATGACATGGGCACGGTATTCGTTCATCGGAATGGATCCTTTTATGGTCATCAAGGGCAAAAACGGGCATATCCACATTGAAACGAAGACAGGAGTACGCCAGGGAAGCGGCAGACCGATCGAAACGATTCGCCACTTGCTCCGAGCATACAAAAGTCCGGACATCAAAGATCTTCCGCGTTTTACAGGGGGAGCGGTCGGATTTTTTGGCTACGATCTGCTCAAATATTACGAACAATTGCCCCAGCACCGCATCGATGATCTGAACATGAACGATTTGGAATTTATGTTTTGCGATTCGGTGATCGCGTTCGATCATTTCAGGCAGCGGGTCATTGTAATCAGCAACATGCATGTACCGAAATCGGGAGACGAGGCTGCGATCGAAAAGGCTTATTTGGAGACGTGTGCGAAAATCGATCGATTGGTAGAACGCCTGAAACATCCCAAGTTTGTCAGTCCGCTCGGTCTTGACAGCGTAACGGATGATGTCGAACTTGAGGGATGCCGCTCCAATGTGACGAAAGAAGAATTCATCCGTCGTGTGGAACGGGCGAAAGCCTATATCGATACGGGTGAGGTTTTGCAGGTCGTGCTGTCGCAGCGATTTGAAATCGACACTAGGATTGAACCGTTGCTTGTTTATCGTGTGCTTCGTTCGCTCAATCCGTCACCGTATATGTACGTGCTCAAACTGGACGGTCAGGTCATCGTTGGCACATCTCCCGAATTGCTGGTACGGGTGGAGGGAGATCGGGTACTGACCCGCCCCATTGCCGGAACCCGTCCGCGCGGTATGACCCGCGAGCAGGATGAAGCATTAGAACGGGAGCTTCTGGCCGACCAGAAGGAGCGGGAAGAACATCTGATGCTCGTCGATCTGGGCCGCGAGGATATCGGCAAGGTAAGCGAAATCGGCAGTGTGCGTTGCGACCGTTTGATGCAGGTGGAACGGTATTCGCACGTGATGCACCTCGTCTCCAACGTGTCGGGCAAACTGCGCGCTGACAAGGATGGTTTTGACGCCTTGTTAGCCTGCTTGCCAGCAGGAACCGTATCCGGTGCACCGAAGCAAAGAGCTATGGAAATTATCGCTGAACTTGAAAGTGAGGCGCGCGGCGCTTATGCGGGCGCAATCGCCTATCTCGGCTTTTCGGGCAATATTGATTCTTGCATTACGATCCGCACAATCATCTTCAAGGACGGAAAAGCTTATGTGCAGGTCGGGGCAGGCATCGTGAAAAACTCAGTGCCTGAGAAGGAATACGAAGAAACGGTGAACAAAGCAAAAGGAATGCTGAAAGCGATCAAGCTGGCGGAGACGATGTTGCCGCCAAGGGAACAATTGGGGACAGTGACCAACCAGGACTATTATTATTCTGCTGGAGGGAGCAACGCATGACGGGCGGGGAAACGTTCATTCGGGAAGTGTTGAATCAGGTCGTGGCGGGCGAGCATCTCACGCGCGAACAAGCGCGGCAGGTTATGGACGCGTTCATGGAAGGCAAAGCGACCCCCGCACAGATCGGAAGTTTGTTGACCGCATTGAGGATCAAAGGGGAAACGGTGGATGAAATCACAGGATTTGCCGAGACCATGCGGGAGAAAGCGATACGTGTTGAAGTCAAAACCGACGGGGTATTGCTAGATACATGCGGCACCGGTGGCGACGGAAAAAACACGTTCAATATTTCTACAGCGGCGGCGATCGTCGCTGCTGCCGGCGGCATCCGCGTCGCCAAGCACGGCAATCGGGCGATGTCAAGCAAAAGCGGAAGCGCCGATGTGCTTGAAGAACTGGGCATCCATATTGATCTCGCCCCGGATGAGGCCCAGGCTTGTCTGGAACGGGTCGGATTGTGCTTTATGTTTGCGCAGAAATACCATTTGTCGATGAAACATGTTGCCGGACCGCGCCGCGAACTCGGTTTTCGCACAGTATTCAATTTTCTCGGTCCGTTGACCAATCCGGCCGGGGCAGACCATCAACTGGTCGGTCTGTTCGATCGAGAACGTACGGAAACGATCGCTCACGTGTTGCGCGAACTGGGGACGAAGCGGGCGCTTGTCGTCGCCAGCGAAGACGGGCTCGACGAGATCAGCATATCTGCGCCGACCCGGATCAGTGAGTTGAAAGACGGTGTGATCACGACGCGTACGATTACACCGGAAGAACTGGGATTGGACAGATACCCGCTATCGCATGTGACCGGAGGAGATCCGCGTCGAAGCGCAGAGATCATTCGCCGCGTATTCGACGGGGAACAGGGAGCAAGGCGAAACATCGTGCTGGCTAACGCCGGTGCCTGCTTCTATGTAAGCGGAAAGAGCCATACGTTAGAAGAAGGGGTTCAACTCGCTGCACAGATCATCGACTCGGGTCTGGCGCGCGAAAAATTGCAGGAGTTAGCGGGATATACGGAGGCGATTGGTTCATGATTCTTGACAAAATTGTGGCGACGAAAAAAAAGGAAGTTGAAGAACTTCGCCAAGGTTTCAGCATCAAAAACATGGAAAACATCATAGCAGGTTTGCCACCATGCCGCGGTTTCAAACAGGCATTGGTGAAAAGTCGCAGAAAGATGGGGCTGATTGCGGAAGTCAAAAAGGCGTCCCCTTCAAAAGGATTGATCCGCGCTGATTTCGAGCCCGTTGAACTGGCCCGAAGTTACGAGAGCGCTGGCGCTGACTGTATTTCGGTGTTGACCGATAAAACGTATTTTCAAGGATCAAGCGCATACCTGCGCCGCGTGCGGGATCACGTCACACTTCCGGTGCTCCGCAAGGATTTTACGATCGATGAGATCCAGGTATATGAATCGCGCGTGATTGGTGCGGATGCGGTACTTTTGATCGTCGCCATTTTAAACGACGATGAACTGAAACATTTGCTTCAGCTTACCCGTGATTTGGGAATGGATGCGCTCGTGGAGGTGCACGACCGTGACGAACTGGAGCGCGCGCTTGAGGTCGGGGCGGACTTGATCGGGATCAATAACCGGGATTTGCGTACATTTGAAACGACGTTGGACACGAGCGCGCAACTTTTGCAAAAGATCCCGGACACCGTGACGAAAGTGAGCGAAAGCGGCATTTCAGAGCGAAAGCAGATCGAATGGTTGTATGACGCCGGTGCTGATGCGGTGCTCGTCGGTGAACATTTTATGCGCCAGCCTGACGTTGCCTTGGCCGTTGAACAGCTGATGGGTCCGATCGCTGATGACCAAGCGGCAGAACAAGCGGGCAGGGACAGGGAACGTCTCGCATGAACCGTACGGCCTATACAGCGGTCAAAATTTGCGGCGTCCGGTCGGAAAAAGCCGTCGAAGCGCTCAAGCGGCTTCCCGTCGATTATGCCGGATTTGTATTCGCAAAAAGCCGCCGCCAGGTGACCCCGAAGCGGGCGGCAGAGCTGATCGCCCAACTGCATGACGTGCAAGCGGATGAAAATCGTCCGGAGACGGTAGGTGTTTTTGTTGATCCCACCCCGGAACAGCTGGCAAAAGCCATTGAGCTCGCCAACCTGGATTGGGTGCAAATGCACGGTCGCGAGACGCCTGATTTTTGTAAAATGGCCAAGGAACAATTTGGCGTGCGCGTGATCAAAGTGATGCCCGTCGCCGGTTCAACGGATGCAGACTCCATCTTACAATCTTTTGCGCCTTACACCGACATCGTGGACGTGCTGATGCTGGATACGTACGATCCGGTTTACGGCGGGGGAACGGGCCGCCCCTTTCGCTGGGACATTCTGCCTCAAGTCAAGGCATGGGCAAAATCAAACGGATTGCCCCTCTTTGTTGCAGGCGGCGTCCGCGAGGAAAACGTACGAGAGCTGATTGAACATTACGCACCTGATGGTGTGGACATATCCAGCGGTGTGGAAACAGACGGTCAACAGGATCCCGTCAAGATGGAAAACTTCGTGAAAAGGGTGAAGACATGACTAAAGTATGGCCTGATGAACGTGGTAGATTTGGTGAATATGGTGGACGATACGTACCAGAAACGTTGATGAACGCCTTGATTGAACTGGAGCAGGAATATCGGCGCCATGCGTCCGACCCGGATTTTCAAGAAGAGGTGCGTTACTGGCTCAGACAATATTCCGGGCGTCCGACCCCGCTTTACTATGCAGAGCGGTTGAGCAAGGAATTGGGCGGGGCAAAAATTTACCTGAAGCGCGAAGATCTCAACCATACCGGTGCGCACAAGATCAACAATACGATCGGACAGGCTGTATTGGCCAAGCGGATGGGCAAGAAAAAAGTTATCGCTGAAACGGGCGCAGGCCAGCATGGTGTTGCCACGGCAACCGTGGCGGCGCTGCTCGGGCTGGAATGCAAAGTGTTTATGGGCCAAGAGGATACGAAGCGGCAACAGCTCAATGTTTTCCGCATGAAAATGCTCGGGGCGGAAGTTATTCCGGTCACCTCCGGGACCCGCACCTTGAAAGACGCGGGGAATGAAACGCTCCGATATTGGGTCAGTCATGTGGAAGACACATTCTATATTCTCGGCTCCGTCGTCGGTCCGCATCCGTATCCGATGATGGTGCGCGATTTTCAACGCGTGATCGGTGACGAGACGCGCAAACAAATCCTGGAACAGGAGGGGAGATTGCCGGATGCCATCGTCGCTTGTGTCGGCGGGGGCAGCAACGCAATCGGCATCTTTTATCCGTTTCTTGAGGACAGCCATGTCAGGTTGATTGGTGTTGAAGCTGCGGGGGAAGGACTGGATACCGACCGGCATGCGGCAACGATGACCAAAGGCAGCCGCGGTGTGTTTCAAGGATCCATGAGCTATTTGCTCCAGGACGAATTCGGTCAGGTTAAGCCCGCCCATTCGATCTCTGCCGGCCTCGACTATCCGGGAATCGGTCCGGAACATGCATGGCTGAAGGATAGCGGCCGGGCGGAATACGTTCCGATTACCGACCAGGAGGCATTGGATGCGCTCGCTCTGCTGAGCCGCAAGGAAGGGATCATCCCGGCGCTGGAAAGTGCGCACGCGATCGCCCATACGGTCAAACTGGCTCAAGAACTCGGGAAAGATGGGCTGATCGTTGTCAATCTGTCCGGACGTGGCGACAAAGATATGGAGTCGATCATGCAATACATGGAGGGCGAACGTAAGTGAATGCGATAGATCAAACTTTTGCACAATTGAGGCGGGAAGAGCGAGCGGCGTTGATGCCGTTTTTGACGGTCGGAGATCCGGATCCTGACACGTCGCTCCAATTGATCTGTGAACTGGAAGCGGCCGGCGCTGATATCGTCGAACTCGGTGTGCCTTATTCGGATCCGCTCGCTGACGGTCCGGTCATTCAACGCGCTTCCGAGCGGGCGCTTGCACACGGCATCACTCTTTTAGACTGTATAGCGATCGCGCGCCAAGCGCGGGAAAAAGGGGTCAAGATGCCATTTGTCCTGTTCAGTTATTACAATCCGGTACTGCAACTGGGGCTGGACCGCTTGATCGAGGAAGCACGGCAGGCGGATATAAGCGGGATGATTATTCCCGATCTGCCGTATGAGGAAGATGGTCCGGTGCGGGATGCGCTCGCCCAAGCAGGCCTTTATCTCATTCCCCTCGTCGCCCCCACATCCAGGGAACGGATCCATCGAATCGTTTCCCGTGCTTCAGGATTTATCTATTGTGTTTCATCGCTTGGAGTGACCGGCGTTCGCGAACATTTTGAACAGGAAACGGACATGTTTTTGCGCACGGTGAAAGAAGCGACGGATTTGCCGATTGCGATCGGTTTCGGTATTTCGAATGCCGAACACGTTGCCCGTTTCGCCCAAATTTGTGACGGTGTCATTGTGGGCAGTGCAATCGTGCGCAAGATCGAAGAGAACTTAACGCGGTTGAAAAGCGAACGCGAAGAAGACAAGCGGGAAGGTCTGCGTGAAGTGCATCTTTTTGTTCAGGAATTGTGCAGCGGACTGAAACGTTGAGCTTGTGCAACATCTTTGCGGAAACGATCATGATTTCGCAAAATCGGCTTACAATTTTCCCGTTTTTATGTCAAAATGGTATCGAAGCATAAGCAAAGGGGAATGAACATGAAGCCAAAGCCGAATATTGTCCATTTACCCGTATATAAGCCGGGTACTTCTAAAGAAGAAGTCAAAAAACGTTTTGGTATCGAAGATGTGATCAAGCTCGCTTCCAATGAAAATCCGTTCGGTTGCTCGCCGGCAGTGCGTGAGGCGCTGGTCGATGAGTTTGATCGCATGTCCGAATATCCGGATGGAGCGAGCGTCGAACTGACCCATGCCTTGAGCAAGCACCTCAACGTCGAGCCGAACCAGATCATATTCGGGAACGGTTCCGATGAGGTCGTGCTGATGATAGCCCGTGCTTATTTGCAGCCTGGGGATGAAACGATCATGGCGGTTCCTACATTTCCGCAATACAAGCACAATGCGGAGGTGGAAGGGGCAACCGTGATCGAAGTGCCGTTGAAAAACGGTGTACATGATCTCGAGGAAATGGTTCGCCGTGTTACAGAACGGACGAAAATCATCTGGATCTGCAATCCGAAC
This sequence comes from uncultured Paenibacillaceae bacterium, assembly GCA_937925675.1. Lineage (GTDB taxonomy): Bacteria > Bacillota > Bacilli > Paenibacillales > CALAME01 > CALAME01. The sequence continues at coordinate 126,861 of CALAME010000020.1, read as the reverse complement.
AATCCGACCGGTACGATGAACACCCACGAAGAAATGGTGGCCATGCTGGAGAAAGTGCCGCAAGATGTGTTGGTCGTGCTGGATGAAGCCTATTACGAATATGTGGCGGATCCCGATTATCCGGACAGCCTTTCTCTGATCCAAAAGTACCCGAATGTGCTCGTATTAAGAACATTTTCCAAAATTTACGGACTGGCTGCCTTGAGAATCGGCTACGGTATCGGCAGGGCTGAAGTGATCCATACGATCAACCAGGTACGGGAGCCGTTCAATACGTCCCGCTTTGCACAAAGAGCGGCGTTGGTGGCACTGAAGGATCAGGCGTTTATCGAAGATTGCCGCCAAAAGAATTTGGAAGGTATTTCCTATTTGAGCGAACAATTTGAAAAGCTCGGCCTGAAGTATTTTCCTACCGTCGCCAATTTTATCATGGTGGATGTGGCCAGACCTGCTAAAGATGTGTATGAAGGGCTTTTGGAAAAAGGCATCATCGTCCGCGGCGGCCACAACCTTGGCATGCCGACACATCTGCGTGTAACGGTGGGCAGCCGTGAACAAAATGAGAAGTTTATTGCTGCGCTTGAACAGGTGCTGCAGCAGGTGCCGGCGGCGGGGATCGCGAAGTGACGCGCATTGCCATCTATGGTGTCGGGCTGATCGGCGGTTCACTGGCGCTCTGTTTCAAGAATCGGCCGGGTTATACCGTCGTCGGCCATTCCTCCAATCCGGAGTCCGTGCGCAAATATTTGCAGCACGGTGTCGTGGATGAGGCAACGACGTCATTTGCTGAGGCAGCCCAAGATGCCGATTTTATATTCGTCTGTGTTCCGGTCGGCTTGCTGGATTCCTATTTGCAAAAATTAAGCCAACTTCCTCTCAAGGACGGCTGTATTGTGACCGACGTCGGCAGTACAAAGGCGTCGGTCGTGCGTACAGGCGCCGCGATTGAATGGCCGTCCGGGGTACATTTTATCGGCGGACATCCGATGGCTGGTTCGGAACGATCCGGTGTTGAGGCCGCTCATCCGCTTATGTTCGAAAATGCTTACTATGTGTTGACTCCTGATGCAAACACACCGCCGGAAGCGGTCGCCCGCCTGGAACAGTTGCTGAAACTGACGCGGGCCCATATCGTGAAAGTGGATGCTGTCGAACATGATAATATCGTCGGAGCGATCAGCCATCTGCCGCATATTATCGCTGCAGCCCTCGTCAATCAAGTTGCGGATCTCAACGAACAGAATGAGCTTTATGAACGTCTGGCTGCCGGCGGGTTTCGGGACATTACGCGCATCGCTTCATGTGATCCGATCATCTGGCGGGACATCTTGCTGAATAACCGCGATGTGCTGCTGAAACTGCTGAAAGAGTGGCAGGAACGCATTGGTCAGTTCATGCGCCTGCTCGAAGAGGAAAATGCAGCCGGGATTGAAGCGCAGTTTCGCAAGGCCGGCGCATTTCGCAGCCGCATTCCGGAACGTCAAAAAGGGGCCATCATTTCCGCTTACGATCTTTATGTCGATGTTCCGGATACGCCGGGTGTGATCGGAAACATTACAAGTATGCTCGGTGAACTTAAAATCAATCTGAGCAACATTCGCATTATGGAGAGCCGGGAAGACGTGCCTGGCGTGCTTTGCTTGACGTTTCGCAGCGATGAAGAATTGCAGAAAGCTTCGGCTGTTCTCAAAGAAAACGGATATTCCGTACATGTTTAAAAAAAGGTGAACTTTTTTTTGCAAACGGATGTTGACAAAATGAAAACGGATACATTATAATAGGAGCTACAGTATGGTTTCTCTCCACTCCTATCCGAAAACATATATTTTGCACGTTTTGTGCAACCACTTTTGTTAACAAAAGTGGTTTTTTTTTGATTTCAACAATTTGTCGAACTTGGCAGGAATATTTCAACGTACACAGAATGTAATAGAAACATCGAACCTATTTCATAGGGTTGATTGCATCAAGCGCAACTTTTTGTCTCCACAGCGGTATTTATGATTAGAAAATATTTCAGCAATGGATGGCGGACTGGGACAAAAAGGCGCACCTAGGAGGATCGTCGAAACGGCCATGACGGATTCCCAGTTGATACGTGAAATAAAAGATGGCAATACGCAGCTTTATGCCGAATTGATTGCCAGATACGATCGCAAAATTCTTGCGTTCATTTATAATATGCTCAAAAGCTCCCGTATGGAGCACATGGCAGAAGATTTGTGTCAGGAGACGTTCTACAAGGCGTTTCGCAGTCTCAGCACCTTTCGCGAGATGGAAGCTTCTTTTTCCACCTGGCTTTATACCATCGCCAGGAATACGGTGCTGAGCGAACTGCGCAAAAACAAGATAGGGAAAATTTCGTTGGAAGAGAGCGGCTACATACCACACGCTGCCCCGGAGTCGATGCCGGAGCAGAAAATGTTGCAGAACGAACGGGTATCGCTTGTCAGGAAAGCCATCAACAATTTGCCTGACAAACAGAGGTCCGCACTCATATTACGTGAATACAACCAGCTTGACTATCAGGAAATCGCCGATATTTTGGGACAGACGGTCAGCTCTGTCAAATCGTTGTTATTCAGGGCGAGGTCAAGCGTGAAAAACCAGCTGGAAGGATATTTTAACGAACCGATCATAGAGGATTATAAGGGGATGGAGCAGCGATGAATTGTGAGAAAGTCAGGGAATGGTTCGGCGAATATTGGGATCTGCCTGAAGACGATATGCGTCGCCATTCGTTAAATGAACATATTGCCGAATGTTCCCACTGCGCTCAGGAATTCAAATTGTGGCAAGAAAGCCATGAATTGATTCTGAAGGCGCAGTCCTCGGCTTCTTCCATTACGATGCCGCCACCGCCATCCGTATCGATTGCCGAACGGGTTATGGATCGCATATACAAGGACGAGGCTTGGAGAAGGCCGGTAGCTGACCGAATTTATTCGTTTTCGTACAAGCTCCGCCGTAATTTGACCATGATCCTGTCTTTTTGCATGGCGATGTTTACGGTCAGTCTTGTACATTCCCTGTTCAACAGAACGAAAGGGGACTTGCCGGCCCGAACCGAGGAATTTACAGGCCTCATGCCTGTCGCCAATGCTGTGGCCAATTCCGGAAGCTCCTCGAGTGTATTCGAATCGTTGGAAGGCGTGCCTGTGGCCAGCATCAGCGATCCGCTCATTTTGCGCATCGGACATGTGCCTTCTAGCCCTGACTACTTTTTGGTCCTGTCCATACTGGGGATTATTTTCACGGTGCTGATCATGAACTGGTTTGCACGTATCAAAGCTTGATAGACCGGATGAATGAGCGAAAAGAGCTGGATGGAAAAAAAGAGTGGCTTAAAAGATCATGATTCGTAATATCATGAGCTGAAAGATCATGAAAGGTATGTTGTGCGGTATGGGGTATACCTTCTACAAACCGGTATACCCCATCCTTTTTGGATTTTAGATGAAAGGATGGAAAAGGCGTTGAAGCAACAATCTGAGCAGATGGGGACTGTGATCGCCTGGGTGAGACATGGAGAAACGGAGTGGAATCGGTTGCGTAAAATCCAAGGACAAACCGACATTCCATTAAACGAAACCGGTAAACAGCAAGCGGCGCTGGCTGCGGACAGGCTGGTTCATGAAACATGGGATGGCATATACGCTAGCGATCTAGCGCGTGCGCGACAAACGGCCGAGATCATATCTGACCGGCTCGGTGTAAAGATTCTGGGCTTGGATGCTCGTCTCAGGGAAAGAGGTTTCGGTTCGCTTGAAGGCACCCTATACGGCACCCGGAATGTGGAATGGGCAGCCAAAGATGGGCGCAATGGAGCCGGCGCTTCAGATGTGGAGAGCGAAAGTGCGATCGTTGAGCGCGGGCTCGGGTTCGTCAACGAGCTGACCACCCGCATGGCAGGCAAAAAAGTGATCGTCGTCAGCCACGGCGGTTTTATACGGCGCCTTTTGGCGGTTTTGACAGGTGTGCGCCTGGAGCCGCTTCCCAACGCTTCCATCAATATCATCAGACAGGTCAAGCCCGATCGCTGGGAGCTTATAAGTCGTGAAGACGGAATTCAAACCGGTTCCTGAAGCGAGTATAATTTTCACATTATTTCCCATAATGGTATATTAACCCGGCCATTTTCAGACAAGGAATAGACTTGGGAAAGATGTGAAAGTTGATGAATCTCGCTGATATGTTATGTTACGCCGATATCCACCAACTGAAACGCATCGCCGACAAGTACGGATGCGAGTGTCGCGGACATTCCAAACATGAGCTGATCCAGTCGATCTTGTCCAAAGTACACCGGCGCGAAGTGGTCGATCGGCTCATTTCAGAACTGAAAGCAGAAGATCTGCGTTTTCTCAGCACCTTTCTGTTTGATGCCCGCGATGTGTTCAGCCCGGAAGAGTTGATGGCCCGGGCGCGCCAGGCACGCTTTGAAGACGGAAAAGCGGCCGACGGTGAAGAGCCCTTCAGTCCGCGCCATCTGATCAACGAATATCGTTCCCGCGGTTGGCTTTTCAACGGCATGGGCAAAGAGAACCGGTATCTGTTGCAGTTTCCCCGTGATTTGAAAGAAAAGTTCAGCGCGATTTTGATGAAACGGATGGCCGAATCCTTGGAATACAGCGCGGAGCCGCATGTGTATCGGGATGAACGCGGGCTGATCGGAGAGGACATCCTGCATTTTCTCCGCTTTCTGTCGCGCGAACACGTTCCGCTTACAGCGGCAGGTTTCATGTACAAACGGCAATTGCAGCAGTTGCTCGCTTCATTTTCCGTTGAAGAACCCCTTCCGGCCAAAGCGGCGTGGCGCTTCGGTTATGGGCGCCGTTTCAAGGAATATCCGGAACGGTTTTCGTTCATTTATGATTTCTGTTTCTACCATGGCTGGATCGTCGAACAGGAAGACCGTCTCGAACTGAGTCCGGAAGGAACGGCTGTGCTGGAACGGAACAGCCCGATCAGTGCGGTGGAAACATACCGGTTCTGGCTCCGTTTGTACAAGGGGCCGATACATAATATCCAGACGATCGCCCATTGGGTGGAAGGGCTCGCCAAAAGATGGGTATCTGTCCGTTCGCTCGTCAAAGCGCTCCTCACCTATGTCAAACCTTACTATTATGACGATGCAGAAAGCGTGCTGGTGAAACGCGTACTGATGATGATGATGCATCTTGGGCTGATCGCCTACGGCGAGGAACAGGAAGTGGGCCCCGTCATTCGGATGCATGATCTGGGAAGTGAGATCATCAAAGGGACCTATGTGGAAGAGGATGACCGGATCGAGATCCCGATTTCGGAACAATAAGGGGGAACCATCATGCTCTATGAGTACAAGGGGAAAAAGCCGCTCGTCGATCCGACCGCGTTTATCGCCGAGGGGGCGAAAGTGGTCGGCGACGTAGTGATCGGCAAGGAATCGAGCATTTGGTACAATGCGGTGTTGCGCGGTGACCTGGCCCCGATTACGATCGGTTCACGCGTAAATATTCAGGACGGCTGTATCGGACATGTCAACACCGACCAGCCGCTCATCGTCGAAGATGACGTATCGGTCGGACACGGTGCGATCATCCATGGCTGCCGCATCGGCCGGGGAACTCTTATCGGGATGGGGGCCATTGTCTTGAACGGAGCGGAAATCGGTGAATATGCTTTAATAGGGGCAGGTGCACTCGTTACAGAGAACAAAATTATTCCGCCACGTACGCTCGTGCTGGGAACTCCGGCCAGGGTCGTGCGGGAATTGACGGAAAAAGATCTCGAGCGGATGCGACGGACGATGGAAAGCTACGTGGAAAAAGGACAGGAACAGCGTGCGGGCGTCTATAGGAAGGTTGACAGTCGATAGTCGATGTTTCCGAAAAGGAATTGGAAACGGAGGTCGATGGTGGTGGACAAAATGAGCATGATCTATGAAGCGCTGCTGGAGCTGCATGCCGAGATGGTGCTGGATGAGGCGATCCGCCAATTCCAGGAGCAGAAACTGTATGAAGAAATCGACAAGGCATTGCTGAGACGGGACGAACCCTCATTCCGGATGTTGACCGAGCAGTTGAAAATGTTGAAGATGAAAGAAAACGAAACGGCCCGGTGACTTTTCCCGGGCGTTTTTTTGTGTTAATGTCTATGTGGAGGGATCGGATTGAAATTCAGTGATATTGAAGAACAAAACTGGGAGCAGCTCGCCCCGTATTTGGACACCTGTTTGTTGCCGCTGACCGGTCTTGACGGGACGGAAAAACCGTGGCAGGCGACCAACGCACTCGAAAAATTGCGCGATTTTTTGGATCTGATCGAGATTCCGTTCCGCGGCAGGATCGTTACCTATCCGGCAGCCCATTATGAACTGTTGGAGGAGAGGGCGAGTGGGAAACTGGACAAGCTGTGCTCGCGACTGAAGACGGTATTCCGTTATGTGATCGTCGCTTCCGCGAAGCCGGAAGCAGCCAACTTGCGATTGGAGAACGCAGACCTTCTCCTCGTTGCAACGGGAGACCCTGAAAAAGACAAAAATGACACCGCTCAGGCCATCGCTCGCATGTGGAGCGAAGCCGCGGATCATGCCAATTAAGACCCATGATCATTTTTTACTGAACGAATCGTGGACGGTTTATTTTCGCCGATGTTGGAAAAAATAGCGGTGACCGCAACTTGTGACAAATTCGTAACATTTTCAGGTCCAAATTGTTTCAACTTTTTGATATTCAACCCATCTTTCTTGACGCTCCAACACCTGTAAGCTATTATTATTATGTCTTGCCAAAATTAAACGGGGCGGTTCCCGCCTAAATTCGTCGACCGGGGGCGAATCGTGTCGGCGGGTGCCGAGTACATAAGCGGCAAAGGGGGTAACAACGTATGACTGAAGCGAACAAAGAGGAATTTCCAGCCGAGGAAATGCCCGCGATCCGCAAGGAGATGTCCCGTCGTCAATTTTTGTCGTATACACTCGGAGGTACGGGTGCATTTTTAATGACTTTGCCTTTCGTTGTCAATCTGCGGTTTGCGGTGGATCCGCTGCTGCAAGAACGGGCGGGATCGGAATGGGTCAAAGTAGTTGAAGCCGATAAAATTACAGAGACGCCTCAATCGTTCAGCTTCCAGAAACGCGTGGTGGACGGATGGTACAAAAGCGAACCGAAGATGGAAGCCTGGATTGCTCGCGATGAAAATGGAGAGATTTTCGCGCTTTCTCCGATCTGCAAACATTTGGGGTGCACGGTTAACTGGAATGGCAGCCCGAACCATCCGAATGAATATTATTGTCCTTGCCACGGCGCGCACTACACGAAGGAAGGAAAGGCGTTGGCGATTGCTCCCGAACCGCTCGACGAATATGAGGTCATGGTCGATAACGGCTTCGTGTATCTGGGCAACCTCAAGCCGAACGAAAGGGTTTAATTGAAGGAGGCATAACTGACGGATGATCAAGCGGATCTACAACTGGATCGACGAACGTTTGGACATCACGCCGATGTGGCGGGATGTGGCGGATCACGAAGTTCCGGAACACGTCAATCCGGCCCACCACTTTTCCGCGTTCGTGTATTGTTTCGGCGGGCTTACCTTTTTTATAACGGTCATTCAGATTTTGTCCGGTATGTTTTTGACCATGTATTATGTGCCGGATATTATCCACGCCTATGCGAGCGTGGATCACCTGCAACATAAGGTGGCTTTTGGCAAGCTTGTTCGTGGTATGCACCACTGGGGCGCGAGCCTGGTCATCGTCATGATGTTCCTGCACACGCTCAGGGTGTTTTTCACCGGAGCATACAAAGCGCCCAGAGAAATGAACTGGGTCGTCGGCATGCTGATCTTCTTTGTCATGCTCGGACTCGGATTTACCGGGTACTTGCTGCCCTGGGACAGCAAAGCCTATTTCGCTACGATGGTCGGCATCCAGATCGCAGCATCGGTGCCTTTCATCGGCGATTACATCAAGGATTTTCTGCAAGGCGGAGACATTGTCGGGGCGCAAACTCTGACCCGATTCTTCGCATTGCACGTGTTTTTCTTGCCAGCTGCGTTGCTTGCACTGCTCGGTGTGCACTTCTACATGATCCGCAAGCAAGGTATTTCCGGACCGCTGTGATATGGTAATCCATGAAGGGAGGCGTTTACGCAAGTGGCCAGCGATCAACGTAAATCGGACGAGAAAATCGTATACGTAGGAGACTCCCGCGTCAGAAAATATACGAAGAACAATGTACCCCGCGATTTTTCCGCCTATCCGGGAAAATCGGAGCCATTCGTCCCCAACTTTCTGTTGAAAGAATGGATGGTTGGCGCCGTCGTCCTGATGGGCTTCATGGTGCTGATCGCATCGCATGATCCGCCGTTGGGTTATGAGGCTGATCCGACCAATACGTCGTTTATCCCGATGCCGGACTGGTATTTCCTGTTTATGTACCAGTTGTTGAAATACCCTTATATGGCAGACGAGTTTCTCGTATTCGGAACCGTCATCGTACCGGGACTTGCTTTCGGCGGTTTGCTGTTGGCACCCTTTCTGGACACGGGACCGGAGCGTCGCTGGTACAAGCGACCGATCGCTTCCAGCCTGATGTTCGTAGGGCTGATCGCGATTTTCTATCTGACCTACGTTTCCTGGACCAACTATCAGAAGACGTTGGAAGAACAGGGTATCGTTCCTGAACATATAGAACGGGCGGAACGCATTAAGCAAGGTCAGATTGAACCGGGCACATCGGGTGGACAAGAAGATGAGCCGATCGCGATCGTTGATGAGGACGATGAAGGATACGATATTTATCAACGTTCAGCCTGTGTGGCTTGTCACGCAGCCGACATGAACGGACAGGCAAACGCACCTTCGTTGCGCGGTATCGGCAGCAAATATAGCCGGGAGGAACTGGAAGATATTATGCGCAACGGTATCGGCACGATGCCGGGCGGATTTTGGGATCAAAGCATCGATGCGGGGTTGACGGAAGAGGAAATGCACCATCTTGCTGACTGGCTAGCCCGCCAGGTCGTTCCTGACGATGGCGGCGGTGAAGAAGAAGCAGCGGAGCCGGAGGCATAAACCGAAACGGGATCCAGACTGACGGGGCCTGACCGAAAAAAGCGGTCGGGCCTTTTTTTAAAATGGAAAGGGGTTAAAGCGGTTGTTGCACGCATTTTTGCTTCATCGTACAGTGCTGTGGCTGCTCGTCTGGGTCAACGGACTCGGCACTCTGTACGGATATTATTGGTATGCCCAGCAATTGAAATATACGTATGAGACGAAACCGCTTTGGATGTTGCCTTTTGTGCCGGACAGTCCGACGGCAAGCCTGTTTTTTACGCTGGCTCTCCTTTTTTTGCTCTATGCCAGAAAAAATGACAGCCCGAACACCATGGGACAAACCGGTGCGGTCCGGAGTTTTGTGGAAGCGATGGCTTGCACCACTTCATTTAAATACGGCATTTGGGCGGTCGTCATGATATTTGCCGGAGCATACCGGGGCAACGAACTTATCTGGCAAGATTGGATGCTGGTCATTTCACACACCGGTATGGCCATTGAGGCGGTTTTGTATGCCAGATATTTTATATACGGCCGCATAGCGCTCCTGTTCGTTGCGGCATGGACGATATTAAACGATGTGGTCGATTACACGAAAGGGGTATTCCCCTGGTTGCCCAAGGAACTGCACGGAGATTTGTACTGGATTTCTTACTATACATTTTCGATGAGCCTGTTGTCACTGGCCATCATGTTCATTCTGGCTCAATTGCGCAAAAAACCGGTCTAAAAAGGGACACCCTCCCATAAGTATGAGATAAGCTGACAAGCCAGCTTGTACGTACAAAGGAGAGGTGTCCCTTATGCATGTCCGCAAATGGTTTTTGCTCATCGCTCTGGCTTTCGTGGTCCTGGCATCCGCTTGCTCGAAAGGCGGGGACGAATCCGGCCGCATGGACGGGACCGATCCGGCGGGACCGGACACAGAAACGAGCAAGGCGATCGCCGAGATGAACGTGACCGCTGAAAACCTATTCAAGTATACCCGGGAGGACAATCCGGATCTGGCGCGTGCAGAACTGAACGGGCTTGCTAAACAGCTGGAACGGTTTCATTTTGACGGTATTGTCAGCGTTGAGGGAATGGAGGCGCTGACGAAAACGATCATTGAAGGTAAAAAAGAATTCAATGCCGTAAGTTTCGATCGGAGGCGGGCGCTGCTTGCGGCGGGTAAAATTCGACTAGCTGTCGATGCGCTTGATCGCAGCCGCAAAGCGATGTGGTTGCAATACAACCAATTGTTTTACGAGGATATTGCGGAATTGCGCAAAGCGCTGAGCGATTCGGATACGAAATGGCTGAAGGCGTTGCTGGACCGCACAAAAGCCCATTATGACCTGATCCGTCCCGCTGCCTTGATCAGTCGCGAACCATCGGAGGTATCCGCGCTGGATTCGCTTTTGGAAGCGATGACCGAGCGGGTGAAAAGCGGGGACATCCAGGACATGAGTGCGCTGGTTGAACATTATGCGACGCTAATCGACAACCTGTTTAAGCCTACTGCTCCATCAGCACAATTCCCGCTACCGGATGTGCCGGCGGCGGATGACAAACGACCTGTCTTGTGGACGACGACGATCGGTCTTGTCATCATAACCGTACTGGCTTACGCGGCTTGGCTCCGCTACCGCTATGAAATGGAGTACGGTATCCCGGTTAAAAAACGTAACGACGAGGATTGGCCAAAATGAATTGTGTTCGCACCCGGATTGCGATAAGATGAAAAGAGACGTTTTTTGAAGGCGGGGTGCGTATGAAAGATAAGCCTGAGGAAAAGACGCTGAGACAGTTGCAGCAAGAAGTGGACGAATACATTTCCCAGTTCAAGGAAGGCTATTTCAGCCCGCTGGCGATGTTGGCGCGCTTGGCCGAAGAAATGGGGGAACTGGCGCGCGAAGTGAACCATCGCTTTGGTGAAAAACCGAAAAAGCCGACGGAAGAAGAAAATTCCATCGAGAACGAACTGGGGGATATTCTGTTTATTGTGATCTGCTTCGCCAATTCCCTCGGCATTGATCTGACCGAAGCACATGATCGGGTCATGGAAAAATTTCGCACGCGCGACAAAGACCGCTGGACACGGATCGAAAGCTAGAACGGATAGCAAAGCCGGGAAAGAAAACACCGATTCGGACTGACTATCATATGCTGTACCATCACGAACTCCTGGAAGGGGGATCGGCGATGGACAGCGATGATAAAATTCAGAAAGCGTATGAGTCGATCTTGAATCACGATTTCGAGCAGGCGATCGAATGGTTTGAACAGGCGGTTAAAGAAGAGCCTGACAATCCTGACCACCATTACAAGCTTTCGATCACGTTTGCCCGCAGCAACAAGCTGGATAAGGCGCTGTTGCATGCCCGAAAAGCGTACGGGCTGGATCAGAACAACGAAAAATTCCGCTTTCATTTGCGCCACCTGCTCGGGCGTTGGCATGTCGTGGAAGCGGAAAAATGTTTCGAGGCTGATGGCAAGCTCAGCAAGGCTGTTTCCTTGCTGAAGGAAGCGATCCGGCTCGATCCGCTCAATTTCGAGGCTTATCTGTTGCTGGGGATAGCCTACGCGGAAATGGGCGAATATAAACGCGCGGTTAAAGCGCTGGATGAGGCGCTGGAACTTGATCCTCACAATGAAATGGCCAAAAAACTGATCATGGCATACAATCGTAAGCTTCATTAGTTTCTGTTAAGATGAACAAAAGGAAAGGACCAGGTGAAACGATGAGCGATCAGACGAATACTACCCATCAAGCACGAAAAATTCGCGTGGCCGTGTCCGGTGCCGGCGGCAGAATGGGCAAGGAAGTTGTCAAGCTCGTGCTTTCGGAACCGGACTTTGAACTTGTAGCGGCCATTGACAAGCTGGAAGGTGAAGATGCTGGCGCTGTGGCCGGTTTGAAGCCGTGCGGCATCCGGATCAGCTCCGATCTGGAACAGGAACTTTTGTCCAGTTCACCCGATGTGCTGGTTGACTTTACGACCCCTGACGCTGTCATGGACAACGCACGTACGGCGATCCGTTGTAAAGTAAGGCCGGTCATCGGTACGACAGGACTGGACCCGGCCGACATCGATGAATTGGACAAGCTGTGCCGCCAGGAAGGTATCGGCGGAGTCGTGGCGCCCAATTTTTCGATCGGGGCGATCCTGATGATGAAATTTGCTCAGCAGGCAGCCAAATATATGCCCCATGTCGAAATTATTGAATATCACGGCGATCAGAAATTGGACGCGCCGTCCGGTACGGCGGTCAAGACAGCGGAAATGATCGCGGAAGTGCGTGAAGAATTCCGTCAGGGCAACCCGAACGAAAAGGAAACGATTGAAGGTTCCCGCGGCGGATATTACAATGGGTTTAGAATACATAGCGTCCGCTTGCCGGGTGTGTTTGCACAGCAGGAAGTCATATTTGGCGGTAACGGGCAGACACTGAAAATCCGCCATGATTCTTATGAGCGTGCAGGATACATGCCTGGAGTGCGCGTTGCGATCCAGAAAGTGATGGATCTCGACAGACTGATCTACGGGTTTGAGCATCTGATCGACTGAGTGGATGGATCATGGCATCGGCTGAGTTAGAGAATGAGTTTGGAAACGAGAGGAGCGTTTCTTTGTTTTGAATATCGCGCTGATAGCCCACGACAGAAAAAAGGACGAGATGGTCAATTTCGTCACGGCCTACAAGCATGTATTCGCTCAGCACAATCTGTATGCCACAGGCACGACAGGAGCCCGCATCATCGAGAAAACCGGGCTGAAGGTGCACCGTTTCCTGTCCGGGCCACTTGGGGGTGACCAGCAAATCGGAGCGATGGTCGCCCAAAACGAGATGGATTTGATCATATTCCTGCGTGATCCGCTCATGGCACAGCCGCATGAGCCGGATATTATCGCCTTGCTTCGCCTGTGCGACGTGCATGGAATTCCGGTCGCAACGAACATTGCAACCGGTGAATTGCTGATCAAGGCGCTTGATCGCGGCGATTTTGCCTGGAGGGAAATCGTTCACAAGTACAAGATGGAGGAATCGTGATATGAGCGAAAGTCACGAACCCATCGACATGCTTGTCTTCGGTGCGCATCCGGATGATGCCGAGATCGGCATGGGCGGAACGATCGCCAAACATGCCGCGCACGGGTTACGCATTGCCATCTGTGACCTGACGTTGGCGGAACTGTCTTCGAACGGGGATGTTCATACCCGGCAGGAAGAAGCAAAAAAGGCCGCACAGGTGCTCGGCGTGGTGGAAAGAAGCAATTTGCGCCTTCCCGACCGCGGGCTCGAGCAATCGCGCGCCCAACTGGATGCGATTACTCTGGAAATCAGGAGGACCCGTCCGCGGATCGTGTTTGCGCCGTACTGGCAGGATCGACATCCGGACCATGTCGCTTGCAGCCGGCTGGTACGTGAAGCCGTATTCAATGCCAAGCTGCGCAATCTGCTTCCTGAAGCTGAGCCGTGGACGGTGGAGCGGCTCCTCTTCTATTTTATTAACGATACGGTTCGTCCGGATATCGCCGTCGATGTGTCAGAGCATTACGACCAAAAAAGAAATGCCCTGCTTGCCTACCGCAGCCAGTTTATGTTCGCGGGAACGGATCAGGTGCGGACACCGCTCAATCAGGGATATCTCGAGCATGTGGAAGCAAGGGATCGCGTGATGGGACAACAGTATCTGGTTCGTTATGCAGAAGGGTTCGTCTCCGCGGTGCCTTATTTGCTCGACCGTTTGTTGTAGGCGGAAGGATGGCAGGCAGAACCTGGAACGTGAACACGTTACAGCGGCAGGAGGAATGAAAGATGGACAGGAAACTGAAAATCGGAATCACCTGTTACCCGACGCTCGGCGGCTCCGGAGTCGTCGCCACAGAGTTGGGCAAACTGCTTGCCGAAAAAGGTCATCAAGTCCATTTTATTACCCACAGCATGCCGTTTCGGCTGGGGCAGTTTCGCAACAATATTTTCTACCATGAAGTTGAAGTCAGCGACTATTACGTCTTCAAATATCCGCCGTACGATCTGTCTCTGGCGAGCAAAATGGCGCAGGTGGCCAAGATGCATCACCTGGATGTATTGCATGTGCATTACGCCCTCCCACATGCGGTCTGCGCCTTTCTGGCCAAACAGATGGTAGGCGAAAGGCTGAAAATCGTAACGACATTGCACGGTACCGATATTACGATTTTAGCGCAGGAGCAATCGCTGAGCGATCTGATTCGGCTTGCGATTCATAAAAGCGACGCGGTTACGGCAGTTTCCGGCGATCTGATCCAGAAAATGCGCGAGTCGCTCGACATCCACATTCCGATCGATCTCATCTACAATTTTGTTGACAAACGCGTGTACTATCCGCGCAACTGTGCACAGCACCGGCTTGAAATCGCGGAACCCCACGAAAAAGTGCTGATGCACATTTCCAATTTTCGTCCTGTTAAAAAAGTATTGGATGTCGTCGATATCTTTTATCGCGTCAATCAGCAGATCCCGTCCAGACTGATCTTTGTTGGGGAAGGACCGGAGCTAACGAAAGCCCATCAACGCGTTCGGGAACTGAGTCTGGAAGATCGCGTCCGTTTTTTGGGCAAACAGGATGATGTAGCGCAGGTCATTTCCTTGGCGGACCTGATGCTATTGCCATCGGAAAAAGAAAGCTTCGGTCTCGTCGCCCTGGAAGCGATGGCTTGCGGCGTGCCGACAATCGGTTCGGATGCAGGCGGTCTGCCCGAACTGATCTCCCATGGGGAAACCGGTTATCTGGCCCCGGTAGGGGCTACGGACATCATGGCTCGCTATGCGATAGAATTGCTTTCGGATCCGGCCAAATATGATGCTTTTTCAAAAGCGTGCATCGCGCGTGCCAATCAGCGTTTCAACAGCGACCAGATCGTTGCCCAGTATGAAGAGGTATATTTTCGCGTGTTAAATCGAAACATGGAAAACGAGGATCTGTTTTGCCCTAGCAAGTAAGGACCCACAAATACAGAATCCACAAATATAGATAGGAAGGATCTTCATGGAAAAAAAGGCGAAGGCGATCATCGACCGTCTGCAACAGTCGGGATACCTCGCTTTTTTCGTTGGCGGATATGTGCGCGATCGCATGATCGGAAGACCGACCAAGGATATTGATATTGCGACGTCAGCGACACCGGACGAAGTGATGAAGCTGTTTACGCACACGGTACCGACCGGAGTCAAGCATGGAACGGTCACGGTGATCGAAGAGGGCGTTCCGTTTGAAGTAACCACATTTCGCACGGAATCGGAGTACGAGAAACGCCGCCGTCCGAAACGGGTCGAGTTTGTACCGGATTTGGAAAGCGATCTGGCCCGGCGCGATTTCACCATCAACGCGATGGCGATGGATCGGGACGGGAATCTGATCGATCCGTTCGGAGGAATGGATGATATACGCCGCGGCCGCTTGCGCTGTGTCGGCGACCCCGAACAGCGATTTCGTGAAGATGCGCTGAGGATGGTGCGCTGTATCCGCTTTGCAGCGGAATATGATCTCAAAGTGGATGAGCCGACCTGGAATGCGCTCCTGGCGCAGCGGGACGGACTAAGAGAAATCGCCATGGAACGGGTGCGGATGGAACTGGAGCGCATCGTTGAAGGTTCGCATCCGGAAATCGGGCTGGCGCTGTTTGTGCGTGCCGATTTGCCTTTTTATCTCAAGGCGGACTTGAAGGTGGACAAGCAGAGATGGGTAGAGGCGACCGCTTCCGATCGTCTTTCAGTGTTAAGTATGCTGAATGACGGTGATTTGCGCTGGGCCCATCTGATGCTGTTGCTGCGTCTGGATGCCGATCAGGCAGCCAGCCTGCTAAAAAAACTGACGTTTGCCGGGAAACGGATCAAAAAAATCACTTCCCTGCTCGCTTTTCAGGCCGAACTGGAAAAACGCTTTTCATCCTTTGCTGAAATCAGCAAAGAAACCGAACATCTTGCAGAAAAAGAATGGAAAACAGCGGCGTTTCATGCCGGTGATGAAACGGCGGATGGCTGGTTAAGGTGGCTGCCGGCGCTGGCGGATGAACCTGTGCTTTCCGATCACCGCTTGCCGCCGGAGGTTCTCCGTTTGCTTGCTGAAAAAGGCCAAACCTGGCTCAAGGAAAGGCCAATAAAAGAAAAGCGGGAGCTAAACATCAGCGGTACAGACTTGCTTCAGCTGAATCAGGAGAAAGGCGCCTGGATTGGCCGCTTGCTGGAACAGTTGGCGCTCAAGGTGGCGCTCGGTGAAATCGAAAATGACAAAGCCCTGTTGCTCGAAGAAGCCAAACGTATGCTCAGTGAACAGAGCGGGAATGGAAAGGACGAAAGAGGAAGATGACCCCGGAGTGGCTGTCATTGTTCATGGAACAACCGGACGGATTCGTTTCGGGGCAAAGGCTGGCCGAAGCGATGAACTGCAGCCGGACGGCCGTTTGGAAACGAATCCGCAAACTGACGGATGAAGGATATGAATTCGAAGCGGTCCCGCGCAAAGGCTATCGCCTGCTCCACAAACCGGATCCGCTCGATATTGAACGTTTGCAAGCGGAAATGAAAAGTCTTAGGCGTTCCGATGGATGGGGGCACACGATCCATTACGAGCACACGGTAAGTTCCACGCAGGATGTGGCGCGGCAAAAAATTGCGGAAGGGGCAAGGCCAGGCACACTGGTCATCGCGGAGCAGCAGACGAAAGGTCGCGGTCGGATGGGAAAAAGCTGGCACTCACCGCCAGGTAAAGGCCTGTGGATGAGCCTGATCTTGCAACCGCCGATACCGCTCGTCCAATTGCCGCAGCTGACGCTGTTGGCCGCTGTGGCACTCTGCCGCTCGATTCGCCAGCACACCGGGGTGAAGGTGGATATTAAGTGGCCGAACGATCTGTTGGCGGATGGCAAAAAAATATGCGGCATCTTGCTGGAATCCAGCGCAGAGAATGAACAGCTCCGTTATGTTGTGGCCGGAATCGGCATCAGTGTCAACTTGCGGCGAGAAGATTTTCCGCCGGAATTAAGAAACATCGCCACATCCATCCGTTGTGAATCGGGCCAGTGGATCGACCGGACTGCCCTTGCCGCGGCTGTGCTTAACGAGATGCAATACTGGTATGAATTGTATCTGGAACAAGGTTTTGCACCGATCAAACTGATGTGGGAAGCGCTCAGCGTTACGTTGGATCGACCGGTACAGATCGAGACACCGGAGGGGACGATCCGCGGGATGGCAACCGGTCTGGATGAATGGGGAGCGCTGATCGTGGAAAAGGAAGACGGAACACGCAAGCATTTGTTTACAGGATTGCTCGCCTGACTTCTGCCTTTTTTCCAAATTAGCGGATGTACCTTCATACCTTCTTCTGTTATAATAAAACCAGAAAAAAACGATCTACTCCATCTAAAAAGCATCGAATATGTCAAACCGAATATGGAATATGACGAGCCGAAGACGGAGGCGGTATCGTTCCTTGAACCGCACTCATGCATGATTTAGGCCGATTTGAAGTATCATGAGACCGTGTCATGAATGTTGGATTCTGCTCTGAGCCGACCGGACCGAGACAGAAGGAACATGGATTCATATGATGCTGATTTGGTCATGTGAACGGTATGCCTTTTAGTCTTGGACTAAAAGGCATTTTTGTCATCAGGATAAAAATGAATGACGGTCGGCCACCGAATTCATCCGAACAGGAGGCGTTAAGGGTGGCTTTCAGAAAACCATTGAGCACGGCAGATCTGAAAAAAATGAAGCAGGAGGGCACTCCGATCGCGATGGTGACGGCCTATGACTATCCGTCCGCCAAATTGGCCGAAGAAGCGGGCGCGGACATCCTGTTGGTCGGTGACTCCCTCGGCATGGTCGTGCTCGGCTATGACTCGACGATCCCGGTCACGATGGACGACATGGTGCATCATACGAAAGCGGTCAGCCGCGCAGCGATGACGAGCTTTGTCGTTGCGGATTTGCCGTTTGCCAGCTATCACGGAAGTGACGATAAAATCATCGGCAATGCAGCGCGTCTCATCCAGGAAGGCCGGGCAAAAGCGATCAAGATGGAGGGCGGAACGGAAATTGCAGAGGCCGTCCGTTTGTGCGTGTCCGCTGGCATACCGGTTATGGGTCATATCGGGCTGACCCCGCAGGCAGTCAACCAATTGGGCGGTTACCGTGTGCAAGGCCGCAACCCGGAACAGGCAAAAAAATTGGTCGAGGATGCACGGGCGCTGGAAGATGCCGGCGTGTTTGCCATCGTGCTCGAGATGGTGCCGGAAGAGCTGGCAGCCTGGATCACGTCGCAGCTGACTGTACCGACGATCGGGATTGGAGCCGGACGGGGATGTGATGGTCAAGTGCTCGTTTTTCACGATTTGCTTCAGTATGCCTCCCCGGTTTCGCCCCGTTTTGTGAAGCACTATGCCAACATCGGTGAACAGATCCGTAATGGCCTTTCCGCTTACGTCAGCGAAGTCAAAAACCGGTTGTTTCCGGCGGAAGAGCATGTGTTCCATATGGATGCCCAATTCGTGAAAACATTGAAACAAGAAACAGAAGAAAGTGCGGGGCCCAAGGAGGACATCTGAGCGATGAAAGTTGTGCATCAGATCAGCGAATTGCGCCAGTATCTGGCCGAACTGAAGAGACAAGTCGAACAGAAGAAACAAGGCTCTTCCCCTGCTTGCGTCGGTCTTGTGCCGACGATGGGCTATTTGCACGAAGGGCACATCAGCCTCGTCCAAGAGGCGAAAAGGCAGACCGACATTGTCGTTTTATCCATTTTTGTCAATCCGTTGCAATTTGGTCCGAATGAAGATTATGATCGGTATCCGCGAGATAAGGAGCGGGATTTGAGAATCGCTCAAGAAAATGGTGTCGATGTCGTGTTTATGCCCGAAGTGCAAGAAATGTATCCTCATCAACCGCCCGATTTTCGCGTTACGGTATCGGAAAATCTGGCCGGCAAGCTGTGCGGCAAATCGCGTCCCGGACATTTTGATGGCGTGGCTACGGTCGTTCTCAAACTGTTTCAGATTGTGCAACCGGACAAGGCCTTTTTTGGTCTGAAAGATGCGCAGCAGGTGGCGGTGATCCGCCGGATGACCGAAGATTTGAACGTACCGGTGGAGATCGTGGCCTGCCCGACTGTACGGGAATCGGATGGGCTGGCCAAAAGTTCACGCAACGTATATTTGTCCGGTGAAGAAAGAAGCCAGGCAACCGTTTTGTACGAGGCGCTGAAACAGGCTGAGCAGACGGCGCGTGACGACATGCAAGTCACACCGCGCCAGTTGAAAAACCTGGTGACGGAGCGGATCCGTCAGGCCCCGCTGGCGAATATCGAATATGTGGAACTCGTTCAATATCCGTCATTACAAGAACTTGAAGAAGATGTGCCGCTTGCAAATCAGGAGTTCGGTACGGTGTTAATGGCGGTCGCTGTCCGTTTCGGCACGACGCGCCTGATCGACAACGTCCTTGTTTCAATGAAGGAGGGATGAACATGTTCAGAACGATGATGAAATCGAAAATACACCGCGCGACGGTCACCGAAGCCAATCTGAATTACGTCGGGAGCATTACGATTGATGAAGAACTGATGGAACTTGTGGACATATGGCCCAACGAAAAAGTGCAGGTGGTCAACAACAATAACGGTGCCAGACTGGAAACTTACGTCATTAAAGGTCCGCGCGGGTCCAGAGTCATCTGCCTGAACGGAGCAGCGGCGAGACATGTACAGCCCGGAGATACGATCATTATCATTTCTTACGCGATGATGAGCGAAGAGGAAGCGAAAAATTACAAACCGCGCATCGCCATCATGAATGAAAAAAATGAAGTTGTGCAATTGATCCACGGCGAAAAGCATGCGACCGTCATGTAAAGGCTGCATTATGTAATCGCTGGGACCGTGAATGAAAAAGCGCCCCGAATCAAAGAATGAGGATAACGATCGAGCGAGTGGGGTGCTTTTCATGTTCAAGGAACTGTTCGAGACGATGCACGAAGTACTTGATGCCATTATGGAGGAATATCCCGTTGCAACTCCCGAGAAAAAGCAAGATCTGGCCCGGCAGCTCGACATCTTGAAAGAAATGAGCAATGAATGCATTGAACAGTGGCTTCAATTCGAAGAAAAAATGAGCCAATTCGATCCCGTTGTCACCTCCCAGCCGCTGTCTTCTCTCTGGGACGATCCGGCTGTACATTCCGAATCATTTCAAAAAGGCGAAGGATATTTTAAACTGCTCATGTTTCGCGAAGCGAATGAACATTTCAAGCAGGTCGTCCAGCAATATCCGGAATTCATGATGGCGCGGGTGTATTTGGCCCTTGGCTTTATCGAGATCGAGGAATATGATGAAGCGCTCCGCCATTTGCAGTTTATTATTCCGTTAACCGATGATCCGCGGCTGAAGGCGATCGCTTACCATGCCATGGGCTGTATTGAAATTTACAAAAACCGCATCGATAAAGCGTGCGAATATTTTAAAAAGGCGAGAAAAACCGACCCGTCCTTAAGTTATTATTCCCTTTCTTAAGCAACATCTGGTATGCTTATAAAGGGAGTTTGTTTTTTGCAAAAAGGACGGTAACGATTCGATGAATTTTGCAGTTCTTGATTTTGAAACAACGGGCAACTTGCCAACGGATGAGATTATTCAGGTGGGTCTCGTCAGAATTGAAGAGGGGGAAATTCGGGACAGATTCCATTCGTTAGTCAAAACAGAACGGGACATCCCTCCGTTTATCGAACGATTGACCGGAATTTCGAAAGACGAAACCGATCGTGCACCTGAACTGGAAGAGGTTATCCCCCAAATGTTGCCCTTGCTTGAAGATTGTGTCCTCGTTGCCCATAATGCAGGGTTTGATCTTGGCTATTTGCAACGAGCGCTCGATCAGTGTGGTTATGCACCGTTTGATGGTCCTGTGCTGGATTTGCTCGATCTGCTCAAAATTTGTTATCCGGGTTTGTCCAGTTATCAGTTGTCCCTCGTCTGCGATGCGCTTGGCGTTGATCATGAACGCCCGCATCAGGCTGACAGCGATGCTTTAGCGGCGGCTCAGCTGTTGTTGAAATGTTTGGACAAACTGTCCTCGCTGCCCCTCATCACCTTGCAGCGTCTGACACAACTTTTCGAGCCGTTCCCGGACGGATTGTCTTTCCTGCTGACCCGACTCGTGCGTGAAAAACAGTACAGCGGTGAAGATGCCGAGTCCGCACGGGTGTACAGGCAGCTTGCCCTGGCTGTGGACGATTGGCGCGATGAACAGCCGGCAGAACGCAGCGAGAGTCTGCCTCTTAGCGATTCGTTTGATGACTTTGCGGAACAGTTGCGGGAAAAAATGCGCCACGATCTGGAAGGGCGATTTGAAGAAAGAGAAGCACAGACCGTCATGATGGGGGAAGTGTTCGATGCGATCGCTTCCGGACGTCATCTGTTGATTGAAGCGGGGACCGGTACCGGCAAGTCGCTCGCCTACCTGATCCCCGCCTTATATTATGCGGTAAACACGGAACAAAAAGTCGTCGTCAGCACACATACGATCAATTTGCAGGAACAGTTGCGAGAACGGGACATTCCGCTTCTGAAACGCATATTTCCGGTTCCTTTCCGCGCGGCAGTGCTGAAAGGGCGCAATCATTATTTATGTTTGCGCAAATTTGAAAATAAAATAAATCTGCAGGATTTTGAGAACCGTAAAGAAGAACGCCTCTATGCCGCCCAGATGATTGTATGGCTCGGAATGACTGAAAGCGGAGATGAAGAAGGAATCAATCTGGGCAGACAGGGAAAAACTTTTTGGCAAAGCGTAGCCAGTGATGCCGAATCGTGCATGAACCGGGCCTGCCCGTGGTTCAGAAAATGTTTTTACCATCGGGCCCGCCACCAGGCGCAAATTGCCGATCTCATCATTACGAATCATTCCATGTTGTTCACGGACGTAATCGCAGAACATCGTTTGCTGCCTGCTTACGACTACTTGATTGTTGATGAGGCACACCATTTTGAAGAGGTGGCGGAACAGCATCTCGGTACGCATATTCATTACCATGACGTGGCCAGAACGTTGATAGCGTTACGCAAAGATGCGATGAGCGGGCTTCTGCCTCATTTGTCCCGCCATATCAAGGAAAGCGGTTTGACAAGTGCGGAGGAGTGGAGCGGGGTCATTGACGAACAGGCGGAACGTCTGGTTGAATTGAAACAGCAATGGGATGAGCTGGCGGGAGCGCTGTATGAAATTCTGGAAACACAGGGCGGCGCTATGGATGGCGGTGTCATGACGTTAAGATTGAAGCCCCCGTTAACGGAAAAGTGGCAGCCGATTTATATCATGGAGGAAAACTTTTACACGTTGTCGGGCGACATTATCCGCCAGCTGAACAAGATGATGAATGCGGTGCGCGAAGACGCGAACGAAGACAGTGAGCTGGAAAGCCAGCTGACCGATCTGAACGGAGCCCTGTCGGAACTGGCGGCACAACGGGACGCGCTCCGCTACGTGCTTCATACCGAAGATGAAGAGATCGTGCGCTGGTTGGAAGCGTCATCGACTTACAGGGTGAAATCAATTCAGCTTACCGCATTGCCGGTCGATGTCAGCCCGCTTTTGCAACAGTACTTTTTTGATGCAAAGGAAAGCGTCGTGATGACCTCTGCGACCCTTACGGTAGACCGATCGTTTGAATATGTCATCAGACAGCTCGGTCTCGTCTCTTATGAGAGCGCAGACCGATTGAAAGCCTTGTCGCTTCCTTCTCCGTTCGACTATCGAAAGCAGGCTTTGGTCTGTATCCCGCGGGACTTTCCGAAACTTGGGAGCGCCGCGGGTGAGGAGGAATTTGTCGACAAACTTTCGCAATCGTTGGCTGAAATCGCCATCTCGACCGGAGGGAGAATGCTGGCGCTGTTTACATCCTATCGCATGTTAAAAGAGGTTTATGAGCGCCTGAAAGACGAGCTGAAAGCGAAAGGAAGCGACATCGAAGTGTTGGGGCAAGGGATGGAGGGAGGGACACGCAACAAACTGACGCGGCGTTTCGTCCAAAATCCTGCTTCCGTGCTCCTCGGTACGAGCAGCTTTTGGGAAGGGGTTGACATCCCCGGGGATACTTTGAGCTGCCTTGCCATCGTACGCTTGCCATTCAAGCCGCCGAACCATCCGGTGGTCGAGGCCAAGTGCGAAAAGCTGAGGGAGCAAAACGAAAACCCGTTTATGAAATACTCGGTACCCCAGGCCGTAATCCGTTTCAAGCAAGGTTTCGGACGGCTTGTCCGTACCGCCGGTGATCGCGGCATTGCAGTCGTTTATGATACGCGCATCATCGAGACAAAATACGGAAAAAACTTTCTTTATTCATTACCGGGGCCGAAAATCGAACATATGCCGACCGAGCAACTTGTGCCTCGGATTCAGGAATGGTTGCAAAAACCTTTATCGGAAAGCGCAAGGAAGGAGTGAGGCCGGATGCCCAAAACGCCAAATTCATCAGACCGGAATGAACCGCCCAAAATATCGGAGGCGGTCGTCAGAAGATTGCCGATCTATCTCCGCTTTCTGAATGAATTGAACCGGAAAAATATCCAGACCGTTTCATCGCAAGAACTCGGGCAAAAATTGGATATGAATCCTGCACAGATCCGCAAAGACCTGAACTACTTTGGTGAATTCGGCAAAAAAGGAATCGGTTATGACGTGCCGTTTCTGATTGAAAAGATCCGGCAAATCCTCAAATTGAACCAGTCGGTTCACGTCGGCCTTGTCGGTGCGGGAAATTTGGGACATGCTCTCTGCAATTACAATACGTACCAGAAAGACAATATGAAAATCGTCGCTGTTTTTGACAATGCCCCGCACAAAATAGGCACGCGTATCAACAACCTGGTCGTGCAACCGATGGAAGAACTGATCCCGACCGTACGTGAAAAAAACATCCGCATCGGGATTATTACCGTTCCCGCACAGGAAGCGCAATCGGTCGCCGATGAATTTGTCAAGTCGGGGGTAGAGGCGATTTTAAATTTTGCTCCGATCATCATTAAAGTGCCTCCGCATATCCGCATCCATCATGCGGATTTTACAACCGAGTTGCACAGCTTGGCTTATTACTTGCACCGCTAACCCATTGCGTCTTACGTTGCTCGAAAAAGGGGCACAAATGAGTTTAATCCGGGTGGAGGTTGGAAAGTGGATGAAGAGCATGTTGATTCGAGACGGGATCTTTTTGACCATGGATCCGGCTCAACCGGTCGTCGAAGGGTGTATGACGGTTGAGAACGGCCGCATCACTTTTATCGGACAAAATGTGCCTGAGGACAAAACGTTTGCTGAAGTGATCGACGGGAAAAACCGGCTGTTTATGCCAGGGTTGATCAACACGCACAACCATGCGGCGATGTCGCTTTTGCGCGGATATGCTGACGACCTCGCCCTCAAGGTCTGGCTGGAAGAGAAGATGTGGCCCAATGAAGCGAAGTTCACCGATGAAGATGTACGCTGGGGGGCGCTTCTGTCCATCGTGGAGATGATCAAGAGCGGCACCACCTGCTTCGTTGATATGTATGACCATATGGATGAGGTGGCCGGGGCGGTAGAAATGTCAGGGATTCGCGCATGCCTGACGCGAGGGATGATCGGTTTGGGAGGCGAGGACGAACAGCGGGCAAAACTGGCCGAAGCCCGGGCCTTTGTGGAAAATTGGCACGGCCAGGCGGACGGCCGCATTACCACGATGATGAGCCCGCACGCGCCTTACACGTGCCCGCCCGCCTTTATCCGCCAGATCGTGGAGACGGCCAGGGAACTGAATGTGCCGATCCATACACACATGTCGGAAACGGCCAGTGAAGTCGAGTGGAACGTGAAAGAATACGGCAAGCGGCCGGTTGAACATCTGCTTGAACTGGGCGTATTTGACGGACCTTGTCTCGTGGCCCATGCGGTGCATTTAAATAACGAAGAAATTGACATTTTGCGCGAACATGACGTCAAAGTGTCGCACAATCCCGGCAGCAATCTGAAATTGGCGAGCGGAATTGCGCGTGTGCCGGACATGTTGCAAAAAGGGATCACGGTTTCCATCGGAACCGACAGTTCCGCCAGCAACAACAATCTGGACATGTTTGAGGAGATTCGGCTGGCAGCACTCATCCATAAAGGAGTTAGCGGCGATCCGACGGCGGTTCCTGCCGAACAGGCGCTGCGCATGGGTACCGTTATGGGAGCGGAAGCGCTGTGGCTGGAAGATGTCGGCATCCTGAAGCCAGGCATGAAAGCGGATTTGATTGCGCTTGATATGAGCGAAGCGCACTGGTATCCGTCCGGCCACTATATCTCTCATCTTGTTTATGCGGCTTCTGCGAGAGATGTCACGGACGTCTGGGTAGATGGCAGACCGCTCATGCGCAACCGCGAGCTGGTCACGCTCGATGAAGAACGGATCAAATGGGAGTTTCAAAAACGGTTTGAAAGGATTATGGCATAGAGCATGAACCGGGTCGAACGGATGAGAAGGCGGAGACGAAAAAGGTGGATCCGCACAGGCGTATTCACTTTGCTCCTGTTAGTGATCTTGATCGTCTGGTATTATTTCCGCATTCAAGATCCGTTATGGGAAGAACGAAAGGAATTTCGAGCGAAGGCCCTGAAGGAAACGGATCTGGTCACGGTCTTGAGTGTAGATCGCTTTGTCACCGATGAGACGGGTGTCGTCGTGACCGGGAAAAAAGAAGATGGTAACGTGATGTATGTCTATTTCGGTGACGATGAAACGAAAACATTGGATGCGACCGATGCCATCACGAGCGAAGATGCGGTGCAAAAAGTGAAGGAAAAGCACGCTCAAGCCATCATTTTGCGCACCATGCCCGGCATGTGGAATGAAGAATGGGTATGGGAAGTGTTCTACAAGGTTCGCACCGACAAGGGAATGCGGCATTTCTATGACTATTACCGGATGACGGACGGCAAATGGCTGGAGACTTACCGACTCGCTGTCCGATAGACGATCCGCATTCGCAAACAACCCAAAGTGGCGGTACAGCAGAGGCTGTGCCGCCTTTTTTTCCACAGTTTGCATCGCCCGTGCGGTCTGGTTGTGTGATATACTTTTTGGTAGATTGACTCGCATATGTAGCATCATAGAAGGAGGGACCGGCAGTGAATATCAAGAAATTGCCGGTAATCATCAGTTTTGCGATCACGTTGATCCTGCTATTTGGCGGTTGGCATATGTATCACAGCTATGCGTTGCAAAGCCCGCTCACAGAACGGATCAATTCTCTGGATGGCGTCATTCGGGCAGAGGCAACGGTGGAACCGGACACGGTTCACATCACTTTGCAATTGGCTCCGGACGCCAGCTTGCGTCACATTATGCAAGCCATCCGATCTGAAGGGGCTTCCCATATCAAAGATAGAGAACTGGTTGTTCGTATTGATCATCCGCCGGCACCCCTGCTGGAAGAATGGTGGCAGTCGGTGCTGTTCGATATTGCCGAAGCGATGGAAACGAAAAACTACAGTGCAATTCCAGACATTCTGGAACAAAAGAAAAGCAAATTTGACGAGTTGGAAGCGACCGCAGAGATCGATGATCAATATGTTTACATCCGGCTTGTGCATAAAGATCAGGCGAAATTTGTGATGCTTCCGCGCATTCCGCCGCAGCTGGCGGGGTGGTCCAATGCCTAAATATTTCAAAGAAATTCTGATTGGTGTAGCGCCGGCATTGCTTTTGTTTTTGGCGTACATTCGCGTCAATGTAATGCCGATCGTCTTTTTCGCGATCGTGGCCACAGTCCTCTTTTTTGTCATCAAGACGAGGGGACGGGTCGGGGCTTTGGCGGAAAAAACGCACAGAACACGCAAGCCGAAGCCGCTTTCCTTTGACGATATCGGAGGCCAGGAGCGGGCGAAAAAAGAATTGATGGAGGCGCTTGATTTCTTGATCCATCATAAAGAAATTGCCCGCATGGGGATTCGTCCGCTGAAAGGCATTTTGCTTTCCGGACCGCCCGGAACGGGAAAAACTTTGATGGCCAAAGCGGCCGCCCATTATTGCAATTCGGCATTTGTATCCTGCTCCGGCAGCGAGTTTGTGGAAATGTACGTCGGTGTCGGTGCAAGCCGGATCCGCGATCTGTTCCGTGAAGCGCGGCAGCTGGCGCAAAAGGAGCAGAAGGAGAGCGCCGTTATCTTCATCGACGAGCTCGATGTGATCGGCGGCAAGCGGGACGG
Source organism: uncultured Paenibacillaceae bacterium (assembly GCA_937925675.1). Taxonomy (GTDB): domain Bacteria; phylum Bacillota; class Bacilli; order Paenibacillales; family CALAME01; genus CALAME01. The sequence goes on along the minus strand of CALAME010000020.1, from coordinate 99,578 downwards.
CGGACAGCATCGTGAATACGACCAGACCCTCAACCAGTTGTTGACGGAAATGGACGGAATCCACACTTCGGATTCGCCGCGCATTTTGCTGATCGCCGCCACCAACCGCAAAGAGATGCTGGACCCTGCACTGCTCAGACCAGGAAGGTTTGACCGGCATATCGAGGTGGATCTGCCGGACAAGCAAGGAAGGAAGCACATTTTGGAACTGCATGCCAGAAACAAGCCGCTCGCAAAAGACGTCAATTTGGAAAAGGTGGCGGAAGAAACGTTCGGATTTTCCGGCGCGCAGCTGGAAAGCGTCATGAATGAAGCGGCGATTTATGCTTTGCGCGAAAACGTGAAAGAGATTACTCAAAAGCATCTGTCGCAAGCGATTGACAAAGTGATGATGGGAGAAAGGACCGACCGTGAATCCACAGCGGAAGAAAAAGAGCGCGTGGCGATCCATGAGCTTGGCCATGCGATTGCCGCCGAAGCGCTCCGCCCGGGTTCGGTATCCCAAGTCTCCCTCAGTCCGCGCGCACGCGCGCTCGGTTTCGTAAGACAAAACCCGGAGAAAGAACGGTATCTGTACACGAAGGAAGACATTGAAAAGCAGATCATGATTGCGCTGGCCGGGTCCGTTGCGGAAGAGATGTTTTATAACGGACGCAGCACCGGTTCCAAAAACGACTTTGACCAGGTTTTAAACATGGTGAAAACGATGATGGATACCGGACTGACCCGGTTGGGCATCGTCGACCTGAAAATGGTGACCAAAGAGGAAATCATGAAAGAAAACAGAGCGATCGTAGACGAGTTGACAGCCCGTACGCGGGAATTGCTGGAAAAATACCGTCCGGTCTTTACCCGGGCGCTCGATATATTGCTGCGTGAGGAGACACTGAACGGTGAGGAGTTCAGAAAGCTGATGTGGGTCAAAAGCGCATGATGCTTTTTAAGTATCCCAACTTTCACGATCATCCACGGAAACCTTGTTTCTTGGATCGAATCCGAAACAAGGTCCGTGGATTTTTTTTGTTTAACGGTGTATGATGTTTTTACATCATGAAATCGGGAGGAAAAAAAATGAGCGACGAAGCCAGACGGTTGGTTGCTCTGTTGGAGCAGGGAACGGTACCTGTACCGGCTGCGCTGTTGAAACATTACCGTCAGCTGGGACTATCGGAAACCGAGACGATGGTACTGCTGCATCTGTTATGTTTTCGTACGACGGAACAAAAAACGTTTCCGACGATGGAAGAATTGCAAAATCGCATGAGTGTTTCCGGACAGGAAACCGTCTCCTGCATCGAGCGGTTGATCGCACGTCGCTTTTTAACCATTGATGAATATGTCGATGGTCAGACGGGCATTCGCTCCGAAGCTTACAATTTGCGGCCGCTCTACGAAAAGCTGAGTTTACTAATCGTGCAGGAGCTTGAGGCTAACGAAGAGGTGGCCGCCGCCATAGCGGAAAACGGGGAAGAGAGAGCGGATGCCGAACTGTTCAGGGTTTTCGAACAGGAATTTGGACGCCCCTTATCCCCGATGGAGTGCGAAACGATCTCGGCCTGGCTCGATCAGGACCGCTATTCACATGAATTGATTCTGGCGGCCCTGAAAGAGGCCGTTTTCGCCGGCAAGGTCAACTTTCGCTACATTGATCGCATCCTGTTCGAATGGAGCCGCAATCGGGTGCGGACTGTGGAACAGGCGCGCGAGTACACGAGACATTTTCGCGGAAAAATATGATCAAGCGTCATGATGAGATTGAGTTGAAGGAGCCTTTCGTTTCTTCTCCCAATTCTTTTGCCCGCTCTGCCGCACGTTTGACCGCGCCCTGCACAATCTCGGGGAACCCTCTTTCTTTCATCAGGTTTAATGCTGCTTCTGTCGTTCCCCCCGGCGAGGTGACCCGATTGCGCAGCACTTCCGGCTCTTCATCTGTTTCCATCACCATTTTGGCTGCACCGTATACGGTTTGAGCAACGAGTTTTTTGGCCATGTCCTTTGACATTCCTCCGGCTGTTGCAGCCGAAATCATCGCTTCCATCAAATAGTAAACATAGGCAGGTCCGCTTCCCGACAAGCCGGTGATGAGATCGAGCATCGGCTCGTCGACATGGACGGCAACCCCGATCGCCTCGAACATTTCGATGGCTTCTTTTTGTTCCTGTTCCGTCACATGAGTGGAAAAAGCGATACCTGTTGCTCCGCAGCCGATGGTGCTCGAAGTATTGGGCATCGTACGCACGATGGACACATGGTCAGGAAGGTGTGAAGCGATCGTATCGATGGAAAGGCCGGCGATGACAGAGATGATCAGTTGTCTTTCGCTGATCAGCGGACGGATTTCTGTCAGCGCTTTGCCGGCGTCTTTCGGTTTCATCGCCAGCACAACGATGTCAGCGCTTTGAATCTCCGCTTTCCGTTTGTCGGGGCTTTCCGCGATGCGAATGCCATATCGGTTTTTGAGCGATTGTAACCGGGCATGATTCTGATGATTGACGGCCACCAGCTGTGCGGGGACCGTGCGCCCGGTTTCGATCAATCCGCGTATGATCGCTTCTGCCATCGATCCGGCTCCGACGAAACATATGCGTTTGGAAGATAAGGATGACATGATGGATTTTCCCTCCCGGACCTTTAGGAACGGATTTGTCCATTGCCGACGATCACATATTTGCTGGAAGTGAGCGCAGGCAATCCCATCGGTCCACGAGCGTGCAATTTTTGCGTGCTGATGCCGATCTCGGCGCCAAACCCGAATTCGAAGCCGTCGGTGAAGCGGGTGGAAGCGTTGTGATAGACGGCGGCGGCATCGACTTCGTTCAAGAACCGTTGCGCCCGCTCGCTGTTTTCCGTCACGATACATTCAGAATGCATCGTTCCGAAACGGTGGATATGGGCGATCGCTTCGTCCAGATCGCTGACCACCTTGATGTTGAGCACGTAATCGTTATACTCCGTAGCAAAATCATCGTCTGTTGCTTCTTCCAGTCCATCCACGATCGCTCTTGTCCGCGGACAACCTTTCACCAGAACGTTAGCAGAGCGGAACTGTTCTACCAGTTCAGCCAGATGCTTGCTCGCAAACCGTTCATGCACAAGCAAGGTCTCCATCGCATTGCAGACGGAAGGACGCTGCACTTTGGCGTTGATGGCGATGGAAAATGCCATCTTGACATCCGCTTCGTCGTCAATATACGTATGGCAGATGCCTGCACCGGTTTCGATCACCGGTACGGTGGCGTTTTGCACGACGGTTTGAATCAGGGAAGCGCCGCCGCGCGGGATGACGACATCGATCAGACCGTTCAGCTTGAGCATTTCATCCACAGAAGAGCGGTCCGTGTTTTCGATGAGTTGCAGCGCTTCGACCGGATAGGCGGTTTGGGCAAGGGCGCTGTGCAACACTTCGACAATTTTGATGTTGGAATACAGGGCGGAGGAACCGCCGCGCAACAGCGAGGCATTGCCAGATTTCAGACAGAGGCCGGCTGCGTCGACCGTTACGTTCGGCCGCGCTTCATAGACGATGCCCACAAGGCCGAGCGGCACTCGCCGCTTTTCGATGCGCAAACCGTTCGGCCGTTCATGCACCTCCAACGTTTCTCCGATCGGATCGGGCAGATCGGCGATTTGCCGCAATCCTTCCGCCATGGCTGCGATCCGCTCTTCGTTCAGCGCCAGCCGGTCAAGCAGGGCTGTGCGAAGTCCGCTTTCCTTGCCGCGGCGCAAGTCCTCCTCATTGGCTTTGATAATCTCGTTTTGATGGGTGACCAGTGCATCGGCCATCCGCAGAAGCGCCTCGTTTTTCTGGGCGGTCGTAAGCCGAACCAGACGGCTTGCAGCTTCCTTGGCCATTTTTGCTTTTTGTCTTACTTCACTGATCGTGCTCACAGGTGGGGACCTCCTTTATTCATTTGATGATTTTTTGATGTTAAGGGTAAAGACTCATCCATTCATCGCGATGGATCACTTCTGCGCGCTGTACTCCGACTTTGCGCACGGCTTCGGTCGTAGCCAGGCCGGCGCTCGCCCGAAGTTGCTCCGCTGAATAATTGACGATTCCTTTTCCGATCAGGATGCCGTCTTCTGCGACAACTTCAACGACATCGCCGGGAACAAAATCGCCTTCAACTTCCAGCACACCGACGGGAAGCAAACTTTTTCCGGCAGAAATCAGGGCTTCGCTGGCACCCTGGTCGACGATGATGCGGCCGTTCGGAAGGGAATGAAAGCCGACCCATTGCTTTTTCATCGGCAGTTTTCGTTCATGGCTCTCGAAATAAGTTCCCTTGCCCTCGTTAAGTACGGCCTTGAGCACATCGCCTTCTTCTTTGGCTGTGCCGACAAAGACCGGAATCCCGCCGCGCACCGCAATTTTCGCTGCTTCTACTTTCGAGCGCATGCCGCCGGTGCCGACGGCGGTGCCCGCCTCGCCAGCAATGCGCATGATCTGATCGTCGATCGCAGTGACGCGGTCGATGCGTTTTGCTTCCGGGTTTTTGCGCGGATCTTCACTGTAAAGACCATCCGTATCCGTCAGGATGATCAGCTGGCTCGCTTTGACGAGATTGGCGACCAGCGCTGAAAGCGTATCGTTGTCACCGAATTTCAATTCATCGATGGCAACCGTGTCGTTCTCATTGATGATGGGCAAGATGCCGCGCCGGAGCAATTCTTCCACTGTCATCATCGCATTGTGTGCCCTTCTCCGGTCGGAGAAGTCTGAACGGGTCAACAACACTTGCGCGACTTTACAATGGTGTTTCGAGAAAGCTTCGGCGTATGCCTGCATGAGCAGCGCCTGGCCAACGGCTGCGGCCGCCTGTTTTTCGTGCAACAGTTTCGGTCTCTGGCCGTAACCGATCATCCCGAAACCGGCGGCTACACTGCCGGATGTCACAAGCAGTACCGTATACCCTTCACCGCGCAAGCGTGCCAGTTCGGCGGCGTAATATTGCACTTTGCTGTTGTCCAGTTCTCCGCTGGCGGTGGTGAGCGAACTGCTGCCAACCTTGACCACAATTCTACGCTGCATGATCTCTTTCCGTCCTTTCAAAATTGAAAAGACTCCCGTCCAAAAGGACGGAAGTCTAATCTTCCGCGGTACCACCTTTTATTGATCCGCGTCCAAGTCTTATATGATTTCATGAACCATGATGCCGAACAATGATGCCGTTCATGAACGATTCAAGAATGATTCGTGAACCATGCCGAACGCTTTGGAGCGGATCCACTCGTATCCCCGATAACAGCGGGGGGCTGTCCAACTCATCGTTGGCCGTTCAGGGGTGGGTCGAAATGCATTCGCGGTAAATTTTCGCAGCCTAGAAATTTACTCTCTGAACGCGAAGAGACATTTCTACTGGCCCCGTCATAACGTTCTCTTTCCTTTAGAATAGCATGGACGATCCGCTTTGTAAAGTAACGCGCCTGCCAACGCGTCTGTTAACGCGTCAGTTCGCACGCCTGCTCACAAGCTTGATTTCGGTTACTTCATCATTTCTTTCATGGTGGCGATAAAGGCTTCCGCCGCTTTCGACAAATACCGCCCTTTGCGCCAGGCAATGACGAGCGTGCGTGTCGGAGAACCTTCGATTTTCACATAGCGGGGAACGTAGGGACTATGTTCCGGCCGCGTGACCATTTGCGGGACAAAGGCGATCCCCATCCCGGCGGCAACGAGCGATTGCACCGTCTCGATGTTGCTGCTTTCAAAGACGATATGGGGCTGGAAACCGGCTTTTTCGCAAAGTTCCAGGGCGATTTTGCGGAAACCTTGTCCTTTTTTCAAAAAGATGAAAGATTCGTCTTCGAGCTGCTTGAGAGAGACCGCAGTCTCCGTTTCGGCCAAAGGATGATGGGGCGGGACAGCGAGCCAAATTTCTTCCTCGATCAGATTGACGCTCTCCAGACTGTTTTCAAGAAGCGGCAATGTCAACAAAGTGATGTCCGTCTGTCCCTGGGCAGTCAGCATTTCGAGATTGGACGACGTCTCTTCGAGCAGCACGATTTCAATTTGCGGATACCGTTTTTTAAATTCGGGCAAGACGCGCGGCAATACGTGGGAACCCGTGATCGGCAGGCTGCCGATGACGAGTCTGCCTTTTTTGAGCTGCGAGATGTCATCCATTTCCTGCCGCATCTGATCGAGCAAATCCAGCACTTTTTGCGCTTTTTCCACGAAGGTGGCGCCGGCGTAGGTCAGCTCGACCGAACTGGTGCTGCGGTGAAACAAAGTGACTCCGAGTTCACGCTCGAGTTTGGACAGTTGCTGGCTGAGCGAAGGTTGGGCGACATGCAGTTTTTTTGCCGCTCTGGAAAAGTTCTTTTCACGAGCGAGTTCCACGACATATAATAATTGTCTGAATTCCATTTTCCAGACCTCCGGACATGTAAGATCGAAATTAGCCTGATTTTCAAAATCGAATTTCAAGGTGAATTTATAAGTATTGCCTATCAATATTATAGGTATTATATCTTGGAACAATGAATACGAACATGGTATGATTGAAATTAAGATTATAGACTGGGGTGAAACTGGATGGCTAAAACGATGTTTGAAAAGATTTGGGACAATCATGTCATCTGGCAAGAAGAAGGAAAGCCAGCCATTCTGTACATCGATCTTCATCTCGTGCACGAGGTCACATCACCGCAGGCGTTTGAAGGATTGCGCCTGAACAACCGGAAAGTGCGCCGTCCGGACCTGACGTTTGCGACGATGGACCACAACGTGCCGACGAAAGATCGTTTCAACATTACAGACCCGATCTCCAAGCAGCAGATCGACACATTGACGAAAAACTGCCGTGAGTTCGGGATCAAACTGTTCGATCTGGAAAGCGATGATCAGGGGGTCGTTCACGTCATGGGCCCCGAGCTCGGTTTGACGCATCCGGGCAAGACGATTGTGTGCGGTGACAGCCACACTTCGACACACGGTGCATTCGGTGCGCTTGCTTTCGGGATCGGCACGAGCGAGGTGGAACACGTACTTGCCACGCAATGTTTGCAGCAAGCGAAGCCGAAAACGATGGAAGTGCGCGTACATGGCAAGCTGAGCCCGGGCGTAACGGCCAAAGACTTGATTCTCGGCATCATCGCTCGTTATGGCACGGATTTTGCGACCGGTTATGTCATCGAGTATACGGGTGAAGCGATCCGCGCCTTGTCGATGGAAGAACGCATGACCGTCTGCAACATGTCGATCGAGGCAGGGGCTCGCGCCGGAATGATTGCTCCTGATGAGAAAACTTTTGAATATTTGCGCGGTCGTGAATATGCGCCGAAAGGAAGCGCGTTCGACAAAGCGGTTGAAGAATGGAAAAAACTGCGTACGGACGAAGGGGCTAAATTTGACAAGGTCGTCGAATTCGATGCCAGCACGCTCATTCCGCAAGTGACCTGGGGAACGAGCCCGGGAATGGGAGCCGACATTGAATCGGTCGTACCGGACCCGGACGATTTCCCGACGGAAAACGAGCGCAAAGCAGCGAAAAGAGCGCTGGAGTATATGGGCCTGAAACCGGGCATGAAACTGGAAGGTCTGAAAATCGACCGGGTGTTCATCGGCTCCTGCACGAACGGACGCATCGAGGATTTGCGGCAGGCAGCTGCGGTCGTCAAAGGATACAAAGTGGCTCCGCACGTTCATGCGATGGTCGTTCCCGGATCTGGCCGGGTGAAAAAGCAGGCGGAAAAAGAAGGGCTGGACAAAATCTTTATCGAAGCCGGATTCGAATGGCGTGACGCAGGCTGCAGCATGTGTCTGGCGATGAATCCGGATGTGCTGCAACCGGGTGAACGCTGTGCCTCCACATCCAACCGGAACTTTGAAGGACGGCAAGGCCGCGGCGGCAGAACGCATCTCGTTTCGCCGGCGATGGCAGCAGCGGCTGCGATCAAAGGTCATTTTACAGATGTTCGCAAATGGGAATTTCGTTAATGGTTCGGCCTTATGGTGAAATCATATAAAGAAAGGATGTCAGCGAGATGGAACCTTTCAAAACACATTCGGGAATTGTCGCTCCGGTTGACCGCGTCAACGTCGATACCGACGCGATCATTCCCAAACAGTTTTTGAAACGGATTGAACGGACAGGATTTGGCCAGTTTCTGTTTTACGAATGGAGATTTCATGAAGACGGTTCGCTCAATGAAGAGTTTGAAATGAACAAACCGCGTTACAAAGGTGCGTCCATTCTGATCACACGCGCCAACTTCGGTTGCGGTTCTTCCCGTGAGCATGCGCCCTGGGCGATCCAGGATTATGGATTTCGGGTGATCATCGCACCGTCCTTTGCCGATATTTTTTACAACAACTGCTTCAAAAACGGCATTTTGCCGATCCGGCTGCCGGAGGAACAGGTGGAGGAACTGTTCCAGCGCACAGCCAAGCATGAAGGATACCGCCTGCATGTCGATCTGGAAAACAAGACGATCAAGGACGATTATGGCTTGCAATACTCGTTCGATCTGGAAGAACACCGCAGACAATACCTGTTGCAAGGGCTGGACGATATTGCGCTGACTTTGCAACATGAAGATCTCATCGCCGCTTATGAGGAAAAGCACAAGGAGCGCCTCTCCTATTCATAATCCAAATGATTGAAACGGAACGGGCGAGAAAGACGGACCGGTTTGAAACGATTCCGTCATATCGCCCGTTCCTTTTTTGTTCGGTATATTTACAAGCGGCAGGAATTCGCTATAATTAAAGATAATAATGTTCTAATAAATGAACTTTGTTCATAATAATGAACTAAAAGTGAACGGGGAGGGCGATGTCATGAACCGACCATCCGTACCTGAAGCGGCTGAAGTGCTGGCAGAAATGACCGGAGGCGGTTGCGTCGTCAATGAGGGGGCCGATTCATCCGCAGATGCGGCCTATCGCATATGCTCCGGGTTGACGGTCTATCCGCGCAATGAGGAAGAAGTGGCAAACGTTTTGAAATGGGCGAATGAGAACGGTTATCGCGTGGCGCCGCAAGGCGGGGGCACCAAGGATGCGCTGGGGCAAGCGGTGACAGATCCGGATCTCATCATCTCCATGCAAAAAATAAACGGAATCGTTCAGCATTCCGCAGGTGATCTGATCGTTACCGCATATGCGGGTACGACAATCGCCCAATTGCAACAAACGCTGGCGCGGGCAGGGCAGGTATTGCCCATTGATCCGGGCCATGAAGAGCAGACGACCCTCGGCGGGCTGGTAGCGGCCAATACATCGGGGTTAAAACGCGGTATGTACGGTTCAATCCGGGACTACCTGATCGCTACCCGGGTTGTTTATCCGGACGGACGCCGGCTCAGAACAGGGGCCAAAGTGGTCAAGAACGTGGCCGGATATGACATGAACAAACTGTTTGTCGGGTCGATGGGCACGCTGGGCATCTTGACGGAGGTGACGGTGAAAGTTCGCCCTCTTCCGCAAAGCACCGGTTGTGCACTCCTTCAAGCTGATAACCTTGAGCATATACAAAAACTGCAGGCGGCTTTGCTGGATACACAGTTGGAGCCGTGTGTCTTTGAATTGACGGACCGCCTGCCTGATGAATTCGATGCAGGTAAAGCCTATGTGGTCGTTACGTTTGAAGACGTTTTGCCGTCGGTGCGCTACCAACTGGAACAGCTGCGTCAGATCGCCAGCACGTGCGGAGTGCAAGTTCTGGATTCAAGCGACGGGGATGAGGGAAAAGAAATGGCCGAAAAAGTGCTGGGGGCCATTCGCAAGCGCTGGCCGACGCCGGATCATGTTGTTCCCGCTTCGACGGTCGTGGCACTCAAGCTGTCTTCCCTTTTGGCGGACGTTCCGGCCCTGTATGACAAAGTGCGGCTTGCCGCAGAAGAATGCGGCTTAGAAGCAACATTTAACGGCGGGCTATCCAGCGGTATATCGCGCGCGATCGTCACCGTCCATAACGAAGAACGTGTGGGTAATGAACATCATGACGAGGCTTTAAAACAGTGGATCATGAAGACGCAATCGCTGCTCGAGGAATGCGGCGGACATGCGGTTGTTGAGTTTGCGCCGAAACGGTTGAAGTCATCCATCGCTGTCTGGGGCAAGGATCGGCCCGACATGGTGTTGATGCGAGGCATCAAAAACAAGATCGATCCGCAAGGAACGCTCAACCCGGGGCGGTTCGTAGGAGGGATTTGAGATGAACAAACGGAGTTTTATTTATGAGGATGCGCCGGACGAAAACAAATTTTCCGCTTGCGTCCATTGCGGAATGTGTTTGGAAGCGTGTCCTACATATCAGGAAACCGGCATGGAAATGCATTCCCCTCGCGGTCGGGTTTACCTGATCAAGTCGGCAGCGGAGGGAAAGCTGGAGCTGAACTCTTTTTTCCGCCATCCGATCGACACGTGCCTGGATTGCCGTGCCTGTGAAACCGCTTGCCCGTCCAACGTCCAGGTCGGAGCGCTGATAGAAGAAACGCGAGGCCAGTTTTTCCAAGCCGATCCGCCGCGGGGCTTGTCCGCTTTCTTGCACCGTTTGTTTTTGCACAAACTGTTTCCGTATCCGAAGCGGATGCGGATGCTCGGCTCGTTGCTGAAGTTTTACCAAAAGAGCGGCTTGCAGACGCTTGCACGCAAACTGAATTTGGTAAAAGTGCTGCCGGATCATCTGGCGGAAATGGAGCGGGCCCTGCCTGAACTGAAACGTCCGCCTGTTTTAGCGAGCGGCATCGAAGTGTTGCCGGCAATAGGGGAAAAACGGGCGTCCGTTGCGGTGGTGACGGGCTGTGTGATGGATGTCGTATACAGCGATGTGAACGAAGCGACAGTGAATGTGTTGCGGAAAAACGGCTGTGAAGTGTGGATTCCGCAAAATCAGACGTGTTGCGGTGCCCTTCACGTTCATGCGGGGGACCGGGAGATGGCAAAGAAACTGGCCAAAGCCAATATCGATGCTTTTCTTGCGCGCGATGTGGACGCGATCATCATCAATGCCGCCGGATGCGGGTCTGCAATGAAAGAATACGGAGAACTTTTGAAAAACGACAAGGAATATGCCCATCAGGCGAAGCAATTTGCGGAAAAAGTCAAAGATGTGTCGCAATTTTTGCTGGAACTCGGATTGATCGCGCCGAAAGCGAGCCTGAACATGACTGTGACCTATCACGATGCCTGTCATCTTGCGCATGCGCAAGGTATCCGCTCAGAACCGCGCACGCTTTTGCAATCGATTCCCGGACTGAATCTTATCGAGCTTCCCGATGCAGACCGCTGTTGCGGCAGCGCCGGCATCTACAACTTGACGCATCCGGAAATGGCGGGAAGATTGCTCGAGCGAAAAATGGACGATATCCCTCACGGCTGCGATGCCGTCGCCATGGGGAATCCGGGCTGCATGATGCAATTTGCGGTCGGTGTCGTACGCCATGGTCGCAAGGAAGAGATATTGCATACGGTGCAGCTTCTGGATCGGGCATACCGCGAGGAAGAGCGCTTGCAAGGAGGGGAGCAGCGTGGATAAAGTGGATAAAAACAAGTTGAACGCCTTTATCCAGTTTGCCAAAGACTTGCTCGGGGATATGTATGTGCTGCACCGCTATGAAGATCTGGTCGCTTATGAATGCGACGCTTATGTGATTCATAAAGGAGCGCCCAGCGCGGTCGTGTTTCCCGCCGACACGGAACAGACAGCACAGCTTGTACGGTATTTGCACGAGCACGAAATTCCCTTTTTGCCGCGCGGAGCAGGGACAGGGCTGAGCGGTGGCGCGATCCCTCTGCACGGAGAGGTCATCATCAGCCTGACGCGGATGAACAAGCTCCTTCACGTCGATTATTTGAACCGCAGGGCCGTGGTACAACCGGGGTATATCAATTTAAAGCTGACTCATTCCATCGCTGCGAAAGGGTACTACTATGCACCGGACCCGTCCAGCCAGGCATCCTGCACGATCGGGGGCAATGTCGGAGAAAATGCAGGCGGAGCGCATTGCTTGAAATACGGGGTGACGACCAATCATGTTCTCGGCCTGAAATTGGTCACATGCGAGGGCGATGTGGTTGAGATCGGCGGTGTGCCCGACACACCGGGGTACGATCTGCTTGGATTGCTTACCGGTTCTGAAGGGACGCTGGGGATCGTCACCGAAATTACGGTGCGAATTTTAAAAACGCCGCAGGCGGTAAAAACGGCGCTCGCCCTGTTCGATGACGTGGAAGATGCCAGCCGCGCTGTCTCGGACATTATTGCAAGAGGCATCGTTCCGGCCGCGTTGGAAATGATGGACAAAACGGCGATCGAAGGCGTTGAAAATGGCAACTATCCGGTCGGCTATCCTCGCGATATTGAAGCGGTGCTGATCGTGGAAGTGGACGGAATTGAAGCGGGATTGCAGGAACAGATCGACCAGGTGATCGAGGTGTGCCGCCAGCACCGTGTGCGGGAGGTCGTTCAGGCCAAAAATGACGCGGAAAGGGCAGCCTGGTGGGCCAACCGCAAGACCGCCTTCGGCGCCATGGGGACGATTTCTCCGGACTATCTCGTACAGGACGGTGTGATCCCGCGTACGAAGTTGCCGGAAGTGCTGCTGAAAATCCGCAAAATCAGCGAGCGCTATCGCTTGCGCATCGCCAATGTCTTTCATGCCGGCGACGGCAATTTGCATCCGCTCATCCTGTTTGATGCCCGGGTTCCAGGCGAAACGGAGCGAGCGGTCAAAGCAGGTTCGGAAGTGTTGAAAGTTTGCGTTGAAGTCGGGGGTTCGATCACAGGCGAGCACGGTGTCGGAATCGAGAAGATGGAAGATATGCGGGTCCTGTTTACCGAGGAGGAAATTGCCGCGCAAACCGACATCCGCGACGTGTTCAACCCGCGCGGGCTCTGCAATCCAGGCAAAATGTTTCCGCAGCCGGCACGTTGCGTCGAGGTGAAAAAGCCGGCAAGCATGGAAATCTCATAAACAAACATGAACAAACATTCAGTCATATTTTTTCTTTTTTCGACTCACATAGATGAGTCTTTTTTTGTGGGAACGTCGAAATGCGTCACAAGTAGCTTTTCTTGGTAGAAACGTTTTGATACAATAGATTCATAGATTTGCCGTTCCCTGTATTTGTTTTTATTCTTTTTTGTTCTTTTTGAGGTTTTCCCATACATAACGAAGAAGCGGAAACGAGCGCAGGCGCATTGGCTGAGTGATATGCACTTTAACCCGGGGATTTGGAACGGACAATGAAGGATGGAGGTAAAACGATGGACAAACGATGGCTGAAAGTGTTGAAGAAGGCGATTCTGCCGGTAATGCTCATGGCTCTGATCGCCAGCGTTCCGGTCGGCGCCCAGCCGGGCGGCGGTCTGTATACGGATTTTTCGGACGTATCAGTAAACTGGTCTTATAAACATATTTCCAAACTCGCTTTGCTCGGTGTCATCAGTGGACGGGGAGACGGAACATTTGCTCCGAACGATCCGGTCACCCATCAGGAAGTGCTCATTATGGCTACCCAATTGATGGGGATGGATGATCGCGATGCTGAAGAAAGCGGCATCGATGTGTTGCCGGACGAAATGGAAGTGAGCGAGTGGGCGAAAGGCTATGTGAGCCTGGCGCTCCGGAACGGTCTGATCAACATCGATGAAGAGCGGGCCGCCATTAACAACAGCAATTCGACCCAAGGCTGGGGCAGCACTCCGGCGACGCGGGAGTGGGTGGCCAAGATCGTCGTGCGCGCTGCCGGCAAGCAGGCGGAGGCGGACCTTTTGGCCGACCAGATGGTTCCTTTCAATGACCGGGAACTGATTACGCCCGGATTTGAAGGGTATATTAACGCCGCCGTGCAGTTGGATATCGTCAGCGGCATGCCGGGGAACGTATTCAATCCGACCGACCGGGTGACCCGGGCGCAGATGGCGGTGTTTTTAAGCCGGGCGGAAGCCTATATGGACAAGCTGTCCGATCGGGTGATGATCGGCTCGATCGTTGACATCGGTGACGAAACGATCATTTTGGAAAGCGATGACGGAACAAAGGCGGAATATCGCCTGCATCCGACCATCCGCTATTTCAGTGTGGAAGTCAATGACAATACTGTATCCCGCGACCTGTTCCGTCCGTACACGCGCGTCTACGCGATTCATGACGGAGAAAGCGTATATTACCTGGAGCGCCTTGAAGAAAGCGACGTTCAAATCGAGACCGTAAAGGGCATGCTGGTCGATGTCGATACCGACTGGCAGGAAATGATGATCTGGGTGGACGGCAAGTATGAAATTTATGAGTGGTCCTCGGATGTAAAAGTGACCGGAGTGAACAACGAATCGCTCGATGTGGACGACCTAACGGCCAACAGCGAAATCGAAGTGGTGCTGAACCGCACGAGCAAAGAAGTGATCGAGATCCGGGTAAAAAGCGTACCGGTCAACAAAAATTCCGCCGGTATTCTGCGCGAGGATGCTCCGGAGGAAACGCTCGTCGTGCTCGATGAATACAGCGGAGAGGAAGAAGAATATCCGGTTGCGGTCGATGCGACGGTTGAATATCGCGGCAAAAATATTTTGCTGACCGATTTGAAAAAAGGCGATGAGATTGAATACCGGGTTGAAAACGGAGTCGTTACCCGAATTGTGCTGATCGAACCGGTCGAACCGCTGATGGAGATGGTGGAAGGAAGGCTGGAACTGATGGATCCGGAGGATCGGGTCATGACCATCCGCACAGAAGAGGGACTGGCCGCCTATGACATTTCTGAGGATGTGCGGGTCGTCCTGCCCGGAAAACCATCAGCGCGCCTGACAGACCTGGAGCGGGGGGACCGTGTGCGGCTCAGCATCAACGAGAGCGGCGGCAACATTGTGGAACGGATCGAAGTGCTCGACCGTTCGATCCGGATGGTGGCCAAGGCGACCGTCATCCATTTTGATCCGAAACGAAAATGGATTACCGTCGAAATGCCGGATACGAAAAATGTGCAATCTTTTCAAATCAACAATGATACGACGGTAGAACAGATTACCGATTGGGATGAAGATCTGATTGAGTCGATTTATACGCCGGAAAGAAAGGTCGACCTTACATTTACCAATCAGAAACTGGTGCGCATCGCCCTTTCTTCTCATTACGACGGCACGATCGCTTCGATCGATCATGCGAACCGGAAGCTTGTTTTAAGCAACCATGATTTCGGAGAACTGGAATTTTCCTGGACGACTTCAACGGTGATGGAAAGCGGCCGCACCCAGGGGACGATCGCCGATTTTCTGATCGGCGACCGGGTGAGAGTGACGCTGGACGGGGCCCAAAACCATGCGGGTCGAATCCAGTTGATGCGCCAATCGGCATACAGGCTGATCGACGTCATCGCGCAATCCCGTGAATTGCTCGTCCAGGATGGCAATGAAATAAAACGCATCCGCTTGAGCAGTTCAACTCCAGTGATCTACGGCGAACGGCGCAATGCCGCGCTGAATGATCTGCCGCGCGATCGCACGTTGCTTGTGTCGTATATCGGCAATACGCCGGTTTCGGTAGAAGTGCCGAGTGTCGAATACGGCCGCATCGTGACCGCCCAGTCCGCGCAGGGGGTCGTGATCGAAACGCTTGATGGGCGCACGCTCACCTATGAAGCGGATGCCCTGCAAGGGGTGCGGAGAGAAGGGACGACGCGCGTGGGCAATCTGAACGAGCTTAGGGCGAACGATCGCGTCGAGATCGCCGTCGACACGGACGGACGGTTCTGGGCGACTGTGCTGACGAGAACCGAAAGAAGTTTCTGGAAGTATGATGCAAAAGAGCAAACCGTTTCGTTTTACAGAAAACAAATCAGCGAGGAAAACGAATTTAAGCTGTATGACCGAGCCTATATTCACAAAGGCACCGAATCAATCCGCATCCAGGATCTGAAAGACAGAGACGACGTTGCGATCTGGCATTTGCACGGTATGGTCATCGAGATCGAAAAACTGAGCAATTAAGGCAGGCGGGGAAGAAATCCCCGCTTGTTTATTTGATATTTGATCATCCCGGGCAAATCCGTTAAACTGTGTTTCGAACATAAAAGGGGGAGACGTTCGGGGATGAATCGCAAACAATTTGCCGAAGTATTGGAAAAAATAGCGGAAATGTTTCCTGATGCCCATTGTGAATTGAACCATTCCAATCCGTTTGAACTGACGATCGCAGTGATCCTGTCTGCGCAATGTACGGACGAGGCGGTTAACAAGGTTACGAAAAACCTGTTTCAAAAATACCGTACACCGCACGATTATGTCGCTGTGCCCCGGGAAGAGCTGGAACAAGATATTCGCAGCATCGGCCTTTATCGGAACAAGGCCAAACACATTCAAAATTTGTGCCAAATCTTGATCGACCAGTACGACGGTCAAGTGCCGGAAACGTTTGAAGAATTGATCAAACTGCCCGGCATCGGCAGAAAAACGGCCAACGTGATCGTGTCCAACGCCTTCGGAGTGCCCGCCATTGCGGTTGATACGCATGTGGAAAGGGTCAGCAAGCGGCTCGGAATTGCCAACTGGAAAGATTCGGTGTTGGAAGTTGAAAAAAAACTGATGCGGAGTGTCCCGAAAGAAGAGTGGACGATTACCCATCACCGGCTTATTTTTTTTGGGCGATACCATTGCAAGGCGATGAATCCGCAATGTGAAGTCTGCCCGGTGCTGGACTATTGCAGAGAAGGGAAGAAGCGAATGAAAGCAAAGACCACCGCGAAGGCTGCCCGCCATTAATTGCCGGCTATAATTGCTGGCTTAATCACCCAAAAAAGAAAGCTTTCATCGTATTTGTTCATAAATTCCGAAGTATTTACATTATTTTGTTCGTATTGGCGCTTTTCAGCGCCTTCTTTGTTGTTGCCGGAAAAGTCCGTTGGTGCTAATATTGCCAAATAAGTCTTATTGCTTAATGCGGAAAGAGAGGTCCTACTTATGGAGGTCTTCAGGCAGTTAAAAGATTATTACTGGTCTCACCGGAAGATGATGTTTTTTTCTATTTTCTTTTTGGCCTTGTCAACTGCCGTCGGACTGGTGTACCCGTATTTGATCAAGTATCTGATCGATGATGTCATCCGTCCCCAACGTTTTGAGCTGGTCCCTCGCCTTGCGCTGCTCGTCGTCCTCGTTATGGCCGTCAAGGCCACTTTTCAGTATTTGCATGGATTTTTGGGAGGACGGCTGGGCAACCGCGTCGCCTACAATTTGCGCAATGCAGCGTACAAAAAGCTGCAATATTTGTCATTTACGTATTACGATCGGGCTAAAACCGGAGACCTGATGTCCCGGTTGACCGCGGACCTGGAAGCGATCCGTCATTTTCTCGCTTTCGGCTTTGCCCAATTTCTCAACATGGTGTTGATGGTGCTTTTCGCGAGCTCGATGATGTTTTGGCTCAACTGGAAACTGGCGCTCATTTCATTGGCAACGATGCCGGTTATGGCTTTTCTGGCTATCCGCTTTGAAAATCGGGTTCATCCGGCTTTCAGGGCGATTCGTAAATCGTTCGCGGCACTGACGACAACGGTACAGGAAAACATTACCGGTGTGCGGACGGTCAAGTCTTTTGCACGCGAACCGTACGAAGTTGAAAAATTTTCGCATCGCAGCGAAGATTACAAAGATCGACATCTGGAGACAGCAGGGATCTGGGCAAAATACTTTCCGCTCATGGAACTCGTCGCTTGCTTGAGCCTCGTCCTGCTACTTGCAGCAGGGGGCTATTTTGTGATCAAAGGCAACATGCAGCTCGGTGAGTTGGTTGCGTTTACAACCCTCATCTGGTTTATTATCGGGCCGATGTGGCAACTCGGTTTCATCATCAATATGTACACGATGTCGAAAGCGTCGGGAGAGCGAATCCTGGAAATTTTGCATCACCATGTTCACATCAAGGACCGCCCCCAAGCGATTCCGCTTTCGAAAGAGAAGGTAAAAGGACATGTCCGCTTTGAGAAGGTAACGTTCAGCTATGACGGCGGAACACCAGCGGTTGTCGATATCGATATTGATGCGGAACCGGGCAAAATTATCGGTCTGCTCGGCGGTACAGGGTCCGGCAAAACGACGATCATCCAGCTTTTGATGCGGGCTTATGATGTGACTTCCGGACGTATTTTGCTGGACGGTTACGATATTCGCGACCTGGTGATCGAGGATTTGCGCAAACAGATTGCGATCGTCTTTCAGGAAACGTTTTTGTTTTCCGCCTCGATCCGCAACAACATTGCCTACGGCCGGGAAGATGTGACGATGGATGAGATCGTGCGCGCGGCGAAATTGGCACAGGCGCATGACTTTATCGCAGAACTGCCTGACGGTTACGATACGATCGTCGGCGAGCGCGGACTTGGTCTCTCTGGTGGACAAAAACAACGTATCGCCATTGCGCGAGCCATTTTGACCGATCCGAAAATTCTCGTCCTTGACGATGCAACGAGCGCCGTCGATATGGAAACCGAACACAAAATTCAGACCGCATTGCGCGAAGTGATGAAAGGCCGCACCACCTTCATCATCGCGCACCGCATTTCCAGTTTGAAACATGCGGACGAAATTATCGTGCTGGATAAAGGCCGCATCGTGCAGCGCGGAACGCATGAGCAGTTGTTGGCTCAACCCGGACCTTATCTCGACACTTTTAACATTCAATATTCGGACCGCCCGCGGCACCTTGCGCAACATGCGGATCGGAGGTATGCACATTGATCTTCAAAGGAAAACGTCAACCGAAACGTGTTCATGAACAGGAAGAAGAAAAGGACATGAGCCGGCACCGCTTTGTCTACCAGGACGATCTGGCGATGGAAAAACCGTTCGATTACGGAGTGATGCTCAGGCTGCTCAAATATGTAAAACCATACCGGTTTACGTTGCTGCCACCGATTGTCATTTCGACTTTGATCGCTGCTGCGGCCAAGTTGAGCATTCCGTTCGTCGTGATCTTAGCGATCGACGATGCGATCGAACAGTTCAATGTACAAAGGCTGTTCATGTATGCGGGCATCATGATCGGTCTTTATGTCGCACAATGGCTGGCCAATACGTTTCGCATTCGCCTGACCAACCTGATGGGACAGCGCATTATTTACGATATTCGTTACGATCTGTTCCGGCATATTCAAACCTTGTCGTTTCGCTTTTTCGATCAGCGCCCGGCCGGCTCGGTGCTCGTACGGGTGACAAATGACGTCAACGCACTGCAGGACCTGTTTACGAGCGGTGTTGTCAACATGTTGATCGATATGGTTCAACTGACCGGGATCATTATCATTCTGCTGTCACTGAACTGGAATCTCGGTCTGGCGGTGATCGTCGTCGTGCCGCTCATGTTCTTTATATCCACGCATTTGCGCAGGCATATTCGCCGCGCGTGGCAGACGGTTCGTATGAAACAGTCGCGCCTGAATGCCCATCTGAACGAAAGCATCCAAGGAATCAAGGTGACGCAGGCGTATACGCAGGAAAAAGCGAATATGCAGTATTTCGATGAAATGAATACCGGCAACCGCAAGTCGTGGAACAGGGCTTCAGCCCTGAACCAGACGCTGTTGCCGCTGATCGAATTGACGAGCGGCATCGGCATGTGCATCCTGTTCTGGTATGGAACGCACCTGGTTCTTTCCGGGGTGATCACGATCGGGGTACTCGTAGGTTTTGCCCAATACATGAGCAACTTCTGGGAACCGATCAACCGCCTCGGCCAGATGTATTCGCAACTGTTGATTGCGATGGCTTCTTCGGAACGGATTTTTGAGTTTATTGATGAGAAACCGTCCGTATCTGAGCGGGAGGATGCCATTGAATTGCCGCCGATTGAAGGGCATGTCCGTCTTGAAAACGTGACGTTTGCCTATGAAGAGAACCGACCTGCGCTGAAGGGCATCAACCTGGAAGCGTTACCCGGACAGTCGGTCGCCCTGGTCGGCCATACCGGTTCAGGCAAAAGCACCATCATCAATCTCATCTGCCGCTTTTACGATCCGACCGGTGGACGGGTGTTGATCGACGGGATCGATATTCGCGATGTGACGATCGAAAGCTTGCGCAGGCAGATCGGTATTGTGCTGCAAGATACGTTCATTTTTTCCGGAACGATCCGTGACAATATCCGCTTCGGCCGTCTCGACGCTACCGATGCGGAAGTGGAAATGGCAGCGCGGGCCGTCAATGCCCATGATTTTATCATGCAATTGCCCGACGGTTATGATACGGAAGTGGAAGAGCGGGGCAACATTTTGTCGATGGGACAGAAACAACTCATCTCTTTTGCGCGAGCGCTTCTGGCTGACCCGAAAATCCTCATCCTTGATGAAGCGACAGCGAGCATCGATACAGAAACCGAAGTTAAAATCCAGGATGCGCTGAAAACCCTACTGGCCGGAAGAACTTCGTTTATCGTCGCACACCGGTTGTCGACGATCCGGCATGCGGATAAAATTGTGGTGCTTGACCACGGTGAGATCAAGGAAGTCGGCAATCACGATGAACTGATGGCTCACTGCGGAGTGTATTACGGTTTGATTGAAGCGCAATACAAATATTTGGACGCCGTCTAAACGGCGTTTTTTTTATTTTTTACTTTCAACCCGTCTCGTCTGATAACATTTCGCAAAAAGGGGCAGGATATCAGATGGATGGGTAGGTGATCTTTTTCATGCGAAACTTCAAGCGAAAAACCATGATCGCATGGATCCTTTTGTCGACATGCCTTTTCCTGGTTATCGGCGGATGTACCAGCGGGGACCAACTGTCTGAGCCAGACGAAACGGTACCATACGGGACGGTCAAAGCGGAATCGCTGAAAAATCCTGGGCAAAGACAGGATCCGTCGGAACTGCCGCAACTGGAAGGCGGGGCGGAAATCGATGTTCGTCCCAAGCGCCCGAGCTCCAACCAGGAATTGCAAAGAAAATATCCGAATATTTTGGTGCTCAGGGGACCGTTGGATCAAAAAAAGGTGGCGCTGACCTTTGATGACGGACCGGATTTGACGTTCACGCCACAGGTGCTGGACGTGTTAAAAAAACACGGAGTAAAAGCGACCTTCTTTTTGATGGGGGCGCGGGCGGCTGCTCTCCCGGAAATGACCAAACGTATTGCCGATGAAGGGCATGTGATCGGCAATCATACGTATTGGCATCCGAAATTGTATGAGGAAACGCTGGAACGGGTACATTGGGAAGTGACGAGTACGGATGAAGCGATTGAGAATATCGTCGGTTATCGTCCCAAATTGTTTCGGGCACCGTATGGGGGATTGACCGAACCGATCGTTGAATTCCTGGGAGAAATGGGCTACACCATTGTCGGATGGACGGTCGATTCGGAAGACTGGAAGCAGCTCAGTGCCGAAGAAGTCAAGCGGAACGTGCTCGATCACATACACCCTGGAGCGATCGTGCTGTTCCATTCCGGCGGACATTGGACGCAGAATTTGGGAGGCATGGTGGAAGCGCTCGATGAGATCATACCGACGTTGAAGCAGCAGGGGTATGAATTTGTAACCGTTCCGGAATTGGTCGGAGTCAGCATCAGTCGCTAAATGCTGCCTCTAAAACGCAGCGCGAAACGGTTCAATCTCCATATCAGGCCGGCGAACAAGCCGGCTTTTTGCTGCTTGTCATAGGAAACAGATTCACGATGGATGGGAAATGCCATGGAACCGATTTGGAGGTGTGCCGGCTTTGCATTCCCCCTCTTCAGCGCGAATTTGGAGGGCGATTGCCTTCCTTTCGCTCATCGTTTTTTTCACGCTGGCAACCGGTTTTGTCTATGCCGTCAAAACGGTCGTCATGCCAGCCCATGTGGAAACGAGCAAACCCGAAGAAATCGAGACGGAGCAAACGGACATTATCAAAGCGCCGGGCGTAACGATAGTGACACTCGGGGATTCTTTGACCAAAGGAACCGGTGATGTTTCCGGACGCGGTTATGCCGGCATGGTACGCGAATGGTTGTCTGAGCAGTTGGACGAGCCGGTGTATTTCATCCCGTTTGCGGTTAACGGCTACCGCACCGATCAGCTGCTGCAAGCGATCCGGGAGCAGCAAGGACTCGTCGCCGCGTTGAAACAAGCGGACCTGATCCTGATGACGATCGGCGGTAACGATCTGTTTACATTCGGTGAAGAAGTAACGGTGGAGAAGGCGCGTCAGAATATGCCGGCAACATTGAACAGGCTGGACGCCATTTTTGCTGAACTGGCCAGGATCAATCCCAGGGCGCGCATACTGTATTTGGCGCTGTACAACCCGTTTATCCGTCTCGATCCATCCGGCGAGGCTTCCTTGTTCGTGCAACAGTTCAATTACGAGGTGTTTCGCCTTTCCGTTCCGTATAACACCATTACGGTCGTGCCGACCTTTGACCTGTTTGAACCCGATCCTGCCCCTTTTTTGGCATCGGACCGCTTTCATCCGAACGAAGCGGGATATGCCCGCATCGCCCAGCGAGTCACTTCATTGCTCTTGCCACCCGGTGGAGACGAATCCCCATTTTGATGGATTGGTGGTGTGTTGATGGTTTTATCCGTCCGGAATGTAAAGAAAAAAATTGGCGGCAAATGGATTATTCGCGGCATTTCATTTGAGATTGGCGAAGGGGAAGTGTTCGGTTTTCTCGGCCCGAACGGATCCGGAAAAACGACGACGATCCGCATGCTCGTTGACCTGATCCGACCGACCGAGGGTGAAATTTTCATCTGCGGCAAATCGGTACAGAAAGAACCGGAACAGGCGCTTTCCAACGTCGGATGCATCGTGGAAAATCCGGAGATGTATCCGTTTATGAGCGGGTGGGAAAATTTGGAACATTTCGCCCGCATGGCAGACGGCGTCGATCAGAAACGGATGGAGGAAGTCGTTCAACTCGTCGGGCTCCAAAACCGGATTCACGATAAGGTGAAAACCTATTCGCTCGGCATGAAACAAAGGCTCGGTATCGCTCAAGCGCTGCTGGCCAGACCGAAGCTGCTCATTCTGGATGAACCGACAAACGGCTTGGATCCACAGGGGATACGCGAGTTGCGCGATTTTGTCCGCATGTTGGCCAAAAACGGGATCAGTCTGCTCGTTTCCAGTCATTTGCTCAGCGAGATTCAGATGATGTGCGACCGGGTAGCGATCATCCGCCAGGGTGAACTGATCGCAGTCGGCAGTGTCCATGACCTGTTACATTCCAGGGAAAACCGGGTGATCTGGAAAGTTTCACCCCTGGACAAAGCTCGGGGATGGCTGGAGCAAGAAAGCGGTGTGCGCGTGGATGTGTCTCAGGAAAAAGCGCTTTTCACGTGGATGGATCCGGAGCTTGTGCCGGAACTTGTCAAAAAGCTGGTAGATGAGGGAATCCGGATTTACGGTGTAGAGACAAGAGCGCCGACGCTGGAAGAGATGTTCTTAAGGTTGATGGAGGGAGAACACATTGGGTAGCCTGTACCGTCTGGTCCAGAATGAGACGTTGAAAACGTGGCGAAAAAAACGATTCCAGATCGTGCTCATTTTGCTTACGGTGATCATACCGATTTTTACCTATGCGCAAATGAGGGTCGTTGAAAATATGCGGGAGCAGATGGGGACGAACGACTGGCGCATCGTCGTGCAACAACAAATCCAGGATTATACGAATCGGGTAAGCAGTCCGCGCGTACCGGAAGAGTGGAAACAGGTCTTAAGGGTATCGATTCAAAAACTGAATTACCATCTCGAACAAAATATCGATCCGGCCCGACCGAATGCGGTCACATTTACAAGCCAGTTTATCGATAATGCCGTCAATCTGTTTCTCCCCCTCATGGTCATGGTCATTGCGGCGGATCTCGTTTCAGCGGAAAGGGTGTCCGGCACGATCAAACTGTTGCTCGCACGCCCTGTCAGACGCTGGAAAGTGCTGTTCAGCAAATATATAGCGATGCTGATCTACACTTCGCTGATCGTTTTCGCCACGATCCTGCTCTGTTATCTGATCTCCGGCCTTGCTTTCGGATACGGCGGCTGGCTTATGCCCGTCATGGTCGGATTCAAGTTGGTCGGGGAAGAAGTGTTCACCGATCAGGTGCGGGTGATCGAACATTGGCAATATTTGCTGATGCAGGCCGGCCTCGTCTGGTTTTCCTGTGTGGTCGTCGGCTGTATATCGCTCATGTTGTCCGTGCTTGTGCGCGGGATCGCGGCCGGCATGGGCATCATGCTCGCCATGCTGATCGCGGGCACCATTTTGGTCAATATGGTTTCAGCATGGGAAAGTGCCAAATATTTTTTTATGGTCAACTTGCGCACCACGCTTTATTTGTCCGGCAGCATGCCTCCGGTACCCGGGATGACATTGCCCTTCTCGCTTGCGGTGCTGACCGTTTGGGCTGCGCTGTCCGTACTCGTTTCCTTTCTCGTTTTTACGCGGCAGGATATTTACAGTTAAACACCCGGATTGGCGGAAAAATTGCTGGTCTTTCGATAAAACGGTAAATATGGTATCATTAAGAACGCAAGTTCGTGAATGGATAGTCACGGTAAACGAAGCGCCAAAAAAAGGGGGGCCCTGTTCGTGGAACAACTGGATTTGTTTACTGCGTCTTCAACTAACCCATCCCCGGAACAGTACGGCGATGATGACATTCAGGTGCTGGAAGGCCTGGAAGCGGTGCGCAAACGGCCGGGTATGTATATCGGCAATACCGGTGTTTCGGGACTCCATCATTTGATTTGGGAAATCATCGATAACGCTGTGGACGAACATTTGGCCAAACATTGCTATAACATTGACGTTACGATACATAAAGACGGATCGGTCACCGTCATTGACGACGGCAGGGGAATCCCGACCGGTATGCATAAGCTGGGCATTCCTACCCCGCAGGTCGTCTTTACGGTGCTGCATGCCGGCGGAAAGTTTGGTGGATCGGGATACCGCAAAACAGGCGGTCTGCACGGCGTGGGCGCTTCCGTTACGAATGCGCTTTCGGAATGGCTGGAAGTTGAAATTTACCGCGACGGAAAAATACACCGTCAGCGTTATGAATATTGGGTGGACGAATCCGGAAAAGAACATGTGGGTGAGCCGGTCACCCCGCTGGAGGTGATCGGTCAGACCCGCAAGACCGGAACGAAAGTGAGCTTCAAACCGGACCGGCGCATATTCAAGGATGCCTCGATCCAGTTTGAGACGCTCTCGGAACGATTGCAGGAGATTGCATTTTTGAATTCGGGACTCAAGATTACGCTCCAGGACGAAAGAATTGACAAAGAAGTGGTGTATCAATACGAAGGCGGTGCGAAGCAGTTTGTCGAATATATCAATGAGGACAAAAATGTGCTGCATCCGGTGATCCACTTCTTTGCGGAGAAAGACGACATTGAAGTCGAAATTGCCCTGCAATACAATGACGGCTATTCCGAAACGATCGCATCCTTTGTCAACTCCATCCCGACGCGCGGTGGCGGTACGCACGAAACCGGATTCAAGACGGCGTATACGCGCGTCATGAACGAGTATGCGCGCAAGGTCGGTCTTCTGAAAGAAAAGGATAAAAACCTGGAAGGCTCCGATCTGAGGGAAGGGATGATCGCGGTGATCAACCTTCGCATGAGCGATGTCGAGTTCGTCGGACAGACGAAAGACCAGCTCGGCAGCGCTTCAGCCCGGAGCGCGGTGGATGCGGTTCTGTCGGAAAATATGGCGGTATTTTTGGAGGAAAACCCGCAAGTTTCACAAATGTTGATCAAAAAGGCCATCCAGGCCGCGCGTGCACGGGAAGCGGCGCGGAAGGCGCGCGAAGAGGTGCGCAGCGGCAAAAAGGGACGTTCGCAAAGCTCCAATCTCGGCGGCAAATTAACCCCGGCCCAGTCGAAGGATTTCAGCCGCAATGAATTGTTTATCGTGGAAGGGGATTCCGCTGGCGGTTCGGCCAAACAGGGGCGCGATTCCCGTTATCAGGCGATTTTGCCGCTCAAGGGCAAACCGATGAACCCCGAAAAATCCCGGCTTGCAGACATTTTGAAAAACGAGGAATACCGCGCCATCATCGCGGCTATCGGAGCCGGCGTCGGCGCCGAATTCAACCTGGACGACAGCCAGTACGGCAAAGTGATCATTATGACCGACGCTGATACGGACGGCGCACACATCCAGGTGCTGCTTCTGACGTTTTTCTACCGCTATATGAGGCCGTTGATCGATCACGGCCGGGTGTTTATCGCCCAGCCGCCGCTCTTTAAAATCACGCGCAGAAAAGGGAAAACAACGGAAGTGAAATATGCCTGGACGGACGAACAGCTCAACGAGATCACCAGCGAATGGGGGCGCGGGTATGAACTGCAGCGCTACAAGGGTCTGGGTGAGATGAATCCTGAACAGCTGTGGGAAACAACGATGAATCCGGAGACGCGCACATTGCTCAAAGTGGAAATCGAGGACGCTGTTTTGGCGGAACGGCGCGTTTCGATCCTGATGGGGGACAAAGTGGACCCGCGCAAACGGTGGATCGTGGAAAATGTCAATTTTGCAGAATTCGAGGAGTAGATCGTAGATGGGCGTACAAGAAAAATGGATACCTGCGTTTTTGGAAGAAGTTGTTGGCGACCGGTTTGGGCGCTATTCGAAATATATAATCCAGGACCGGGCCATTCCCGATGTGCGCGACGGGTTGAAACCGGTGCAACGTCGCATTTTGTATGCGATGTACGAAGCGGGCAACACACCGGACAAACCGTATCGCAAATCGGCGAAAACGGTCGGTGACGTCATGGGCAACTACCATCCGCATGGCGATGCTTCCATTTATGAAGGGATGGTACGTATGGCCCAACCGTGGAAGATGGCGCATACGCTCATCGATGGTCACGGCAACTGGGGATCCCTGGATGACGATCCTCCGGCGGCGATGCGCTACACGGAAGCCCGGCTGTCGCCGATCGCCATGGAAATGCTGCGCGATATTGACAAGGAAACGGTCTCCTTCCGCGACAACTTTGACAACACGACCAAGGAGCCGGCGGTGCTTCCTGCCCGTTTTCCGAACTTGCTCGTCAACGGAACGAGCGGTATTTCCGCCGGTT
Source organism: uncultured Paenibacillaceae bacterium (assembly GCA_937925675.1). Lineage (GTDB taxonomy): Bacteria > Bacillota > Bacilli > Paenibacillales > CALAME01 > CALAME01. Next base: position 72,559 of record CALAME010000020.1, on the reverse strand, counting down.
TTGCCACCGAAATTCCGCCGCACAATTTGCGGGAAGTGATCGATGCGTGTCTGGCCATTCTGGAGAACCCTGCGATCTCCCTCGATGAACTGATGCAAATCATCAAAGGTCCTGATTTTCCGACCGGTGGCATTATTATGGGAGAAGACGGGATTCGTGAAGCGTACGCGACCGGCAAAGGCCGCATCGTCATCAAAGCAAAAGCGGAAATTGAAGAACTGCGTGGCGGAAAACGCCAGATCGTCATCACGGAGCTTCCGTATCAGGTCGTCAAATCAAAGCTGGTTACCGCGATCGAAAATATCCGGATCGAAAAAAAGGTGGACGGCATTGCAGAAGTGCGCGACGAAAGCGGCCGCGACGGATTGCGCATCGTCATCGAGTTGCGCAAGGATGCGGATGCGCAGGGCATTCTTAATTATTTGCTGAAACGGACCGACCTGCAGGTCAATTATCACTTCAACATGGTGGCGATCGTCAACAAGGCACCGCGCCAGCTCGGATTGAAGGCACTTTTGGAAGCGTATATCGAACATCAGAAAGAAGTGGTCACGCTCCGCACGATGCACGATTTGAAAAAGGCGGAGGACCGGGAACATGTGCTGGAAGGTCTCGTCAAAGCTCTCAATGTGCTCGATGAAGTGATCGAAACGATCAAGGCTTCAAGTAACCGCCAGGATGCCCAGCAAAATTTGATCGACCGGTTCGATTTTACGGAACGCCAGGCAGAGGCAATCCTGACCTTGCAACTGTATCGACTGACCAATCTGGAGATTACATCGCTCAAGCAAGAGCAGGAAGAATTGAAAAAGAAGATTGCGCGGCTGAGGGCTATTTTGGACAGCGCTGTTGAACTCAGAAAAGTGATCAGCGAAGAACTGAAAGAAATCCGGGACAAATATGGAATCGACCGCCGTTCACAAATCCAGAGCGAAGTCGAAGAAATCAAAGTCAATCTCGAAGTGATGGTCGCACCGGAAGATGTACTGGTCACGCTCTCCAATGAAGGGTATATCAAGCGCAGCAGCTATATGTCGTTTACCCGTTCCGGCGGCGATCTTCAGTCCGTTGCCCTGAAAGAGGGCGATTACGTGAAATATGTGCTGGAAATGAACACGCTGCATAATCTGCTCTTGTTTACGGCTTCGGGTCAGTCCTTCATGTTGCCGGTATACCAGATACCCGAATTTAAATGGAAGGATGCGGGTACCGCCCTCGTCAATGTGCTGCCGGTACAGAAAGAAAATCGCATCGTCAGTGTTGTGCCCGTCGATGATTTTGACCGTGAACAGGCTTCTTTAATTTTTGTGACGAAAAAGGGCCAGGTGAAACGAACCGAGTTAAAAGCCTACGAAACGAACCGTTCCACCGGTATTGTGGCTTGCAAATTGGCCGATGACGACGAAGTGGTGACGGTGATGATGTCGCACGATCCCGCCCAAGACGATCTGCTTTTGGTCACGCGCGCCGGAATGTCCATCCGCTTTTCCGGAACAAGCGTGAATGCGATGGGACGCAACTCGGCGGGTGTGCGGGGCATCCAATTGAACGAAGGAGACGAAGTGATCGGCGCCTTTATGGTTCAGGGCGAGGATGAGGAGCTCGTCGTCATTTCCGAACGGGGATATGCCAAGCGGACTCCGCTTTTTGAATATACTTCCCAAGGCCGCGGCGGTAAAGGTTTGCAAACCTTTGAATTTCGAAGTGGGAAGCGGACCCGCTCCAATGGGGACAGACTGGTTCGGGCAGCGCTTCTGGCACCGGACAAGCCAACGGTCACTTTTTGCGGCGTGCTGTCCGATGGCACGCATGCGCATGTCCCGCTTGCTGAGGTGCCGCGCGAAGAGCGGCGCGCGGCCGGGCGCCAAGTGGTACCGGCCAAAAAGGACAACGAACTTGTCGATTTCTGGCCGTTGCCGGAATTGCCGGGATCTGCGGAGCGCGAAGCAGCGGAAGGTGAAGAATAAAACGGCTTTAAGATCGAAGATGATCGCTAACGTGGGATGAAGATCGCACAAGTGGGAGGAAAATCGCCACATCGGTCAAAGAATGGCTCAGAGGGGGAGGAGTGTCATGAGCCGTGCCGAACAATTCAGCCGCCTGTTTTTCCAGTTTTCCCGGGAATATGAACAATACATGGAAAGGGAACTGGCACCGCATCTGACCGCAGGGCAGCTTGTTGTACTGGAATTCGTGAGCGGAAAGGAGCGGGTAAAACCGTCTGATCTTTCGCCATACCTGAAGACGAGTGCAGCGGCGGTGACCATGCTTTTGGATCGCATGGCCAAAAACGGGCTCATCGAAAGGGTGCGCGATGAAAATGATCGCCGCATCGTCTGGATCCGCCTCACGCCGAAAGGAAAAAGTGCATTGCAGCGCGGAATCAGCATCCGCGAGCGTTTTTTCCAGGAGGCGCTCGCATCCATATCCGCTCACAATCAGCGGCTGCTTCTTTATCTGTTCGGCAAATTGGCCTCCCCTTCTTCGCATAACGATTGAAGCGGTTCCGGCCAGATGTTCCATGGATACCGGTCGGACGGCAACGATGTGAAGGTCATCATCTCGCCGGAGATCGGATGCGGAAAACCGATCTGGCATGACCAGAGTGCAAGCTGCTGGCCGGGACGGTTTTTGGCTGATCCGTATTTCTGGTCGCCATACAGCGGACAGCCCGTATGGGCAAATTGCACCCGGATCTGGTGTGGCCTTCCGGTAATCAGCCGTACGTAGAGAAGACTCAGATTCCTTTCTGTTCGTAACAGCCGATAATCCAGGATGGCGAGTTTGGCATCCTTGGCTTGGCTCGGGACGACACTGACCTCGTTGGTGCGTCTGTCTTTTCGCAAATAATGTTCCAGCGTTCCGCTCTCTTGCGGAGGTTTGCCATGGACGACGGCAAGATAACGCTTGATGAGCCGCCTGCGCCGCACAGCATCAGAAAGGCGCGAGGCGGCTTTTGATGTTTTGGCAAATACCATCGCGCCACCGACGGGGCGATCAAGTCGGTGCACGAGACCGAGGTAGACGTTGCCCGGCTTGTTGTAGCGATGTTTCAGGTCATTTTTCAAAAGGGTTACCATATCGGGATCGCGCGATCGGTCCGCCTGGGTAGGTACATTTACAGGTTTCTCCACGACGATCACATGATTATCCTCATACAGTATGCGCATGTCATCCGCCTCTTCAATGATGATACAAAACTTTTTATATTATATCTCACTTTGCAGCAATTTTCTTTTCTTGTTGCAGGTATTTGTCTGAAAATATAGAATAGTATATATATTAGAAATATTTCGCACCCTAACTTGTGCAAAATTTCACAAATAGGAGAGGAGGATTCACGCTGCATATCGTCGTTTGTATCAAACAGGTGCCGGACAGCCGGGAAATCCGTATCGATCCGAACACAAACACGCTGATTCGCCAAGGGGTACCCAGCATCGTCAATTTTTACGACATGCATGGACTGGAAGAAGCGCTGCGCTTGAAAGACCGGTTCGGTGCCAGAGTGACCATCGTGACGATGGGGCCGCCGCCTGCCGAAAAAAGTTTAAAAGAATGTATATCGCTCGGTGCGGATGAAGCGGTCCTCGTTACAGACAGGGGGTTCGCCGGGGCGGATACGCTGGCAACATCCTATGTCCTTGCAAAAGCCATTTCAAAAATCGCGGACGAATGGGGTCCTGTCGACATGGTATTTTGCGGGAAGCAAACGCTGGACGGGGATACGGGACAAGTTGGACCCGGAATCGCGTGCCGGCTCGATCTGGAACAACTGACGTATGTCTGTGCTGTGGAAGAGGTGGACCCCGTAAAGCGGATCGTACGTGTCCGAAGAAAGCTTGAAGATGGCATCGAAGTGGTGGAGACGCGCATGCCGGTGCTGATTACGGCCCTGGCCGAACTGAACCAGGTAAGGCGCGCATCGCTGCCGGGCGTAATTCACGGTTTCCGGTATAAGCCGATCGTCTGGACTTTGAAAGACTTTCCGGACATCGACCGCACCAAGATCGGGCTGAAAGGCTCGCCGACCATCGTCGGCAAGACATGGATCCCGGAATTGAAAAAAGCCAATTGCGAATTTTTAGAGGCGGATACACCGCAAGCAGCGGCACGAAAGCTGGTCGAAAAACTTTGGAGCGACAGCAGGACCGAGCAGCTAGGCTGGAAGGAGGTGGCCGGAAAATGAGCGGGCAAGCCGAAAAAAACGAAAAGCGACCGGTGAAATCCGCCCAGGATGAGGCGATGCCCGATTGGTCCGCGTACCGGGGGGTGATGGTGTACGTCGAACAGCGCGAAGGCGTGGCCAAACCGGTATCTTGGCAGTTGCTCGGTGCAGGCCGGAAACTGGCTGATAAACTGGATGTGCCGCTGATGGCGGTCGTGATCGGCTATCAAGTGCACCACCTGGCCCGGGAAGCGATCGGCTATGGAGCTGATATCGCCTATTTGTGTGATGATGAGGTGCTGACCCTGTACCGTACCCGTCCCTACAGCCGCGTCATGCTTTCCTTGATTGAAGAGGTGAAACCGGAGATCGTGCTGTTCGGTGCAACGGCCACAGGAAGGGATCTCGCCGGGGCAATCGCCACCCACCTTCCCACCGGACTGACCGCCGATACGACGGAACTGGATGTGGAGCCGCCGCCGTCCCGTCTCCTTTTGGCCAGCCGTCCGGCCTTTTCGGAAAAGATGATGGCCACGATTTTGTGCAAACAATATCGGCCGCAGATGGCTACCGCCCGCGCCGGCGTCTTCAAGGCACTTCCGTATGATCCGAACCGCTCAGGTGAGATCATCGAAATCCAAAATCAAATGAAAGAAGAAGAGATCGCTGCCCGTGTAATCGAATTTATTCGCGAGACGAACCGGATTGATCTGGAATCGGCCGACATCATCGTCGCTGGCGGACGCGGACTTGGCGGGCCGGAACCGTTCAAGATGCTCAAGGAACTGGCCGATGCGCTCGGCGGTGTCGTCGGTGCTTCCCGTGCCGCTGTCGATGCAGGTTGGATCGGACATGAACACCAGGTGGGGCAGACCGGGCATACGGTTCGTCCGAAACTGTATATTGCCGTTGGGATTTCCGGTGCCGTACAGCATACGGTCGGCATGATGAATTCAGAACTGATTGTCGCCATCAACAAAGACAAGGACGCGCCCATTTTCAACTTTGCGCATTACGGGCTCGTCGGCGATCTGTTCGAGATCGTTCCTGCACTTATAGAAGAAGTAAAGAAACAAAAAGCCTGTGTGATGAAGGAGTGACGGTATGGAAGAAAAATTTGACGCTGTTGTTGTCGGAGCCGGACCGGCAGGAGCGGCGGCGGCCTTGACGCTGGCCAGGGCCGGCCTGTCTGTCGTCATGTTGGAACGGGGGGAATTTCCGGGCGCCAAAAATTTGTTCGGAGGGGTGCTGTATCGCAAACAGATCGAAGAGCTTCTGCCGGAGTTTTGGAAAGAAAAGCGCGTACCGATCGAACGCAAAATCGTTGAACAACGCATCTGGGTGATGGGCAAGGAATCCGCGGTGACCTTCAGCCATCGCAACGAAGCGTATAAAGATCCTCCGAACTGTTTTACCGGATTGCGCGTAAAGTTTGACCAGTGGTTTGCCGACAAGGCGGTGCAGGCGGGAGCGATTCCGGTCTATGAAACGGTCGCGCTCGATGTGATCCGTGAAGGAAACAAAGTCGTTGGGGTCAAGACGGACCGTGATGACGGTGATCTGTACGCGGACGTCGTCATTATTGCGGATGGTGTGAACTCGCTGTTGGGGAAAAAGATGGGCATTCATAAAGAATGGCGTCCGGATGAAGTGGCGCTCGCCGTGAAGGAAGTAATCGCCTTGCCGCGGGAGAAGATCGAAGACCGGTTCAATATCGAAGGGGACGAAGGGGTCACGATCGAGTTCATCGGTGAAACGTCACTTGGCATGGCAGGAATGGGTTTTCTATATACGAACCGAGATACGCTTTCTTTGGGGATCGGCGTGATGGTCCATCATTTGCGCGACAAGAGGATCAAACCTTATGCATTGCTGGATGCCGTCAAGCAGCATCCCATGATCCGCAAGTTGATCCAGGGGGGTGAAATGGTCGAATATTCCGGACATTTGATCCCGGAAGGCGGATTCCATTCGATTCCGCCCCTGTCGGGTGACGGCTGGTGTATATGCGGCGATGCGGCACAGTTGGTCAATTTCGTGCACCGGGAAGGCACGAATCTGGCGATGACGTCCGGACGCCTGGCTGCGGAGGCGGTGATTGAGGCGAAGGAAAAAGGAGATTTTTCCGCCGAAACGTTGAAAGCGTACGATGAAAAAATCCGCAATTCTTTCATTTATAAAGATATGAAGAAATATAAAGGCATGCATCAGTTGCTGTTGGAAGAAGATCCGGCATTGTTGTTTGAGAAATTGCCCCGGGCGCTGAATGAGGCGGCATACGAAATGTTTTATGTCGATGGGGTGCCGAAAAAAGACAAACAGAAAATGGCGATGAATAAACTGAAAGAAGCGGCGGGCGGTGCGATGAATCTGTTCAAACTCGGTTACAAGGGATGGAGGTCGATGAACGGATGACAACATGTTCCATTACAGACCGGCTGTTTACGATCCGGTACAAATGTGATGACAAGTCGCACCTCATTATCAAAGATCATGACACGTGTCTCCAATGCACGACGAAAGACTGCAATTATTTCTGTCCATCGGATGTTTATGAATGGAACAAGAAGGACAAAATCACCACCGTGGCATACGAAAATTGCATTGAGTGCGGGACGTGCCGCATCGCCTGTCCATCCGACAATATCGATTGGGTTTATCCGAAAGGGGGATACGGTATTACGTATAAATACGGTTAATGCTGACAAACTGTAACTAAACGGTAACAAAATCTTTGGAGGAACCGCACATGGATTACCGCATCGAAAAAGATACATTAGGTGAAGTCAAAGTACCTGCTGACAAATGGTGGGGGGCGCAAACGGAAAGAAGCCGTCACAATTTTATGATCGGCGACGAACGGATGCCGCATGAAATCATCTATGCCTTTGCCATGATCAAAAAAAGCGCCGCCATCGTCAACAGGGAGCTGGGGCGGCTCGAACCGGAAAAAGCCGATGTGATCATACAGGCGGCAGAGGAAGTGCTCGATGGCGTTTGGGATGAACATTTTCCGTTGCTTGTCTGGCAGACAGGCAGCGGTACCCAGACGAACATGAACGTCAATGAAGTCATTGCCAACCGGGCCAACTGGCTCTTGGAGCAACGGGGCAGCCATGTGCGGGTACATCCGAACGACGATGTCAACCGTTCCCAAAGTTCCAATGACACCTTTCCGACCGCGATGCATATCGCTGCATATATGGCCGTAGTCGACCGGTTGCTGCCCGCCGTGAGAACACTGAAACAGACATTTCGACAAAAAGCGGAGCAATTTCGTGACATTGTCAAAATCGGTCGCACGCATTTACAAGATGCGACACCGCTCACCCTCGGCCAGGAAATCAGCGGCTGGGAGCGCATGCTGGAAAAAACGGAACAGATGATTTTGGACAGCGCCGGCACGCTTGCTGAACTGGCGATCGGCGGCACAGCAGTCGGAACCGGACTCAATGCCCATCCCCAGTTCGGGGAAAGGGTTGCCGCCGAGATCAGCAAGATGACCGGAAAACCGTTTGTTACCGCCAAAAACAAGTTCCATGCGCTCACCAGCTATGATGAACTCGTCCATGTCCACGGCGCGATCAAGGCGTTAGCTTGTGATCTGATGAAGATCGCCAACGACATCCGATGGCTGGCGAGCGGACCGCGTACCGGCATCGGAGAGATTACAATTCCGGCCAATGAACCGGGCAGTTCGATCATGCCAGGGAAAGTGAATCCGACCCAGTGCGAAGCGATGACGATGGTGGTGTGTCAGGTGCTGGGCAACGATGTGACCATCAGCATGGCGGCCAGCCAGGGAAATTTCCAGCTCAATGTGTTCAAACCGGTGATCATCTACAATTTCCTGCAATCGGTCAATCTTTTGTCCGATGCGATCCTGTCTTTCAATGACAAATGTGCCATCGGCATAGAAGCAAACAGAGACACTATCAAGGAGAATGTCGAGAAATCATTGATGCTCGTTACGGCACTGGCGCCCCATATCGGGTATGAGAAAGCCGCCCAGATCGCCCAGTTGGCCCATCGGGAAGGGATTACCTTGAAGGAGGCGGCTTTGAAAAGCGGGCTGTTGACCGAACAGCAATTCGAACATTGGGTTAAACCGGAACGGATGACACAGCCTTCAGAATAGGCAGAAAAGGAAAGGAGCGCGGGGAAAAAGACGGCGAGCGCAGACTCGTTCATGGCAGTAAAAAGCAAGTATAAGAAAAAAAGAGCTAGAAGAGAAAATAGAAAGAAACAATAGAAAAAACCTAGCTTTTCGCCCATTTCATTCAAAAAATGAAGAGGATATGAAGACCAAAGACTCTTGATCAGAAATTCACAATGTTATATTTTAATTATTAGCAGTCATTTTGTACGAGTGCTAACAAACGGGGAGGAGGGAGTGAATTGTGTATTCGCGTGTCTCCGCTTTAGCTGTTGCTTCGGATCACGTTTCGGGTAAAGCCATTTTTTCGGAATCGGACACGCATCCTCTGCATAAAGCTTGGTTAAGCCCCCGTTTTCGGCGCAGGCTGAAACGCAAGCTGAAAAACGGGTGGAGACGGTCAGTCCAGCCAAAGCTTCCTCGGATTGGACTCGCCTGAGAAAGATGGATGATTTGAAAACTGAATCATTCTTCTTTTTTTTATGGAGGGGATCATGGATGAAAGCGTTGTTGTTGGCTGGTGGACTCGGAACGAGATTGCGTCCTTTGACTGAACGACTTCCTAAACCGATGGCTCCAGTAGGCAATCGTCCATGGCTCGAACATTTAGTCATGCAATTGAAAGATCAGGGTATACGCGAATTCATCATTGCCCTGAAGCATTATCCGCAACACATTCGCCAACATTTCGGCGACGGCAGTCGCTTCGGTGTTTCCATTACTTACACGGTGGAAAAGGAAGCACTCGGTACCGCAGGAGCGATCAAAAACGCCGAACCTCACCTCAGTGAAACCTTCCTCGTATTGAATGCCGATGTCGTTCAACATCTTCATCTGTTGCCCTTGTTAGAATTTCATCGCGATCATGGTGGTCAAGTGACGATCGGTCTGACCGAAGTGGAGGATCCGTCCCAGTTCGGAGTGGTGGAACAGACCTCGTCGGGCAGAATTGTCCGTTTTGTGGAGAAACCGAAAAAGGAAGAAGCGCCCTCCCGTTTGATCAATGCCGGTATTTATGTGATGAACCGGGATGTTCTTCGCTATATTCCTGCTGGCAGGGAAGTGTCGATCGAGCGTGAGACGTTCCCGTTGCTTCTTAAACAAGGAGTCGGTGTCTACGGAAAGCCGATCGAGGGATACTGGCTCGATATGGGAACCCGGGAACGCTATCGCCAAGTGCATTGGGATTTGCTGGATGGCAAGTTGAAGCTTCCGCTTGACGGTACGGAGAAAGATAAAGGAATCCGGATCGGCAAAAACGTCTCTGTCGGCAAAGGAGCATTGCTGATTCCGCCGGTATTGATCGGGGATGATGTGCGCATCGGCGAAAGGGCGGTCGTCGGGCCGTATGTTGTGATCGGTAACGGTTGTGAAATTACGGCCAAGGCGCGACTGTCGGAAACGATTCTCTGGGATCGCTGCATCGTGCGCGGAGGTGCTGAACTGCATCGGTGCGTGTTCGGCTATGATACAGAGATCGGCTCCGGACACATTTTGTATGAAGCCGTCGTCAACCGGATGAAGGAGGTTGTTACCGCATGACACGCATCGCCTACATCGGCACATACGTACCGCAACGATGCGGAATCGCCACCTATACGTACCATCTCAGAAAAAGTGTGGAGGCGGCCAAAGGAAGGAAAGGGCTCGATCCGGTCATGGCCGTCCGTCCTTCCGGTACGGTTTTCGGCCATTCGGATGATGTCGTTTTTGAGTGGGACAAAGAAGACCGGGCGGCCTATACGCGACTTGCAGAACGGCTGAACAAAAGCGATGTTTCCGTTGTTTCCCTGCAACATGAATTTGGTATCTTTGGCGGTAAAGCCGGGGAATATGTGCTGGATCTCGTCAAAAAGCTGAACAAACCGCTTGCTGTTACATTTCACACTGTTTTTGAACATCCCGAAGAGCCTTACCGCAGCATTCAGAAAGAGATCGCTGTGCACAGCGATCTGATCCTGGTCATGAACCGCAAAGCGATCGGCTATTTGCAGCGCGCATTTGACATCCCGGCGGACAAAATCCGATTCGTACCGCACGGCACACCGGAACCGGTTCCGGAAAAAAGGGAAGAGGTAAGGCAAGAAGCGGGATGGTCAGAGCGCAAGGTGATCCTTTCCTTCGGACTTTTGAGCCGCAACAAAGGGTATGAAACGGTGATCCGGGCTCTGCCGGATGTCGTACGCAAAGTACCGGAGGCACTCTATGTCATCGCAGGCCAAACGCATCCCGAAGTGCGCAAACATGAAGGGGAAGCTTACCGAAATTCTCTGAACAAGCTCATTGAAGATCTCGGTCTAAAAGACCATGTCATGATGATCGATCGCTATATGGAGGAGGATGAATTGGTCGGCCTGCTTTCCGCCTGTGATCTGTACGTGACCCCGTATCCGGGCATGCAGCAAATTACGAGCGGAACGCTGGCCTATGCCGTTGGATTGGGACGGCCGGTTGTCAGCACGCCCTATGCCTATGCGGTCGATTTGCTGGGAGATCAACCTGAACTGTTGCTGGCACCTGGCGATGTCAAACAGTGGGCAGATGCGATGATCCGCATCTTGTCCGATTCGGAGGAACGGATGCGGATTGAACGTCAAATGCAAAAGATCGGAGCGGAAATGCACTGGTCCAAAGTAGGGGCCAAGCATTTGTCCCTGTTCCGTGAACTGGCCGAATCGGTTCCCTATCCACGTGCAAACTGAAAAGGAGGAGCTGGAAGAGGTGGATAAAGTGAACGGACCGTTATCTCACCTGATGAAACTGACGGATGACACGGGCATTTTGGAACATGCCCTGGGCGCCATTCCGCGCCGGAATGAAGGTTACAGTACCGACGATCAGGCGCGCGCGCTGTGGCTGTGCATCGAGTGGCTTGATCTGGAGGAATCCGACAAAACCCGTCTGTTGAATCTGTGTGACACCTATCTGTCCTTTTTATTGTGGGTACAAAAAGATAACGGTCACTTTCACAACAATATCGCCTATGATCGCTCGCCGGAACCGGAAAATCCGTCTGACGACTGTCTCGGCCGCTGCTTGTGGGCGTTGGCATTGGCGGCAACGCGCCTCGATGAAGCGCGGCAACTGGCGGCAGAAACGATGTTGAACAAGGCGCTTGAGCGGACCTCCGATCTCCGTCATCCGCGCGGTCAAGCCTATGCATTGGCGGCGCTGGCATGGCTGATTCAAAACGGCCGGGAAGAACTGAAACGGAAAGCGGAACCGCTCATTGAACAACTGATCGCTTCATACCAGGCGCATCGCAAGGAGAACTGGCGCTGGTTCGAACCGCTGATTTCCTACAGCAATGCCGTCATTCCGTGGGGGCTGTTGTGCACGTACGAATGGAAACGGGATGAGCGCGTGCTCCGCGTGGCAACTGAAGCGCTCGACTTTTTGATCGATTTGTGCACGAGCGAACAAGGTCACATCCGGCCTGTCGGCAATCGCGGATGGTGCACGCCTTCATCGCGGGCGATCTGGGATCAGCAGCCGATCGATGTGATGAAACTGTTTCTGGCATCCGTCAAAGCGTTTGAACTGACGGACAATGAACAGTATGCCCGAGTGGCAGAAAAATGCCGGAAATGGTTTTACGGAGAAAACGATCTCGGCGTCCGGATGGGGGACCCCGTACATGGACGCTGTTATGACGGATTGGAACAGGACGGACCGAACCAGAACATGGGCGCGGAATCGACACTGTCATTTCTCTTGACGGAAGTGATGTACAAAAAGGTTCAAGATCGTATAAAACCGGAGAAATCGGAAGCAGAAGCCCATTTAAAGTCTTAGGATTTGCGAAATGATAGAGAAATATAAAGAAATAAAACCGAATGTTTCTTGTCTTTCGCCTCCTCTCGTTATACAATAAAAGCAAAATTGTACGTACAAATAGATGAAATTTGCTCTTGTACGTACAACTTAACAGGGGAGGATTGGAAATGCTTCAGATTAAACCTTATGAATTTTGGTTTGTCACCGGTAGCCAGCATCTGTATGGGGAAGAAACATTGCGCGAAGTCGAGGCACATTCCCGCACGATGACGGAAACGCTTAACCGCAGTGGAAAATTGCCCTTTAAACTCGTGTTAAAGCCGGTGATGACGACGCCGGACGATATCCGCACCCTGTGCGTGTCCGCCAATGCGGATGAAAACTGCGCGGGAATCATCACCTGGATGCACACCTTTTCTCCGGCAAAAATGTGGATCGCCGGACTCCGTGAACTTTCAAAACCGCTTCTTCATCTCCATACCCAGTTCAATCGCGACATTCCCTGGGATACGATTGACATGGATTTCATGAATTTGAACCAGTCAGCGCACGGTGACCGGGAATACGGTTTCATCGGGGCGCGCATGGGCGTCGCAAGAAAAGTGGTGGTCGGTTTCTGGCAAGATGAACAGGTGCAAGACCGCATCGCCCGCTGGATGCGCACCGCAGTGGCTTATACGGAAGGGCGGTCGCTTAAAGTGGCGCGCTTTGGTGACAATATGCGCGAGGTAGCGGTCACCGAAGGGGACAAGGTCGAAGCCCAAATCCAGTTTGGCTGGTCGGTCAACGGCTACGGGATCGGCGATCTTGTCCAGCGGATCAATGAATTTTCCGACAGTGAAGTCGACCGGTTGATGGAAGAGTATGAAGACCGTTACGACATTGTAGAAGAAGGAAGAAAACCGGGACCGGTGCGCGACGCCATCCGCGGTCAAGCCCGGATTGAACTCGGCTTGGAATCGTTCTTAAAGGAAGGCGGATTTACGGCCTTTACAACGACATTTGAAGATTTGCATGGCATGACCCAATTGCCCGGTCTTGCTGCTCAGCGCCTGATGGAAAAAGGATACGGATTTGCCGGAGAAGGAGACTGGAAAACGGCTGCGCTTGTACGATTGATGAAAATCATGGCTGACGGCAAGGGAACCTCTTTTATGGAAGATTACACCTACCATCTCGAACCCGGCAATGAGCTTGTGCTCGGTGCGCACATGCTGGAAGTTTGCCCGACGCTTACCGATGAGAGAGCCCGCATCGAAGTGCACCCGCTTTCCATCGGCGGAAAAAGCGACCCGGCCCGGCTTGTGTTTGAAGGCCGCTCCGGACGCGCCATCAATGCGAGCGTGATCGATCTCGGTACCCGATTCCGCCTGCTTGTCAACGAAGTGGAGGCCGTCAAACCGCCGCATGCGATGCCGAAATTGCCGGTTGCGCGCGTGATGTGGAAGCCGCTTCCTTCCTTGCAGCAATCTGCCGAGGCCTGGATCTATGGCGGTGGAGCGCATCATACGTGTTTTTCCTATGAAGTGGATACGGAACAAATGCGGGATTTTGCAGAGATGGCCGGAATCGAATGTGCGGTCATCGACAGCGAGACGAGACCGGACCGTTTTCTCAATGAATTGAGATGGAGCGACGTGTATTGGCAGCTGCGTCGCTGAATCGGTCACTTCAAATCGTGATCTAAAAAACTAAAAAATGCGCCCGTCCTCCGATCAATGTTATAATCGTTTCAGAACGGATCGATGCTGATGGGAGGATGGGCATGCATTTACGCGCAGCGGCTATCTTTTTGGCCGTTTTGCTTTTGTATCTGGCATTAAATTTCTACATTGGATGGCATATTTATACGTTTTTAAACGGGCTGTTTCCTGTTTCCGGCGCCTGGTTTTGGACAGGTTTATATTTGGTGGCGCTGGCCTTTCTGATTTCTGTCACATTCAGAAAATATGTACCGGCAACCGTCTCAAGGACTTTAAAAAGGATCGGAGTCTTATGGATGGCGCCGTTTGAATATTTGCTCATCATGTTGCCGGCAGTGGATCTGGCCTGGTTGGTGTTACGATTCACAGGTGTCCCGGCGGATGCATTTGTCCCGGCAGCAGGAGCGGCAGTGCTGATTGTGCTTGCATTGATCCTTGTGCGCGGTGCCTATAACGCCTGGTCCCCCATTGTGCGCCGCTACCAGATCGAGATCAACAAGCGCACTAAGGTTGACCGGTTAAAGATTGCTATCGCCTCCGATCTTCATCTCGGATTGATCGTCGGGAAAAAACACCTGAATCGTCTCGTTGAACGGGTGAATGAATTAGACCCGGACCTCGTCATCCTGGCCGGCGACATTATCGATGAAGAAGCGCAGCCATTCAAGCAAAAGCAATTGGATCGGATCATGCGCAACATGCGTGCCAGATATGGACGGTATGCCGTGCTCGGCAATCATGAATACTACGGTGGGGAAGTTGAACAAATAGTTGAAGCGTTGCGCGATGCAGGTATCGAAATGCTGCTCGATGAGCGAGTGTTCGTCGCTGATTCCGTATGGCTTGTAGGCAGAAAGGACCGGACTGCGGAAAGCGCCCTGTTCGGCGGGCGCAAGCCGCTCAATGAATTGCTTGAAGGGCTTAACAACGATGATCCGATTATCGTCATAGACCATCAGCCGACTGCATTGCGTGAAGCAGAGAAGCTGGGGGTGGATCTCATCATCTCCGGGCATACGCATCGGGGACAACTGGCTCCCAATCATTGGATTACCCGCCGTTTGTTTGATCTGGATTGGGGAATGAAGAAGTCCGGCTCCTTTCATGCGATCGTTTCGTCAGGATTCGGGACATGGGGTCCACCGTTCCGTCTGGGCAGCCGTGCAGAATTGATCGAGCTTGAAATCCGTTTTCCATCATGACCGATAAATCAAAAATGGCAACAA
Organism: uncultured Paenibacillaceae bacterium; assembly: GCA_937925675.1. GTDB lineage: Bacteria > Bacillota > Bacilli > Paenibacillales > CALAME01 > CALAME01. The sequence continues at coordinate 57,529 of CALAME010000020.1, read as the reverse complement.
TCATAACGAAAATGCGAAAAATGACGAAAATTCGTAACAAGATGTCAAAGAAACAGATAAATGAATGTTTTTTCGCACCATTCCCTTTTCCTGGCTGAATTTGCTCCTCTGCCGGACTTTTATCCTTTGAAAGTGGATGATATAGTAAGAAAAAGGATAATATTGGATAAAGTTTATAAATGATGGAAAGGGGAAGGAGACTTGCAATACAGACGTATTCCGGCCGGCGGGAATCATGTCGACGAAGAAGATTTAATCGTTCATCTGGAGCAGGGGGAGAACATCCGCCAGGCATTAAAAAAGATTTTTGGGGACCAGAAGGATTTCAACGGTTATATTGAAGTGTTCAAGCAGCGCAAGGATGGAAATATGCAAAACTTCACGTACACGTTAAGCAATGGCAAGTTTCGGCGCGTCTATTCGGATTGATGGAATGAATGGAAGGGTTGTGTTGACTTCATATACCCCCGGGGAGTATAATAAAAAGAAAAGAAAGTGGGTTGCTTCTCATGGATGAGCAGACGATTCAGGTCGATGCGTCTCATGAGGCACATCATAACGAGACCGACAACAGAGAGAGAAAAAGTCATCATCCCGATCATGTCAAGCAGAACCTGATCGTGCGGCTGAACCGCATTGAGGGCCAGGTTCGGGGGGTAAAAGGGATGATTGAGAAAGATGCTTACTGCGACGATGTGCTCAATCAGATCGCATCCATTCAGTCGGCTTTGAACAGTGTGGGCAAGCTGCTTCTGGAGCACCATATGAAAAGCTGTGTAGTAGAGCGAATTCAGCATGGAGACCATGATGTCATTGCGGAATTGCTCAAAACGATGAACAAGCTGATGAAATAATTTTCTCATTAAAATAGGATACTTGGGTATACTATATATAATTAAAGGAGGACAACAGGATGGAAAAAACGGTATTGAAAGTGGAAGGAATGTCGTGTTCCCATTGTGTACAAGCGGTTGAAGGCGCATTGCGTGAAATCGGGGCGAAAGGGGAGGTCGACCTGGAAAGCGGGACTGTGCAAGTGGAGTATGACAACGCCCGCCTGAGCTTGCAACAAATCAAGGATGCGATTGAGGAGCAAGGGTATACGGTCGTCTGAAGCCATGGAGGTAACGGGAAGCGGGGGATGAAAAATGGAGCAAAGGACGAATGCCGGAAATATATCCGAGATGAAGCCATCTGATGCAAAAGAAGCGAACCTGCAGATTACCGGCATGACTTGCGCCGCCTGTGCAAACCGGATCGAAAAAGGACTCAACCGCCTTCCCGGTGTCGTGCAGGCGACGGTCAATCTGGCCTTGGAAACCGCCCATGTGAAATATGATCCGTCGCAAGTTCAGATAGCGGATCTGGAAAATAAAGTGAATCAGCTTGGCTACAAAGCGGCCGTCAAACAGGATGATGAGAATCACGAAGATAGCCGTGAACAGGAAATCAGACGGCAAACGCGCAGGTTCTGGATCGCCGCCGCTTTCACCTTGCCGCTATTGTGGACAATGTTCAGCCATTTTCCGGTTACGTCATTTATCGGGGTTCCCTCATTTCTTATGAACCCGTGGGTGCAGTTTTTGCTCGCGGCACCGGTGCAATTCTGGATCGGAGCCCCTTTTTATGCAGGTGCCTACAAGGCGCTGCGCAATAAAAGTGCCAATATGGACGTTCTGGTCGCACTGGGTACCTCTGCCGCCTTTTTTTACAGTGTGTACCTCGGCTGGAGGTGGGTACGTAACCCGGATCATACGCCCGAATTGTATTTTGAGGCATCGGCGGTGATCCTGACTTTAATCGTGCTCGGCAAGCTGTTTGAAGCACGCGCCAAAGGAAGGACTTCGCAGGCAATTAAAAAACTGCTCGGCCTGCGCGCACAAACGGCGCTTTTGATCCGCGATGGCAAAGAAGTAAGAGTGCCGGTGGATGAGGTAAACGTTGGTGATATTTGCGTGGTGGGACCGGGTGAAAAAATTCCGGTTGACGGTGAAGTGATCGAAGGGCGTTCCGCGGTCGATGAGTCGATGCTGACCGGGGAGAGCCTGCCGGTTGAAAAAGAAGTCGGTTCCACCGTGATCGGTGCGACGATCAACCAGCATGGAGTGCTGAAAATCCGTGCGACGCGCGTCGGCAAGGAGACCGCTCTTGCGCAGATCATCAAAGTGGTGGAAGAAGCGCAAAGCAAAAAGGCGGATATTCAGCGCATTGCCGACAAAGTGTCCGGCATTTTCGTCCCGGCGGTCGTTTTGATCGCTTTGGCCACCTTTCTAGTCTGGTATTTCGTCCTTTCTCCCGGCCAGCTCAGGGATGCGCTCATTCCTGCCATTTCCATTCTCGTTATCGCCTGCCCCTGTGCGCTCGGTCTGGCTACCCCGACGTCGATCATGGCCGGTTCGGGAAGGGCCGCGGAGCGGGGAGTGCTGTTCAAAAGCGGTGAGCACCTGGAAAAAACGCAACGGGTCAACACCATCGTTCTGGACAAAACCGGTACGGTGACAAAGGGAGAACCGGAACTGACAGATGTCATCGTCTTTACGCTGGACGAACAAGAATTTTTACAATGGGTCGGTTCTGCTGAAAAACGTTCAGAACATCCGCTGGCACGTGCGATCCAGGCGGGAATTGAAAAAAAGGGCATCACCATCCGCGATCCCGAACATTTTGAAGCCGTCCCCGGAAAAGGCGTTCGCGCTGTCGTCGAGGGCCGCGAAGTGCTGGTAGGCACCCGCAAATGGTTGAAGCAAGCCGGCGTTCCGTTCGAAGCGGATCTTGCGGATATAAAGAGGCTGGAAAGCGAAGGAAAAACCGTCATGCTGGCTGCGATCGACGGCCAATTGGCGGGCATGATTGCGGTGGCCGATACGGTGAAAGAAACATCCGTGCAAGCGATCCAAAGGATGAAGCGACTGGGATTAACCGTGATCATGCTCACGGGGGACAACCGCCGCACCGCGGAAGCGATCGCGCGCGAGGTCGGTATTGAGCAAGTATGGGCCGAAGTGTTGCCGGAGGAAAAAGGGGAACGGATTCGTGACTTGAAGCGACAAGGCCATCGGGTCGCGATGGTAGGTGACGGCATTAACGATGCTCCGGCACTGGCGATGGCCGATATCGGCATGGCGATGGGTACAGGGACAGATATTGCTGTAGAGACGGCTGACGTTACGTTAATGCGTGGCGATTTGAACAGTGTCGTCGATGCGATTCTTCTCAGTCGCAAAACGATGAGAAACATCAAACAAAACTTGTTTTTTGCTTTTTTCTACAACATTCTTGCAATCCCGGTCGCAGCGGCCGGTCTGCTCGCTCCGTGGATGGCCGGTGCGGCGATGGCGTTCAGCTCGGTTTCCGTTGTGTTGAATGCACTCAGATTGCAGCGTGCCTAATCTGACCGTTTATGTCCGATGACCGTATATGTCCGTTCGTTTCTGCTCAATGGTTTTGCAGGAACGCGGACATTTTTTGTTTTCCGGACTGTTTTTGTCATCCCCATCCGTGAAAAATATTGTCTCTAGTGTTCCTGTTTGGGCTCTGCTAGGATGAAAACGCAAAGCTCGAAAAAAACAAAACATAGGTCACAACAGGCCAAACAGGGGAGGAAAAACCGTTGGTTAATGAAATGAGGCTTCCCTCACCCATTTTGTACGGGGTTGGCTCCTTTGCAGAATTGGGCCGGCAGACACGCGCATACGGTGTAAAAGCGCTGATTGTCAGCGATCCGGTCATGGAGAAACTGGGACGCATCGATGAATGCCGGCGCCTGCTCAAAGAAGCGGGGCTGGATGTTGCGGTTTATAGCGATGTAGACAGGGAGCCGACCGACAGGCATGTCGATGAGGCGCTGAAGGTATGTAAAGCGGAAAACTGCGATGTCGTCGTGGCCATCGGGGGCGGCAGCGCCATCGATGCAGCCAAGGCGGTGGCTGTCATGCGCACCAACGACGGATATATCGGCGATTACATGGGAGGCCGGCGCACGTTCAAACATGCGCCGCTGCCGTTGATCGCCGTGCCGACAACGGCGGGGACCGGATCGGAAGTGACGAAAGTGACCGTCATTATTGATACGAAGCGCGATATTAAAATGATGATTGCCGATCCGGCCCTGGTGCCGAAAGTGGCCATCGTCGATGCGGAACTGACCTTGTCATGCCCCAAATCGGTCATTGCGGCTTCCGGCATCGATGCGCTTTGTCATGCTATCGAGGCTTACTTGTCCCGCAAGGCCCATCCGGTAACAGATGTGTGGGCTTTAAAGGCGATCCGCCTCATTCACGAACATTTGCCGGTGATGTACAGCGAAAAGGGCGACCTGAACGCGCATGAACAAACCGCGCTCGGGGCGATGCTGGCCGGAGCGGCATTCTCCAATGCTTCCGTAACTCTCATTCACGGGATGTCCCGCCCGATCGGGGCCTTGTTCCATGTGCCGCACGGCATGTCGAACGCCATGTTGCTGCCGGCGGTGCTGGAATTTACCCAAGGTTATGCGGATGCACGCATGGCGGAGATCGGGCGCACGCTCCGTCCGGATTTGGCTGGCAGCACTAATCAGGAAGCAGCGGATTTTGTGCTTGAGGAAGTGAAACGTTTGTGCAAGCTGATGAACATTCCCAATTTGCGCGATTGGGGCATACCACGTGACGCTTTCGAGCGGTCGCTGTCCAAAATGGCAACGGATGCTCTGGCCAGCGGCAGTCCTGCCCATCATCCGCGTCAGGTCAGTGCAGAGGAAATCATGGACTTGTACCGGATCTGTTACGAATATTCTTATTGATGAAGGAGCTGATTCGGGTGAAAACGGTGGCAAACTTTGTAGGAGGTCAATGGACTGAACCAGCGACAGATCGATTTGAAACCGTGCCCAATCCGGCAACGGGTGAGACGATTGCCCGCGTTCCGCTTTCTACGGCCGAGGATGTAGATGCGGCGGTTCAGCAAGCAGCGAAAGCCTGGCCGAAATGGCGGAACACGCCTGTACCGAGACGGGCGCGGATCATGTTCAAATTTCAGCAGCTGCTCGTGGAACATTGGGAAGAACTGGCGCGGCAGATCACTGAAGAAAATGGAAAAAGTTATCAGGAAGCCTATGGAGAGGTACAGCGGGGGATTGAATGTGTCGAGTTTGCGGCCGGCGCTCCAACGCTGATGATGGGCAGCCAGTTGCCGGATATTGCAACCGGTCTGGAATCGGGAATGTACCGTTACCCGCTCGGGGTGGTGGCCGGAATTACGCCGTTTAATTTTCCGATGATGGTGCCTTGCTGGATGTTTCCGCTCGCGATCGTCTGCGGAAACACGTTTGTGCTGAAACCGTCTGAACGAACGCCGCTGTTGGCCAACCGGCTGGCCGAATTGGCGACGGAGGCCGGCGTTCCGCCAGGGGTGCTGAACATCGTGCACGGAGCGCATGATGCCGTGAATGCCATCCTGAGCCATCCTGAGATTAAAGCCGTCTCTTTCGTTGGTTCCCAGCCGGTTGCCGAATATGTCTACAAAACGGCTGCGGCACACGGAAAGCGGGTGCAGGCGCTGGCAGGTGCGAAAAATCATAGCATCGTGCTGCCGGATGCTGATTTGGAGCTGGCGGTGACGAATATCATAAACGCGGCCTTTGGCTCGGCGGGAGAACGATGCATGGCCTGTGCCGTTGTTGTCGCTGTTGGCGATATCGGCGATGAGCTGGTTATAAGATTAAAAGCGGCAGCCGAAAAACTGGTGATCGGTAACGGCCTGGAGCGCGACGTGTTTCTGGGGCCAGTCATTCGTCAATCGCATAAGGAGCGCACGATCGGCTTTATTGAAGCGGGGATCCGGGAAGGAGCGACACTCGTTTTGGATGGTCGAACCGTTCCCGCTGCGCAAGGAACAGGATATTTTCTCGGGCCGACCATCTTTGATCATGTAACGACGGAGATGAAAATCTGGCAGGAAGAAATATTTGCGCCGGTTCTGTGCGTGATGCGCGCCAACGATCTGACGGAGGCAATTGCGATTGCCAATCGCTCCGAATTTGCCAACGGCGCTTGTCTTTATACGGATAGTGCCAAAGCCATACGCCAGTTTCGGGAGGAAATCGATGCCGGAATGCTCGGGATTAACGTCGGTGTGCCAGCACCGATGGCCTTCTTTCCGTTTTCCGGTTACAAAAAGTCATTTTACGGTGATTTGCATGCTAATGGCCGTGACGGTGTCGAGTTTTTTACCCGCAAAAAAATGGTGACCGCCCGCTATTGAATTCTACGATGGGGCGTCCGTGGGTCAGTCTTCACTGACTTTTTTGGACAGCCCCATTTTGATGTGCCATTTGGGTATGGTTAAAAAGGATCAATTTTTTTCGGAGACAATGGCTTGCCAGAAGCCCGGCGCTTCCTGGCCGAGGCGCCAGGCCGCCACCCCGTGCAGGCGATATGTTTTGGCGATGTTCATGCGCGATTTGACCGTCTCCTCATCTTCCAGCCAAAACAAATACGTATATCCGTCTTCCTCAAATTCGATCCGGTATTGTCCGGTATCCGGGTCCCAGTCTTTCTTGACGTTTTTCCCTTTTAAACGTTCGGCGACATCGCCTGCGTACAAAGCCCGGTTTTCCACGAGATTTCCGTTACGGTCCAGCTTCCATTCCCTGACATAGAACGGAATGCCCATGTACAGTTTTTCTCGGGGAATCCCGTATGCGAGAAACTGCTTGATGCCTTCTTCCGCCCACGACATGCCCGCGACCGTACCGGGGGTTTCACTGCCGGACCAGTGCTGGTCGTAGGTCATGATGTGGATGTAGTCGACGATTTGTCCCAGTTTTACGTGATCGAAGGCGGTCAAATGATTCCAGCTTGCGCTGCCTCGCGGCAAAGCGACCGAAATTTTCAGTCCGTGCTGATGCGCTTCGCGGGCAAACTTTTCAATAAATGCGGTATACGCCTTACGGTCGCTTCCTTTCATCGATTCGAAATCCACATTGATGCCGTCAGCGCCAGCGGCAGCCGCACTTTTGACAACCGCGGTGATGAAACGGTTCTGGGCATCCTCATTTTTTAAAAACCGCTCGGTCAATTCCGGATCGAACTGATTGTGTACGAGCGGATGCACTTCAATCTGACGTTCGTGCAACCACTTTGCAAGGTCGGCGCTGGACTGATCTTCAAGCTGTCCGTCTGCATCGAGCAGCTTGTACCATGTCGGTGACAAAACATCGATTCCGGCTGCTTTTTCTACCCGTTCACGGATGGGATCGTCCGCTGCCGTTCCGGTCCAAACCCACACCTGCAACCGTTCCGCATTGCTAAAGATCGTCTTGCCGTGGTAATCCCGGATCTGGGCCTTGGGCCGCTTCAATGCCTCTTCAAGCGCTGCCTGCGGCGTCAGATGATCGGTCACCTTTCCATTCGCATCGATCACCTGATAAAAGGCATAATTGTTCCAGATTTCCCGCCCATTCACGGAGATGTCGGCATTGGCCCATTTGACCGCATATTGAAGAGCGGCATCCAAAACGCCGAAGGCGCGTAGCGGCTTGCGGTTTTGCGAGACGACGTACGGTTTTTCGTTGGCATATACGGTTTTCCCGGTTTTGACATTGACGACGGTTGCACCATCCGTCTTGGAAGCCAAAAGAACCGCTGCTTTAAGATCGTTGTAACGTACGTCTTCCGAGGAATCGGATGTTTTGCCCCCATGGGGCAGACGGACTTCGTATACCGGCTCGCCGTTCAACTTTTCATCTTCAGGATTCCGGTTGTCCCATACCCACGTTCCATCCGCCAGATCGATAATATGGGCATTGGCCCATTTGACCGCTTCTTTTTTCGCTTCATCCAAACGATGAAACGTCCAGTGCGCAAATGTTTTTTCACCCTGGTATACACGGTATCTCGGTTCCCGCGGATAGTTGTCCCAAACCCAGCCGCGACCGTGCAAATCACGGACGCTGGCATGACTCCACTTTTTTGCTTCGCGGATCGCTTCATCCAGATGGTGATAACCTTTGCCGATCAGCGTGTCTTTCTGGTAAACGTAATAGCGGGGGAAATAAGAAAAAATCCATTCCCGCGTATCGATTCGTTCGACATAACTGTTTAAAAACCGTTTGCTGTATGTAATGGCTTCGTTGGCGTTTGCGAATTCACGGAGCATGTTTTCGTTTTGAAACACCCGGTATTGAGTCGTGAGCCCGGCTGCTGAAACCGTCCGGGCACCGGGCCAGCCTGCACATAGGATGAGAATAAAGCAGGCCAACAGTCCAATGGCGATCCGGCGAACGCTTATCGCTGCACAACCACTTGCTTTTTCCCTGCATCCCCACGATCGTAACGACGAGCTGATCCTTCTCTGATTAGGTTTCATCCGTTTCTCCCTCATTCTTTTTTCTCTGTTTCTCTTCACCTAATGAAACGCTGGAACTTTTCTCAAGTTGCGCCTTTTTTGACACTAAAAACTAAAAAACACCGCTGCACAAGGCAGCGGTGTATCAATTAACGGCCTTCGGTTACGACTTCCAGCTCACCCGTCAACGGATCGATGATCAAGCCGTGCACCAGCACTCCTTTGGGCAATAGCGGATGGTTGCGGATGATGGACACGCTCGATTCGACACTTTCATGCACGCTGTTAAAACCGCGCAACCAGGATTTGAGCTGGATCCCTGCATTTTTTAACGTCGTCAGCACTTCCGGCTGAACACCGTTTTCCAACATTTTATCGATCATTTCATCCGCATTTAATCCGGTCATGCCGCAGTCGTGGTGACCGATGACGTACACTTCCCTCGCCTTCAATTTGTACAGGGCGACGAGTATGCTGCGCATAACGTTGCCGAATGGCTGGGTGACGATGGCCCCGGCATTTTTCACAATTTTGGCATCCCCGTTTTTTAAATTCATCGCTTTGGGAAGAAGCTCGATCAGTCTTGTATCCATGCAGGACAAAATCACCATTTTTTTGTCCGGATACCGGGTGGTGCGATAATGTTCATATTCTCCGTTTTCGACGAACCTGCGGTTGTACGCAAGAATTTCCTCAAGCATCGACGATCTCACTACAAAAGTCCCCTTTCTTTTACACCGCCTAAGACGTTTGCGGCGATTTCCGGATTAACTTCATGCCATAGTGATAAATCTGTTGATCGCTGGTTAAGCGGAAACGGTCAGCGGACGAATGATAGTCCAGTTTTAAATGCGGTTCAAAAAAAACCGTATGGTGCGGTTCGATGTAGATGGGCAACGTTTCATCGCCAGCTTTCAGCATCCCATCCGTCTTTTTCCGCTCGATGAGCCAAAGTTGCGGAACGCCGCTCACCGCACAGCCGCACCCTTCCGTATCATATACGAGCTGAATCGCGGTCATCGGGTCGATGGAGGTTTCCAGGCGAGCGCGTGCCTCACCGGTCAGCTCGATATGAACTTTTTCCATCGGATTATCTCCTTTCTTGTCTCACTTGTATTTCACTGTTTGTTCGATTTACACTGGTATTGTTGGAAATGGGTTCTCAAATGATGATAAAAGGAAAAGGCGGGATGGATGTTGGATCCAAAACTCGAAAAAATCATAAACGATTTCAGACAGTGTGTCAAAAAAATGAATATGTACAATGAAGCGATCGGGCTGATGCATTGGGATATGCGCACAAAGGCACCGCGCAAGTCCATGTCATACCGTTCCGAGGTGGTCGGGATGCTGTCGGCGGAAGTGTTCCGCATGCTTGTCTCCGATCAGATGGGGGAATGGTTGAAGCATTTGAACGAACCGGAAACGTTAAAGCAACTGGACGAGATCACGCGAAAAATGGTTATCGAATACAGCCGGGAATATGAGCGCAACCGCAAAATTCCAGCCGATCAGTATGAAAAGTATGTCGTGCTCGCTTCCGAAGCGGAAGCCGTTTGGGAGACACATAAAGCGGACGGCCAATTTGACAAAGTCCGGCCTTATTTGCAACAGCTGATCGAATTTAACCGGCAGTTTATCGAATATTGGGGTTACGAAGAACACCCTTACGAAGCGTTGCTTGAGCCGTATGAACCGGGGTTGAAAGTGGCTCAACTGGATCGGGTATTTGCCGAGTTGAAAGAACAGCTCGTTTCACTGGTGGCAAAAATATCGGCTGCAGACGAAAAGCCGAACACCGATTTTTTGCGCCAGCCGTTTGCAAGCGACAAGCAGCGGGCATTCAGCCACTATATTTTGGAACAGATGGGTTATGATTTCAGCGCCGGGCGGCTGGACGAAAGCGTGCACCCGTTTGCGACCGGATTGAACCCGGGGGATGTGCGCATTACCACAGCTTTTCGCGAAGATGATTTCACCTTTTCCCTGTTTTCCTCCATCCACGAAGGGGGACATGCGCTCTACGAACAGAATATGGATGAAACGTTGAACGGAACCGGTCTGAGAGACGGCGCATCGATGGGCATTCACGAATCCCAGTCGCGACTGTGGGAGAACGTGATCGGGCGCAGCTATCCGTTTTGGCAACGGTATTTTGCCGATTTGCAACGGTTTTTCCCGGGGCAGTTTGACGATGTAGGGCTCGATGATTTTTATCGTGCGATCAATGTCGTCTCGCCTTCTCTGATCCGGATCGAGGCGGATGAACTGACGTACAATTTGCATATCATGATCCGCTATGAGCTGGAAAAAGCACTGTTTGAAGACCAGTTGCAGGTAGATGACTTGCCGTCGGCATGGAATGAAAAATATGAGGCTTATCTCGGCGTAACCCCAGCGCATGATGGAGAAGGGGTGATGCAGGATGTGCACTGGTATGGCGGTGCCTTCGGTTACTTCCCCTCTTACTCGCTCGGCAACTTGTATGCTGCACAGTTTATGAGCGCGATGAAAAAACAGCTGAATGTCGATCAGCTTCTTGCGGACGGCCAGCTTGCACCGATCAAGCAATGGCTCGTCGATCATGTGTTGCAGTACGGGAAATTGCGAACGCCGGATGAACTTGTACGCGATGTGAGCGGTGAAGAATTGAATCCTAATCACCTCATCCAATATTTCCGGGAGAAATTCGGCGCGGTTTACCGGATCGATGTATAGGGCGATATGCGATCGCTTTTAAGCATAAGGTTCAGGCATATCGCGAATTCGATCTTCATACGATTTATTAGATGGAATGGATCCGATGTAGAACGGATGGTGTAACAGGCCGCTCCCTTCCGTCCTCGGCGTACCAACTCAGATGGGGACGGTCGCGGTCGGGCATGCGGATGCGGCAAATATTTTTGTCACTATGGGCCAATGACCTGCATACACTTGTATTAAATGACTGTACGAAGGAGGTTAGGATTGATGGCGATCACAGATAAAGACCTGGAATTTAGAGAGATCATCACCAAGGCCGTATGCGGTAGAGGCCGGAAATTTAGCCAGGTCACGCATAGCATTACACCGCCGCATCCCCCGACGAGCATATTGGGAGCCTGGATCATCAATAACCAGTACGAGGCCGTAAAATCTGATGATGGCATTGAAGTTGTGGGTACTTATGACATAAACATATGGTATTCCTACGACAACAATTCAAAAACAGATGTGGCCAAAGAAACGGTATCGTATGTGGAAGTGGTGCCGCTCTCCTATGAAGATCCAAAACATAGGGTTTCCACGGAGGAGGTATCCGCGGAAGCCACCCAGGAACCGAACTGTGTGGAAGCAACGGTATCTTCTGACCGCAAGCAGGTGATCGTTCGCGTAGAGCGGGAATTTGCGGTGGAGATGATCGCTGAGACCAAAGTGACCGTACTCGTTTCTCCGCACCGTTTGGATGAACTTGAGGATAAAGACATCGACTTCCAATACGAAGAGGACGAGGACAGCGATTATGAAGATCTGGATCCGGAATTGCTCGATGATGAACTGGAAGATTAGACAAAAGGGAAAATTCAAGACGGAATAGGGTGAACGGCGTGAGGGGGCATCGGCCCTCTTTTTGTTTGGACCCATCTTGACAGGAGGAACGAGCGCATGGAAGCGGGTCCTTTCTTTTTGATCGGAGACGAAAAGAGCGCGGTTCGTCTCAGACGATTTTTGGGCAGGTACGGCTGGGCCTGGGGACAAACGTTACCGGATGATGTGAGCAGGTATTCTGCGATTTATCAATGGGGAAAATCCGCCTGTGCTCTCCTCTCCGCCAACTCCAAAAATACCAGCACGATCAAAGAGCATGTGCGCTGGTTTAATCGGCAGACAGAACTGCAGCGGCTGGAAGACCTCCGTCTGACCGAAAAGCGCCTCAAGCTGCATGGTCTTCATCCTGCACTGTTGGGTGCCAAGCCGCCTTACGCTTCTTTATCGACAAAAGCGGCGGTTTATCGAGTCTTTGTCTCCCATCTCGAAGCCTTGATCGCCTACCGCGGTATGGCGCCGCTGCAACTGGACATGAACAGGCGCTTTGACCGCCAACTGTGCCGTCTGGCGATACGTGTCGTCTATGCGCTCGGACTTGAATTTGCCGAAGTGGGGCTTGTCCCCGGCGCTCATTGTTTTTATGTCGTTCATATCGATCCGGCGCCGCAACTGAGCGAAGAGGCCGAACAGCTATGGGCGGCACAAATCAAAACGGAACTTGCTGGCATGAGGACGGATGAAAATGGGAGGACTCCCCTCGTTATCGGCAGCGATTGTGAACTGTTGCTTTGTCGGGATGGTGCCCGCGTCGTCTTTGCGAACCGCTATTTCACCCGGTTCGGCCGGATCGGGTGTGACGGGTGGCGCGACAGAAGGCGGGGGATGATTTATCCGCTGGCGGAGCTTAGACCCAGACCGCAATCCGATGCGGTATCGCTGATCAAAGAAATTCGGCGGACGATGCATAAAGCGGTATTGCAAGTCGATGACGATCGCGTGGAATGGAGAGCGGGCGGGATGCCGAAGCCGGGATTTGCGCTGGGAGGGCATCTTCATTTCAGCGGCGTACGACTCACGACCCGATTGCTGGTGGCGCTGGACAATTATTTGGCCTTGCCCCTGGTAATGGTCGAGCGGGAGGAGGAACGTGCGCGAAGGCCTCGTTACGGTTTTCTCGGTGATTTTCGCCGCAAAACGCATGGCGGGTTTGAATACCGCACCCTGTCCAGCTGGCTGGTGACACCTCGCTTGGCGATGGCTGTATGTTCGCTTGCGCTATTTATCGCGCAATATCATGATGAGCTTAAGCAAAACCCGCTTGACGCCTTGCCGCTGCAGGAAGCGTATTATTCGGGCGACAAAGCCGTTTTGCATAAAGCTGTCGCTTCGCTGTGGGAAGAACTTCGCACATTGAAATCATTTCGTCCGTACGAGGCGGCTGCCCGACCGCTGATGGAGCGGGCGCTGTCGTTCAAACCGTGGCCGTCGGAACGGGATGTGCGCAAATTTTGGAAAATCCGTCCATATGCGATCATGAGGTGATCAGATTGTGATATAATGAGAAAACAACGATCCAAAAATGAACAATAAAATGAACAATTTTGATAGTATACCGATACGGGGTTGATCCGTCCATGTCCAAACTGACGCCGATGATGGAGCAATATATGCAGATCAAGGCGCAAGTTCCCGATGCTTTTTTGTTTTTCAGGCTCGGTGACTTCTATGAGCTGTTTTTTGATGATGCTGTGCTTGCTGCACGGGAATTGGAAATTACATTGACGGGGCGCGGGCACAGCGATGGTGAGCGCATACCGATGTGCGGCGTCCCGTATCATTCCGCAGATCAGTACATTGCCCGCCTCGTGGCCAAAGGCTACAAAGTGGCCATCTGCGAGCAAGTAGAGGACCCGAAGACGGCAAAAGGCGTGGTCAAACGGGAGATCGTCCGCATCGTCACACCGGGCACGGTCATGGAGCAGCGGTCGCTTGACGACAAGTCAAACAACTATATTGCCGCTGTTGTCCGTTCAAAGGATACATATGCGTTGGCTGCCTGTGATTTGACGACGGGAGAGCTGTACTTTACGAGGGTCAGCGGTTCATTCGACCGTCTGTTAGATGAACTGATGGTATTTACCCCATCGGAAATCGTCGTGTTCCCCGAAGATGAAAAGCACATCCGCTCGCGTCTGGCTTACTACCGCAAAACAGTGACGGTTACACCGCGTTCGCAAGAAACGGTGGAAACGGATGGAATTCCTATCGCTCATGAAATCCAGAAACTTTCACCTCCCGGTGCAACTTGCCTGAAGCTTTTGTTGTCTTATTTAAAGGAAACCCAAAAGCGGTCGCTTTCGCATATTACGCGCATCCGCACCTATGAACCCCGCCAATACATGACGCTGGATCCTTTTACCCGCAAAAGCCTGGAACTGAAGGAGACGGTCATGGATGGGGGGAAAGAGGGCACCTTGCTCTGGCTTCTTGACCGGACGGTGACCGCTATGGGCGGGAGGCTGCTGCGCCGTTTTGTGGACAGGCCCCTGCTCGATCTGGAGGCGATCGAACGAAGGCTGGAAGCGGTAGGTGCGCTGAAAGATCAGCTCATTGTCCGTGAAGAAATCATCAGCAAGCTGAAAAATGTATATGACCTGGAGCGACTGGTCGGTCGCATCGCGTACGGCAGTGCCAATGCCCGCGACCTGATCGCATTGAAAACTTCGTTAAAGGAAATTCCGGCGCTGATTGCGATCTGCAAGGAAGCGGGATCGAGCACGTTGAGCCGATTGGTAGACTCGATCGATCCGTGCGCGGACATCGCAGAACAAATCGAAAGAGCGATCGCCGACGACCCGCCGGTCTCGGTCCGTGAAGGCGGCATTATCCGGAGCGGTTATGATGAGCGCCTGGACAAACTGCGCACGGCAAGCAAAGAGGGAAAACGCTGGATTGCCGAGTTGGAACAGAGAGAACGGGAAGCGACGGGAATCAAATCGCTGAAAGTCGGCTTCAACAAAGTGTTCGGTTACTATATCGAAGTGACGCGTGCCAATTTATCCGCTCTTCCTCCTGGTCGATATGAACGGAAACAGACGCTGGCCAATGCTGAACGGTTCGTCACACCGGAGTTGAAGGAAAAAGAAGCGCTGATTCTGGAAGCGGAAGAAAAAATGGCGGATATCGAATACGAACTGTTTGTTGAACTTCGCAATTGGCTGGCGGAGCAAACCGGGCGCCTGCAAAAACTCGCTGAAGTGGTGGCGGAAATCGATGTATACCAGTCGTTTGCCCGCGTGAGCGACGAATATGGATATACGCGTCCAAACCTTCATGACGGATACGACATGCATGTCAAAAACGGCCGTCATCCGGTCGTGGAGGCGATGCTGAAAGAAGAGACATTTATCCGCAACGACGTCCATTTTGAACAGGATCGGGCGCGTACGCTGTTGATTACCGGTCCGAACATGGCCGGGAAAAGTACGTATATGCGTCAGGTGGCGCTGATCTCGATCATGGCACAAATCGGCTGTTTTGTGCCGGCTGATGAAGCGAGCATTCCGCTCGTGGATCGCATATTTACGCGGATCGGCGCTGCGGATGATCTGGCTGGCGGCAGCAGCACGTTTATGATGGAAATGAAAGACATCCGGGTCATGACGGATGAAGCCACACCGAAAAGTCTGGTCATTATCGATGAGTTGGGCCGGGGAACGAGCACGGGGGAAGGAATGGCGATCGCGCAAGCCGTTATCGAATACATCCACAATCATATCGGCTGCAAGACGCTGGTTTCCACCCATTTTCATGAATTGGCCCGCCTCGAAGATGAACTTTCATATTTGCAAAACTATTCGATGGCGGTGAAAGAGAACGAGGGTGAAGTGGTGTTTTTGCGCAAACTGGTGCGGGGAGCAGCGGACACAAGCTACGGCATTTATTGTGCCCGTCTCGCCGGTGTGCGTGACTCGATCATTGAGCGTGCCTACTCCCTGTTAAACGAATTTGCCAAATCGAGGCCAGAACCCGATGCCGCGCCAGGGGCATTTGTCCGGGAAATTGCGGCCACTTCGGCCACCAACGCCACGCACGAAAGCCCGGAAGAAGCCGGTGACGACGATTCTTCCGTTTTGTCAGAAGCCGTTCAGCTCAGCCTGTTTCCGGAGGAAGAGAAACAGGAGGTGTCAGCCAGCAAGTACACTGCGCTTGAACAGAAGGCGCTCAAGGCATTGAAACAGGCGGATGTCATGAACATGACCCCGCTTGAGGCGCTTACTTTCATCAATGAATGGAAACAAAAATTGATCCGGGGCTAAACCCTTTATTTACAAATTGATACGTGTGAAGATGGGAGAGAAAAAACGGATGAATCGATGGAAAACGAAGACGGGACTCACCGCAAAAATGAGACTCAGCGCGAACATGAAACTTGCCGCACTGACCATTGTCGCCTTCACGCTGGCATACGTCTGGCCTGTTACGGTATCCGCCGAAGAAGAGGCCAACCTGACTAAACTGCTCGAAGTTTACCAGTACATTGAGAAGTATCATGTCAGCGGGACTTCCGGTGACGTCCTTACGGACGAGGCCATCCGCGCCATGATCGAAGTGCTGGATGATCCGTATACCGAATACTTTACGCCGGAACGTTACGCGTCGTTTGCGGAATCGATCGACCAGAACTATGTCGGAATCGGTGTGCGGATCTATCAAGATGAGATCGGCTTTGTAGCGGAGGAAGTGTTTCCGGATTCGCCGGCAGAACGGGCCGGGATCCGGCAAGGGGATTATATTGTTTCGGTCAATGGAATGGACGCTTCCGAATTAGAATTGAATGAACTCGTGGAGCAAATCCGCGGTCCGGAAGGAACAGAGGTCGAACTGGTGGTCCGCCGGCTCAATCAACAGATCAAGGTGAAAGTCACCCGCGCTCCCGTTCAGGTGCCGCTGGTCAAGTCCGCTTGGCTTGAACGCGACCGGATCGGCTATATCCACTTTACGACCTTTTCGAATGAGGCTGAAAAAACGTTTGCGGAACGGTTAAAACAGATGAAAGAGCGGGGAATGAAAGGGCTGGTTGTGGACCTGCGCGATAACAGCGGCGGCTATTTGCAGGTGGCCGAGAATATGGCCAAACATTTTCTCAGTGAAGGTACGCTCATCTACAAACGCGACCGCAGCCAACAGCTGACGCCTCATTCCTTTAAAGGCGGGGAAACGCTCGGCATCCCGGTAGTCGTGCTGGTGAACGGACAGAGTGCCAGCGCGTCGGAAGTATTGGCCGGTGCGCTCAGGGACCAGAAAGCGGCGACGCTGATCGGAACGCGCACATACGGCAAGGGCAGTGTCCAGCAGATCATCCCCCTCAGCGATGGTTCTTTCTTGAAACTGACGATCGAAGAGTATTTGACGCCGAAACGGCATAAAGTGCATGGAACAGGCCTTGAACCGGATATAGAAGTTCATGGGGATACAGCACAAACGATCGCGGCGCTGAAACATCTCGGGGTACGCACGATCGAGATCGATTGGCGTGACGGACAATGGGAAATAAACGGCGCTGCCATTTCCCGGCCGTTTGCGGTCTGGGTTCAGAACAACAAAGCATTTTTGCCGGCGCGCGTCGTCGCCGCTCTGACCGGTTCGGAAATCAGCTGGAACGCCAAATCCCAAGCCGTTGAGCTGAAATTAAATGACCGCCGACACGTATTCCCGGTTGACCACACTTCCGTCTTGCTTGAACAGGGAACGACCTGGATCGAGCTGGATCAAATACGGAAAGCATACCCGCAGATTGAAGCCACCTTCGCAGGCAAACACCTGTATCTCCGCGTTGAAAGCTGAGCGGAAAGCGAAGAGGCGGCTTTAAACATGTGGAAAAGGAGGGGAAAAAGCGGTGGGCAAAGTGCGCATTCTGGATGAGGCGACCGCCAATCGGATCGCAGCGGGCGAAGTGGTGGAACGCCCGGCATCGGTTGTGAAAGAACTGGTGGAAAATGCGATCGACGCCGACAGCACCAAAGTGGATGTATACGTGGAGGAAGGCGGTCTGAAAAGCATACGTGTACGTGATAACGGCACCGGAATGGATGAAGAGGACTGCGAAACCGCCTTTTTGCGCCACGCCACGAGCAAAATTGCCCGCACGAACGACCTGTTTCGGATCGTTACGCTCGGATTTCGCGGCGAGGCGTTGCCGAGCATCGCTGCCGTGGCCAAAGTCGAGTGTTTGACGTCGGCTCGCGATGATGGACTCGGCCAGAAAGTGGTCATCCACGGCGGAAAAATGATCAGCCGCCAGGAGATCGCGATGGAGCGGGGAACGGACATCCGCGTGACCGATCTGTTTTATAACACACCGGCCCGGCTGAAATATATGAAAACGGTCCAGACGGAACTCGGTCATATTTCCGATTTTATGCACCGGTTGGCGCTCGCGCGTCCGGACATCGCCTTTTCACTGACGCATAATCAAAACACGCTCGTGTCCACGCCGGGTAATGGAGACATGCGCCAGATTATCGCGGCCATTTATGGTCTTTCCGCGGCGAAAAAAATGATCCCGGTCGAGAAAACTTCCCTTGATTTTACATTGAATGGGTGGATTTCCTTGCCGGAGTGGACGCGGGCGAGCCGCACGGCGGTAACGACCATCGTCAATGGCCGCTACGTGCGCAATTTCGGTCTCGTCAAGGCGGTGCTGGAAGGGTACCATACCTTGCTTCCGCTCAACCGGTATCCGCTCACGGTCCTGCACATCACGATGGACCCGGGACTGATCGATGTGAACGTGCATCCTTCCAAGCTGGAAGTGAAATTCAGCAAGGAAAAGGAGCTGTATGCGTTCGTAGAACAAGCGGTCAGAGAAGCTCTCGGCCAGCGCACGCTCATTCCATCTGCCCGCTCGGTCTTCATCAAAGAAAAAAAGCCGATCCAGCAACAGATCGAATGGACGGAGACCCGTTTCGAGCGTGCCAACCTGAGCGGCGGATTCACTCCCGCAAGAGATAGCAGCTTTTCTTCTGCAGGAGAAGGCAGCCTTTCTCCTGCAGGAGAAAGGAGAACCGGTCCGGCCATGTGGCAAGAAAAGCAGGCAAGTGCGGCCAAAATCAAAGAGGCGGTGCGGCACTATTTGCCGGATACGGCTGCGGGCAAGCAGGATGAGCCTAAAGAAGAGAGCGCAATAACCCCGCAGAGCGCGGTGGACGACGGTGAGATGAAAGAGCGCGAGGAGCAAAAAAAGCCCCGGTTTCCGTATCTGTATCCGATCGGTCAGATGAGAGGAACATATATCATCGCTCAAAATGAGGACGGCCTGTATCTGATCGACCAGCATGCGGCTCATGAGCGGATTCAGTACGAGCATTATTACCGCGTTTTCGGTGATCCTGCTCCGGTCAGCCAGGAACTGATCATCCCGCTCACGTTGGAATTGACGGCGGCGGAGGCAGAAATGCTGCGCTCAAGGATGTTTCTGTTGGAACAGGCGGGTGTTTATTTACACTCGTTCGGTGGGAATACCTTTAAGGTAGAGTCTTATCCGTACTGGCTTCCCCGAGGACAGGAGCGGGAAATTATCGAGGAGATCGTTCACTGGATCGTCACTGAAAAAGAGGTGGATCTGGCGCGACTTCGCGAACGGGCAGCGATCGCCTGCTCTTGCAAAGCATCGATTCGGGCCAATGAGGCCCTGACGATGGAGCAGATTGAAAGCTTGCTGGCGCGTCTTAGGGAATGCCGGAATCCGTTTACATGTCCGCATGGACGCCCCGTCGTCGTCAGCTTCTCCAATTACGAACTGGAAAAAATGTTCAAACGGGTGATGTGAATTTGGGTCTATGGGTGACGACCGCTTATGATACGACTGCACAGCTCATACGCGAAGCAAAAGAGGCGGCGCGCACATTGGGAGCCAACTGGGTTCCGCGCAATCGGCATTCGCTGAAAAAACTGATGGAAACTTTGCCTGCGGCTCAACTCTTGGTTGCAACCGCAAACGGTTTTTATCTTTATTTCGATCCGGCAGAAAAACCGGTTCGCTTTCATCCGAGTACCGCCTTTTTACGGATCGAGCGCCTCACGAGAGGCGGATATGATCCGCTTGTCGAAGCGACCGCTGTCCAGCCGGGAGATTCGGTTCTCGACGGTACGGCCGGACTTGCTTCCGATGCGATCGTGCTCGCCCATGCTGTCGGCGAAAACGGATCGGTCATTGCGCTGGAAAGCGAAAAAGCGCTCTGCTACGTCGTCCGCGATGGTCTCAAGCGCTACCAAAGCGAGTCCGCTGCGGTCAACGAAGCGATGCGCCGGGTAAAGCTAAAGTGCGCAGATCATCGCTCCTATCTGCATACATTACCCTCACGAAGTTTCGACATCGTCTACTTCGACCCGATGTTTCGCCGCCCGATCACCGATTCGGCGTCCATGGAACCGTTAAGAGGGGTCGCCAATCCGGAACCGTTATCCACCGAAACGATCGAGCAAGCGGTCCGTGTGGCGCGCAAGAGGGTAGTCGTCAAGGAGCACGCGGATGGAAAGGAACTCAGGCGGCTCGGATTTGACGACATCCGACCGAACAAGGACGGCACAATCGCATATGGAGTGATGAAGGTTTGAAACTGCTCGTGCTGGTCGGCCCGACCGCGGTCGGGAAAACACGTTATAGCTTGGAAATTGCAGAAACATTTCAGTGTGAAATCTTGTCCGGCGACTCGATGCAGGTGTACAGAGGAATGGATATCGGCACGGCCAAAGCCACGCCTGAGGAAAGAAAACGGATTCCCCATCATATGATTGATATCGTCGACCCCGATGAACCGTTTTCGGTTTCCGAGTTTCAGCGCATGGCCCGGGCGAAAATCGCTGAAATTCATGAGCGGGGCAAGTTGCCATTTCTCGTCGGCGGAACCGGTCTCTATGTGGAAGCGGTCTGTTACGATTTCAGCTTTGGGGGTACGGGTGAAAACCGGGCGTTTCGGGAAGCGATGAAACAGAAGGCTTTAGCGGAAGGTACGGCGGCCCTCCATCGGCAACTGGCCGAGGTGGATCCGGAGTCGGCAAAGCGCATTCATCCGAACGATCTGCGCCGTATCATCCGCGCGCTCGAAGTGTACGAGCAAACCGGCGTCCCGCTGTCACAAACTTTTCGTAAAGGCGAGAAAAAGTCTCCATACGAGCTTTGCGTGATCGGTTTGCATATGGAGCGCGAGAAGCTGTACCGCCGCATCGAAGAGAGGGTGGATCGCATGATCGAAGCCGGGCTCGTCCAGGAAGTGGAACGTCTATTGGCTCAAGGGGTTCCGGAAGATGCGATTTCGATGCAAGGTCTCGGGTACAAGGAAATCATCCCGTACCTGCGCGGGGAACAGACGCTGGAGGAAGCGGTTGCGATCTTGAAACGAAACACGCGCCGGTTTGCCAAGCGGCAATGGTCGTGGTTTCGCCGCATGCCGGACATTATATGGATTGATGTGGGAAATGAAGAACATTTTTCTGCTCACTGTGAGCGGATTAATGATATAATATCAGCAAGGTTAAACATTCGTGCCCAAAAATGAACGAACCACCATTATAACCAAGGGGGTAAATTGATTTGAACAAATCCATCAATATTCAGGATCATTTTCTTAACCAATTGCGCAAGGAAAGCATTCCCGTTACGGTATATTTGACGAACGGATTTCAAATACGCGGTCATGTAAAGGCGTTTGATAATTTTACGATCGTGATCGATAGTGAAGGACGGCAACAGCTGATTTACAAACATGCCATCTCCACCTTTACTCCGCAGCGGAATGTATCGTTGATGCCGGAACAAAACAACGAAGGGTAGGCTACATAACGGAGGCAGAGACGATTGACATCACGAAAAAAAGCGAAAAAAAGCCGCAATCGGACTGCGATGATCATGTGGCGGATCGCTGCATGGTCGGTTGCCGTCTTTGCGGCTTTGTTTGTGTGCGGCTATTTTGCATTTGCTTACTACGGGAACAAAGTGCTAAGTGACCATGAAGATGCTTTGCAAATGGCACAGACGACGATTGTATATGATGCGGAAGGCAAAGAGGCGTTCCGGCTGTTTGCTGAAAATCGGGAGTATGTATCGCTTGAAAACATTCCCGATCTGCTCGTACAAGCGTTTATCGCGATAGAGGACCGCCGTTTTGAACGTCATCCCGGTATCGACATCTTGGCCACCGTCAGAGCCTTTCTGGTCGATTTGCGTCAAGGTTCCTACGTGCAAGGGGGCAGTACGATTACGCAGCAGCTGGCCAAGCTCACCTTTCTTACCCCCGATAAAACATGGAAGCGCAAGTTGGCAGAATGGGCGGTCGCAGCAGCGCTGGAGCGCCGGTACAGCAAAGATGAAATCATGGAAACGTATTTGAACCGGATTTATTTCGGAAACGGCGTCTACGGAGTGAAGGCGGCGGCACAGTACTATTTTGGCAAGACAGATCTGAAACAGCTTGAGCTGTGGGAAATGGCGACATTGGCCGCGATCCCGAAGGCGCCGGGGCTGTACAATCCGAAAGATGAGCCGGAGCGTTCGTCGGAGCGGAGAAAGCTCGTGCTGGATGCGATGGTCGAGATCGGTGCGATTTCAGCCGAAGAGGCGAGATACGCAAACGAGCAAACCTATCAGTTTCCGGAACATAAACCGCAGCACCTATACGGTCAATACGCCGATTATGTCATCTGGGAGGCCATGCAGCTGACCGGATTGGATGATGGGGAAATATACCGCGGTGGTTACCGGATTTATACGGCCCTGGATCCTGAAACCCAACAGAGGGTAGAGGAAGCGTTCCAGGATGAAGATACCTTTCCGCCGGACGGCCCTCGGGAGCAGGTAGAAGGGGCAATGGTCATCATCGATAACGAAACGGGCGCGATCGTAGCCATCGCCGGAGGCAGAGATGGCGTAAGGCGCGGTTTGAACCGGGCGCTCGTGCCGCGCCAGCCCGGCTCGGTGTTCAAGCCGGTGGCGGTCTATGCGCCGGCGCTGGAGACAGGCGAGTGGCATCCGTATTCGTCTCTTCCGGATGAACCGATCGACTTCGGCGGGTATCGGCCGCGCAATGCGGATGGAAAATATTCAGGAAAAGTTTGGATGCGCGACGCGCTCAGGCTGTCCAAAAATGTGCCTGCGGTGTGGCTTTTGGATCGCATCGGAATCGATGAAAGTTTCGAATTCTTGTCCCGTGCCGGATTTACGTTGCCGGACGAGGATCGCCATCTGGCGCTGGCCCTGGGCGGGCTGACCTATGGGGCGACCCCGCTTGAGATCGCAACCATTTATGCCGCTTTTGCCCGCGGCGGCGAATGGGTGAAACCGTATGCGATCCGCAAAATCGTAGACGGCAATGGACACACGGTATATGAACATCGACCTGTTTCCAAACCGCTCGTGTCGGAGCGGACCGCCTACTATTTGACGAAAATGTTGGAGGATGCGGTCCAGTCGGGAACCGGACAGGCCGCTCGCATCGAGGGGATGGCGGTGGCCGGCAAGACCGGATCGACACAGACCGGGTTACCTGGTGTGGACAAAGGGTTTCGGGATATCTGGTTTGCCGGATATACACCGGATCGGACGGCGGTCGTCTGGATGGGCTTCGACCGGACCGACAAGGAACATTACATCCAAACGGACAGCCTGTATCCGGCAAGGCTTTTTAAACGCATCATGTCCGCGCACAGGAGCCGGATGGATCTGAGCGCTTTTCCTCGTCCGGAACAGGTGCCGGAACTGTATCCGCCACCGGCGCCGCCTGAACAGGTGAGCGCCAAATACGATCGTTCTCGCCGCGGGGTTATTATCCGCTGGGAACGCCAGTCGGATCACTATGTGTACCGGGTGTATAGGCGCGAGGAAGGCGAAGCCGAATTTTCCCTCCTGCAAACCGCCTACAGCGGGGAAGTGCGTGATTTTACAGTCGAACGCGGGAAAACTTATGAATATGCGTTGACGGCTTACGAACCCGGGCTTGGTATGGAAAGCGAAAAATCGAAAATCTTCCGTGTCGAAGTTCCCGGAAGATCCCCGTTTCGATTTTGGCGCTTTCGTGACAACCTGGAGTTTAAAATTGTGCCCGAAGGAGAGAATTTTTGATGTCGAACGGTAACAAGCGGTTAATCAGACAGATCGAGTTTATCAAAGAAACGGACCGGTTGAAGGATGTATTGCGGCAAACGTATACAGCGGGAGGAAAACGAAGGGAAAATGATGCCGAACATTCATGGCATCTGGCATTGATGGCGATCTTGTTACATGAACATGCCAATACTTCTCTCTCCGAAGGCGACCTGTTGCGTGTCATCAAAATGTTGATTATCCACGATATCGTGGAAATCGACGCGGGTGATACGTTTGCCTACGATGATGACGGATTGCGCGACAAAGAGGAGCGGGAGGAAAAAGCGGCACAACGTTTGTTTTCCATGCTCCCGCCTGACCAACGCGAAGAAATTTACGGACTGTGGCGGGAATTCGAAGAGCGGAAAACACCTGCCGCACGATTTGCCGCTGCACTGGATCGGCTCCAGCCCATGCTTTTGAATTACTTGAGTGAAGGGAAAGCATGGAAAGCGCACGATGTGCGTTCCCGCCAAGTCTACGAGCGCAACCGTCACATCGAAGAAGGATCGTCTGCACTGTGGGAATTTGCCCGTTTGCTGATCGATGATGCTGTACGAAAAGGCTATCTGGACGAATAGCCGGCCGATCCGCCGGCCTGGCCAGCCCCGTTTGTCTTCGATTTTTCCATATGACGGATAAATTTTTCAATTTGGTTCATGCTATAAGTTGAAAATCTCAATATGGAGGGATTTAGCATGAGCCAAAAATGGATTGCCCTGTCTCTGATCGTAGCGCTTGTATTTGCTTTCGGTATTCAGGCACTGGCCGCTGACGATCAAGTTGCTGCCAATCGAGACGGGCGTGCAAATGTCAATATGAATGATATGAATCCGTTGAATGACGATGGTGTCCGCTACAACAACACGGATACGGGCATGCGTGGATTTAACGACGGTTATCGTGCGACGGCAGCTGCTGATGAAACAAACTGGGGCTGGCTCGGTTTGCTCGGTCTGATTGGTTTGGCAGGTCTGTTCGGACGCAATCGCGCCGAAGGCGAGCGCCGTTAATTCTTTTTTGCTTTGGCCGGGATCATGAAAAGTTAGCGATCCCGGCCTTTCCCTTTTTCTTTGCGGAAAAATTTGATACACTACAGAAAGACAACGATGAGGAGAAATGGGTTTTGAGCATGATTACATACACTTTGCTTTCCCCTTTGCTCGCCATGGTTCTGGCGCAGGCAATCAAAATCCCGATCTATTTTTTTATTTCTAAAAAATGGATGTGGTCCCTTTTTTTCAGTACCGGCGGTATGCCGAGTTCGCATACAGCGACCGTGATCGCTTTGACTACCGCGGTCGGGATGGCGGAAGGATGGGACTCCAATCTGTTTGTCATCTGCCTTGTTTTTTCTGCGATCGTCATGCATGATGCAACCGGAGTTCGCCGCCACGCCGGCTACCACGCGCAAATCTTAAACCAGCTTCTGCATGATTTCAATCAGTTGCTTGTGTCTTTGAAAAAATCTTCTTCCGGTGAACTCAATCATTATCAACGCCGCAAATTGAAGGAGATTTTGGGGCACAAGCCGATTGAGGTCTTCTGCGGAGCTCTGTTTGGAGCAGCTATCGCTCTTGCGATATATCCGTTCTATTTTGCCGAATAAATCCGTTCTATTTCTCCGAATCAAGAAATAGATTTGCCAAAGTAAAGAAAAAGAATGGGAAGGGATGATAGAAATGATCATTGAACCGAAAACGAGAGGATTTATTTGTACGACCGCACATCCGACAGGGTGCCAGCAACACGTTCGGGAGCAGATCGACTTCGTGCGCCAGCATGGAAAGATGGAAGGCAAAGGTCCCCGCTTTGCGCTTGTCATCGGCGCTTCAACCGGTTACGGGCTCGCTTCTCGCATCACGGCCGCGTTCGGTGCTGGCGCTGATACGATCGGGGTCGCGTTTGAGCGTCCAGCCTCCGGCAAACGGACCGCAACAGCAGGA
This sequence comes from uncultured Paenibacillaceae bacterium, assembly GCA_937925675.1. Classification (GTDB taxonomy): domain Bacteria; phylum Bacillota; class Bacilli; order Paenibacillales; family CALAME01; genus CALAME01. The sequence continues at coordinate 31,588 of CALAME010000020.1, read as the reverse complement.
TGGTACAATACAGCCTTTTTTGAGCGGGAGGCCAAAGAGGCCGGACTCTATTCCGAAAGCATTATCGGCGATGCCTTTTCCGATGAGATCAAGGCGCAGGTGATCGACGCGATCAAGCGGAGAGGAAAAAAAGTCGATCTTGTCATTTACAGTCTGGCAGCGCCGAGACGGGTTCACCCGAAAACTAAAGAAACGTTCACATCCGTGCTGAAACCGATCGGTGCTGCATATACGAACAAGACGGTTGATTTTCACAACGGTGTCGTGACAGATGTGACGATTGAACCCGCTACGGAGGAAGAAATTCGGCACACGATTGCCGTCATGGGCGGGGAAGATTGGGAAATGTGGATCGACGCATTGCAGGAAGCAGGCGTGCTCGCGGATGATGTCAAGACGGTCGCATATTCGTATATCGGACCTGAGCTGACTTACCCGATTTACCGGGAAGGCACGATCGGGCGAGCCAAGCTTGATCTTGAACAGACGGCGCGGCGGCTTCACGATCGGCTTTCCAAATCTGGGGGAGCAGCCTACGTATCTGTCAACAAGGCGCTCGTCACCCAATCCAGCGCAGCGATTCCGGTCGTTCCGCTTTACATTTCCCTTTTGTTCAAAGTGATGAAAGAAAAAAATATTCATGAAAACTGTATTGGGCAAATGGTTCGCTTATTTAAAGACCGGCTGTATGCGGAAGGTGGCGTTCCGGTCGATGAGCAGGGACTCATCCGCATCGATGATCTGGAAATGCGCGAGGATGTACAGGCGTTGGTGCGCGAACGGTGGGAAAAGGTCAATACGGAAAACTTGCATGAACTGACTGATATTGAAGGTTACCGTGCAGAATTTTTCCGCCTGTTCGGCTTCGGATTTGAAAATGTCGATTACGAAAAAGATGTCGACCCGGATGTGTCGATTGACTAAATTGTTCACACAAAGTTCAAAATTTCGCCGACATCATTTGACAGTTTTTGTATGGCTTTCGTCATATAATGTCCATTGTGTTTGAAAAATTGAAGTGAGTAGGAGAAGACCATGGAAGCGGAAGATTTACATCACGTCATCGAGACCATGCGCGAAAGGTTGTATGATTTGGTCAGTCAGCCGATCCCGCTGACGGATCCGAGAGTAGTGGCTTTGAGTCAACGCCTGGACAAGCTGTTATCGCAGGCACAGGAATTGAAAGCAAGCCGGTCGAAGATCCGTTTTGCATGTCGAGTGAGGATGCACAACTGGATATTGAGGCGATGGTTTCGATGCGGCCAACCATCACTTTTGGGCAGAAAAAGAACGAAAGCAGACCAGATCCCTTTTCTGTCCAGCCAATAACCATCCATCATTGGCACGGACGCTTAAAAAGCGTCGGCGATCAGTCGCAAGACAACAAAATGCGCGCTGTCCCTTTGGGCGGCGCGCATTTTGTTTGGCTTTCGCATACAATGGTGGATAATCGTTCCACGGCGCGGAGGGATGATCGTGATCAAGTATTTTGCGCTGGGTGATTCGCTGACGGTCGGATTTGGCGCCTTGCCGACACTGGGATGGACCAGCAGGTACCGAGTGATGACAGAGCGTTACTTTCAGCGTCCGGTTCTTTATTATGAACGGGCGCGGATGGGAGCGCGAAGCGATGAAGTGTTGCACATGCTGTATGATACACCGGCCGACGTCGTTCGCCAGGCGGACATTATTACGATTACAGCAGGGGGCAACGATTTGATCCAGGCGGCCCGCTCGTTTTCGCATATCCCGGATCCGAAATTTTTTTGGGAAGCGCTCAACCATTGTACACGTCATTTGCAGCTTCTTATCCACTATATTGAACGTTTGAAACAGGAGCGGAAATCTCCCTATATCATCCGCATGATCGAACTGTACAATCCGTTTCCGTACATGCCCGAAGGTGCCGTTTGGGTGCAGCGTTTTAATCAGAACATCCGCAGACTGGAAAATGGACGGATTCGGGTAGCGCGAATTTACAAGGCTTTCCTCCATCGTGAGCCAGAACTGATTGCATTGGACGGGTTGCATCCGAACTCCCGGGGACATGCCGTGATTGCCAGCAAGGTTGCCGAACTGGGATATGGCCATCTCGATTCCCAGAAAAATGGCTGACGCGCAATAGACAGTGGTTTGAGAACCGTATTTTTGATAAAATGTCAAAAGCGACAGTGACCGCGTCATGAAACTTGCATAACAATGGCGAGTTTTGTTCAATCCGGGCGGACAGGAGTGTAGCAAGGTGAAAAAAAGGGGACATGTTCATTACCGGCGCACTGAGCCGACACGTCTTTTAACTTCAACCGGCGGTTATTTGGAAGGGTATACCCATACGCTGAACCCTTATGTCGGTTGCGCCTTCGCCTGCACTTACTGCTACGTCAGGAAAATGCCGGTTGCCCTTTTTCGACAGGAACCGTGGGGAAGCTGGGTGGACATGAAAACGAATCCGGCTTCACAACTTGCCCGTGAGCTGAGGCGGGCGAAGGAAAGAGGCAAGGTTTTCATTTTCATGTCGTCGGCAACCGACCCGTATCAGCCGGCTGAATACCGGGAGCAAGTGACACGCCGCTTGTTGGAGGCCATGTGCGATGAACCTCCCGATTTTTTGTGGGTGCAGACGCGCAGTCCGCTCGTCATGCGTGACACCGATCTGTTTGTTGAGCTTGGCAAGCGGGTGCGTGTCAGCGTGACCGTGGAGACGGATCGGGAAGACGTGCGCAGAAAGGTGGCTCCCCAGTCGCCTCCTGTTGCCGCTCGTTTTCGTGCGCTGGAGAAAATGCGTGAGCAGGGCATCGACGTCCAGGCGACGATCGCACCGGTCATGCCTTATTCCGACCAGTTTGCCGCCCGTTTGTACGATGCGGCCGAACGCGTCGGCATCGACGGATTTTCCGGAGACGGCATGAACGGCAAACGCAGCGAAAGTCTCGGCATGAAATCTTTTTTTACGCAAAACAGCTGGGAAGCATGGTACGGGGAAGAGGTGCTAGAACGGGTGCGCCTGGACATGTTGCGACATTTTCCGCCCGATCGTGTCAAGTGCGGCCGTGCGGCATTTCTGCCGTGATTTGTCACTTACGGAATCACTTTTTCTGGGCGTTTGCGTATACTGGAATCACTTCATGTTACGAGGTGATGCCACGATGCACGAACGCACGTTACCGATCGCTACATCCACGGCTCCCACTCAGGTCATTTCCACAAAAAAGCGTCAGATCAGTGTGGTTTTCAGACATGCGGAACCGGCTGCAGCTCCATGGACCGACCGATCGCAGCCCGCGGTGCAGGAAAAATTTCCTGCAGAAGATGAACCGTTCCACGAAATCTGGCAGGAACTGGATCGGCTCGTTGGACTTGACTGTGTCAAAGAAGTCGTTTACGAGATTTATGCTTTGATCAAGGTCAACCAGATGCGCGAACAGGCGGGATTGTCCCGGAGCCAGCAGATGTACCATATGGTCTTCAAAGGCAATCCAGGCACGGGCAAAACGACGGTGGCCCGAATCGTCGGCAAGCTGTTCCGTTCGTTGAATATGCTGGAAAAAGGCCACCTGATCGAAGCGGAGCGTGCGGATCTCGTCGGCGAATACATCGGGCACACCGCTCAGAAAACGCGAGAATTGATCAAAAAGGCGATGGGCGGTGTGCTGTTCATTGATGAAGCCTACAGTCTCGCCCGCGGCGGGCATCGGGATTTCGGCAAGGAAGCGGTCGAGGTGCTCGTCAAGGCGATGGAAGATTACAAGGACCGTTTTGTGCTGATCTTGGCCGGTTATCCGCAAGAAATGGATCGCTTTTTACGCATGAATCCCGGTTTGCCATCCCGCGTGCCGATCCACATCGATTTTCCGGATTACACCGTAGACGAGTTGATCCAGATCGCCATGAACATGGCCAAAGAGAATGAATATACGATGCTGCCGCAGACCGTCATGAAGCTGAAACACCATCTGATTGAGGCGAAAGCGAAGGGGAAGGAAGATTTCAGCAACGCCCGCTATGTGCGCAACCTGATTGAAAAATCGATTCGCAACCAGGCGGTGCGTCTGCTGAGAATGAGCGGCAGGCAGCCGGGCAGGCAGGAATTGATGAGCCTGATGCCCGAAGATTTCAAGTTCTGAGCAAGGGGTGGGCGTATGCATAGGGCGGAAGACAATCGCGGGGAGGAACGTGCGATCCTCGTCAGCCTGTTGCTCAAAGACCCGCATCATTCTGTCGAACGCGCGCGTCGTTCGCTGGAAGAACTGGAGCAACTGGCGCAGACGGCACGCTTAAACGTATTGGCATCCGTCGTACAACATAAAGACCGTGTCGATCCACGCTGGCTGATCGGACGGGGGAAAGTGGAGGAATTGCGCGAACTTGTGCTGGAGCTGGAACCGGATACCGTCATTTTCAACCAGGAGCTGTCCGGCATGCAAGTTCGCAATCTAGAACAGGTGCTCGATGTCAAAATTATCGACCGCACGCAATTGATCCTGGATATTTTCGCGGCGCGAGCGCGCACAAGCGAGGGGAAAATCCAGGTCGAACTTGCCCAGCTCAACTATTTGTTGCCGCGCCTGGCCGGACACGGCAAAAATTTGTCTCGCCTTGGCGGCGGTATCGGTACGCGCGGTCCCGGGGAGACGAAGCTGGAGACGGATCGCCGTCATATTCACCGCCGCATTCGTGAACTGGAGCGCAAACTGGTGACGGTGGTTCGCCACCGTCGCCTGCAGCGCGAGGGCAGAAATCGGAGCGGCTTGTACCAGGTGGCGCTTGTCGGTTATACCAATGCCGGCAAGTCGACGCTGTTGAGACAGTTGACTCATTCAGATGATGCGCACGTGGAGGACAAGCTGTTCGCCACGCTGGATCCGATGACGAGGCGCGCTCACCTGCCCACCGGCCGCGATATTCTCGTTTCTGATACGGTCGGCTTTATTCAAGATTTGCCGCACGAACTCGTGCGGGCGTTTCGGGCGACTCTGGAAGAAGTGCTGGAAGCTGACCTGCTTGTCATCGTCGTTGATGGTTCAGCTCCCGACTGGTACGAGCAACTCATGGTCGTCCGGCGCGTACTGGATGATCTGGGTGCTTCTCAAGACAGGCGCCTGACCGTGTTTAACAAAATGGATCTGTGCGAGGAGCATCAGCGCGAATTGTTGGCGACGGATGGCCCATATCTTTGTATTTCGGCGTTCCGGGATGAAGATGTGGAACGATTGAAACAGGCGATCGATGATCAGTTGCCGGGGGAGATCATGTCGTTCAGGCTGCCTGTTACCGATGGAGAAAGCTTGTCGATGCTACACCGGATCGGTGAAGTGCTGAAAATGAAACACGATCAGGAGCACACATTCGTAGAGGTTCGCGTCGATTCATCCCAATATGAAAAATACAGAAGTCGGTTACTGCCTTATGAACATGCGGATGGGAAGGGAAGGGCTGAAACAGAACCATGAATCAGAACATCAACTTTGACATCCAGCAATGGGCGAAAGAAGTGGAAGCTCAGATTGCACCTGCTGTACAACGCATCGAGCAAATTGTCGAACAGAATCAGTGGAAAGTGCTCGAAGCGTTCCAGAAACATCGGGTCAGTGATTTTCATTTCCAGGATTCCACCGGTTACGGGTACAACGATATCGGACGCGAGACGCTGGATGCCGTGTACGCGGACGTGTTCGGTGCGGAAGCGGCCATTGTGCGCCCGCATTTCGTATCGGGAACGCATGCGATTGCCACCGCCCTTTTTGGCGTGTTAAGACCGGGGGAGCGGATGCTGTCGGTGACGGGCACACCTTATGACACCTTGTGCAATGTAATCGGGGTCAATGGAGGAGGCAGCGGAACGCTGGCCGATTGGAAGATCGGTTATGATGAAGTGAGCCTGCTTCCTGACGGCTCAGTCGACTGGGAAGGAGTCGAACGGGCGCTGAAACCGGAAACGAAAGTGGCAGCCATTCAAAGATCGCGAGGTTACAGCACGCGCCGTTCGTTTTCCGTCGATGAGATCGCGGAGATGGTACGCCGTTTGAAACAACTCCGTCCCGATCTTGTCATCTTTGTTGACAATTGCTATGGAGAATTCGCAGAGACCAAAGAGCCGACGGATGTCGGTGCGGATCTGATCGCCGGCTCGTTGATCAAAAATCCCGGGGGCGGCATCGTTGTTACCGGAGGCTACATCGCCGGCAAAAAAGAATGGGTGGAACTGGCCAGTCACCGTCTGACTGCGCCGGGATTGGGGAATGAGTTGGGGGCCATGCTCGGTACAACCCGCTCCATTTTCCAGGGGCTGTTTCTTGCTCCGCTGATTGTGGGGCAGGCATTAAGAGGCAGCGTATTTGCCGCCGCAATGTTCGAGAAAGCCGGATTGAAAACCGACCCGCTCTGGAACGATCCGCGCACCGATTTGATCCAGGCCGTACATTTCGGGGACGAGTCGGCATTGATCGATTTCGTGCGCTCGATCCAGGCGGCGTCTGCGATCGACGCCCATGTCGTGCCGGAACCTTCCGAAATGCCCGGTTATGACCACCCGGTCATTATGGCGGCTGGCACATTTATGCAGGGGGGAAGTCTGGAACTGACAGCGGATGCTCCCATTCGACCGCCATATACCGCATTTATGCAAGGCGGGCTCACCTATGCGCATGTCAAGTATGCGGTGATGAAAGCGATGGAGCGGTATGTCAGCAGGATGAACCCCCAATTCTGAACACAGCTTGTCACAAAACTTAACATCTCTTGACACTTTTTACGGTCAACGATAAAATGTCAGCGGAAGGGGAGCGCCAACCTTTCAACGACAAAGGAAAGGGCTGTTGTGTGATGAGTGACCGGTTTCACAAAGACAAGGCTCTTTTTCCGATTGGCATTGTGATGAAACTTACGGACTTGACTGCGAGACAGATCCGTTACTACGAACAGCATGGACTGGTGAAGCCTGCTCGAACTTCAGGCAATCAGCGTCTGTTTTCCTTACATGACATTGAGCGATTGCTTGAAATCAAGGACTTGATTCAAAAAGGTGTTAACATAGCAGGCATCAAGCAGTTGCTACAGCCTTTAGAGACGTCTCTCGATGATGAAGTAAGGAAAAACGATACAAAACGGTTGGCACAACACCCAGCAATAGCACGTTCCACTACGAGGGATCTGTCCGATTCGGAAGTCCATCAGTTTTTAAAACGGGAATTGCTGGAAAGCCGGGAACGCCCGGGAAAAGTCTCTCTCATTCAGGGAGAACTGTCCCGTTTCTTTAAGTAAACAAGTTTACGATTAAAGGAGAGGTCTTTTTGGGCTATACGCGGGAAGATATCTTGAAAATCGCAAAGGAGCAAAACGTCCGCTTTATCCGTCTTCAGTTTACCGATTTGCTCGGTACGATTAAAAATGTGGAAATTCCGGTCTCTCAACTGGAAAAAGCACTCGACAACAAGATGATGTTTGACGGGTCATCGATCGAAGGTTACGTCCGGATCGAAGAGTCGGATATGTACCTGTATCCGGATCTGGACACGTGGCTGATCTATCCGTGGGTGTCGGAAGACCGGATTGCCCGTCTCATCTGCGACGTGTACATGCCGGACGGAACGCCATTTGCCGGTGATCCGCGCAGCATCTTGAAGCGCAATCTGGAAGTGGCGAGGAAAATGGGCTTCACCGACATGATGGTCGGTCCGGAACCGGAATTTTTTCTGTTCAAGACGGATGAGAAAGGTCATCCGACGATGGAGCTGAATGACCATGGCGGCTATTTCGATCTGGCTCCGACCGATCTTGGCGAAAACTGCCGCCGCGACATTGTACTCACGCTGGAAGAGATGGGATTTGAAATTGAAGCGTCCCATCATGAAGTCGCTCCTGGACAGCATGAGATCGACTTTAAGTATGCGGATGCGGTCAAGGCGGCGGATCAGATCCAGACATTCAAGCTCGTCGTCAAGACAATTGCGCGCAAACATCATCTGCATGCCACCTTTATGCCGAAACCGCTGTTTGGGATGAATGGTTCGGGCATGCACTGTCACCAGTCGCTGTTCCGCGGCGAGGAAAATGCGTTTTATGATGAAAACGACCCGCTCGGCTTGAGCGAAGTGGCTCGTCAGTATATGGCCGGCATGATGAAACATGCGCGCGCCTTCACCGCGATTACCAATCCGACGGTGAATTCATACAAAAGGCTTGTTCCGGGATATGAAGCCCCGTGTTATGTCGCTTGGTCAGCGCGCAATCGCAGTCCGATGATCCGCATTCCCGCTTCGCGCGGAAAAAGCACGCGGATCGAACTGCGCAGTCCAGACCCGTCAGCCAATCCGTATTTGGCACTCTCTGTCATGCTTCGAGCAGGACTGGACGGGATCGAGAAAAAACTGGAGTTACCGCCACCGATCGATCGCAACATTTACATTATGAGTGATGAAGAGCGTCTCCAGCACGGCATCCTGTCACTGCCGACTTCCTTGAAGGAAGCGATGGAGGAACTGGTGAAAGATGAAGTGATCTGCGATGCGCTCGGTGAACATGCCTTGGAACACTTCTGCGAGTTAAAAGAGATCGAATGGGATATGTACCGCACACAAGTGCACGAGTGGGAAAGAGAGCAATATTTGACGTTATACTGATCATACCTTCCAGAATACTTTTCAGACTGAGCCTGTTGATACGACATCAGCAGGCTCTTTTTTACTTTACAACAGGCTAAGGTGTGGCTGCGGGCTCAAAAAAATACCCAGGGCTGGCCGGGGGCAAGCCCTGGGGGTCCTCCAACGGGGAGAGGCGCGCGGAGGGCGCGCATTGCATCATATGCTGCGGAACAAGCCGATAACCTTGCCGAGTATCGTCACTTTTTGCAACAGGAGCGGGGCCATGGAACTGTTTTCAGGTTGCAGGCGGAAATATCCTCGTTCCCGATAAAAACGTTTGACCGTCGCTTCATCATCCTCGGTCATCGCCACTACGATATCGCCGTTTTCAGCGGTTTGCTGCTGGCGCACGATCACATAGTCTCCATCAAAAATGCCGGCTTCAATCATGCTGTCTCCGACGACCTGAAGCATGAATACATCTTCGTGATCCCCGACGAAACGATCGGGAAGGGGAAAATAGTCCTCGATATTTTCGGTGGCGAGAATCGGTTCGCCTGCCGTGACTTTGCCGACAATCGGCACGCGCTTGAACGACAGTTGGAAGTCCGCGGCATCGTCATCATTTTCCAGGATTTCGATCGCCCGGGGCTTCGTCGGGTCTCGCCGAATCAGGCCTTTCTTTTCCAGCCTTTCCAGATGGCCGTGCACCGTGGAACTGGAAGCCAGCCCTACAGCTTCTCCAATTTCACGTACGGATGGCGGATATCCCTTTTCTCTTACTTCCGATTTGATAAAATCCAGAATGGCTTGCTGGCGGTGTGATAATTTACGCATGCTTGTTCCTCCAATACCCATTTTTCTTTTTGTTCCGTTCCATGTCAATCCCGTTCTCATCTGTGGCTGCTCGACATGATGATCCGGTTCTATGCAGATGTTTTGTGCCCATTTTGAATGTTTATGTACGAAATTTCTTGAAAAAATTCAGACAACCGGGGCTATGATACGCGGAGCTATCGATCAGTACAATCGATCAGTATAGTGGAATTATAACACAGAACCGGAGTTCGTACAAACATGAGTTCGAAAAATACCTTTGACAAGAACAGTTGTTCGTAGTATGATGGTGATCAGAACAAATGTTTGGGAGATGAGGACATGCACTGGATGTACGATCCGGAAAGTGTTCGGAATGGGGCGGTTGGAGTAAGTACATACGGAAAGCTTCCGCTTGTAAGGAAACAAGGGACAGAACTTTCAAGACGGCCAGAGAAAAGGAGTCTGTTCTCTTTGCGTGGCTTGCACGGATGGTTATTCGTGCTCGTATTCACGGTAGCCTTTGCATCGGGAGCCGCTTTTCATTCGTTCGCTCTTTCCAGTGATACGTACGAGCAGGATCATCCGCGTTCTGTAGCATCTGCAATCGCTGAGCGGGGATACGATGGCGGGGAGGAAATCGGTGAAATCCGCGTCATTGTGAGTTCGGGAGATACGCTGTGGGAGCTGGCAAAATCTTATGCACCTAACGATATGGACCTGCGTGAATATGTGGAGCAGGTAATCGAATATAACAGTATGGCGTCCAAAGTATTGCAAAAAGGACAGGTTGTGCGCTTCCCTGTAGCATCGCACGATCCATCATCTACGATACATCATCAATGAGGGTCGGTTTACCTCCTTTCTCAACTTGACATTCGTCGTATGAAATGTCAAAGTTAAGTATGAGAATAGGAGGACACTGGCATGATCAGCAAAGAAGAAATTGCACGGATCAACGAATTGGCTCGTAAACAAAAGTCGGTCGGATTGACCGAGCAGGAAGCGGAAGAGCAAAAATGTTTGCGTCGCAAATATATCGATGCAATCAAAGCTTCTTTGCGCTCCCATTTGGAAAATATTGAGTTTGTCGATGGAGACGGTCCATCTCCCGGACGAAAGTCAGCTGGCGGTTATCTGCACTAATTCATTTACGATATGAATCATTAATCATATTGATGATTTGTATGCTACAGGGGAGAATAACGTGTCCAGAAGATGGGAACGGATGGTTGAAAAAAATCGCAAGGAACTGGATAAAAAAAGAGAGCGGCAGGGTAAAGGGAAGCTTGGCATGAGTCATCCTGATTATGACTTGTATCAGGGGCGCAGTCAGGTTCTGCCTCTGTTTTTATTGAGCGTGGCCGCGTTTTTTGCGTTCAGTTCATTCCGCTGGGGCAATATAGACGGTTTGTTCTGGTTTACACTGATCGCATATATTTTATTAAGCCTATATTTTTATTTCATCAAACGTCCCTATCTGAAAATCGGAAAATCCTTCATTGCAACCAACCGCTGGGGACGGGAAGTGAGTGTGCCCCTGAAAAATATCAAAAAGGTGACATACTCACCGGGAAATCTGATCATCAAAATTGAAGGCCAACGGACCGATTGGTTCTTCTCCCGGGTGCTCAACCGTTTCAACACCGAAGAGATGGCTGAAAAACTGGAAAAGCTGGCGCTTCAGCATCAAATCCCGTTCGAAAAACAATAGAATGATATATAAAGGAAGAAAGATCAATGGCAACGATTAAAGCAATTATTTTCGATCTTGATGATACGTTGTTATGGGATGAAAAAAGTGTCAGTGAGGCGTTCCAAGCGACATGCCGTTATGCGGCGACGCGCTACGACCTCGATCCCGATCAGCTAGAGCAGGCTGTGCGCGAGGAAGCGCGCAAACTGTATGCCACTTATGACAGCTATGATTTTACCTGCAATATCGGAATTAACCCGTTCGAAGGATTATGGGGCAATTTTAACGATACAGTGGATGAACGGTTCAAACAGTTGAAGGCCATTGTCCCTCAATATCGGCGCGAAGCATGGACGCGCGGGTTGAAAACGCTCGGTATCGATGATCCTGAACTGGGCAAGCAGCTGGCAGAACGTTTTCCAGCAGAGCGCCGCTCACGCCCGATCGTGTATGAAGACACTTATGAAGTGCTGGATCGACTGAAAGGACATTACCGTCTTTTGATGCTGACCAACGGATCGCCGGAACTGCAAGGTGAAAAATTGGCGGGGGTTCCTCAACTACCTTCCTATTTTGATCACATTGTCATTTCCGGCAACTTCGGTGAGGGCAAACCTTCACCGAACCTGTTTCGATATGTGTTGGAACTGGCGGATATTCGTCCGGAAGAAGGGGTAATGGTCGGCGACAAGCTGTCGACGGACATCCTTGGCGCAAACGGCGTCGGCCTTCATTCGGTTTGGCTGAACCGCAAGCGAATGCGCCTGGATGGTGACGTGAGGCCGGATTTTGAAATTGACAGTCTTCACGGTCTGTTTGACGTTCTCAACCAGCTCAACAGCCAAGTTCATCCATGAACTTGGCTGTTTTTTTCCAATGATTTTCCAATTCCCTTCATTATCCCTACTATGTCTAGCTATTTTCATGGTTATTTGGTAGACTATATTCTAACGTTTTTTGACTGGTAAAGGAGACGGTAGGATGAAAGAAAAAGCTTCCATCCGCGAACAGATGGATCGAAAAATACTGATCTTGGATGGCGCGATGGGGACCATGCTGCAACAGTCGGGATTAACACCTGCCGATTTTGGCGGTGAAGAATATGACGGTTGTAACGAGCACCTGGTTCTTACACGTCCCGACGTCATTCAGGGCATTCATGAGGCGTACCTGGAAGCTGGCGCCGACATCATTGAAACGAATACTTTTGGAGCGACTCGCATCGTTCTTTCTGAATATAATCTGGAACACAAAACAAGTGAGATCAATCTAAAAGCAGCCCAACTTGCCCGCGAGGCAGCGGACAAATTCAGCACACCGGACTGGCCGCGCTATGTCGCGGGTGCGATCGGTCCGACTACAAAGACGCTGACGGTAACCGGCGGCGTCACGTTTGATGAGCTCGTCGAAGCGTATTTTGAGCAGGCGCTGGCCTTGATTGAGGGCGGCTGCGATGTGCTGCTATTGGAAACCTCGCAAGATACGCTGAATGTCAAAGCGGCAACGATCGGGATCCGGCGCGCGTTTGATCAGCTGGGGCGGGAAATCCCGCTCATGATTTCAGGCACGATCGAACCGATGGGAACGACCCTTGCCGGTCAGACGATCGAATCGTTCTATATCTCGCTTGAACATGTCGATCCGATCTGCGTCGGACTGAATTGCGCAACCGGACCTGAATTTATGCGGGATCATATCCGGACATTGGCGAAGGTGGCGAGGACGGCGGTCAGCTGCTACCCCAATGCCGGGTTGCCGGACGAAGACGGGAAATATCATGAATCCCCGGAATCGTTGGCCAAAAAGTTGGCTGGTTTTGCCGAGCAAGGCTGGCTGAACATGGCCGGAGGCTGCTGCGGTACGACGCCCGAACATATCCGTGCGATTGCGGAAGCGCTGAAACATTACGAACCCCGGCGCCAGTTCGGTGACCATCCTCCCGCTGTGTCCGGCATTGAAACCGTTTATGTGGAGCCGGAAAATCGTCCGATTCTGGTGGGTGAACGGACCAATGTGCTCGGTTCACGCAAGTTCAAGCGCCTGATTATCGAGGGCAAATACGAGGAAGCTGCCGAGGTGGCGCGGGCACAAATCAGAGGCGGTGCCCAGGTGCTTGACGTATGCTTGCAAGATCCGGATCGCAATGAAGCCGAAGATATGGCGCGCTTTATGGAACAGGTCATCAAGAAAGTCAAGGTACCGTTCATGATCGACTCGACGGATCCGGAAGTGATTGAGCTCGGTTTGAAATATTCTCAGGGCAAGGCCATTATCAACTCGATCAACCTCGAAGACGGCGAGGAAAAATTTAAGAAGGTAGCTCCGCTCATCCATCGTTATGGTGCCGCTGTCGTCGTCGGCGCGATCGATGAGCGCGGACAGGCGATCAGCCGCGAAGACAAGCTGAATGTGGCGAAACGCTCCTATGACCTGCTCGTCAACAAATACGGTGTCCATCCGCAGGACATTATTTTCGATCCGCTCGTTTTTCCGGTCGGTACAGGGGATGAGCAGTATATCGGTTCTGCGAAAGAGACCGTGGAAGCGATCCGCCTCATTAAAGAAGCGATGCCGGAATGCCAGACGATCCTGGGGATCAGCAACGTATCTTTCGGACTGCCCGGTGCCGGCAGGGAAGTGCTGAATGCGGTCTATCTGTACCATTGCACGAAGGCCGGACTCGATTACGCCATCGTCAATACCGAAAAATTGGAGCGCTATGCGTCGATTCCGGAAGAAGAGCGTTTGCTGGCGGAAAAACTGATCTTTGAAACAAATGATGAAAATCTGGCCCGTTTCGTCGCTTTTTATCGCGATAAAAAAGTGGAGAAAAAAGAAGAAAAAAGCGAGCTTACCCTGGAAGAACGACTGGCCAGATATATTATCGAAGGCTCAAAAGACGGGCTGTTTGAAGACCTGGACGAAGCACTCAAAAAATACAAGCCGCTCGACATCATTAACGGGCCGCTCATGGACGGAATGGCTGAAGTGGGCCGCCTGTTCAACAACAATGAACTGATCGTAGCTGAAGTGCTGCAAAGTGCGGAAGCGATGAAAGCATCGGTCTCATACCTGGAACCGTTTATGGAAAAAACGGATACCGCCACCAAGGGCAAGATTATTTTGGCTACGGTCAAAGGGGATGTGCATGACATCGGCAAAAACCTCGTTGACATCATTTTGTCGAACAATGGCTATGAGGTCATCAATCTGGGGATCAAGGTGCCACCTGAACAGCTGATCGAAGCGTATCACAAGGAGAAACCGGATGCGATCGGCCTGTCCGGACTGCTCGTCAAGTCGGCGCAACAGATGGTTGTCACTGCCCAGGATTTGAAAAACGCCGGAATCGATGTTCCGATACTTGTCGGTGGCGCGGCGCTCACGCGTAAATTTACGGAGACGCGCATCAGTCCGGAATACGATGGACTTGTGCTGTATGCGAAAGATGCCATGCAAGGTCTGGAACTGGCCAATCAGCTTATGAACCCGGAACAACGGCAAAAATTAGTCGATGAAATGCGGAAATTGCGTGAATCCCATGTGATGAAATCCGGAGCGGATGATCATCAGCATGCGTCCAAGGTAACGAGCGTCATTCGGTCCAATGTGTCCCGGGACGTTCCTGTGTTCACGCCGCCGGATCTGGAAAGACACATTTTGCGCAATTATCCGATCGATATGCTCATTCCCTATGTCAATATGCAGATGTTACTCGGACACCATCTGGGACTGAAAGGCCGGGTGGATAAGCTGCTTGCCGAAGGGGACGAAAAAGCGCTGAGACTGAAAGAGATCGTTGATCAGATCTTTTTGGAGGCCAAAACGAATCACATTTTGGAAGTCAACGGTATGTATCGCTTTTTCCCGGCCCAGTCGGACGGCAATGATATCATCATCTACGATCCGGAAGACCGCACTCGCGTGCTGAAAACTTTCACATTTCCGCGTCAGCCGAAAGAGCCGTACCTGTGCCTTGCGGATTTTCTCCGCTCGCGTGACAGCGGGGAGATGGATTATGTCGGATTTCTCGTCGTTACGGCTGGACGGGGCGTACGCGAAAGGGCTGAACGCTGGAAAGAGGAGGGGGAATACCTCCGTTCCCATGCTTTGCAGGCGGCTGCGCTCGAAATTGCAGAAGCGATGGCAGAGCGGGTTCATCATATCATGCGAGACGTATGGGGATTTCCGGATCCGCCGGAAATGACGATGAGAGAACGAATGGCGGCGCGCTATCAAGGAATCCGCGTTTCGTTCGGTTATCCGGCCTGTCCGAATTTGGAAGATCAGAAATTGCTGTTTGAATTGATGCAACCGGAAGACATCGGCGTGCACCTGACCGAAGGATTCATGATGGAACCGGAAGCGTCCGTATCGGCCATGGTGTTCGCTCACCCCGAAGCCAGGTATTTCAATGTTGAAAACGGGTAATGCTGAAACTGAAAGGGGCGCTCCATCAATGAAGTTGATCTTTCTGGGAACTGTTGCGGGATCGCCGAACCGTGAGCGCAACGTCAGTTCGCTTGCTTTGCAGTTGTATGAAGAACGGGGGAGTTTCTGGCTGTTTGATTGCGGTGAAGGCACGCAGCACCGGTTGCTCGAATTGCCGCTTAAACTGAGCCGGTTGGAATTTATCTTTATCACGCATCTGCATGGAGACCATCTTTATGGACTTCCTGGTTTGATGACGAGTCGTTCTTACCAGGACGGGAAGCAGCCGCTCACGCTGTTCGGACCTTCCGGGCTGCGTCGTTTTCTTGACACTGCGTTTGAACTGAGTCAAGCCCATCTGGAATACGAATGGAACGTGGTGGAAAACCGCGAAGGTATCATCTATGAAGATGATCGATTTGTCGTTGAAGCGGCGCAGCTGGAGCATCGGGTTGAATGCTGGGGTTACCGGATTACAGAGCGGGATCTTCCCGGCAAGCTTCATGTGGAAAAGTTGTTGGCGCGCGGGGTCCAACCCGGTCCGATTTATGCAAGGATCAAAAACGGGGAGAACGTCACTTTGGACGACGGCACAGTGCTGAACGCTTCCGAATTTGTCGGTCCCCCCATTCCTGGGCGGGTGATCACCATCCTTGGTGACACGCGCGTATGTGCGGCAGGGGAACGGCTGGCTCAAGGAGCCGACGTGCTCGTGCATGAAGCGACATTTGCGCATGATCTCGCTGATCTTGCTCACAAATATTACCACAGCACAGCACGTCAAGCCGCCGAACTGGCCAGCCGCTGCGGAGTCAAACAATTGCTGCTCACTCATATCAGTTCCCGCTATCCGGGCGATCACGCGTTGCGTTTACAGGAAGAAGCACGGCAATATCACGCCAACTCATGGGTGGTTCATGACTTTGACAACATTTCCGTGGATCGAAAAACGGTTTGATGGGTAACCCATGAAAATCTAGTTTTGATCGTGATATTCGTCACGAATCTCTTCACGCACACCTTTCAGGCTTTGGCGGCGGCGTTCGTTTTTGGCGATCAGGTTTTGCAGCTGTTCCTCGTTCATGTTGTCGCCGTACATGGCGATATACTCTTCGGTTTCGTCAATATTGGCCGCCGTATTTTGGGCGATTTCTCTCAATTTTTCTACATTGTCGGAACGATCGTCCGGTTTGGCCATTGACAAGACACCTCCTTTATTTTCGTCCATAACTTCTCACAAGCTGCAGGCGGTTATGCATGTAAAGTCTGACCTCGTTTGGGAATGAAAAAAGCAAGTGGCAGGTCCTCATCGAGCCTGCCACTTTTTCTTTACCAAGCTATTTTTCTACCAAGCTATTCTTCGCCGATGGCAATCAAGTTTTCCGAATACGAGATCCAGTCGCTCCAGCTGCCCGCATATAGTTTGACTTGCTCCAACCCCGCCTCGTTCAAGGCTAGCAGATTGGGACAAGCGGTCACTCCTGAGCCGCAATAGACGATGATTTGCTTTTTATCTCTTAAATCCTCATATTGGCGCTGAAGCTCTTCACTACTTTTCCATTTACCCTTTTCATCCAAATTGTCTTTCCAATAACGGTTAATGGCACCGGGGATGTGACCAGCCGCTTTGTCGAGCGGTTCAACCTGTCCGAGGTAACGGGATTTTTCCCGTGAATCAATCAAGGCGTAAGACGGATCTCCGGAGCGGATCGCACGGGATGCTTCGCGCACTTCATCGATGTCGGCGAGCATTTCCGGGCGCAAGCGTGGGACAAAGGTTTTGGGGACAACAACGGCTGGAGCTGAAGAACTGACAGGAAATCCAGCGTCTTTCCAGGCTGTGTATCCTTCATCCAGCACATAAACCTCATCATGTCCCATGTATTTCAATAAAAACCATAATCTGGAGGATATAGCACCTCCTTGATCGTCGTAAGCAACGACTTTAACCGTATTGTCGATGCCGGCTTTACCGAGTTTTTCAGCCAACTCGTCCACATCGGGCAGCGGATGCCTGCCCCCATGCTCTTGCACCGGACCGGACAGATCTTGTTCCAGATCGAAATACACCGCTCCAGGGATTCGATCGAGATCATAGGCCCTGCGTCCTTCAGATGGATCGCTGAGATCAAATCGACAATCGGCGATGACGATATCGGGTTCATAAAGCCGAGCCAATAGCCATTGTTTCGATACGATATGTTTCATGGGCGCACCTCTAATGTTTGTCCAAATGTTCCATCAAACAAAGTTTCGCTTAAGGGGCGACGATCTGAAGGATGTTCGCGTTCCCGGTGCTCCGGTGCCAATTGATCAGGTGAACCCTGGTAGCCGATTGCAATGACAGCATGCGGTACAAACCGGTCCGGAATGCCGAGCAACTTTTTGGCTTTCGCCTTGTCAAACCCGCCCATCGCATGGGTGATCAGACCTTTGCGGGTGGCTTCCAGTGCAAGAAATCCCCAAGCGGTTCCCGCATCAAACGCATGTGAACTGAGTGGTCTTCCTTCCTCATTTTCTGCCTCGGATATGATCAACGCCAGCACGGGCGCTCGTTTGCACCATTTGAGATTTCCCTCGTTAATAAATTGGTAGAACGTTTCACGCTGCTCAGCCGTACGCGCGATGATGAAACGCCAGGGTTGCCGGTTGTTTCCCGAAGGAGCCCAGCGTGCAGCTTCAAACAGGCTGTACAGCGTTTCTTCATCGAGATCCCTCTCCTCAAACGAACGGGGAGACCATCGCTTCAGATAGATGGGATCGATTGAGAAATCGGCCTTTCTCGGATTCACGTTTGGTTTCCCTCCTCAAAGGTTCTGTTTTTCTTATTGTATCTTATTTGTGAAAATCATGCTATTCGGAGAGGAAAGGTTTATTCTTTTTCATCATGAAATTTGAGCGAACGGGAAAAAGTAACGAATGGTACCTGAAATGAATGTGACATTTGCCGCTTGAATGACATTTTGACCTTCAGGGAAGGAGATTTGAGGAGGTGACACGATGGAGCTGAATCCTGAGGATATGGCGGTCATCGAACAGGCATTATGGGAAGGTCTGAACGCCGGAATCGATTATCAAAAAATGATGCGGTACCGGGAAGTGCTGAGCAAGTTGCAACAATTTCCCGTCGACCGGGATGTGCGGATCCCGGATGAAACTTCTCAAATGAACCGTGATCATGGGGCACATCAGCTTTTCTGATTTCGGGACGTATCACTTTTCCCGGGTAATAGCAGATTCTGACATTTTTGCGCCCAGTTCGACAGCAAATCCAGTTTCATTTTGAAAAAACGATTCTGATTTTGTCTTTTCCCGATTCAAATGCGAACGTATGTGTGCTATAATGGCTATATCGTATTTCGCAGGTGGAAGGCTCCGTTCTGGACCGAAAATGATGAAGGAGAAGGCGCGTATGAACCGTTTGACGGGAAAAATCAGTGAGCTGTCCGAACTGTTGGCGCACATACGCAGTATGCCGGATTGGAAGGACCACATCACTTACTGGCATACGATTCCAGCCAGGGAAGCACAATACGCCGATTTTCCTCCCGATTTGCATCCGAAGCTGAAAGAAATGTTGATACATAAAGGAATTGAACGGCTGTATACCCATCAGGCATCAGCGTTTTCAGAAATTCGCCAAGGTCGGCATGTCGTCACAGTGACTCCGACCGCTTCAGGCAAAACGCTTTGTTATAATCTGCCGGTCTTGCAGGCCATCCTGGAAGATGACGGCGCACGGGCGCTTTATCTGTTTCCGACGAAGGCTCTTGCCCAGGATCAGCTCGCCGAACTGTATGAGACGATCAATACGATGGGAGTCGACATTCGCACCCATACGTATGATGGAGATACACCGCCTTCTGCAAGACAGGCTGTGCGCAATGCGGGGCATATCGTCGTTACCAACCCGGACATGTTACATGCAGCGATCTTGCCGCATCATACAAAATGGGTGAAGCTGTTTGAAAATTTGCGGTATGTCGTCATTGACGAATTGCATACATACCGCGGGGTTTTCGGCAGTCACGTCGCCAATGTCATCCGCAGGCTGAAACGAATCTGCAAGTTTTACGGTTCTTCTCCCCAATTTATTTGCGCATCTGCGACGATTGCCAACCCGCGTGAACATGCGGAAAAGATGATTGGCGAGCCGGTATCGCTCGTGGATAATAACGGGGCGCCTTCCGGTGAAAAACATTTCATTTTTTACAATCCGCCCGTCGTCAATGCTCAGCTCGGCATCCGCCGCAGCAGTGTGCTGGAGACGCAAAAAATCGCTTCTTTTCTGTTGCGCCACGGCATTCAGACAATCGTGTTTGCGCGCAGTCGCGTGCGGGTAGAAATTTTGCTTACCTATCTGCAGGATCGGCTCAAACACGAACTGGGTTCCAAATCGGTCAGAGGTTATCGCGGCGGATATTTGCCCAAGCAAAGACGTGAGATTGAACGCGGACTGCGCGATGGTACCATCCGCGGTGTCGTCAGCACGAATGCGCTCGAGCTGGGGATCGATATCGGCCAGTTGCAAGCATGCGTCATCAACGGCTACCCGGGTACGATCGCAAGCACCTGGCAACAATCGGGACGTGCGGGGAGAAGGCAGGAAAGTTCGGTCACTTTTCTCGTGGCGAGCAGCAATCCGCTGGACCAATATGTCATCCAGAACCCGTCCTTTTTCTTCGAACAGGCGCCGGAACAAGCGCTCATCCACCCGGACAATCTCATCATTTTGTTGGATCATATCAAGTGTGCAGCCTATGAATTGCCGTTTGAAGAAGGAGAAACGTTCGGTGAAGAGCCGCTGGAGGATCTGCTTGAGTTTCTGGTCGAGGAAAGGACGTTGCACAAGGCTGGAAACCGTTGGCATTGGATGGAACAATCCTTTCCGGCCAACAACATTTCTTTGCGTTCAGCCGCCCAGGAAAATGTCGTCGTGATCGACATCAGCGAAGGCAGCCGCGTCATCGGCGAAGTAGACCGTTTCAGCGCTCCGACGCTCGTCCACGAAGAGGCGATTTACATGCATGAAGGCGTGCAGTACCAGGTGGAGAAATTTGATTATGAAGAAAAGAAAGCATACGTGCGCCGGGTGGATGTGGACTATTTCACCGACGCCCATCTCGCCGTGCAGATGAAAGTGCTGCATCGCGACAAAGAATGGGTAGGTGAGCGTTACCGCGCTTATTTCGGTGAAGTGACGGTCAATGCCAAAGCGACCCTGTTTAAAAAAATCAAGCTCCGCACCCATGAAAATATCGGCTCAGGCCCGATCCATCTGCCCGAGGAAGAATTGCATACGAGCTCTTGCTGGCTGACATTTTCCGAGGACATTTTCCCCGGAACCGCCCAGGATTTGCAGGCAGCGCTGCTTGGTCTGTCCAATGTAATGGTGCATATCGCACCGCTCTATTTGATGTGTGACCCGCTTGACATCCGTGTCGTGCCCCAGGTGAAGGAAATGCATGAAAAACAGCCGACCCTCTTCTTTTACGACCGCTATCCGGGCGGAGTCGGGCTGAGCGAAAAGTTGTTTGAACTGAAAGAGGAATTGCTCGTACGGGCTGCTGATCTCATTCGTTCATGCGGCTGCTTGAGCGGTTGTCCGGCTTGTGTCGGCCCGATCGAGGAAGTCGGGTTGACGGGCAAAGATGCTGCCTTAAGACTTGTACACGCGTTGCTCGGAGTGGATTCATCATGAGTGCACACAGACTCAAAGACAGGCTCAGGCGGCTCACCAGTACGAGACAAGATCATAGCAAAACATCGACGGCCACGTCTTCTTTGCCAGGTTGGGAAAGGCTAAGGGCGACTGAAAAAAGAACGGAATCCGGATCATTCATTTTGCGCAAGAACTACTTTCCATCGTCGCTGCAGCATGGACATTACAGGCTTGATTCTCTCCGCGAATACGCCGAACGGTTGACACCGCTATGTGCTCCATCTCCTGAGACACCCCTTCATTGTGAACGTCTGCTCTTTTTCGATGCCGAGACGACAGGGCTGGGCGTAGGCGCCGGAAACGTTCCCTTTCTGATCGGCATCGGTTACTTCAAGGCGGAAGTTTTTGTCGTGGAACAGTTGTTTATGCGCAATCCGGCTGAAGAAAAGGCGATGCTGGAATATGTTCTTGCCATCATGGAAGAGCGGGACGTGCTTGTCACGTACAACGGTCGTGCTTTTGACTGGCCGGTGATGAAAAACCGCCAGGTGCTGAACCGGATCGCCTCTGTGTCAAAACCGGGCGATACAGAGCCGATTCATCTCGATTTTTTGTATGCGGCGCGCAGCCTCTGGAAAAATACGCTTGAATCTTGCCGCCTGTCCATCATAGAGCGGGAACGGCTCGGCGTCGAGCGCATCGACGATGTGCCCGGTGCGATGGCTCCCAGCCTGTATTTCCGTTTTTTGCGGGAAGAAGATCCGGCCCTGATGCGAGGAGTGTTTGAACACAACGAACGCGATGTCCTCAGTCTGGTGGCGCTAGCCATCTGCCTGGGGCGCCTTTTATCCGGTGAATATGATTCGAAACAGCTAGAAGCGGAAGAACTGTTCAGGCTCGGTAACTGGCTGGAGCGGCTGGGCGAGACGGAAAAAGCGGAAAAGGTGTTTTCCCGGCTGATTGCACGGGATGATGCTGGTATGGAACGATATTGGATGCCTCTGGCTCTGAAATATAAAAGGGAGGGGAAATGGGATCAGGCGCTGGCTTTGTGGAAACGGTCTGCAGCCAGGCGCGGAACGTTCAGCAGCGGAGCCGTGAATGCGCTGATCGAGCTGGCCAAATATTATGAGCACCAGCAAAAAGACTTCGAGACGGCGCTCACTCACGCACTGGAGGCGAAGGCGAGGTGGGAAGCGCGTCCGCTATTCAGGGAGCATGGGGAAGAGTACCGCAAAAGGATGATGGAAATGGAACACCGCATTGCCCGCTTGCGGCGTAAAGTGCGACTTAAAAGCTCTTCCGGCTCGAAACGAATACATGCCAACACGAAGCGAACTCATAAGCCCCTCCAGCAGCAATGGGACATGTTCGTGGCAGAGACCTTGTTCAACGGGTGGCAGGAGGAGGGCAATGGATGAAAATCGGGGTTCATGTCAGCATCCGCAACGGTTTTCTTGCGGCTGCACGCACAGCGCATCGGATCGGAGCCCAGGCGTATCAATATTTTCCGAAAAATCCGCGCAGCCTGTCTTTCAAGTGGCCCGATCTAAACGATGCCAGAGCCGCTAATGCATTTTGCCATCAGCACGGGATCGAATCGGTCGCCCATGCTCCTTACCCGACCAATCCGGCCGTCCATGATCCGGCTCGCCGCGAAATGGTGGTGCAATCGCTCCTGAACGATCTCATTATCGCGGAAGCTTGCGGTTCGATCGGGGTTGTCGTTCATTTTGGCTATCATCACACAACTGTCGACCGCTTGCAAGGGTATAAATATATGATCCGTTGTTTGAATCATGTGCTTGCACAATGGGACGGAAAAGCGCAGCTTCTCATTGAAAACGAAGCCGGCGGACACGGTCCGATGGGAACCCGGATCGAAGAATTGACGCAGATTCGCAATCTGGTCGAGCGTCCGGAACAGATCGGCTTTTGTTTTGATACTTGTCATGCGTTTCAAAGCGGGGAATGGCCACATTCGCTGGAAGCGTTCCCAGCATGGGAAAAACGTCTTCGATCCAGCGGGTTTTTGGAGCATCTAAAGGTTGTGCATGTCAATGACTCGGTCTATCCGTACGCTGCGCGGAAAGATCGTCATGCCAATATCGGCAGTGGCCAGATCGAAAAGCGTGTCCTTGCCCGCTTTCTTCGCATACAGGAAGTGATGGAGGCTGTATGGATTTTGGAGACCCCAGCTTCAAAAAACGGGGACCATGTACGGGAAATGAAGGAGGTGATGCGTCTTACAGCGGACGATCATCATTCCAGCGAAGGTGTCGGCGAGGAAAGTTAGCGGCGAAAGGAGGGAAATGATGATGATACATGTGTATGTGGATGATATGAGACCATGCCCGGCAGGTTTTGTACTCGCCCGCAGCATGGAGGAGTGTCTGTTGCTGCTGATGGAGAGCGATGTGCATGTGTTGTCGCTCGATCATGATCTTGGCTGGAATGAGCCGAATGGCACTGATTTGGTCAAGCAAATGGTTGTCCGCCATTTATATGCCAAAGAAATCTATTTGCACAGTTCGGACCCGCTCGCCAGACAACAGATGTATCAAATTCTTTATATGCACAAACCGGATGATGTCAAACTGTTCAACCATCCTGTACCGATTCAAACGCTGGAGTGGATTCGCAAAGTGAAAAGTTCTTAGCCCCGTAAGGGTCAGCAGGATCGGCAATCGCTAGATCGCTGATCCTTTTTTATTTGCTTATGATTTTAAAACTTTTACCAAGGAGGTGCGTATAACTGTATGAAATGGATGAAATAACCAGCTACTTCTTCGGCTTGCCTATTATGAACAAGTGAGGAACTAAACCATGCTAGTAAAAAATTTGATCATGCAGATGAAAGGAATCAAGTTTTGGGTGGGGTTTGTTCTATTAACATTGGCCAATCTGATCGGTATTTTTTTATACGGTTTGGATAGCCCGATCGAAGTGAGCGGTTTTAATGCCATGATTTATAATTTAATGTTGATTACCATATATACAACCGCGATCCCGCTGATTGTCGGTATGGCCTACAGTTCTTCCTATTTTGATAAAAAAACGAGCGGTTATCTTTATTACCTCGTTTCCCGGGCAGGATTGCTCCGTTATTACATGTTGGAACTTGTCTCAGGTTTTGCGATCGGTTTTATTCTTGTGTTCGGATCGTTTTGGATTTCTTTGTTGGCTGCGATCGGTTGGTATGGTTCGACCCCATTTGATGGTGGTAATGCCTTGCTATCCGGTTATTGGGCGGAGCTGTTTCGTCGAAATCCGTGGATGTTTATGGTGTGGATTTCCGCGAATATGTCAATCGCTGGCGGAGCATTCACGTTATTGGGAATCGGATTTTCCCATTTGTTCAAAAAGAGATATTTCATCTCTATGGGGCCTTTTTTATATTACATAGGGCTTACAGTCATTTTATCAATTTTGCAAAAACCGCTTTATACTCTGTTTGGTCCTTACGTATCCAACGCGCTCTTGTATATTTATCCGATCACCTTTTTAGCACCGTTTACGATCGCGAGAGCTGGTATGCCCGTTACCCAATCTTCTCATCTAGCCATATTGGACATGCTCATCGGCTGGGGGATCGTGATCGGGGTCATATGTTTTCTTATCTTGTCGATGTATTACAAGGACAAAAGAGAGTTGATTTAATGTTTGCACTATATACAGCGACATTGCGCAAAAAAGCATTTGGAAAAAATACAATGATTATCCTTACGATTTTAAACCTGGCTGTTTTTGTTTTCAGTTTAGATCTCTCTCGTCAACACCCGGAATATTCGTTTTATCATGTATGGTTACATCTGTTACAGGTTCCATTCATGTTTCATCATGTGTTTGTTCCTTTATTTGTTTGGGGTTTGTCCACCGTTGTGATGGAAAACGAATTGGAAAAATACATCGTTATTCGGATGAAACGTCTGCAATGGTGGGTTTTGAACAAGATGGCCATCGTGATTACCTATGCGGCAGTGTATGTCTTATTCATTGTCGTTTTCACATGGCTGTATGGAAACGTGATGCGGGGAACTCCAATGTTGGCGACCACTGTAACTGGCGAATGGTTGATCGGGATATTGGCGACCTTTAAAAGCATTGCAGTTTTGGTCTTTTTCGGATTTCTCTTTTTATGGCTTAGGTTGCTAACGGATCATCAAATTTGGGCTTTGTTCATGACGATCGTTTT
Organism: uncultured Paenibacillaceae bacterium; assembly: GCA_937925675.1. Taxonomy (GTDB): domain Bacteria; phylum Bacillota; class Bacilli; order Paenibacillales; family CALAME01; genus CALAME01. The sequence goes on along the minus strand of CALAME010000020.1, from coordinate 6,209 downwards.
CAATTTTGTTTTCGTATGGCTACTTGGAAGCGGTTGGGGAACCTCCTTTTATTTTATCGGATTGCCTGCTGATCATAGTCACACAGTGGGTCACGGTATGATGATTTTCGTCATCTACGTTGGATGGATCATATCGATTTCTTTGTTGATCTTTTATGTTTTAGAAAAGAGAGATTTATTTTATAGGGAGAATCGAAGTGCTTAAATATTTATGCAAAAGGGAACTTCGTATCCAAAACTTGATCTCACTTTTGTCCGCGTTTATTTTGTCCGATTTTTATGTTTGCCTGTTCATCGGCACGAAAGACACAGAACTGTTTTTGGCTAACCGATATGGCTTGAATTGGGAAAATGGGATATATTCTGGTTTGGGTTATTTGCTATCGCTTCTTGTGATTTTGCTGCTGACCATGAAAAGTTTTGAATATGATTTGACGGATGAAGGGATATTCGTCACCAGTCGGATGAGTCGGAAAGAGATTGCCTTTTATCGCATTTTTATCCATTTTATGCTTGTTTTGATCTATGTTTTCTTGTCCTTTGTTTGCAGTATGTTCATGCTCACGTTATTCGGGTTTCCGCCTCCTTATTCGGGATGGTGGCCTGTAGTCGTGTTTTATAATTTGTCACTCATATTTATGATTAACGCAGCCTATATCGGAGCCCTTTTAATGCGGTCGATCAAGCTTGCTGGAGCCATTGTACTGATCCATTTATTGATCGGTAATCTGTTTTCCTCTCATTCGCGATTCTTTTCCTTTACTGTAGCGACGACCGATCTGTTTTCCAATCAGGGAAATCCGTTCTATACCAATCTATTCGTGATAGTGGGTTATGTATTGGCTACAATATGCTTTTTGGTGATTGCTTTACAAAAATGTGACTTATATTTGAGTGGTGATGATTGATATGATTCGAGTCCAAAATGTTTCCAAAAAGATAAAAAGAAACTGCGTCCTTGACCAGATCCATCTGGAATTGCCGAGGGGAAAATGTTACGGATTTGTGGGTCCGAACGGTTCTGGCAAAACGATGCTGTTTCGAACGATTATCGGATTTGTCAAACCGACGCAAGGACAGGTGTTCAACCCTTTTAAAGACATGGGGATCATTATTGAAAATCCAGGCTTTCTCCCGGGAGAAACGGGATTTGAAAACCTCAAGTTTTTGTCTCTGATCAGGAAAAAAATTGGGGATACCGAGATCAAACAGGCGATGTTGAAGGTCGGCCTGGATCCTGAAGATCCGAGGAAAGTGAGAGAATATTCGTTAGGGATGAGGCAAAAGCTGGCCATTGCACAAGCCATCATGGAACAACCTCAGCTCCTGATTCTCGATGAGCCGACGCGGGGTATTGACAGGGACAGTTTGGTTCAAATCCGACAATTATTGTTGGAATACAAACGCAGTGGAGTGACGATGCTGATCGCTTCCCATGATGAAAAGGATATTGAATTGTTGTGTGATGTCATCTATTACATGCAAGACGGAAAAATTGTCGATCAGATCGCAAAGGAAGCGATGAGTTAGGTTCACTGGATCTACAAGCTTTTTAATCCTGGTTGCAACAGCGCTAAAATATATTACAATGAATGAGATAGCGTCATCTTGAGATCGCATGTTTAATTCTGGTAATCATTGAGGCAGGCATCGAGAAAGGAGCTTGAATGACTACATGATCGAATTTGACAATGTCAGCTTTGTGCGGGATGGACGAACGATTTTGGATCAAGTGAATTTAAAGATGGAGACCGGAGAGCATTGGGTGATTCTCGGTAAAAACGGCTCCGGCAAATCGACGATTTTGGAAATGATGAACGGATATTTGTTCCCGACAAAAGGAACGGTGCGCGTGCTCGGGAATACGTATGGACAAGTTGACGTGCGTGAAGTGCGCCGTTCCATCGGGTATATCAGCCAGACGCTGCTGGAAAAACTTTCGCTTCGGGATCCGGCGTGGGAAGTGGTGGCGACCGGAGAATACGGATTTCTTCGCTTTTACGAACCTGTCCCTCCGCAATTGAAAGAAAAGGCTGTTCATATGCTTGAACAGGTGCGCCTTGCCCATCTGAAGGACCAGCCGCTCGGTTTGCTCTCACAAGGAGAACGCAAAAAAGTGCTGCTGGCTCGATCGTTAATGACATCGCCGTCGCTTTTGATCATGGACGAAGCCTGTGCCGGGCTTGATTTGTACGAGCGGGAAAATTTGCTCAGCGATTTGCCTCTATTTCGTGACAAAGGGATTCAGATGATTTATGTCACGCATCATATCGAGGAAATTGTACCGGTGTTTACGCATGTGCTCTTGATCCATGAAGGAAGAGTGGTGGCGGCAGGGAAAAAAGAAGAAGTGTTGACGAGCGATCGTATCCGAGCAGCCTATCAGGTGGATGTGGAAGTGGACTGGTTTGAAGGGCGGCCCTGGGTACGTGTGCTGGGGCGCACGGAGCGATAATAAAACAATAAAAAATCGCCCCTTACTCACTAGATCCAAAGGGCGAATGGATTAAATAGGCTTGGCGCCATGTCATGAATGTTATTTCATGTGGATGTAGTTGGAGAACAGCTCGCGGATCATGCGTTTTTTCATCATATGTTCCAAGGGATGGATCGTGCGGCCGCCATATTCTTTTAGAATCATTTGAGCGATGCTTTTCTTTAAAATCGTATTTCTGCGTCCTAACATATCGTTTTGTGTCATACCCCGGCTCCCCACTCCTATATATGTACGATTTAACCTTTTATAGTATACTGCTTTTTGCGTAAAAGGGAAAGGATAAAAATGTACTTTTTGAACAATGGGTTAAAGTCGTAACGAGGAGGTTTAACGGGGATGAATCCGATCGCGAAATTGTTGATTTATGGCGGGATTGCGTTAATCGTCATCGGTCTGATCTGGCAGGTAGGGGGACGCTTTCTCAACTTGGGACGTTTGCCGGGGGACATTGTGGTGGAAAAGGAAAATTTTCGTTTCTACTTTCCGATCGTCACCTGCATCATCATCAGTGTTGTGCTGTCCCTCATCTTGCATATCGTGCAACGATTCAAGTAATGGTATAATCAGGGAAAGACCATGGTGTAAGGTTGCGCCCTTTCAGGGAATGTTGGCGGGAGGTTGAATGAAGGTGCGGTATACATCACGCGGTTTAAGCCCAGGAGATGTGCTGGGCAATCGATACCGCATCCGCGCATTGAGCGGAAGCGGAGGTTACGGCGTTGTTTACGAAGCGGAAGATCTGAAACTGCCGGGAAAACGGTGGGCGGTCAAGGAAGTGCGGGCAGAGCCGCTTGCAGGTGAACAGCTGATCCGTGAGGCCGAAATGTTGACTCGACTTCATCACCGCTGCCTTCCCCGCATCGTCGATTATTTTCCTCCCGACGCTAACGGCATCGGCTATCTGGTCACGGATTATATCGATGGCGAGACGCTTTCCGAAAGGTTTGCCGTCCACCAACACCGCATGTCTGTCGAGCAGGCGGTGCGCATCGCGATCGAACTGTGCCGCTGTTTTCAATATTTGCATGGTTTGTCACCGCCGATTATTTACCGGGACTTAAAACCATCCAACGTGATGCTGGACAAGCACGGCCAAGTGTATTTGATCGATTTTGGGATCGCCCGCCATTATAAAAGATCGCAGGAAGCAGATACTTTGCCACTTGGAACAGCAGCGTTTGCTGCGCCGGAGCAACTGGAAGGGCGTCAGACCGATGAACGAACCGACTTGTACAGTCTTGGAGCGATGCTGTATTATTTGCTAAGCGGCGGCCATTATGTCCAGAGCGCACCGCTGCCGCTAACGCGCCTTGCATCCGATACTCCGCCCAGGTTGGTCGCAGTGATCGAGAAGCTGTTGGCGAAAACACCGGAGGATCGCTACCAAAGTGCTGTAGCACTGGAACAGGATCTGATCGCGGTCTTCAATGAACTGCCTCACGTCAGTCACGCAGCTTCAGCCGCTTCCCGATATTTATCGCAACGTGCTAAAAATCAGATGTGGGATGAAGTGTCGGCTTCCCATCCGGATCGACGTTCGCAAATTGTGATCATCGGCAGTTTGTTTCCCGGCGCAGGTGCAAGTTTTACGGCCGTCGCATTGGCGCGAGTGCTGAACAAGCTTGGAGTTGAACATGCTGTTGCCGAATACCCGGGACTTTCCCCCGAGCTTTTTCATTGGCTTGATGGCGAACGACAATGTCCGGACCGGTATCGGTTTGTACAGGAGCAGCTTAAAATGGATAGCGTAGCGTCGGAACCTCCGCCCAAAATGTGGCGCGACGGAAAGACAATTTGGTATCCGCTTCATCCAGATCGTCTGGAATCTTTCGAGCGTGCCGCGGACGTGTACCGTTGGTTGGAGGCGCTTTCTTCTCCGCTCATACTGGTCGACCTTTCTCATGGCTGGGACTTGCCCGGGGTGAGAGAACTGTGCCGGCAGGCCGAGCTGCTGTTGTGGGTGGCGGATGCCCATCCGGGCAAATTCAACGGAATTCAGGCGCGTCAACAGGTGGCGCACGCGGCAGAATGGCGGCGGGCCGGCAAAAAAGTTCACTTCGTGGCTAACCGGGTCCTGGATGGAAAAAGGGGACGAGATTGGCTAAACGCATTGCCATGGCCACCTCTTTGTACATTGCCGCTAGCGGATGAGCGCGATCTGTATGAAGATTACCGGCGTGGACGTCTGCCTATGGACCGTCCGCAACTTCTGAAGCGCAATCAGGAGGCCATGCAACCTTTAATCCAACTTCTTCTTGACTGAAAACTGGAAAATCAGAATAGGGGAACTGCGATGAGAAATTATAATTTTATGCGACCGATTTTGATTTTGCTTGTCGCCTTTTTTTGCTACAATTTGACGATCTTGATCGGCACATTGTTTGGCATGTCCGAACAGTCTGCGGAAAATGTGGCTTATGTTGTGATGGTGATCGGGGCCATTCTCGCTTTTTTACGCCTGAACCGGCAGAAAGAACAGAAAAAATAAATCATGGTGACCAGGACGTTCCATACGATTTTGTGACCGATAAACGGAATTCGTATGGATACGTCCTTTTTTGAGTCTTTTTTTCCATTCGATTTAGCTATAAATTGGATGACAAAAATCGAGGCAAGCACGTATAATAAATTTACAAATGTAAGCGTATGCATTAACATTTTTTTTATCCTTTGGATGAACGCGCGTACATTCAGGGGAACCAACCAGAAGGAGGAACAAAGGATGAAGAGAAAAATTTGGACATTGGTGGCTTTGTTGATGCTGGTAGTGTTGACTGCAGCATGTATCGGAGGGGGTACAGGGGGGGAAGCAGGAAGTGGAAGCGGTTCCCAGCAACCAGCAGATACTCCTGCAGAAACAGGACAAGACGAAAACGGTGCGAGCGATCCGACAGAAGTGCCCAAATTGACTGTATGGCATATTGAAGTCGGAGAGCAGAAAAATGCATTGGAACAGGCAATCAAGCGTTTTGAGGAAGAACATCAAGTCGAAGTGGAATTTGTGCAACATGAAAACGATCCGTACAAAACGAACCTGGTCGTTGCGATGGGTGCAGGTAATCCGCCCGATGTGTTCCACTCCTGGGGTGGAGGTTGGCTGAAACAATTTGCCGATGCAGGGCAAGTGCTGGATCTTACCGAAAAAATTGATCCGTCCCAATATGTGGGGGCTGCGTTGAGTGCGACGACGTTTGACGACAGGATCTACGGTGTTCCCATGACACTCGGAATTGCTCCGGTCTTTTATAACAAAGAAATTTTTGAACAGTACAACCTCACACCGCCAGAGACGTACAGCGAGCTTCTGGAGATTGTCGATACACTCAATGAAAACGGTATCATTCCGTTTGCATTGGCCAACCAGACAAAATGGCCCGGAGCGTTGTACCTGATTTACTTTGCAGACCGGATTGCGGGTCACGAATTGTTTGATAGCGCTTTTGCCCGTACCGGGCGCGGATTTGATGATCCGGCTTACGTTCGCGCTGGAGAAATGATCCAGGAACTGGTTCAGCGCAATGCTTTCCCGGAAGGATTCAACGGTCTGAACTATGATACCGGTCAGGCGCGCGCGTTGTTGTATTCCGGAAAAGCGGCGATGATGCTGATGACGAGCGGATTTATCAGTAATGTGCGGGACGAGGCACCGGAATTTGAAGAAAAACTGGATATTTTCAATTTCCCTGCTGTGGAAGGGGGAGAAGGAGATCCG